>JBMONO010000010.1:2554-19411 GCA_049323655.1 Thermodesulfobacteriota bacterium | reverse complement strand
CGACAACTGCGGAACCTGTGACAGCAACCCGGCCAACGACTGCACGCAGGACTGCGCAGGCGTCTGGGGCGGATCCGCCACCACTGACAACTGCGGCGTCTGTGACACCGATCCGGCCAATGACTGCACCGCCGACTGCAACGGCGTCTTCGGCGGCTCTGCCACCCTCGACAACTGCGGAACCTGTGACAGCAACCCGGCCAACGACTGCACGCAGGACTGTGCCGGCGTCTGGGGCGGCTCGGCTGTGCTTGATGACTGCGGGGTCTGCGGCGGCGACAATTCAACCTGCACCCCGGAAGAGATCATCGGCGACTTGAACAATGATGGCGTTATCGACAAGGAGGATCTGTCGATCCTCTTTCAATTCGTCCGTCGCCCGGTCGCTGAATGTCCTGAATGTGATATTGACAACGACGGCAAGATCACCGTCCTTGACACCCGGAAACTGGTCCTGCTGTGGATGGCGTCAGTTGCCGCGACGTCAACCGATTCACCGGACAGTGAACACCATCAGGAGAAAAAAGACCGGAAGGGCCCGGCATCGCCGTTTTCGATAAAGCAGATGTTTGACCTCCGCTGACGTATTGCATGTCTTTTTTTCACTGCAATCGCTGTTCCTCCATCGGTGTGGAGCGATGGAGGAACAGCCTGTGACGATTTCTCACCGAACCTGACACTGCCGCCAGCGGTCGATTGGCTTCCTGCGCGGCATGTTTTCCTTATCAACCAGATGACAAATGGAACAACTACAATGAAATTGATGAAATCACTCAGTCGCGTTGCCGCCTTTGCCGTTTTTTCCCTGTTCACCGTTCCAGCCATGGCGGCATCTCTGTCCTTGAGCCCGGCGTCCTCTTCGATATTCGCCGGCGACCTCTTCACCCTTGATGTCATCCTCGCCGACATGGCCGATGCCGATACGATCAGCACATTCGATCTTGACATCAGCTTCGATTCCACCCTCCTTTCCTTTACCTCCTACGGGCTGGGCAACGCCTTGGGAGATGTCGCCGCCGGCGAGGCATACGATGGAAGCCTGGGTAACTACGACGACGGCGTGATCAATCTGATGGCAACGTCTCTCATAGACGCCGGTGATCTCTTTTTCGCCGACCAATTCAGCACCGCCTCCAATGCCCTCACCCTGGCCACCCTGTCGTTCACGGCCCTGAGACCGGGTGACGCTTCTCTCGCTTTTACATACGCTGATCTGGGCGACGAATATGGCGTTTTTTTCACTGCCACCCCGGTATCCGCCGCCATTCACGTCGATCCGGTGCCGGAACCAGCCACCATGCTGCTCCTGGCCACCGGCCTGGCCGGTCTTTTCGCCGGACAGGCGCGAAACAGGCAGGCATAACAGTCGGTCTCCTCGTCACTCCGGAGCCGCCACATGAACAGAACGCACTTCTTATCATCATCACGAGGGAACCCGATGTCCACTCCAAACAAACCCATACTTCGCCTTGCCGCGGCCATCATGCCGGTTGCCATGCTGGTCCTCTGCTGGTCATCTCCGGCCCGGGCCGGAGAACGTTCCGTCATCGTCGGCTTTCATGGCAAACCGGGTGCGCAGGAGGAAAGCCTGCTGCGCGGGCACGGCGGCAGGGTCACGGGCAAATTTCGCCATCTGAAAGCGGTTACCGCCACCCTGTCCGATCAGGAAATGGCGAAACTGCGCAAAAATCCCGCCGTGAAATATGTTGTCGAAGATACGCTGTATCAGGTAATCGAGCCCATCGATGCTGCCGCCTCCCCCGAAGAATATCTCAATTCCTGGGGAGTGGCGCACATCGGCGGCGAAATTGCCCACACCCGCGGTATCACGGGGACGGGGGTGCGGGTCGCTGTTCTGGACAGCGGCATTGATTACCACCACCCGGAACTTGCCGGAAATTATCTGGGTGGCTGGGATTTTGTCTTTAACGACAGCGACCCCTTTGATGACAGCTGGAACAGCCACGGCACCCATGTGGCCGGGGTCATTGCCGCTGCCGCCAACGGCAGCGGCGGCGTCGGCGTGGCTCCAGATACCGCGATCTACGGGATCAAGGTGTTGGATGGCGCCGGCTTCGGCCTGTTGAGCTGGATCATTGCCGGCATCGACTGGGCGGTGGACAATGATATCGACGTTGTCAATATCAGCATCGGCGGCCCCCATACGGCAGCGCTGGAGGATGCCTGCGCAACGGCATACCAGGCCGGCGTCCTGCTGGTGGCCGCGGCCGGCAACGGCAGCGCGGTCGCCTATCCGGCTGCCTACGATTCCGTTATTGCCGTCACGGCAACGGACAGGGAAGACCGAGCAGGCTGGTTTGCCCCGACCGGAACGACGATCGAACTGGCCGCCCCCGGCGTTCTCATCACCTCGACGGCAGCGGCCGACGGCTATGCGGAATTAAGCGGCACCTCCCAGGCCGCCCCCCACGTTGCAGGCGTCGCCGCCCTGCTTCTTTCGGCGGGCCTGGCTGACGTGAACGGCGACGGCGTCATCAACAATATCGATGTGCGCCACCAGCTCCAAAACAGCGCTCGGGACCTGGGCGCGGCCGGCCACGATCCGATTTTCGGATTCGGCCTGGTTGACGCGGCGGCCGCCCTGAGCCCTCCCGACCAGGATGACCCTTACCTGGTGCTTGAACTGACCGCACAAAAAAAAGGGAACAACCGGGCCACCATCGTCACGCTTACCGAGGAGATGTTTCAGATCACGATCCGCAACAGCTCGCTGCGTGGGGTGAACATGATTGTCCTGGAGTCAGGTTCCCGGCGGTCCGATCTGTCGGAAATGGTGCACTTCAAACGGCAGGAGACGGAAGAAGTGACGTTCATGCTCGATGCGCACGGCACGACCTATGATGTCGTTTTTCAACCGATCGGCAAACCCGGCGGCACGGCAACGATCATCATTGACAGGGAAAACGACTGACACAACAATAGTGTCCACGCCAACCTCTTTCAACTCTCCGCAAACCGGAAAGAGTGTTCGGCATGGCGGACAAAAGTGAGATAACTCCCCATGCACATTCAAAAAACCAGAACCCCGCTTGCTCTGCTGGGTGCTTTCCTGCTCGCCGTTCTGCTTGGTTCCGCTGACTGCTGTCGCGCCAGCGCCACCCCGGAGCCGCAAAGCGATACCATCGTCGCCACCATAAACGGCCAGCCGATCCGCGAAGACATGCTGCGCCGGGAAGTAAACAAGGACCTGGAAAAGTACGCGAAATTCGGCATGAAAAACGCGTCGCCGGAACTGATGAAAACACTGCGCAGCCAGGCCCTCGATCGACTCATCGACAACGAGCTCCTCTCCCAGGCCATCCGTGACCAGGATACGGCGGATGCCCCAAAAAAGGCCATGGAGGAGCTCGACGCCCTGAAAAAACAACATGAAACACCGGAGAGCTTCAACCGCTATCTCGACATGCGCCGGATGACGGAAAACGACCTGCTCGCATCGCTGGAGAGGAAAATACTGCTTTCCGCCTATCTGGAAAAACAGGGCGTCCTGCACGTTTCTCCGCCGCGGGAAGAAATTCTTGCCTTTTACGAGCAGAACAAGGAAGGATTCAGGAAAAAAGAACGGGTGGATGTACGGCATATTCTCGTACAGGTCACAGATGCCGCGCCACAGCCTGAAAAAGATGCGGCCCGCAAAAAAATCACGGAGATCGCCGGCAAAATCCGCGCAGGTGAGGATTTTGCCACGTTAGCAAACCAGCACTCCGATTGCCGCATGTCGAAAGAACAGGGCGGGAGCCTCGGCTTCATCGAAAAAGGATTCATGCCTCCGGAGTTTGACGAGATCGCCTTCCGCATGGAACCAGGCTCGACAAGCGAGGTCTTTGCCACGAAATTCGGCTACCATATCATTCAGGTCATCAGTAGAGAAGCCGCCGGCTATGTCCCGGTCGAGCAGACGGAAGATTTCATCAGAAAATTCCTCCAGGAAAAGTACACTAACAAAATGCGTTTAGAACATATAAAAGAGTTGCGGAAAAAGGCGGAGATCGCGACATTTCTCCAGTGAGCCAGCTTCACGTGCGGAAACCGACCGCGAAGCGCGCACAGCAGAGAAGTTATGCACCATAACCAGGGAGACATAAATAAAATGAAGAAAAAAATGCTGCTGGCAACGATGCCTGTTATTCTCTTTTCAGCAATCGTGTTTTGTAGCGCCACTGATGCCGGCGCTTGGGGCTCATCAGGAGGCACCTGGAGTGGTGGATCGTCCTCCGGCTCCTGGAGTGATGGTGGGATGGGGGGCGGTATGGGAGACAACGACGAGGTCGATTGCCTCGCCTGTCACGGTGATCTTGTTCGCTTTCCCCGTCTCCAGTACGAGAACCCCGATAAACACCACCTGTTAGTCGGGCAACCAATTCCGGCAGCGAGCATCGTTCCCTACGACACCGGCAACTCGACCTATGAATGCCTGTCCTGCCATGCCATCGAGTCAACTGCCGACGGAAGCGAATACCTGATGACCGTGGAACGGATCTGCCTGAATTGCCATCCAGCCAGCACGGTGACCGGCAGTCCCCGCAGCAACAACCTGCACCACCGTCTGCCGAATTACCGTTGCAGCCATTGCCACCGCTGGG
Source organism: Thermodesulfobacteriota bacterium (assembly GCA_049323655.1). Taxonomy (GTDB): domain Bacteria; phylum Desulfobacterota; class Desulfobulbia; order Desulfobulbales; family SURF-16; genus DB1. The sequence continues at coordinate 14,807 of JBMONO010000010.1, read as the reverse complement.
GCCACTAAGCGACATCGAACAACCAGGAAACGTCCGGAAGTCAGGCAGGTTTGAATAAAGGAGCTTGCCATGCAGCGCCACATCATTCACCTCGATATGGACGCCTTTTACGCCTCGGTCGAAATTATGGACCGACCAGAGCTGAAGGGCAGGCCGGTCATCGTCGGCGGCGACGCCGAGCGCGGCGTGGTCTGCGCCGCCTCCTATGAGGCGCGGGTGTATGGCGTCCACTCGGCCCTGGCCATGGCCATTGCCCGCAAGCGCTGCCCGGACGGCGTCTTTCTGCCGGTGCGCATGAAGCGCTACCGGGAGGTGTCGGAGAGGATCATGGCGATCTTCGCCGACTACTCTCCCTTGGTGGAACAACTCTCGGTGGACGAGGCCTTTCTCGATGTCAGCGGCTGCGACCGCCTGTTCGGCCCGCCGGAACAGATCGCCGCAGTGATCCGGCGCCGGGTCCGGGAGGAAACCGGACTCACCGTCTCGGCCGGGGTCGCGGGCTGCAAACTGGTCGCCAAAATCGCCTCGGACTGCAACAAGCCGGACGGCCTCACCATTGTCCGCCATGGCGAGGAGGAGCGCTTTCTCGCCCCGCTCGCCATCGGCCGGCTGTGGGGGGTGGGCAGAAAAACGGTGCCGCTGCTCGAACAGCTCGGGGTGCGGACCATCGGCGCTCTCACACGCCTCTCCCTCGACTTTCTGGAGAAAAAATTCGGCAAACAGGGGCGGGCCATGTACTTCCACGCCCGCGGTATCGACGACCGGCCGGTGGAGACGACGGACGCGATCAAATCCATCGGCAACGAGGAGACCTTTGCCCACGACATCACCAACCTCGCGGCGATCAAACGGGAGCTGTTGGGGCTCGCAACCAAGGTGGGGGAACGGCTGCGCCGCGAGAGATGCGCCGGCCGCACCGTCACCCTGAAAATCAAGTATCACGATTTCACCACGGCAAGCCGCAGCATCACCCTGGCGCAACCGGTCAATGATGGCCGGGCGCTTTACCGGGCTGCCCTTGCCCTGTTGCCGGCCACCCTGGCCGGCAACAGACCGATGCGACTGGTCGGCATTACCGTCTCAAACCTGACCGGCGACGATTCGCCGGTCCAGCTCGATCTGTTCGGTGGCAACGGACAGGGGGAAAGGCGGCAACTGAACAAAGCCCTGGACCTGATCAACCAGCGCTTCGGCTCGCGGACCATCACACCGGCCACCCTGCAAGGTGAGTGAAAGACAAAAAAAAGAGGATGGTCTCGGAAAAACTGAAAATCAACCACAGAGACCGAAGAACACACAGAGCTAAATAATTGTAATTAAATATGTTTTCTCTATATCCTTCATCAGGGGTTTCTGGGTCGCCATACACGACCTGGAGCTGGTGCGCATCTTGGTGATCGCCCCGGTGCAGACGGGTATCCATTGCGGGAGAATGCCGAAGTCGTGGCCGCCGCCGAAACGCTGACCAAGGCAGCTCACTCCCGACATCGAAAACAAGGGAACCCAATCCCATTTCAAGAATTCGATGCGAATTGGGTCACCCGTTAATAAAATCCTATTTTTCGTGTGGCAGCAGCGGAAATGTGGACACCATCAACGTCTCATAATCTCTGCCACCATGGAAGATGTTGAGAATGATGACCGCCTGTTTTTATTCATCCGCAACAAAAGCAGCAACAGCTTTTTTATCGATGGAGAGAACCGGCACATTCTCCATCAGATCATTTCGCTGCTGCCCGCGAAGGGGTGATATTTCCAGTTCAAGGCACTTTTGCCGAAGTTTCCCGATGTACGCCCATGCTCTTTCGGGAAAACCGCTTCTGTCTGATATATAGCGATAGATATTCTCAAGGTCCGTGATCGCAGCCGGCATCAAATGAACATCATATTTTTTCATTAGATTTCATCTGCATGCGCTGCTGGTGTAACCGTTCAATTGCGCGAAAAGCGTCCTGTAACGGGACTGGATTACCGCTTTGCGCCGAGCTTGTCAGGCGTTTACGAATCAGAGAAAGTCTTGCCTGATGCTCATCTTCTCTTTTTTGCCACAATACATAGCCTCTCGAACAAGTTCGCTGGTGGAACCATAGGCCCCTGACTGAATTTTTTTTTGATTGTCGCAAGCATTTCAGACGGCAACGTAATCGTAATTCTTTCGGCCTTATCTGTTTGCATAATTCCCCCCCCGAAATGGTATGATAAAATCATACCGATCCTCGATAAAAAAAGTCAATCCTGATTCATGTCCGGAACTTCTTGCCGAATCGCGGCAAGTGATTTATTTTTGCGTTTTTTGCGCAAGCTCAAGAGAAAACCGCCTGCTCCTCGGCCTCACCGATAACGATCATTATCAGGAAAAAGCGTATGCCCTATTCAACCGTTGCGCCCAACGATGATCCCTATTTCTTTGACCGCGACGATCTGCAAAAAATCGCCGATGACCAGATCATCAATCAGGGCCTTGCCGCGTTCAAGGAACATCGGGTGATGGCGATCGACCAGGACCGGGAAATGCTCTGGGCCACGGTGGAGGATGACCATTCGGAGATCCCGGTCAATGTAACGATCAGGCTCTCCGATGACGGCGCTCTTGTCTTTGCCTGCGACTGCAACAAGGACAAAGAGACGGCGTGCCGGCATCAGGTTGCCGCCCTTTTCGCCTATGCCGATCAGCGGGACACAACCGACCAGCTGCTCACCGCCACGGACAGCGCCATCAAAGAGCGCAAGAAACGGGGTATCGCGGAGGTGCGGGTGGAATCGATGAGCGGCGAGCCTTGGTTCGGCAGTTGGCGCGCCTCATCGCTGAGCACCGCCAGCCACTTTCCCCGTACGTACCGGGTGACGATCCGCAGCCTGCACCGACGCGCCAACTACTGCACCTGCCCGGATTTTGCCAACAACCAGCTCGGTACCTGCAAGCATGTCGAGGCGGTGCTGCACAAGATCAGAAAGCACCCGGATTATGAACAGTTCCACGGGCAGCCCGCTCCCTTCTCCTATGTCTATCTCGCCTGGGATGTGGAGGGCGCGCCGAAACTTCGTCTGCATCGCAGCCGCACGCTGAACGATGAGCTGCGTGCGCTGCTTGATGATTTTTTCGATGCCGCCGGTTTTTTCACTGGCCGGTTGCCGGATGATTTTTTCCGCTTTGCGGAGATTGTCGATGAGAGGAGCGACATCCATCTCGGCGAGGATGCCGCGGATTTTGCCCGGCATCTGGCCGCGGCAGCAGCCCACCAGCTCCGCGCGGCCCGGATTCGCGCGCAGGTGACAGGCAGCGGCGGCCGTCTGCCCGGCATCACCGCCCGCCTGTACAAATATCAGGTTGAAGGCGTCTCGTTTCTTGCCGGCACCGGCAGGGCGCTGCTGGCCGACGACATGGGTCTCGGCAAGACCCTGCAGGCGATTGCCGCGGCGGCCTGGCTCAGGGAACATGAGGGGGTGAAAAAAATCCTCATCATCTGTCCGGCGTCGCTCAAACAGCAGTGGGCCAGGGAAATCAAGAAATTCACCGGCCTGGACAGCCGCATCGTTCAGGGGCCCCCGCCGGAACGATCCGCCCACTACCGGCGGGATGACTCCTTTTTCATCATCAACTATGAGCTTGTGTTGCGCGATCTTTCGGTGATCAGCGACACCCTGCGGCCCGATCTGATTATCATGGACGAGGCGCAGCGCATCAAAAACTGGCGGACCAAGATTGCCGCCGCGGTCAAACTGATCCCCAGCCGGTACGCCTTTGTCCTGTCCGGCACCCCCCTGGAAAACCGACTGGAAGATCTCTACAGCCTGATGCAGGTGGTGGATCCGAAGATCCTCGGCCCCCTGTGGCGCTACATGATTGATTTTCATGTCACCGACGAACGGGGCAAGGTGCTGGGTTACCGCAACCTGTCGGTGTTGCGGAAACGGCTTGCGCCGGTCATGCTGCGCCGCGACCGGCGGCTGGTGCGGGACCAGCTGCCGGACCGCATTGTCCAGCGCCTTGATGTGGCCATGAGCCCCAAGCAGGTCGAGTTGCATGACGCGGCCATGAGCAATGCCGGCAAACTCGCCACCATCGCCAAAAACCGTCCGCTGACGCCGACCGAACAGAATCGCCTGATGGCGGCCCTGCAACAGGCCCGCATGGCCTGCAATGCCGCCGGGCTGGTGGACAAAAAAACCGAGGGCTCCCCGAAACTTGACGAGCTGGAAAACCTGCTGGACGAGCTGTGCAACCAGTCGGGGCTGAAGGCCGTGGTCTTTTCCCAATGGGAACAGATGACGAAGATGGTGGAAATGCGGTTGCGCAAAATGGGCATTGGCTCGGTGCGGCTGCACGGCGGGGTGCCCAGCGCCAAACGCGGCGATCTGATGGACCGCTTCCGCGAGGATGAGGCCGTGCAGGTCTTTATCTCCACCGATGCCGGCGGCGTGGGGCTCAACCTGCAAAGCGCCTCGGTGCTGATCAATCTCGATGTCCCCTGGAATCCGGCGGTGCTGGAACAGCGCAATGCCCGGGTCCACCGTCTCGGCCAGACGCGGACCGTCCAGATCATCACCATGGTGGCGGCCGATTCATACGAGGAACAGGTGCTGTCTTTGGTGCAGAACAAGCAGCAGCTTTTTGACAATGTCATTGCCGAGGACGCCAGCGAGGATGTGGTCGGGGTTTCGAAAAAACTGCTGGAAACACTGATCGACGATCTGACCGGCCGGGAACCGGCTGCCTCTCTGCCGCCGGTTGGCGAGGGCGGGGAGGAGAAGGAGATTGCCCCGGCGGCGGCTCCGGCAACAGGTGGCGTCCAAGGTGCGCCCGATACCGCCGTGGAAGATGCCCTCACCTTCTGTATCGAGGAATTACAGCAGGCCCTTGGCCCGCGCATCGAACGGATTATCGGAGCGAAAGGCGGCCTGCTGGTCGTGCTTGACCGGGTGGATGGCGAAGCGGATCAGCTCGCCCTTCGTTTATCGGAAAAAGTGCCGGTGGCCCTGATCGATCATCTCACCCTGAAAGGCTTGCAGCGGCTCGGCGCCGCTTCTCCGGTGGCTGGTGACAGCCACATCTACTTCGAGGCGCCGCCGGAGGAAAGAGCGCCGCAGCCATCGCGGCTTGCAGTGCTGGCCACGGAAAAACTACAGGCAGCCCGGGTGCTGCTGGACCAGCAGCTGACCGGCAGCGCCCTGGAGCTTCTCCTTTCTTCCCTGCTGGCCGCCGCGGCGGATCGGGCCGGCGCGGAAAAACCCGTCAGCGTCCAGGAGGCGGGGGTGTGGATCTTCGGCGAAGCGGTGCCGCGGGGGCTCCTGAATCCCCAGGAGGCGGGACTCATCATGCGCGCCATCAGCCTGGCCCAGGGCGCGACCGTTCCGGAGAGCCTGGTGCGGGAACTGGCGGATGACGCACAGGGATTTGTCGATGCCCTGGTTGAAAGATAAGGCCCTTTCAGTTGAACACGCATTTCCACACAAAAAATACTGGAAAACATCATGACAGATCAATGCGTTATCGACGCTTACCCGTTGACCTTGTCCACCGCTTTCCTCCTGGGCTTTCTGGCGCGCCAGGTCGGCCTGCCGCCTCTGCTCGGTTTTTTGGGGGCCGGATTCCTCTTTTACGCCTTCGGCATCAAGGCTGATCCCACCATCTCCATTGTCGCCGACCTGGGCGTGACCCTGCTGCTCTTTACCATCGGCCTGAAACTGAAAATAAAAAACCTGACCCGGCCCGAAGTCTGGGCCGGGGCCAGCGCCCATGCAATTATCACCGTTCTGCTCTTTGCGCTCACCTTTCTCCTCCTGTCGTCACTGGGTTTGCAGGCCTTTGCCGATATCGACTCACAGCGCGCCCTGCTCATCGCCTTTGCCCTCAGTTTTTCCAGCACCGTCTTTGCCGTCAAAATTCTCGAAGAAAAGGGAGAAATGCTTTCCCTGCATGGACGCACCGCCATCGGCATCCTGATCATGCAGGACATCTTCGCGGTTTTGTTTCTTACCGCCTCAACCGGCAAACTGCCTTCGCTCTGGGCCGTGCCGATGCTTGTCCTGCTGGTGCTGCTGCGGCCGGCAATCTATACCATTCTCAATCGCTGCGGCCATGGCGAACTGCTGCCGATGTTCGGACTTTTCGCCGCCCTGGCCCTGGGCGTCGCCTCCTTCGAAATGGTCGGCCTCAAACCGGACCTCGGCGCCCTGGCCCTGGGGATGCTGCTGGCCGGCAACAAACGGGCCTCGGAAATCGCCGACAACCTCTTCAGTCTCAAAGAGCTGTTTCTCGTCGGTTTTTTTGTCCAGATCGGCCTTGCCGGCTTGCCGGGTTGGCGGGATGTCGCCCTGGCCCTGCTCCTCGTGCTGCTCATCCCCCTCAAAGTTGCTTTCTTTTTCCTGCTGCTTACCGCGTTACGCCTGCGGGCCAGGTCATCTTTGCTCGCCGCTCTGAGCCTGGCCAACTACAGCGAATTCGGTCTGATTGTCGGAGCGGTGGGGGTGACCAATGGCTGGATGGATTCGTCATGGATGCTCGTCATCGCCATCGCCCTTTCCATTTCCTTTGTGGTGGCTGCTCCTCTTAATCAGGCATCCCATCGTCTCTTTGATCTGTTGCAGTCACGCCTGCAAAGATTTGAACGAAAACAACGGCATCCGGAGGAACAGCCCATCGATATGGGCGAGGCGGTAGTGGCGATTTTCGGCATGGGCCGCGTCGGCACCGGCGCCTACGATTTCCTCACCGGCGATTTCGGCAAGGTGGCGATTGGCGTTGAAAACAATACCAACAAGGTGCTGGAACACCGAAACAAGGGACGCCGGGTCGTGCATGGCGATGCCACTGATCCGGACTTCTGGCACCGGGCCCGGCATGACAATCTGCGCATGGTGCTGCTGGCCATGCCGGAACACAACGCCAACATGCATGCCCTGAAACAGATCCGCGACAAGGATTTTACCGGCTATATCGCCGCCCTCGCCCTGTTCCCCGATGATGCCGCCGAGTTGGAGGCAGCGGGGGCACAGGTCGCCTTCAACCTCTACGAAGAGGCGGGCAGCGGCTTTGCCGCCCAGGTCGAGCCACTGCTTGCCGAAATGATCGGCGAAAATCCGCGGGACCGTCTGGCGTGAATCACGTCACGGCCGGGGGAGACGTGAAGCCAGAAAATCAACGGCGCCAGTCACGAATCTGAAGAGCACGGGGAGTGATCGCCGCGGCCCGGCAGGCCAGCTTCTCTTCAAGACCAGCCTTCAAGGAGGTCAGCAGTGCGCCGATCGCGGCCAGAAACTCGTCATTGTGGCCGGTCCGGTTGATGGTGGCATGCACAACGATCTTCTCCGGGCAGGGCGGATAGCCGGTAGTCACCGTCCAGGCCAGGGCATTGGGACAGTCGGGCACGGAGAAGCGTACCCCGCCCATCACCAGTTCCCGGCGGATGTGAAAGCGGCCCCAGTGCAGGAAATAGATGACAAGGTCCGCTTCGCCTTCCTCCTCCACGGCCTCGATGGCGTCACAGAAACCCGGCAGCGCGTCCGGGGAAAGTCTGACCACGATCTCTTCCGGCGTGGTCGTCACATCGGCGAATTCAAAAAATTCCATACTTTCCTCGCTAATAATCAACCCAAGGGACATTTCGCCCCGGCAAATGATGTTTTTATCGCCCCTTGAAAATATTGAGGGGAACACCGGGGACGAAACGCCGAGAGAGCCCGCAGGTCCAGCTCGCAAGTGGTCCGGTTTGCCGATGGGTCAGGCCACAAGACGCACATAGAGAACGTTGGCAGAGCCACCACCAACGGAGACTTCCTTGACCTTGAGGTATGGTTATTTCCGCACAAGTTCTCCCAACTTCTGACAACCATAATTACGAGGATCAAAGGAGGGATTGTTCTTGAGGACCATGGAGCCGACCGCAGACAGGGCGGCCCAGCCGTTGTCTTTTGCAGTCGCCGTTATTGCGGCACAAATCATCGGTTTAATAGCTGGTTCGAGCACTTGTTCATCGGGGGAGATCGGTAGCTGCTGAGGCTTAAGAATCTCCGTATAGATGAATTTATCGCAAGCGGCTACGAATGGCTGAGGGGTTTTCTTTTCTCCGAATCCATACACAAGCAGCCTGCCTCCCTTATGCGCGTAGCAAGGCGAGTGAAATCACTATCTGACGAAACGAGACAGAAGCCGTTAAGACTGCCCGAATGAAGCAAGTCCATGGCATCTATGATAAGCGATGATTCCGTGGAATTCTTTCCGATGGTGTACCTGAATTGCTGCACGGGTTGGATCGCCATCTTAATGAAGCACTTCCTTCCAACCCTTGAGATTTGTCGTGGTCCAGTCGCCATATGCGCGTTTTACGCCCGCTGTCCCGTAGCGGGAAACTTCGACAAGCAACTCGTGAATGATTGATACCGGTGCATTGTCGGCATCGATGAGAACGGCCAATTTGTCGTTGAGCAGAGGCACCATGCCGACCTCCAGACAAGAAACTTAACTTTCGCATAGATCCATCGCCCCAGCATGCTGCAAAGAGATGTTTGCGTCAAGTAAAAAGAGCCAGACAGAGAGCGTGGGATGATACGCATGAACCAGCCAAAACCGTCGCACCCGCCATCCCTGCCATCCTCACACCCCGATCTCGATGGTGACGGTGGTGCCTTTTTTCACTGTGCTGGCAATGTGGATCGTGCCGTTGTGGCGGCGTAGGATCTCTTTGACCACGGTCAGCCCGAGGCCGCTGCCCACCGTCTTGGTGGTGAAAAAGGGATCAAAGACCTTGTTGATGATCGTCTCGGGAATGCCCTCGCCGGTATCAGTGACCGTTATCCTGATGACGCCTCCGGTTTCCGCCGGTAAATGCTCGGTGCGCAGGGTCAGCTCGCCGCCGCCCTTCATGGCATGGCAGGCATTGACGATGAGATTGATAAAGACCTCTTCGAGGCTCTTTTTGTCCTGCATGATGACCGGCACCCTTTCGTCGAAGAGGGTATGCACCGTGATGCCCTGCTCTTCCATCTCCTTTTCAAAGAGCAGCACGACATCGGCAATCAGCTTGTTGACGTGCAGCTCCTTCTTGTCGAGGACGATCTCGCCGGTAAAGAGGAGGATGTCGTTGATGAAGTTTTCCAGGCGAGCGACCTCGTCGACGATGACCCCGGCGTATTTTTCCTCGGGCGCGCGCAGGGAGGCCTTTTTGCGCAGCCGGTCGGCAAAACCGCCGATCAGCGTCAGCGGGGTGCGGATTTCATGGGCGATCTTGGCGGAAATATCGCTGATGGCGATCAGCTTTTCCGCCCGTTTCATGTATTCGTGGGTCGCCTTGAGGACCTCCTGGGTTTCCAACCGTTCCTCTGCCCGCCGCAGGGAGACGAGCAGCGCCTTGTTGTCCACCGGCTTGGTGATGAAATCGGAGGCCTCAAGCTGCAGAGCCTGAATGGCCAGGGCCATGTCGCCGTGACCGGTAATGACGATGACCTGGGTTTCCGGGGCGAGCTTCTTGATCCGTTGCAGCACCTCGATGCCGTCCATCCCCGGCATCTTGATGTCGGTCAGGACTATGGCCGGCCGCTCCCGCTGGAAGACCTCAATGCCCTCGTTGCCGTCCGCCGCGGTGAACACCTCGTATTCCCGGCTGCGCAGGTAAAGCCCCAGCACCTTCCTGATCGGTTCCTCGTCATCGATAAGCAAAAGTTTCGTCATATCGTCCTCATCACTATTGATGGTCTCGTAAAAACAGAAAATCAACCGCGGAGACCACAGAGCCCCAAGAGATAACTATTCGTAATTTTAAAAAGTTTTCTCGACTCTCTCTGTGCGCTCTGTGGAATAAAAGACCTTTTCCGACTGTATCAGTATTTTCCGTCATCATTTTTGGGGTGCAATAGGGAACCGCAACTCAAAGGTGGTGCCGCTCCCCGGCGTGCTCGTCACCGTCAGGGCGCCCTTGTAATCTTCGACAATGGCGTGACTGATGGAGAGCCCCAGCCCGGTGCCCTTGCCCACCTCCTTGGTGGTGAAAAAGGGCTCGAAAATCCGGTCGATCACATTTTCGGCAATGCCGGGGCCGGTGTCGCTGACGCGGACCACCACCTCACCCTGATCGGTGCAGGAACGAATGTCAAGCAGTCGTTCGGCGCCGGCCGGATTCTGCTCAAGCGCATCCCGGGCGTTGGTCACCAGATTGATCAGCACCTGTTCCAGCCGGTTGCCATCGCCCATGATAGGCGGCAGATCCTCCTGCAGATCAAGCCGCCAGGCGATCTCCCGCAGCCGCAACTGCTGGCCGAGCATTTTAAAGACATCGCGGATCGGTTTGTTGAGGTCCATCTCCTGGGCCTCGACATCGGCGATCCGGGCAAAATCGCGCATGTGGCCGATGATGGCGGCGGCCCGTTCCACCTGGCCGCTGATCTCGCCGCAGACCTCCCTGAGATCCTGTTCCGCCAGGTTTTTGCCGCTGCCGGCCATCTCGTTCAAAAAATCGCTGCCGATCCTGATCACATTAAGCGGCTGGTTCAATTCATGGGCAATGCCGGCCGCCATCTCACCCAGGGTGGCGAGCTTGCTCGCCTGCACCAGTTGCGCCTCCTTCTGGACGCTTTTGGTGATGTCGGTGGTGGTGGCGATCAGGGCGTCACGGCCCAGGTACTCGGCCTCGCAGACATGGATGTTGGCGTAGAACAGGGCGCCATCCTTACGGTGGTGCTGTTTCTTGGCAAAGAGGATGGAGGCCTGATCGGTCTTGTTCCGGAAGGCGGCGGCGATTTCCAGGGCGTCATCCGGATAACCGAGATCGGCAAAGGACATCCGCAAGAGTTCCTCGCGGCCGTAGCCGTAGTGGGCCTCGGCCCGGGCGTTGGCATCGAGGATCGCCAGACTCTGCCGGTCGAGGATGAAGATCGGGTTGGGATCGGCGTTGAACAGGCGCCGGTATTTTTTCTCCGACTGGCGCAGATCCTCCTGCGATCCCTTCAAACGGTAGAGCATGTGCTTGAAGGAGTCGGCGAGCTGCACCATCTCATCACCGACATGGGTCCGGTACACCCGGCATTTCCGGCATTCATCGAGCTTGTGGGGAAACTGGCCGGAGGGCTGGGCCTTGCAAAGGGTCTTGTCCACATACCAGCACATGATGTCGCTGTTGCCGTGGGCCGGGCAGCACTCTTTGTCGCAGTGTTCGATTTCCCAGCACCTGACCGTGCGGCCGAACTCGAAGCCGGGATTGCCCCGGCTGATCTCGTCGGCCAGCCTGGTCAGGACCGCGAGAGGACCGGTGATGTAGCGGGAGAGAAAAAGGGTCAGGAAAAAACCGACCAGGGCGACGGAGATCACGGTCAGCATGATCTGCCAGTCCATGAGCTGCGCGATCCGCTCCTCGACCGGCACCCAGTTGATGCCGACGGTCAGCACCCCGAGCAGTTTCTTCTTGTCGCCATGGCATTTATGGCAGTTTTTCTCGTTGGCAATAGGCATGGCATGGAGCAGCATCTTCGCCTCGCCGTCCGTCGAGAGCTCCCTGGCAAGCAGTCCGGTCTGCAAGGCCCTGCCGGTGACCGCGAACGGGTCAATGGCGCCGATGCCGGCCGGTTCGCCGCTGTATCTGATGATCTGGCCGGTGTCGCAGAGATTGACGATCAGCACATCCTTCAGGGTATTGACCCGCTGGAGGATGGCGTTGACATCTTCCATCTCGCCGTCGAGCATCGGATACTCGATGCTCTTCATCACCGTGTCGCTGATTTCAAAGGCCTGTTCCTCGTAGCGCTGGAGATGGAAGCTGGTCCGCTTGCGCAGGTCAACCCAGGTTGCCAGGCCGATAATGACAACGAGAATGGCGCTGACCCCGAGGATGACCCGGACCGCCAGACTTGTCGCCCCAGTCACGGCACGGAGTTTATCGAAGAACAGGCCGACCCGTTCCACGCCTCAATACCCCATGTGCTGATGCTGGCGGTGACAGGTGGTGCAGACATTGACCGGGATGCTCAGGGTAGCGAGATGGGCCTCGACCGTGGGCGCGTTGACGTGCAGGCTTGCCGGGCCGTGACAGGCCTCGCACTGGACATTCTTCATGTGCGGCGTTTTCTCGACGCTGACAAAGCCGCCCGGTTGATTGTAACCGGTGGTGTGGCAGGGCAGGCATTGCGGGTCATGTTCCTTGCCCCGCATCTCGAGAATGCGGAAATTACGCGAATATTTCCAGTCGGAATAGCTTTTGACATGCTCGGGATGGCATTCGACGCATTTTTCCATGCCGACATAATGAGCCTCCTCCACCTTGTTCTG
>JBMONO010000010.1:0-2544 GCA_049323655.1 Thermodesulfobacteriota bacterium | reverse complement strand
TCTGCCCCTGGCGGTGGGGGTGGCCGGCCTGGGCGCGGCCGCGCCGGTGATTTCCGACCAGGCGGCGCCGCCGGTCCAGGAGAGGATAATGAGCAGAATCGTTGCCGGGTTGGGGCGTTTCATCGCGTTCCTCCTTTTCACATGGCAGGGCCGGCGCGACGCCAGGGCGACAAAAAAGCCGGGCCGCCTCTTTCTTTGGCAACCCGGCTGACTGTGGCAAGAGCCTGTCGGCGTCTCAGCATGGAGCCCCGTGGCTTTCCGTCCCTGCCTCTCGACAGGTTTGGCTTTCTTTCATAATAAAAATGGTATCTTGAGGCAGTCGAAATGACAAGGAAAATGTCAGAAAAAAAGGAAGCGACGATTTTCATGAAAGCCGGCAGCGACACGCCACCGGAACGATCCATGTTCCCGGCCTTCCCCGTGATCTCTACCGGGCAGGCCCGTAAAAGCAATCATGGCTGATAAAAGGAATTTCATGTTGTCTTTGTCGGCAATCCCCCATAAAATCATGAGAAAAAGGAGGAGTCGGCATGAACGAGTCCAGGCGGACGGCAGCGGTGTTTCCCTTTCTGCATTGGTGGCCGCGGGTCAGCGCCGCGACCCTGCGCAGCGATCTCATTGCCGGACTGACCGGCGCCATCGTCGCCCTGCCCCAGGGCGTCGCCTTTGCCACCATCGCCGGCATGCCGGCGGAATACGGTCTGTATGCCGGCATGATTCCGGCCATCGTCGCCGCCCTGTTCGGCTCCTCCTGGCTGCTGGTGTCGGGGCCGACCACCGCCGCCTCCATCGTCATCTTCTCGGTGCTGAGCGAACACGCCACCCCGGGCAGCGTCGAGTATGTCCGGCTGGCGCTCACCCTCACCTTCCTGGTCGGCATAATCCAGCTCAGCATGGGCCTGGTCCGCTTCGGCACCCTGGTCAATTTCATCTCCCATTCGGTGGTGGTCGGCTTCACCGCCGGCGCCGCCATCCTCATCGGCGCCAGCCAGCTCAAACATTTTTTCGGCCTGGCCCTGCCCCGGGGCGGCAATTTCCTCGATACGATTGTCGCGGTCGTGACAAGCTGGCAGGACATCAACCCATACGCCGCCGCGGTCGGACTGCTGACCATGCTTCTCGGCCTCATGATCCGCGCATGGCGGCCGCAGTTTCCCTACATGATCGTCTCCATGCTGGGGGGCAGCCTTGTTGCCGTGCTGCTCTCCCGTTTTGTCGGTGCGGACGTGGCGCGCATCGCCGTGGTCGGCGCCCTGCCCTCCTCGCTGCCGCCGCTCTCCGCTCCGCACCTGACCCTTGACACCATCAAGATGCTCGCCCCGGCCGCGCTCGCCACCACTTTGTTTGCCCTGACCGAGGCCATCTCCATCGCCCGTTCTCTGGCTGACAAAGCCGGCCAGGATCTCGATGCCAACCAGGAATTCATTGGCCAGGGCCTGTCCAACATCGTCGGCAGTTTCTTTTCCGGTTATGTCGCCACCGGTTCCTTCAACCGCAGTGGTCTCAACTATCAGGCCGGGGCGAAAACGCCGCTGGCCGCTGTCTTTGCCGGTGGCTTGCTGATGGTTGTCGTCGTCCTCGTCGCCCCGCTCGCCCGCTACCTGCCAAACGCGGCGATGGCCGGCATCCTCTTTCTCGTCGCCTGGGGGCTCATCGACTTCCACCACATCAAAAAAATCCTGCGGGCCAGTCTCTATGAAAGCCTGGTCATGGGCACGACTTTTTTTTCCACCCTCTTTCTCGATCTGGAATTCGCCATTTTCCTTGGCGTCATGCTCTCCATGGTGCTCTACCTCAAACGCACCTCCCATCCCCGGCTGCGCATCCGGGTCCCCGATCCCCGCCGCGCCGGCCGCCCTTTTGTCAGCGACCCGAGCCTGCCGGAATGCCCGCAGCTGAAAATCATCCGCATCGACCACTCCCTCTACTTCGGCGCGGTCAACCACGTGCGGGAAACCCTCAACGCCCTGCTGCGCGACAATCCCGGCCAGAAGCATCTGCTGCTGGTCGCCAGCGGCATCAACCTCATCGACATGGCCGGCGCGGAATTTCTCGTCCGCCTGGCCGAGGAGAGGAAAGCGGCCGGCGGCCGTCTCTATATCTATCACATCAACGAAGGGGTCTGTGACCATTTCCGGCTGGCCGACGAACTGCTGAAAATCGGGGTGGAAAACATCTACGAAAAGAAAGCGGAGGCGATTGCCGACATCTTCGGCAGACTCGACCGCGAGATCTGCGCCCGCTGCACGGCGCGCATCTTTCTGGAGTGCCAAACGGTTGATGGAATCGTAAAAACTGGAAATTAACCACAGAGACCGCAGAGCGCACAGAGATAACTAATTATAATTAAAGATTTTTTCTCTGCGTTCTCTGTGCGCTCTGTGGTGAAAAAAGACTTTTTACGGGTTTGTCAACGGTTGATGATTTCGTAAAAAGTGAAAATTAACCACAGAGGCCGCAGAGCACACAGAGATAACTGATTGTAATTAAAGATTTTTTCTCAGTGCCCTCCGTGCGCTCTGTGGTGAAAAAAGACTTTTTACG
>JBMONO010000009.1:213198-318336 GCA_049323655.1 Thermodesulfobacteriota bacterium | reverse complement strand
CTTAATATCACCAGCAATTCCGACCAATATTCCTATGTCAGCCTCAAGAGCCTCTGGTCCATGCGGAACATTTTAACCCGCGAGGGCCTTTACCATACCATCTTTGACGCGGCTACCACCAAGCTTGACAAACCCGTAAAAAGTCTTTTTTCACCACAGAGCGCACCGAGGACACAGAGAAAACATATTTAGATACAATTAGTTATCTCCGTGCACCCTGCGGTCTCCGTGGTTAATTTTCAGTTTTCACGAAATCATCAACCATGACAAACCCGTAAAAAGTCTTTTTTCACCACAGAGCGCACAGAGAATACAGAGTAAACATCTTTTATTATAATTAGTTACCTCTGTGTGCTCTGCGGTCTCTGTGGTTAATTTTCAGTTTTATGAGAGCATCAACCATGGCGCAAGCGGCTGACATACGATTCTGGCTTTTGCTCCTGCTCCTTGTCGGCGGCAGCGTCTGCGCCATTCTCTTTTCCACCGGACTCGGATATGTGGCGATCGACTGGCTCGATATCGTCCGGATCGTGCTGGCGCGGATAACCGGTGATCCCGTCCCCCCGGCCGGGGTCGATCAGGTGGCGCCCTTTGTCGTCATGGAGGTGCGGCTGCCCCGTATTCTCGTCGCCGCCTTGGTGGGGGCCGGGCTGGCCATGAGCGGGGTCGTCTACCAGGGCATTCTGCTCAACCCCCTGGCCGACCCTTATACACTGGGGATTTCCGCCGGCGCGGCCTTTGGCGCGGCTCTGGCCCTGGTCGCCAATCTGAGCCTGCTCGGTCAGTTGTCGGTGCCGCTCTTTGCCTTTGCCGGCGCCATGGCGACGCTTGCTATCGTGCTGGCGCTCTCCACCTTCAACGGTCGGATGTCGGCCAACACCCTGATTCTCTCCGGTGTCATCGTCGGGGCGATTCTTGCCGCCGGCATCAGTTTTCTGAAATACCTGGCCGACGAGCAGGTCGGAGTGATCATCTTCTGGCTGATGGGCAGTTTCGCGGCCCGCAGCTGGACCGATGTCCTTTTCGTCGCCCTTGCGGTCGTCCCCGGCTTGCTGGTTGCCCTGTTTTATGCCCGGGACCTTAACATCATGAGCCTCGGGGCCCGGGCCGCGACTTCGCTGGGGGTGGAAAGCAGCCGGGTGCGGACCGTGCTGCTCGTTGCCGCCTCGCTGGTCACCGCGGTCTGCGTCTCTGTTTCCGGCATCATCGGCTTTGTCGGTCTCATTGTCCCGCACCTGATGCGTTTTCTCGTCGGGCCGGACAATCGCCGACTGTTGCCGATTTCGTTCTGCGCCGGTGCCATTCTGCTGCTCATGGCCGATACGGTGACCAGGGCGGTGCTGCCGGTCGAGGTACCGATCGGCGTGCTGACCGCCCTGATCGGCGGCCCCTTTTTCTGCCTCATCTTCCGCAGCAGGCAGCGGCGGGGCAGTTATGAGTGACGACGTGCTTTTTACCTTGGCCGGAGCCGGTTTTGACTACGACGACCGGCCGGCGCTGACCGATTTTTCCCTGTCCATCAGCCCGGGTCGTTTTTACGGGGTGGTCGGCCCGAACGGCAGCGGCAAGACGACCCTGCTCGACCTGCTGGCCGGCTGCAAGTACCCGTCCAGCGGCCGGGTTCTGTATCGCGATCGGCTGGTCACCGACTACCCCCGCCGCGAGTTGGCCCGGCAGATTGCCTTGGTGCCGCAGGAGTTTGCCATCAATTTCGCCTTCAGCGTCGAGGAGGTGGTGCTGATGGGCCGTCACCCGTATATCCGTCGGTTTGCCGGGCCAACAAAAGAGGACTGGCGCCTGGTGGACGATGCCCTGACGATCATCGGCATCGAGGCCTTCCGGCAGCGGCCGGTCAACGAACTGTCCGGCGGGGAGAAACAACGGGTGGTGGCGGCCCGGGCGCTTGCCCAGAACACCCCGGTGCTGCTGCTCGACGAGGCCACCTCCAATCTCGATGTCCAGCACACCCTGGAGATTTTCAATGCGGCCCGGCAGTTGGTGCGGGAAGAGGGGCGTACCGTCATCGCCGTCATCCATAACCTCAATCTGGCGGCGGCCTACTGCGATGAGATCCTCTTCCTGAAAAACGGCCGACTGCTGTGCAGCGGGGCCACGGAGCGGGTGATACAGCCGGCTGTCATCAAAGAGGTGTTCGGGGTGGACAGCGAGGTGCGGCTCGATCCTTTCAATAATGTTCGCCAGGTGTCGTATCGGTATTGGCAGTGAGTGTGACAGGGCCAGCAGCCGGGAGTGAGGGGATGAGGATGAGACAGGTGGTGCGGGTGGTGATTGGTGCGGTGCTGTTGCTGGGGGTGGTTTTGTCCGCGCAGGCCGCCACTGTCAGGGACAGCGCCGGGCAAGAGGTGGAGGTGGCGCAGCCCTTTTGCCGGATCATCTCCCTGTATCCAGCTCATACCGAGAATCTCGCCGCCCTCGGACTTGCTGACGAGTTGATCGGTATTGGCGAGGGTGATGACTATCCGCCCGCGCTGCTCGATAAGCCGCGTTTCAGTTACAAGGCGGACCCGGAGAAATTTTTGGCGGCCCGGCCTGATCTCGTCCTGATTCGGCCGATGATCGAGAGGGCCTATCCCCAGCTCATCGACAAACTGCGGGCCGGCGGCATTGTCGTTGTCTCCCTTCAGCCCAACACGGTGGAAGAGATCGCCGACTACTGGCGCGCCCTGGGGCTTCTCACCGGCCGGGCAGCAGCGGCGGAGAAGATGGTGAGCGATTTCCGGGGCGGCATGGCGGCAATGGCGGCGCGGGTGGCCGCCATTCCGGCGGAAAAGCGGGTGCGGGTCTACTTTGCGGCGATTCATAAGAAAATGAAAACATTCGCCCCCCAGAGCATCGCCATGTATGCTTTGGAGCAGGCGGGCGGGGTGAACGTGGCGGCCGACGCCTTCCAGGTGCGGGAGACCAATATCGCCGAGTACGGCAAGGAACGCATTCTCGCCAAAGGGCGGGAGATCGATGTCTTTCTCGCCCAACAGGGGCGGATGAACCCGGTGACCCGGGAGACGATCATGAGTGAGCCCGGTTTTCAGGCGCTCGCCGCGGTACGGCAGGGTCGGGTGTATCTGGTCGATGAACGGCTGGTCTCCAGACCCACCCTGCGCATCCTGGATGGGGTGCGGCAGATCCATGCCATGCTTTATCCTGATCGGAGATCAGAGGGGGCAGCCGGTGGGCACTGAGTCGCAGCCCGCATTTCTGGTGGCCGGCACCCGGAGCAACTGCGGCAAGACCACGGTGACCCTGGGTCTGATGGCGGCCCTGGCAGCGAAAGGGCTGACGGTGCAGCCATTCAAATGCGGCCCGGATTTTATCGATCCGACCCTGCACCAGCTGGCCTGCGGACGCATCTCCCGCAATCTCGACCTGTGGATGGCGGGTGAGTCCTTTAGCCGCCGGACGTTTGCCGCTCACATGCATGGGGCAGCCATTGGCGTGATCGAGGGGGTGATGGGCATGTTCGACGGCGGCCCCTCCTCCTCCGCCGCCTTGGCGCGAGCGTTGCGGGTGCCGATCGTGCTGGTGCTCGACGTGCGCGCCGCGGCCGAGAGCGCGGCAGCGGTGGTCAAGGGGTTCGAGACCCTGGAGCCGGCGGTGGCGCCGCAGGCGGTCATTGTCAACCGCATCGGCAGCCCGCGCCATCTGGCCCTGGTCCGGCAGGCGATCGAGGAACACTGCCGGGCCGAGGTGATCGGCTTTCTGCCCGGTTCGCTTGACTTTGCCATGCCCTCCCGCCATCTCGGCCTGCACATGGGGGCAGAGGCCCTGGCGCCGGAGAGTCTGGACCGACTTGCAGGCACCGTGCGCGATCACATCGATCTGGACCGGCTCCTCGTTCTGGCCGGCCGGGCGACAGCAGAGGGGCAGGCAGCAGCGGATGACGGGCAGCCGCCTGCCCGGAGAATGGTGCGAATCGCAGTGGCGCGGGACCGGGCCTTCTGCTTTTATTATGAGGACAACCTCGATCTGCTGCGGGCCAGCGGCGCAGAACTCGTCTTTTTCAGCCCCCTGAGCGACGCCGACCTGCCTGAACAGATCGGTGGTCTCTATCTCGGCGGCGGTTATCCTGAGCTTTTCGCCGCCGAGCTTGCTGCCAATAGCTCCATGCGCCGGGCGATCCGAAGCTGGGCGGAGGCAGGGCGGCCCATCTACGCCGAATGCGGAGGCTTCATGTATCTCTGCCAGGGCATAGTGGCTGACGCCGGCGTCAGCCACGAGATGGTCGGCATCTTTCCGGTAACGGCGCGCATGCGGCGCAGCCGGGCGGCGCTTGGCTACCGGCAGATCCGGCTGGCGTGCGACACTCTGCTGGGACCGGCCGGCACGGTGCTGCGCGGCCATGAATTTCACTATTCGGAGATTGAGGAGATGCCCCCGGCTATTCCCCGCAGCTATGCGGTGGATAACGGAACGGTGGAGGGGTATCGGTATAAAAATGTGCTGGCCGGCTACATGCACCTGCATTTCGGTTTTTGTCCGCAGGCGGCCACGGCCTTTGTCGCCGCCTGCCGGGAGTGAGTTATGGCGACCATGATCAAAGACATCGCCCCGGGCGAGATTGAGAAGGAAAGCTTTCGTATCATTGCCGAGGAACTTGGTCCCACCAGCCTTGATCCGGCCACTTTCACGGTGGTGCAGCGGGTGATCCACGCCACCGGCGATTTCTCCTTTACCGACAGCCTGCGTTTTCATCCGGCGGCCCTGACCGCCGGCATTGCCGCTCTCCGCGCCGGTCGCAACATCCTCACCGATGTCACCATGGTGGCGGCCGGGGTGAACAGGAAGGCGCTGGGCCGCTGGGGCGGGCGGGTGATCTGTCGGGTGGGCGAGGCGGAAGTTGCCGACCGGGCCGGAGAGAGAGGAACGACCCGCGCGGCCATGGCCATGGAGATGGGACTGGATGACAATATCGGCATTGTCGCGGTGGGCAATGCACCGACTGCCCTTGTCACGATTATGGCGATGATGGAGCAGATGCCGGAAGCGGCGCGGCCGGCGCTTGTCGTCGGCGTGCCGGTGGGCTTTGTCAATGCGGCGGAATCGAAGGAGCTGCTGCTGAAGAAGGACTATCCCTTTATCACCAGTATTGGCCGGAAAGGCGGCAGTCCGGTGGCGGCGGCCATTGTCAATGCCCTGCTTCGCCTGGCTGGAGAGAACTAGATGGCGCGGCGGCTGCGCAGCGGCTATACCACCGGCGCCTGCGCCGCGGCGGCGGCGCGGGCGGCGGTGGAGCTGCTGGTGACCGGCACGGCGCCGGCAGCCGTTGCCATCCCCTTTCCCGACGGCAGCCGTCATCTCTTTGCCGTGCAGCGCTGCGTGGCGGAAAACGGTGGCGCCCTGGCCGCGGTGATCAAGGATGCCGGTGATGATCCGGATGTCACCAATGGCGCCGAAATTGTTGCCTTTGTGCGGTTTTTGGCGGAGCCGCCGGCGGCGGTAACCTGTGTCAGCCTGGAGTCGGGCCGTATTCTGCTCTGCGCCGGTGAGGGGGTGGGCCGGGTCAGCCGGCCGGGGCTGGCCGTAGGAGTCGGCGAACCTGCCATCAATCCGGTGCCGCGCCGGATGATCACGGCGGCGGTGCTGGAGGGTATGGGGGAGACGGCGGCAACAGTGGAGGTCGTGATCAGCGTGCCCAGAGGGCGGGAACTTGCCGAAAAAACCCTGAATCGACGGCTCGGCATTGTCGGCGGCCTCTCCATCCTCGGCACCACCGGTATTGTCCGGCCGGTATCGGCCGAGGCGTGGACCGCCACCATCAGGACCTCCCTCGATGTCGCCCGGGCGGCGGGCCTTGCCGAGGTGGTGCTCGCCACCGGCCGCACCTCGGAAAAAGGGGCGCAGGCGCTGCTCGGTCTGCCGGAGGAGGCCCATGCCATGATGGGCGATTATCTGGAATTCTCCCTGCGGGAGGCCGCCCGCCGCGGCTTTGTCCGCATCCATCTGGCCGGCATGTGGGCCAAGATCATGAAGGCCGCCCTGGAAATTCCCCAGACCCATGTGCGGCACGGGGCCCTGGAGGTGGCGGACGGCGCGGCGCTGCTCAGCCGGCTTGGCGCCGAGGAGCAATTGCTGACACGTCTTGCCTCGGCCAACACGGCCCGGGAAATGTACGAGCTGTTGGCCGCAGCGGGGCGGGATGATCTGATCCGGGCGGTCTGTCTTACTGCGCGGCGCTACGGAGAGAAGGTAAGCGGCCGGGCGGTCAGCGTCATTCTCGTTGATGGCCGGGGCAAGGTGGTGGAGCATGTCTGAGATTGTTCTGCTCGGGATAGACAGTCGCGGCATCACCGACGGCCAGCGCGCCCTTGTCGGGGAATGCGCCCTGCTGGTCGGCGCAGAGCGTCATCTGGCCGCTGTTACCGATTGTCCGGCCGCAAAGTGCGCAATCACTCCGTTGGCGACGGCCCTGACCGTCATCCGGGAGAGGCTGGCGACCGGTGAGTCGGTGGCGGTGCTGGCCAGCGGAGATCCGCTCTTTTTTGGTATCGGCCGCAGGCTGCTCGCTGAGTTCGGGCCGGAACGGCTTACGATCGTGCCCGGTCTCTCCGCCCTGCAGGAGGCCTGCGCCCGTTTCCGTATTCCCTGGGATGATGCCCGACTGGTCAGTCTCCATGGCCGGACGCCCCGGCATCTGCCCGGCCTGCTCCTGGCCGCGGCAAAGACGGTTGTCTTCACTGACGCGCAAAACCGGCCGGAGGTCATCGCCGACCAGCTTCGCGACTATCTCGGGGTGATCGAAGATGAGACGATGCTGGCCGGTTGCCGCCTGTCGGTGGCGGAAAATATCGGGCTGGCGGATGAGCGGCTCAGCAGCGGGACGCTCAAGGAGATCGCCGCCAGACGTTTTGCCCCGCTCAATGTCCTGCTTGTCCAGCGCCCCGGCCGGCCGGTCCTGCCGCGACTCGGGCTGACCGAGGCAGAGATCAGCCACAGCCGCGGCCTGATCACCAAGGATGAGGTGCGGGCCGTCGCCCTGCACCGTCTTGCCCTGCCGGACGAGGGTGTGCTGTGGGATATCGGCGCCGGCAGCGGCTCGGTTTCCGTCGAGGCGGGCCGGCTCTGTCCCGATCTCACCATTTTTGCGGTGGAAAAAAAGCAAGAGGAGCTCGCCAATATCCGGGACAATATCCGCCGGTACGGCGCGTATAACGTCGTGCCGATCCCGGGTGAGGCGCCGGCGGTGCTCGACCTCCTGCCCGATCCGGATCGGGTCTTTGTCGGCGGCAGCGGCGGCGAGCTTGAGTCTATCATCAATCAGGCGGCGGCCCGGCTCGGCGCGGCCGGCCGGATCGTGGCAAACGGCGTCACCGCCCGGACCGTCCGTCTGGCTCCGCAGCACATGGCCGCGGCCGGCCTGCGGGTGACGGTGAGCCGTATCAGCTGCGAACGAAACGACTTGTCGGCATCCGGAGAATCACCCAGAATTTTTCATCCAATATCCATTGTCACAGGCATAAAATGAACGGAACTTTGTATGTAGTAGGAGTCGGCCCCGGCGATCCGGAGCTGATGACGCTGAAAGCCCTGCGCCTGCTGGAACGCTGCCCGGTCTGGTTTGCTCCGGCCGGCAGCGCTGACGGGGAGAGCGTGGCGCTTGCCATCGCCAGCGCAGTGGTGGCGCCTGCCGGCAAGGAGATCATCACCCATTATTTCCCGATGAAGAAGATCCGTCGCGGCGCAACGCCGGATCAAGAGGTGCAGCGGGCCTGGGACGCTGCCTGTGCGCTGATTCTGGCCCGCTTGCGGGAAGGCCGTGACGTCGTCTTTCCGACCCTCGGCGATCCGGCCATTTACAGCACCGGTTTTTACATCTGTGAGACCCTGCTTGCCGCTGAACCACGACTCGCCATCGAGATCATTCCCGGCGTCTCCTCCATCGGCGCTTCGGCCGCCGCCGCCGGAGCGCCCCTTTGTCTCGGCGATGACCGGTTGGTGGTGTTGCCCGCCACCTTTGAAAATGGCGAGCTGCGCGAGACCCTGGAGAAATTCGATTCCGTGGTGCTGATGAAGGTGCACCGGGTCATGGACCGCATCGTCCCGCTGCTTGACGAGATGCAGCTCCTCGACCGGGCGGTGCTGGTCGAACGTTCCAGCCAGCGGGGCCAGCGGGTGAGCCGTGATCTCCGGCAGGCCATGGGGGAGAAGAACCATTATTTTTCCACCATCATTGTGAGAAAAAATGGACGCTGAACAAAACATCATCCACTTCGTCGGCGCCGGTCCCGGCGATCCGGAGCTGATTACGGTCAAGGGCCGCAGACTGCTGGAAAAGGCCGATCTGGTCGTTTATGCCGGCAGCCTGGTGCCGCAGGCCCTGGTCGCGGATCTGCGGGCGGAGATCGTCAATTCCGCTCCTCTTGATCTCGGCCAGATCATCGATGTCATGGCCGCCGCCTGGCGCCAGGACAGAAAGGTGGTGCGGCTGCACACCGGTGATCCGTCTCTCTATGGCGCTATTCGCGAACAGATGGAAGAACTTGACCGGTTGGCCATCCCCCATGCCGTGGTGCCGGGGGTCAGCTCGGCCTTTGCCGCCGCCGCCGCCCTGGAGGCGGAACTGACTCTG
Organism: Thermodesulfobacteriota bacterium; assembly: GCA_049323655.1. Lineage (GTDB taxonomy): Bacteria > Desulfobacterota > Desulfobulbia > Desulfobulbales > SURF-16 > DB1. Next base: position 309,752 of record JBMONO010000009.1, on the reverse strand, counting down.
CCCGAGGTTTCGCAAACCGTCATCATCACCCGGCGGGCGGGCCGCACTCCGGTGCCGGCCGGCCAGGAGCTGGTCGGGCTTGCCGGCCACCGGGCCACCATGCTGATCTTTCTCAGCGTCGGTATGATCGATGAGGTGGTGGCGGAACTGCTGGCCGGCGGCTACCCGTCTTCGACCCCGGTGGCGGTAGTGGAAAAGGCGAGCTGGCCCGAGGAGCGCATCATCCGCGCTTCTCTTGCCGAGATCGGCGTGCGGGTGCGGGCCGCGGCCATCAGGAAAACCGCCATCATCTGCGTTGGTGAGGTCTTCGGCGACCAGGGGCTGACCGCGGTCTCCCGGCTCTATGACCGCGCCTTTGCCCACGGGTGCCGTGATGGGGCAGACTGAGGCCGCGCCCGTCCGGATTGCCGTCTGCGCCGTTACCAAAGGGGGCAGCCAGCTGGCCCGGACCCTTGTCGGCGCTCTTGCCGGGGCGGAGCTGCTCGACTGCAGGGCCGGAATCGCCGTGGCCGTGCAGCGGGCGTGGCCGGTTTATGACGGCTTTGTTTGCATCATGGCCGCCGGCATCGTGGTTCGGACCATTGCCCCGCTGATCAGCGACAAGCGTCATGATCCCGCTATCGTCGTCTGTGACGAGCGGGGTCGCTTTGCAGTCAGTCTGCTGTCCGGTCATGTCGGCGGCGGCAACGGGTTGGCCCTCCGGGTGGCGGAAATCACCGGCGGCCAGGCGGTGATCACCACCGCCTCGGATGTCCTCGGACTCACCGCTCTTGATCTCTGGATGCGAAAAACGGGTCTGATCGCGGAACAGGCTGCCGATGTCACCCGGTTAAGCGCCATCCTCGTCAACAGGGGCAGGTTGCGCGTTTTTTGCGACACCGTTGTGCCGGAACTGCCCCAGGATCTGCTGGAGGTAGCGGATGCCGGTGAGGCGGACTGCATTGTTTCCAACCGCACCGGCTGGACGCGGGCGGATGCCCTGGTCCTGCGCCCAAAAAATCTGGTGGTCGGCATCGGCTGCAACCGGGGCACGGCGGCGGCAGATATTGGCGAGGCGCTTGTCGCCACTCTGGAGGAGAATCAGCTTTCGTCGTTTTCCCTGCACAGCCTCGCCACTATCGATCTCAAGGCGGATGAGGAGGGGCTGCTCGCTGCTGCCCGTGGGCATGGGCTGCCCCTGGTCTTCTTTGCCAAAGAGGAGTTGAACCGGGTGGAGGGCGTTGCCCGCTCCGAGGCGGTTTTCCGGGCCACCGGCGCCTATGCGGTCGCCGAACCGGCGGCCCTGCTTGCCGCCGGGCAGGGGGGGCGGCTCATCGTCCCCAAGAGAAAATATCGTGACGTCACTGTTGCCATCGTGGAGAAATATTTGTGAGCACAGGAAAATTATTTGTTGTCGGCACCGGCCCCGGCGGGGTGGAGCATATCACCCCGGCGGCCCGCGCTGCCATTGCCGGATCGACCGTTGTCGTCGGGTACCGAACCTATCTCGATCTCATCCCGGAGCTGCTGGCCGGCAAGGAGGTGGTTTCCTCGGAGATGATGAAGGAGGTGGAGCGCACCCGCCAGGCCCTGGCGCGGGCCGCGGCCGGCGAGACGGTTGCCCTGGTCTGCGGCGGCGATCCCGGCATCTATGCCCTGGCCGGGCTTGCCCTGGAGGTTGCCCGGGAAGGACAAATTGATATCGATATCGAGGTGGTGCCGGGTATCGCTGCGGTCAACGGCTGCGCCGCCCGTCTCGGCGCCCCGCTCATGCATGATTTTGCCGCAATCAGTCTCTCCGATCTGCTCACTCCCTGGCCGCTCATCGAGAAGCGGCTCGCAGCCGCGGCTGCCGCTGATTTCGTCATCGTCATCTACAATCCGAAATCAAAACGGCGCACCGACCAGATCGTCCGCGCCCGCGAGATCATTGCGGAGCACCGCCGGCCGGACACCCCGGTCGGCATCGTCACCGCCGCCACCCGCGAGCAGGAAAGGGTGGTGGTCACCAACCTGGCGCTAATGCTGGAGGAGGAGATCGGCATGCAGTCCACCGTCTTTATCGGCAACTCCACCACCGTTACCTGGGAAAAATGGATGATCACCCCGCGCGGCTATCATCATAAATACGATTTGTGAGCGAACGTCCATGACCCCGGATCTCACCCTTATCAACGCCCTGCTCTTTACCCCGGCGACAGCGAGCGGCCTGACGCCCGGGTGCTTTGTCGAGATTGTCGGCAAGCGGATCGGCGCGGTCGGCCCCATGGCGGCCTGGCGGCCGTCCGGCACAGGGCGGGTTCTGGATGTGGGAAATGATCTTGTTATGCCCGGAATGGTCAACGGCCACAGCCATGCAGCCATGACCCTGTTCCGCGGGCTGGCCGACGACCTGCCGCTCATGACCTGGCTGGAGCGGCATATCTTTCCGGCCGAGGCCCGTCATGTCAGCCCGGAGATGGTCTCCTGGTGCACGAAGCTGGCGGCGGCGGAGATGCTCCTCTCCGGCACCACCTGCGTGGCGGACGCCTATTTTTACGAGGAGCGGGCGGCTGCTGCCTTTGTTGAAACCGGCATGCGGGCGGTGGCGGCCCAGGGCGTCATCGATTTTCCCGCGCCCGGGGTGCCGGACCCGGCGGACAATGTGGCGGCCTGCGACCGCTTCATTCGCTCCTGCGGGGGCGACGAGCTGGTACGGCCGGCGGTGTTTGCCCATTCCCCCTATACCTGCTCGCCGGCAACGCTGATTGCGGCAAAGAAGCTCGCCCGCGTCCATGATGTGCCCTTTTTTATTCATATCGCCGAAACGCGGGCGGAAGCGGAGATGATCCGCCCCACATTCGTCGGATCGCCCTTGGTCTATCTTTATTCCCTGGGTCTCCTTGACGAGCGGACGGTCTGCGTCCATGGCGTCTGGCTGGCCGAGGAAGATATCGTCCTGCTGGCCGAAAGCGGTGCCGCCCTGGTCAGCTGTCCGGAGAGCAACATGAAGCTCGCCTCCGGCACCGCCCCTCTGCCTGCCCTGCGGGCGGCCGGGGTGCGGGTGGGGCTCGGCACCGACGGTGCTGCCAGCAACAATGATCTCGATCTGTTCGGGGAGATGGCGGCCTGCGCCAAACTGCACAAGGTGCACGGCCGGGACGCCACCCTCTGTCCGGCCCGCGACGTTCTTGCCATGGCCACTGTCGAGGGCGCTGCCGTCCTGGGCATGACGGACTGCGGGGTGCTCGCCCCCGGCCGGCTCGCCGATCTCATCGTGGTGGACATTCACCGGCCGCAGCTCACCCCCTTTTTTTCCGTCGACACCCTGGTCTATGCGGCCCGGGGCGACGCGGTGCGCAGCGCTGTCATTAATGGGCGGCTGGTTATGGAGGAGCGACGGATCTTGACTTTTGATGTGGCGGAGGCTATGGAGAGGGTCAGAGAGCTGGCCGCGGCGTGCGCGAGGAGGTTTTCATGAGTTGCGAGTGCATCATCCCATGACAAAAGAACAGGCAATGAACGGCACCTGGCATGGGCATCTGCACCGCCGCCTCTATGACTGGGTGCTGCACTGGGCCTATACTCCTTATGCGCTGCCGGCCCTGATCGGCATTTCGTTCATCGAGAGCAGCGTTTTTCCCATCCCGCCCGATATTCTTCTCATTCCTCTGGTGCTGGGCGCTCCGTCCCGCTGGTGGCGTTTTGCCCTCTGGTGCACCCTGGCCTCGGTGCTGGGTGGCATTTTCGGCTATGGCATCGGACTCTTTGCCTGGGAGACGGTCGGACGATGGATCGTCGAAAACCTCGCCCATGTCCAGCTCGTCGAGGTGAACGGCCGGGAGGATATCGCCCTGCCCGCCTATCTGATCAAGACTTTCGGTCCGTCCCTGGGCGGCGATCATCTCTTTCAGGTCTATGACCGCTGGAACGCCTGGATCGTCTCTATCTTCGGCCTCACCCCGCTGCCCTACAAACTGGTCACCATCACCGCCGGCGTGGCCAAGATCAATGTGCCGGTCTTTGTCGCCACCTCCCTGGCCGCCCGGGCAACGCGATTCTTCCTTGTGGCCTGGATCCTGAAAAAATGGGGAAGACCGGCCAAGGCCTTCATCGACCGTTATTTCAATCTGCTCTGCGTCGTCTTTGTCGCGCTGTTGATCGGCGGCTTTGTCGTGCTGAAGATTCTGCTCTGATAAATCAATGATGGTCTCGCGAAAACCGCAAACCATGGCGGGCGGGAAAGTGAAAACAACGAGTTGCACTGCGGCGCCCGTCGGAATCGTGGCTTTGCGATTCCGACAATTCTTTTGGCAACGGGCTATTCGCGCCAACCCTGGCTGCCGATCAGGCTGACAAAACGCACCTTTTCTATGCAGCGGCTCCTGGTGTCGCCGCCGTCGCTGGTGACGACGATGAGGTCCTGGCTCATCCGGTCACCCACCGGTATCACCATACGACCGGGGTCGGCGAGCTGTTCGAGCAGTGAAGGGGGAACGTGTGGGCCGGCGGCGGTGACCATGATCGCGTCATAGGGGCCATGTTCGGGCCAGCCGAGGGTGCCGTCGTCGATCTTGCAGACGACGTTGAAGAGTTTCAGCCGGTCGAGGGTGCGGCGGGCCTTGATATGGAGGGATTTGATCCGTTCCACCGAGTAGACCCGCTCGCAGAGGCGGGAGAGAACGGCGGTCTGATAACCGCAGCCGGTGCCGATTTCCAGCACCTTTTCATGGCCCTGCAGCCGGAGGGCCTGGGTCATCAGGGCGACGATATAGGGCTGGGATATCGTCTGACCTTCACCGATGGGCAGGGGAAAGTCGCCGTATGCCTGGCTCTGCAGGGCATCCTCGACAAAAAGATGGCGAGGCACCGCGGCCATGGCGTCGAGAACCCGCTCGTCATCGATGCCGCGGGGAACAAGCTGTTCCCGAACCATGCGCGCCCTGGCCAGGGAGTAATTATTCGGAAGAGAGTGCATTGTCCCGGGCAATGCCGCTGTTCTTGAACTCTTCCGGAGTCAGGGAGCGGTAGGCGCAGGTGGTCACCTTGTCGCCGGCAAAGCGGACGGTGACGACATCGACGTCTTCATCGCCCAGTTTGTCGCCGATATAGGGAGTTTTGCGCAGCAGGCTTTTGTTGACCTGATAATAAATCCACATCTCGCCGTACTGATCGACCTGCTGGGCGTCCGGCGGCCCCATATAACTCAGCACCTCATCTTTGCTGGTGCCCTGAGTCATCAGGCAGACATCCGAGGCGAGATGGCGCACCGGGCCATGGGAAAAACAGCCGGCAAGCAGGTGCAGGCAAACAAAACAGGAAAAAATGGTGAGACGTTTGCGGATCATGTGATAATGTCAATTGCTGAGGTGGATGGGGAGAGCTGAGCGCTACGACCCCGACACGAAGGGCTGCGCGATACGCCCACTGCTTCTATACATATACGGTGGCACTTTTTTTTGCAAGTTTTCCGCAGTTTCCGGCGGCAATCAGGTGAAAAAACACGACGAAATGGCGAAGCAACAAGGGAATGCTTGACCTTGGTCAACGGAGTATACTAATTTATTATGAAAGTCATCGGCAAAACGACTCCGCAGTTGCCGCCGTTCTAGCCTTAGGGGCTGAGAAGAAATAATCATCACATTTTTGTCTATTTCTTTACGGCCCCTTATGCCGTTCACGAATTAAGAGCTTATTTGCGGATAAGCTCTAAGAGTGGTGGAGTTATTTATTCACAACGGCTTACCTACTTCCATGAAGGACGATACGAATGCGTTGCCCAAAATGCGGATACATCTCTTTCGATCAACAGCAATCCTGTAAAAAATGTTCCGCGGATCTGACGTCGATTGCGGCTGCCCTGGCCGGCACCGGGCTGCAAACCGGCGCGGCCTTCTTTCTGGCCTCAGTGCTGGCCGGGGAGAGCGGCGCGGAAGAGCGTGAGTTTGATCTTGCGGAGATGACCATTGAGGACGAGGTTGCCGGCGAGCCGGAAGCAACGGCGGATGGAGAGGTGCCGGTGGTGGATCTCGCTCCATTTGCCATGGAAGAGGGCCAAGGCGGCGAGGAGGAAGAAGAAGAGCTGGCTCTGGCCGGCGAGGAAGAGGGTATCAGTTTCAGCCTGCCGGAGGAAGAAAAAGAGGAAATCGCTCTGACCCTGCCGGAGGAGGCAGAGGTGACGGAGAAGGTCGAGAAAGTCCCGGCCGCCGACGAGGATGCTCTGGCCGGTTCCATCGATTTTTCCCTGGGCGAGGAGGAGGGGGCGGCACCCAATGTCGCTGATCTGCTGATGGATCGGGACGCTCCGCCGCGGCCGGTGAGGAGTGAAACCCTGGACGAGGGCGAAGAGGAGGGCGGTATCGCCTTCGAAATGGAGGAGGCCCCGACGCCTCCGGAAAAACAGGAGCTGGAAGAGGCCGAGGAGGAAGAGGGCGGCATCGATTTTGACTTGGGCCTGATGCCCGAGATCGAGATGGAAGAGATTCCGGCCGAGAAGACTGAGCCACCGCCGATTGCCCAGAAATCGGATACCGGCCTCAGTCTCGACCTGGATCTTGATCTGGATGATGAGCCGGTGACCGATGATCAGGTCTTCAACCTCGAAGACATCGATATGGCGGATCTGGTCATCGAAGACAATGGCGCGGGGCGGAAGAGCCGGCCGGAGGATACCGCCCTTGATCTCGAGGATTTTCTCAATGAAGGCAAAGCGCCGGCCGCCGACGAGGACAAGGCGGACCGGCCTCCGGATATTGAGCTGTGATGGAGACGACTGCGCTGCAGGATTGCTGCCCTGATGGAGCAGGTGTCGGTGGCGGGAATGGCGTCGATCGGGCTGAGCGGCGGTTGCAGCTGTCCCCTGCTGTCGCCACCGTGGGGGCGCGGTGCATGGCCTTGCTGATTGATCTGCTGCTGCTCGCCGGGTTGGGCGCGCTTTCCCTCGTTACCGTCATGCTGGCCGCGGGGGAGTTTTTTCTGCATTCATTGCGCGGTCTGGCGGCCCTGGCCGGCGTCGCTCTGGTGTTCTTCCCGTTCGGGCTGATCGTTTTCAGTGCCGCCTATTTTGTCGTGCTGCACAGCTACGGTGGGCAAACCCTCGGCAAGATTTTCATGGCGATCGCGGTGGTGCCGGAAGAGGGCCAGCCTTTATCCATGGCCACCTCGTTTCTGCGTCTGGTCGGGTATCTGCTGTCCGCCCTGCCCTTGGGCGCCGGCTTCTTCTGGGCTGTGCTCGACAAGGATCGGGCCGCCTGGCACGACCGGTTGGCCGGCACCCGGGTCATTGCCTGGTGAGCGGTAAAAAAATCTTGACAAGGAGAAGTGCTTTCGGTACCTTCTGCCTTTCCGCCGGGATAGCTCAGTCGGTAGAGCAACGGACTGAAAATCCGTGTGTCCCTGGTTCGATTCCTGGTCCCGGCACCAGAATATGAAAGGGGTTGCGTATCGTGCGCAGCCCCTTTTTTCTATTGTGGGTCCGGGAGAAATCCTTGGAGCTGTCCCCGCACGAATTTTTTTGCAATAACGGTTGGTGACAGGAGAAAGAACGGAAGATGACACAGTCTTCCAGCCCTGCCTGTCGGTGGCAGGCTGATGCAAAAGGAGAGTGAACGTTATGGTGGAGCGAACGAAGTGTACGCTGTACAGCGGCGGACTGAAGGGCGCCGAGTCCGCCTTTGGCGAGGCGGCCGAGAAATGGGGATTGCAGGAGGTGACCTTCTCCTATGAAGGGCATGCCCTGTTCCGGGACAAAAATGTGGTGATGCTCTCCGAGGAGGAGCTCAATCGTGGTGATATCAGTATGGAACTCGCTTCCAAGATGATGAACCGCACCTACTATGAAACAAAAAAGATCCGCAAGGTGTTGCAGTCGATCTTTCACATGGTCAACCGCGGCTATCAGGTTTTCGCCGTCGGCCGGATCATGGCTGATAACACGGTGAAGGGCGGAACCGGCTGGGCGGTGGAGCTCGCCCGTCTTTTCAACCGGCCGGTCAGCGTCTTTGATCAGGAAAAAAAGGAATGGTTCACCTGGAAGGAAGGGATCTGGGTGGCGGATACACCGTCCATCACCTATGACACCATCGCCGGCTCCGGGACGCGCAATCTTAATGATGACGGTAGAAAGGCGATCGAGGATTTGTTTGAACGTTCCTTTGGCCCGGCCTGAGGTGGAATTCGCTTGACAAGTGACCCTGGTCTGGTTTATGTAATCCGATTTCCATCCGGAATTTTGCGAACGGCCCCACATGCGGGCCGTTTTTATTTAACGGGGCCGGGGGGCACTGATGATCGGGCAAGGCTCTTGGCCCGGTCTGAAGCCTTCCGGGGGTGAGGAACCGGCCCGCAGCCGCGGGAATTTTTCGGAACGTCCTCTCCTCCTTGAGGCGCGGCAGCAACAAGCACCAATGTGTTGAGGAAAAAGTGATGCAGAAAGATTTAGCGAAATTGCGCAATATCGGAATCAGCGCCCATATCGATTCCGGTAAGACAACCCTGACGGAGCGTATACTTTATTATACGAACCGGATTCATGCCATCCATGAGGTCCGGGGCAAGGATGGCGTCGGCGCGAAGATGGACTCCATGGAATTGGAGAAGGAAAGAGGTATTACCATTCAGTCCGCTGCCACCTATTGCGACTGGAAGGGCCATTCCATCAACATCATCGATACCCCGGGCCACGTCGATTTCACCATCGAGGTTGAACGCGCCCTGCGAGTACTGGACGGCGCGGTGCTGATCCTCTGTTCCGTTGGCGGCGTCCAATCGCAGAGCATCACGGTCAACCGTCAGATGAGCCGTTATAAGGTTCCGCGCGTTGTCTTCATCAACAAATGCGACCGCACCGGCGCCAATCCCCGCCGCGTCACCCAGCAGGTCCGGGACAAGCTGGGCCTCAACGCGGTCATGATGCAGATTCCCATCGGCCTTGAGGGCGACATGGAAGGGCTGATTGACCTGATCAAGATGAAGGCCATCTATTTTGACGGCGACAACGGCGAAAAGATCCGCGAGGCGGAGATCCCCGCCAATCTGATTGAAGAGGCCAAAGAGAAGCGCGAGGAGATGCTGGATGCGGTCTCCATGTTTTCCGACGAGCTGATGGAGGCCGTGCTGGAGGGCGAGCCCACCGAGGAGATGATCCATGCCGCGGTTCGCAAGGGCACCCTCTCGCTTGATTTTGCCCCTGTTTTTATCGGTTCGGCCTATAAAAACAAAGGCGTCCAGTGCCTGCTCGATGCGATCAACATGTACATGCCGAGCCCGATGGACATTGAAAACACCGCGCTTGATCTCGACAAGGACGAGCAGGAGCTGATTCTTTCTTCCAAGCCGGAAGATCCGCTGGTCTGCCTCGCCTTTAAACTGGAGGACGGCCGCTACGGTCAGCTAACCTATATCCGCATCTATCAGGGCACGATCAGGAAAGGCGACACCATCATCAACAGCCGCACCGGCAAGAAGGTCAAGGTCGGACGGCTCTGCCGCATGCACTCCGACGAGATGGAGGAGATTGATGAATCGGCGGCCGGCGATATCGTTGCCCTGTTCGGCATCGACTGCGCCTCCGGCGATACCTTCACCTCGCCTGACGTCAGTTATTCCATGAGCTCCATGCATGTGCCCAATCCGGTCATCTCGCTTGCCATCGTGCCGGTGGACAACAAGGCTCAGGTCAACATGTCCAAGGCCCTCAACCGTTTCACCAAGGAAGACCCGACCTTCAAGACCTACGTTGATCACGAGACCAATGAAACCATCATCTCCGGCATGGGTGAGCTGCACCTGGAGGTGTACATCGAGCGGATGAAGCGTGAATACAAGGCGGAGGTGCAGGTCGGCGCTCCTCAGGTTGCCTACCGGGAAACGATCACCCAGCGCGCTGAATTCAACTATACCCACAAGAAACAGACCGGCGGCTCCGGTCAGTTCGGTCGCGTTGCCGGCTATATGGAGCCGATTGAAGAGGGCGGGGACTACGAGTTTGTCGACAACATCGTCGGCGGTGTCATTCCCCGCGAGTTCATCAGCTCCTGTGACAAGGGCTTCCAGAAGAGCCTGGAAAAAGGCTCTCTGGCCGAATTTCCGGTCACAGGCGTCCGCTGTGTCATCAACGACGGCGCGGCCCATGCAGTTGACTCCTCTGATATCGCCTTCCAGCTTGCCGCCATCGGCGCTTTTCGGGAAGGCTACCACAAGGCCCATCCCGTTCTCCTGGAGCCGATCATGAAGGTAGCGGTCGAAGGACCGACGGAGTTTCAGGGATCGGTTATGGGTAGCCTCAATCAACGGCGCGGCATCATTATCGGCACCCTGGAGGAGGGTGATTATACCGTTGTCGAGGCCGAGGTTCCCCTCTCCGAGATGTTCGGATACTCCACCGTCCTTCGTTCGCTGACCCAGGGTAAGGCGGAATTCACCATGGAGTTTGCCGATTACAAGCAGGTACCGAGAAACGTCGCGGAAGGTATCATTGAAGACGTCCGCAAGAAAAAGAAAGAACAGGGCAAATAAGGGGGAGGCAAGAATATGTTGAAAGAGGATCTGATAAGCAAGAATCCGCTTCGCGTGCTCACTCCGGCGGATCAGGGCAAGGATGTCGCCCCACAGATGGGTCTGGTCATGGCCCGCGCCGGGCTGGGCAAGACCGCTATCCTGGTGCAGATCGCCCTGGACAGCATGCTGCGCGGCAACAGGGTGCTGCATGTCAGCATCGGCCAGAGTCTTGAAAAAACCAGGCTCTGGTACGACGATATCTTTCAGGATATCGCCAGGGCCAGCAAGCTGCAGCATGCTGCGGACATTCAGGATGAACTGATGAGCCGACGGATGATCATGACCTTCAACGAGGAGAGCTTTTCCGTGGCCAAGTTGCGCGAGCGCCTCACCGATCTGGTTGCCCAGAATATTTTCCAGCCCGACTGTCTGCTGGTGGATGGTTTTGACTGTTCCGCCTCCCCGGAAAAAGTGCTGGGTGAAATGCGTGACCTGACTCAGGCGTTAAGCCTTAACGTCTGGTTTTCCGCGGTCTGCCATCGCGACGACAAACGGACCAGCGCCGCCGGAGTGCCGGCCCCGTGCCACACGGCCGACGAGCTGTTTGACACCATCATTCTCCTGCAGCCCGATCCCGAAAAGAACTGCATTGCCCTGAAGATTATCAAAAAAGACGGCGAGCTTGGCGAGGGAAAACGTGCCCTCAATCTTGATCCCGCTACTTTGCTGATCATGGAAGGATAACTTTCCAATCCTGCTCTGTCCGGCTCTGGTTTCGACCTGAAGCCGGACAGAGGTGTGCACCCCGCCATGAAATTCCGTCCCTGTATTGACCTGCACAACGGCTGCGTCAAGCAGATCGTCGGTTCCACACTCTCCGACAGCTCGACCTCCACCCTGCAGACCAATTTTTGTTCATCCCGGCCATCCTCTTATTATGCCGAGATGTACAGGAGGGATCGGTTGACCGGCGGTCATGTCATCATGCTCGGACCGGGCAACGAGGCGGCCGCCAGCGCGGCGTTGGCCGCCTGGCCGGGCGGCCTCCAGATCGGCGGCGGCATCACCGCTGACAATGCTGCTAGGTGGCTCGATCGCGGCGCTGCGGCGGTTATCGTAACATCCTACGTCTTTCTGGATGGGGTGATCCATGAAGAGCGGTTGCGCAAAATGCGCGATGCCGTCGGTGCCGAGCGGCTGGTGCTCGATCTGAGCTGCCGCAAGCGGGAGAATGAGTATTTCATTGTCACTGACCGCTGGCAGAAATTCACCGCAGTGACCATCAGCCCGGCGACCCTGGACTACCTCGCGACCTTCTGTCATGAGTTTTTGATCCATGCGGTGGATGTTGAGGGCAAATGCGCCGGCATCGAGGAAGAACTGGCGGAAAAACTGGGACAGTGGACGCCGATTCCCACCACCTACGCCGGCGGGGTGAAAAATATCGCTGATCTGGAGCGGCTTGCCGTTCTCGGCCATGGCCGGCTTGATGCCACCATCGGCAGCGCCCTTGACATCTTCGGCGGCATGACCATCACCTATGCCGAGGCGGTGGCTTTTCATCGTCGTTTCAATCCCTGATGCGCTGGTATGCGCTGCTGCTTACCGGGGTTTTCTGTATCAGCACCTCCGCGATTCTCGTTACCCTGTCCGGCGCCCCGCCGACGGTTTCCGCCTTTTACCGCAATTTTTTCGCTGCCGTGATCTGGTTGCTCCTTTTTCCCTGGAGCCGCCCTTTTGCCCCCATGCCCCGGCGCTCGTCGTCTCCGGCGGAGAACGTGCCAGAGCCACGGTGCTGCGCATTTCTCACCGTGACACTTACCGCCTCGCCCCTGCTCCTCCTGCTTGCCGTCCTGTTTTCCGTTGATCTCTGGGCCTGGCACCGGGCCATTTTTTTTCTCGGCGCCGGACCTGCCACTCTGATGGGCAACCTGCAGGTGCTGATCGTGTCCCTGCTTGCGGTCTATTTTTTCCGGGAGCGGCTGGGCAGGTGGTTCTGGTTCGGCGTCTTCCTCGCCCTGTTCGGGATCGGTTTACTGACCATGGCTAACGGCATTGGTGCGGATATCGGCAAGGGTCTGGCTTATGGCGGCCTCACCGCCCTGACCTATTCGTTTTTCCTCGTTCTGCTGCGTATTCTCGACCGTTATCAGGTTGATCCCCCGCAGATTCTCTTCAGGGTTGCTCTTTTTTCCGCTCTTTTTCTTTGGTTGATCATGGCGGCAGAAGGGGTATCCCCGCAGCTTGGCGCCGCCTCGCTGCTTTGGCTCTTCGCTCATGCCTTTGTCTCTTCGGTGGTGGGCTGGTGGCTCATTATCCGGGCTATGCCCCGGGTCCGGGTGTCCATTGCCTCGACCCTGCTCCTGTTGCAACCGGTGCTGACCAGCATCTGGGGGCATTTTTTTCTCGGGCAGATCCTGTCATTGCCGCAGGTTATCGGTATTCTTCTTGCCCTTGCCGGCATTCGACTCGCAACTTGGCAGACCCGCTGACCGCGACGACAGGCCGGTGTTGCAGGCCGTTGCGTCCTCTTCTGTTTGTTTTCTGGTGTTACGCATCATTCGCCAAATGGTGTAATCATGTCGATTGGTGTATGCTTGCAGATTGGATCAGCTCAGAAAAAGTCATGGCGGCGATGGCCCTGACATGGAGAAAGAAATGAAAAAACAGAAACGCGATCAGCTTGTCCAGGGGGCTGACGGAGAAGACCATCTTCGTCCTGACCGAGAACTGATTTCAATCCTCATCAAGGTGCGTCCGGACCTTTATCGCGCCTTTCAGCGCTGCACCTGGATTCTTATCCATGAAAGCGGTCGGACTCAGCTTGACGTCATGGAGGAGATGGTCGAGGATTTTCTCATAAAACATCAGTGCTGAAAGGGCGGAAATGGACCGGTAACATGAAACGACGGCGGGCATGAAAAACAAAACGGCGCAGGGTGATTCCCCGCGCCGCCATGAAACCGTCCTTGTCGTTGAGTGATTACTTTGCCGAGGCCGTCGCCTCTTTCGGGCTCAGATATTTGTAGTAGACCGGAAAGGCGACAAAGAAGGCAACGGCGATAAGGTATTCGACGCCCTTGATGTGGGTGTAGAAATCAACCAGGGTTTCATACTCGCCGAGATTGCCGGTGGCGACAAGAAACTGGCGAATCATCTCGGTGGGTTGCCAGTTAACCGAGGCGAGGCCGGTCATCATGGTCGCGAATGCCCAGATGCCGATGATGCCGCCGATTGCCGCCATAATGCCGAAAAAAACACCTGTTCCCTTGTTTGATGTGTTGGCTGCCATGGTCGTTCTCCTTTGTCAGAAAATGTTTGTTGGTGAATATGGTTAAATCATCATGATTGCCGATTTCTTTACCCGAAGACCGCGCTGATCCATCCCCTGATCATGCCGATGACGCCGTACTGGGAAAGTCCGCCGATCAGGCATGCCGTTGCCCATATGCCGATCAGGGCGCTCAACAAGGCAATAATGCCAACGCCAACCTGTGCTGCGCCGCTGGCTGCCGATTCCTGGGTCTGTGTCGTGGTTGTTGCCGTCTTTGTCGTTGCTTTCATGGCCTTCCTCCTGTTGGCTGCAGTGATCATCAACTCTTTGAATAATGCTAAGAGCAGCTGTTGTGCCAAGCGGAAATGCTACAGTATAGTTTTCTTTTTATCTATTTGAAATAACAATACTTTATTTTTTGCCACCCTGCTTTTGAACCCAGCGAAGCAGGCTGGAGAGGTGTTGCGCAAGGCGTCGTGCAACACCTCTGTCGCGGAGCTCTGCTACAGAGGTGTTGCGAGGAAAGCGATCAGTGCTGGCGGCGGTTACGGGGGGCAGGGAAGGAAAGAAACCGACTGGCGAGGAGAAAAAAACGGCGCGGGAGAAATCCCCGCGCCGCCATGAAACCGTCCTTGTCGTTGAGTGATTATTTTGCCGAAACCGTCGCCTCTTTCGGGCTCAGGTATTTGTAGTAGGCCGGGAAGGCGACAAAGAAGGCAACAGCGATAAGATATTCGACCCCCTTGATGTGGGTGTAGAAATCAACCAGGGTTTCATACTCGCCGAGATTGCCGGTGGCGACAAGAAACTGACGGATCATCTCGGTGGGTTGCCAGTTGACCGAGGCGAGACCGGTCATCATGGTCGCGAACGCCCAGATGCCGATAATACCGCCCATTGCTGCCATCAAACCGAAAAATACACCTGTAGCTTTTTCTGTCGATTGTACGTTTTTCATGGTTTGCCTCCGTTATATAAGTAAGTATTTCATTTGAAAGCAGAGAAGCCTTACCGGCCATGCTGGTTTCAAAGCCGGCACATTGTCAACGGGTTTGCAGCCCTGTGCGTCTTTGAAACCGGCATTCCCGGCGATGCTGTCCGGTTAACCGCCCAACACTGCGGATATCCATCCTTTAATAAGACCGGTCACCCCATATTGAGACAGGGCACTGAGCAGACAGGCGGCGCCCCAGATGCCGCTCATTCCGGTGAAAAGGGCGATGACGCCGATGCCTACCTGGGCTGCCTGTTGATCCACGGCCTGTTGGGTGATGTCCACGGATGCGGTTGCTGTCGTGCTGGTTGCTTTCATGGTGTGCCTCCTGTTGGTAGAATCCCTGTCGGGCGTAATCGTGTTGTTTTGTTATCCGCCGAATACTGCGGAAATCCAGCCCTTGATCATGCCGATGACGCCATACTGGGCCAAGCCGCCGAGCAGACAGGCAAGACCCCACGTGCCGATCATGGCACTGAGCAGTCCGATAATGCCGATGCCGACCTGAGCGGCGCTGTTGGCTGCTGATTCCTGAGCGGTTGTTACGGATGTTGCGGTGTTTGTTGTCTTCATGGCGTCCCTCCTGATCGTGGATTCGTTGTCTATTCTCTTTGAACTGTTGCAAGAGCATCAGCCGTGCCAATGGGGCGTGCAACAGTGCCGCTCTCTGGTATCTATTTGATTATAAAGTGTAAAAAAAGTCATGGGGCGTGGCGGTGGGGCTGGGGGAAGGTTGGCGGCGATGTGGCATGGGGTGTTGCGCAACACATGGTGTGGCAGGGTCGTGCAACAGAAATGTGGTGAGTGATAAAGGGTGTTGGTTCGCGACGTGAGTGATGCGGCAGCGAAAAAAAGGATGCCCCTCACAGCCCTGCGGCAAATTGTCGCTTCCAGCTGGCAAAACGATCGCGATGAAAAAATTTATTTCTTTTCCGATCAGAATGTTGCCAGGAAAACATGCAGTCGTGGTTGAGGAAAAAGCTAAAAATAAATATTTCCTTTCCGGGAGCAGGCAGGTAAAATTTGAAAAACAATAATTGTTACCATAAAGTGGCAGTGGGGGTAGAATCGCTGAATAAAGAATTCAAATGGAGGAATTGATGAAAAAAACACAGCGAAAGTGGATGGCAGCCCTGACAACCGGTTTTTCTTTTTCCCTGGCTGGCAGCGCCATCGGCCTGGCGATGGATCCGGTGGACAAAAACCTCTTTCCCTATGATCCGTCGCTGGTCAACTGGGAAAAATCATCGGCGCCGTTCACACCGCCGGCAACGTGCGCCGAGTGTCATCCCCAGCAGTTTGAGGAGTGGACCGCCTCGGTTCACGCCTTGGCCTTCAAGGACCCGGTCTATCAGGGTGAGCTGAACAAGGCGGTAAAAGAGGTCGGACATGAGATCTCCCGCCAGTGCGAGGGCTGTCACTCCCCCATGGGGGTGGTGACCGGCGAGGTAAAGGGGCCGGGCCTGAAGGGTTTGAGTTCCATCGCCCTGAACGGCGTCTCCTGTGATGTCTGCCATTCCATCAAGAGTCACAACGGTTGGCTGACCCCCTATCACCAGCCGGAAAACGGCTCGTTTGTCATGTCGCCCGGTCGGGATGGCGCTGATGGTCCGGTGCTGACCAAGTATGGCCCCTATGCCGCCACCGATGGATGCGGCGAGGGTTTCCATGAGTGCGTCGAAAACTCTCTGCATAAGCAAACCGAACTGTGCGCCAATTGCCACCAGGTCCACCATTTTGAAAATCACACCCCGCTTGAGTCGACCTATCGAGAGTGGAAGGACAGTCCTTATTCCGTCAAAAATATCGGCTGCCAGGATTGCCATATGGTCGATTTTCAGACCTTTATCAGGTCCGCCGATACCTTTACCGAACCGCAGCGGGGTGAATTTCGCCATTACTTCAACGGAGCCAATTTCCTGCTTTACCATCTGGCGGCGGAGGCCGCCAAAAAGGCCGGCGATACGGCGCTGGAGGCCAATGCCCGCAGTAAGTTCGACATGGCGGTTAACCGGCTGAAGGCGGCGGCGGAACTGGAAGTAACGCCGATCTATCGTGACAAGGCCCTGGCGGAAATAAAGGTGCGGGTTCATAACCGGCGCGCCGGCCACAATCTGCCCACCTCGCTGACCAACATCCGCCAGGTCTGGCTCGAGTTGACGGTGAAGGATCAGGTCGGCAAAGTGATCATGACCACCGGCACTGTCAAGCCGGACGGCACCCTGCCGGAGGAGGTTCGATTGTTCAACTCCGACGGCATGGGCAAGAATCTTCACCTGCAGATCGATCCCTGGAAGGTTGTCGCCTTTTCCCGGCATGACACCATTCCGCCCAAGGGCTACAAGGATGTTTATTATGGCGTCACCGCGCCCCAGGCCAAAGGGCCGCTTGCCGTGGAGGTCAAACTCCGGTATCGGCAGGCGGAACAGGCGATCGCTGAGGCTCTGCTCGCCGCGGTACCCGCGGATATCAATCTTGAAGAGACCTACGGCCTGAAAGAGGTGCCGGCCTTGCCGGTGGTTGATATGGTGGTAACAACGGTTTCCTTGGCGCCGGTGCAGAATTAACGAGCAGTCGCTCGGTAACAGCGCAAGAAAACACGACCTCGGTCCGTTGCTGGACCGGGGTCGTGTCGTTTTGGCGGAGAAAAACGGTACGGAAAGGAAAACGCGTGGTTCTTTTCTGGCATATGTGGCGTGGAATCTGCTACTATGATTGGGGATGGCGGCGTGACTGCCGCTGCTGTGCCGGTGAAACGTGCCGCACCCTGGGCGGCCAAGGATGTTTGCGTATCTCTTGTCGCTGTATGAGGAAGACGCCCCAAGCCCATGAAAAATGATCATTTGCGCGCCCTTTCACGCCAATACGCGGCGGGTGAGATCGACCGGAAACACTATCTGCAGAGCAGGCGCGAGCTGCTCGACGCCATTGCCGGTGCCGAGCAGCAAACCCCCGCGGCTTCAGTACCCCCACCGCCACCCGGCAGGTCGGGCAGGGGGAAATCTTCCGTTCGGCGACTTTTTTTCTGGCTGTTCGGCTTTGTCGCGGCCCTTGCCCTGATTGCGGTAGCCTGGTGGATGCCGGGCCGGGACGACATCCGCTCTCTGGCGGAGGAGGAAAGAAATCCGACCCTTGACCTTCTCTGCGCAAAGATGTGGCTTCCCCCGGATAACGACGAGCAGTTTCTCGTGCAGTTCTGCCTGCGCGCCACCGAAGAGGAGATCCTTGCCCTGCTCGCGGAAAACAGGGAGCTTGGCCTGAAGGCGGTCCGCTCGGCCGCCGATGCCGGTGTCTGGCTGCTGGTCGGCCGCTATGACAGTGACGAGGCGGCGCGGCGCAGTGCGGCGCGGCTTGATGTCATGCTGGCCCCACTGGCGGGTGGCGATCAGTTTCTGCGCAAGAAAGTGGATGAGCCTGCTCGCTGAAACACGGTTGCAACTGGAGAAAAAAATGGACGATCCGGACAGTACCCAATCTCTTCCTCTGGGGAGGGTCGGCGGTGAACCCGAGGTCCGGGAGGCGACCGGCCGCCATTTTTCCTGGCTCAGTTGCGCCCTGACCGATGTCGGCAATGTCCGACGGATCAATGAGGACGCCCTGCTGAACTGCCCGGAAAAGCGACTCTGGGCCGTGGCGGACGGCATGGGTGGTCATGATGCCGGTGATCTGGCCAGCAGCACGGTTGTCTCCTTTTTGAGCGATGTTCTCTCCACCCCCCGTTTCAGCGACCTGGTCGATCATGTTGAGGATGCGTTGCTGGCCGCCAACACCCGACTGTTCCAGCTCGGGGTCGACCGGTCAATGGTGGCCGGCTCCACGGTGGTGGCCATGGTTGCCCATGGGCGGCACGTAGTTGTCATGTGGGCCGGTGACAGTCGCCTCTACCGCTGGCGGCAAGGCCGATGCGAGCAGATGACGCGGGATCACAGCCATGTGGAGGATCTCGTCACCCTGGGCTATATCACGCCCGCCGAGGCGGAGACTCATCCCCGCGCCAATGTCATTACCCGAGCGGTGGGAGCGGCCCCGGAACTTTTTATCGAGATGGAGCTGTTCGATCTTGAGGATGGCGACCTCTTTCTTCTCTGTAGCGACGGTCTTTACAAGGAGCTCGCCCTGGAGGAGATCCATGCGGTGATGACGTCCCTGCCGCCGGTCGAGGCTTGTCGGCGGCTGGTCGATCGTGTCCTGGAAAATGGGGCGCGGGATAATGTCAGCGTCATTGTCATCCTGGCGCGCAAAAACGGTTGATTGCAATGCCGAACTGGTTCCTTGAGAGTTATCTGGCGGAAGGCGGGAATCTCCGGCGAATCTATCTGGATCGCTTTCCCTTTACCGTTGGCCGCCAGGCCGGACTGTCGCTGACTCTGCACTCCGCCGACGTTTCCCGTCAACACGCCGAGTTTGACCGGAGTGGCGAGCTGTTGGTGCTTCGCGATCTCGGCAGCGCGAACGGCACCTATGTCAACCGTGTCCGCATCGATGATCGGGTGGCCCTGCAGCACGGCGATATCATTCACATCGCCAATGTCGAGTTTCGTCTGCTGGCGGAGCACGATACCGGTGATGACACGCGGGAGGCGACCCTGTTCGGTATTCCCACTCTTTCCAGGCTGTTGCCTGAGGGGCTGCGAGAGTTGCAGGAATTACTCGATCACAACCTGGTCGCTGCCGAGTTCGAGGCGGTGGTTGATTGCCGGTCGCTTGCGATATACGGTTATGAAGTGCTGGGCCGTGGTCGGCATCCGCTGCTGCCGGAAAAGCCGAAAGATCTTTTCCGGATCGCCGAAAGCGGCGGACTGGCGGCTAGATTGAGCGAGGTGCTGCGCTTCCAG
Source organism: Thermodesulfobacteriota bacterium (assembly GCA_049323655.1). Taxonomy (GTDB): domain Bacteria; phylum Desulfobacterota; class Desulfobulbia; order Desulfobulbales; family SURF-16; genus DB1. The sequence goes on along the minus strand of JBMONO010000009.1, from coordinate 290,194 downwards.
GGCCTGGCGGCAGCCTCAGCCCTGGGCCGGGATGTCCCTTTTTTTGTCAATACCCATCCTCGCGAGCTCGATGATCCGGAGAGGTTGCTGGCGACTCTTACCCAGGCGTGCGCAACTTTTGCCGGCATGAAAATCGTCCTGGAGATCCATGAAGAGGCAGTGACCGATCTGCCGACCATCAGGAGGATCAAGGAGCAGCTCTATGCCTGTGGCGCCCGTCTCGCCTATGACGACTTCGGTGCCGGCCAGGCCAGGCTGCGTGAGCTGGTCGAGGTGCCGCCCGATTATCTCAAGTTTGACATGGGCCTGATCGCCGATATCGACAGCGCCCCGCCGGCTCATCGCCGCATGGTGGAAACCCTGGTGCGGCTCTGCCGGGACGAGGGGATCGTCACCCTGGCCGAGGGAGTGCGAGGTGAAAAGGAGCTTTCAGTCTGCCGGCAGATGGGCTTTGATCTCCTGCAGGGCTATCTCTTTTCCTGATCCGGGCGTGATCGACAATATCGGCAAAAAAGATGCAGGCAACGAAAAACATTGCGGAAAAGAACCGGAAGTGTGGTGTATAGTAAATGATGAGGTGGAATAAGGCGTGCCCCGCAGCCCTGTGGCCGGTGGCACCGGAACATCAGCTCGTGATGGCGGCAGACGGAACCGTGCTGTTCCGGGCGTCGTCCGGATGAGAGGGCGAGGAGTTGGCTATGGAACTGCAGCAGTTGGACGTCGGCAGTGTAATCGGCGGCTTTAAGCTGGAAAAGGAGCTCGGCCGGGGTGGCATGGGGGTGGTTTACAAGGCCCATGAGCTGTCCTTGAACAGAAAGGTGGCGCTGAAAATCCTTTCCGAACGGCTCTGCAATGATGCGGAGTTCATCGAGCGCTTCAAGCGCGAGGCCAAGGTCGTCGCCGCGCTCAGCCATCCCAATATCGTCAGCATCATGTCCTTCGGTGAGGAGGGCGGCCTCTACTATTTTGCCATGGAGTATGTCCAGGGCACCGACCTCGGCATCATTCTCAAAGAAAGGAGACAACTGCCTCTGAACGAGGCGCTGGGCATCACCGCCCAGATCGCCGACGCCCTCAGCGAGGCGGCGGACAAGGGGGTGGTGCATCGTGACCTGAAACCGTCCAATATCATGATCGACTCGGTCGGCCGTATCAAGGTGACGGACTACGGCATCGCCTATTTTCAGGACGCGGAATCCCATCTGACCCGCACCGGTCTCTACATGGGCACCCCGGAATATTCCTCGCCGGAACAGGCAAGCGGTCAGAAACTCGATATCCGCAGCGATATTTATTCCCTTGGCGCCATTCTCTACAAGATGCTGTCCGGCGAGGTGCCGGTGAGCGGCGAGTCGCCGCTCGCGGTGGTGGCCAAGATCATGACCGAGCCGGTGCGGCCCATTGCCAAGGTCAACCCCTCCCTGCCCAAACTGATCTGTCAACTGGTGGATAAGATGATGGCCAGGGACAAGGAGAAGCGCTTCCAGACCCCGGCCGAGGTGATCAACGCCATCAATTTCTGCATCGATAAATTGCAGATTCAGCCCTCGCCGGCCATCAAGGTCAGCGCGCCCGTTCCCCCGCACCGGCCGACAACGGTGTCGGTGCAGCGGCGGCGGGCCCGGACCATCGGCGCGGTGGTGGGCGTCATTGCCGCCGTGCTGCTTTCCATGTGGACGGTGGATGCCCTGTGGAATCGCAAGGCGAAAGAGAAAACCCCGGCGGTGGCGGTGGAGGAGCCGGCGCCGCCGGCCCAGGTGACCATGCCTGCGGTTCCTCCGGCTCCGCCGGGGGAGCAACCCCAAGCCGTGACGCCACAAACAGCGGCCCCGATGGCAGAGGCGGTGCCAACCGCGCCGCCCGGGCAACCGGCCACTGAGAGTCCGACCCAGGTTGCCGTGAACCGTGAACCGGCAGTTCCTCCATCTCCTCCGGTTCAGGAGGCAGCGGAAACGCCGACCCCGGCAGCGCCTGCGGCTCCGGTTGAAGAACCGCCGGCACCGTCCCCGATTGTCAAACCCGCGCCCAAGCCGCGGCCCGCCGAGCCGGTGAAGACGGCGAAGATCGACACCCGGCCCCGGCTGCCCGAGACGCCGGTGGTGCTGATGATCGTTGCCGGTGACGAGTCCCTGGCCCCCTTTCTCAGGGTGCATCTGGAAAACATCATCCGCAACAGTGGGCTGAAGGTGGCCTCCGTGGCCGAGATCCCGGTGCTGCGGCAGAAGATGCAGGTCGGCGACATGCCGGTTTCCTGGTATGACATCAAGGAGATCGTCCCGCCGGGCGCGGCCCATATCCTCCTGATCTCCGACGTGCAGAAAACAGGCACCATGCCTTTGCAGTTCTATGGTCGCACCGAAACTCTGACCAACGCGGCGGTAACGGTGCGGGTGGTGGACATGGAGACCGGCGAGGCCGCCGGCTCGTCCGGATCGGCCAGCGCCAAGTTCACGCCGCTCAACATGGATCAGGAATTGCGCAAGGCAGCCGATACCGCGGCGAGCGGCATTGGCCAGCAGATCAGGAAATACTGGCGGGATAAACGGCAGGCAACGGATTCGAGCGGCTGATGGCGGCCCTTAGCCGCCGATGATCACCGTCGGGCAACCGGCAACGATGACGCCGCCGTGGGCGGTCGAATCGCCTATCCGGGCCGCCGGCATGTTGCCGATCAGCACCGTCATGGAACCCATGGCGATGACGTCCGGCGGGCCGACACAGGTGGCCATGTCGCCGACCCGGGCCGCCGGCATGTTGCCGATCAGCACGGTCGGGCAGCCGGGCGGCATGATGGGGCCGCCGACATGGGGCACCGGCGGCACCGCCGGGGAGGCCATCGGGCAGGTATGCATGTCGCCAACACGGGCAGCAGGTGGCATGGGCCTTTCCTCCTTTCAGCTCTCTCTTCCGATAAATCCGGACAAGGTCTTTTTCACCACAGAGCACATAGAGAACGCGGAGAAAATGTTTTGCGGCGTGCGACCCGCTCTCTCCGTCTGCTCTGCGGCCTCCGTGGTTCATCTGGTGATGCGACCACCCCTTCTCCCTTCACTCTAGCCCATCATCGGCCCGCAGGCAAGGCCGGGATATCGCGATTCTTTTTCAGGGCAGCGGACCGGCGATCCGGGCCGCCTCGCTTAGCTGATCGATGTCGTAGTTCATGTGCATGTCGGTGGCAAAGGACATCTTCTCGCCGCTGATGCGGGCAATGAGCACCACCGCCTTGTCGCATACCCGCAGCATGGCGGGAAAGCCGGGCGGCGGGTCGCCGAGGCTCTGCACCGGGCTCTGGTCGCGCAGCAGGACGCCGAGAAAGGGCAGCAGCCAGCGCTGGCCGATGTATTCGGCCAGGGTAAAGGCGCGCAGGTCGCGGGCGGTTGTCAGATAGGTAGTGAAATCCTCCCTGGCCTGCTTGTCGCCCAGCCTGGCAAGGGAGGCCAGGCAGGCTGGCACGGTGTCCGCGTCGGTCCGGCCTGTGCAGAAGCCCTGCAACTGGTCGGTGTCGACTCCGCCGGCCAGCCGGCCGATGACCAGCACGAGCTGGCCTTGGGCCGCGGAATTTTTCATTCGGGTCAAAAGCTCGATGAGCCGGCCCGTGCCGATGCGGCCGGCGTGGCGCTCCAGCTTGGCCACCGCGGTGCCCGCCACCATGCCGTCCTCCTCCTCCGCCGCCCCCATCAGGGCGATGATCGCCTCCGGATGGTCGATCTCGCCGAGGGCGATGACCGCCACCGTTCGCACCCCGTTATCCTCGTGTTTCAGCAGTTGCACAAGTTCAGGGATTGCCGCGGCGCCCTGCTTTTTGGCGATGGCGGCGGCGGTGAGATCCTGGGCCAGCACGGCCTCGCTGATCTGTGACATGGTTCGTTCCTCGCGCTGTTGCCCCGGTGCGGACGATTGGCCGGCCTGTTCAGCGGCAAAGCCGCAGGTGACGAGGCCGAGCAGAAGCAGTCCGAGTGCGAGGCAGGATTGACGGTGGGTCGTTTTCATTTATTTCGTTTGCCCGGCCGCTAGTAGAGATGCGCCGGACCCTGCAGGATATGGTTGCGGGCGGTGGAACACTGGGCGTCCCGACCGGCGCCCGCGCCGGTGCGGACGTTTTTCAGCGGGATGAGCCCGGCGCGATAGGGGTTGCCGGACGAGTGCTTGCCGTAGCCAAAATCGTTGAATGCCGGCCAGTCGGCGGGGCTGCCCGGCGGACCGGGGCGATTCGTGTAGTTGTAGTTGTGCATGAGAAAGCGCATGGACCAGGTTTCCCGCCGCACCCAGGGGCCGGAGGCCGGGGTGCCGTCGGTGGGGTGCCAGAGGGTGAAGAAGTGGCCGAGTTCGTGGGCCAGATCGTTGGCCCACCAGTAGGTGTCGGCCAGGGCCCTGGCCACCGCGCCGGTCCGTTCGCCGGCAAAGACGCTTGGCTTGTTGATGCCGAAACCGGCATGGGCTGATTTGCTAAAACCGTAGCCAAGGGCGTTGTCGATCTCGCGGACGATGTAGATGTTGATGGCGTTGGCCTGCCACTCGGTCGCCAGCACGGTGTTGACGTCGGCAAAACGCATCTTGTTGGCATTGGGCAGATTGACCGACCAGCTCTTGGTCGGTTGCACCGCGAAATTGATGCCGCACGGCGCCCAGAGGGCGCGAACCTGGTCCATCACCCCGGAAAGGTTGATGGTGGGCGCCACCCCGCCGGTGCCGGTGCTGCCGTGGATGGTGACGAGATGCGGCTGCAGAAAAACGGGCAGGGGGGTGAAGACATAGGCGGTCAGCTCGTAAATGATCGGTCCGTCGGCGGCGCCGAAACGCACCTCGATCCGGGCGCTTTGCGGCTTGGCGCCGGCAAAATCGCCGCCCTGCAATTCCACCGTGGTCTCCTTGCCGCTGGCGATTTTTTTGCCGGCGGCCGGGTTGATGACGGTGATGGTGCTCGTGTCGGAGCTGGTGAGAAAAAGCGGCGCCGCCGGATCGATGTATTCGCGGACCAGCCGGAGTTTAATCTTTTGCCGCTTGCGCAGACCGACCACCGGACCGCGGATTTCGCTCGATTCGGCCAGGCCGTCCGTGACCGGCACTTTGAAGTTGTGGCCCCGATCGTCGATGTCCGGAAAGGACTCCTCCGGGGCGCCGGTTTTCGCCCGGGCAAAGCGAACCGGCACCAGCCGGATGTTCTTGTAGACCTCAAGTGTGATCGCCACGGTTATTCTCCAAATACGTCCCTGATCTTGTTGCGGGTGGTGGCCTCCAGCAGCCGGCCGTCCGGGTCGAGGCCGTTGTCGGCCTGGAAGTCGAGGGCGGCCGCGTCGGTGCGCGCCCCGTACTTGTCATCCACCTTTGCCTCGTAATAGCCGAGCAGATTGAGGCGGCGCTGGCTGCCGAGCAGGGTGTCATGCGGCTCGATGCGGTGCAGAATCTCGATCTCGTAGGTCGTGCCCAGCGTCTCCAGAGTTGCCTCGGCCCCGCCGGGAATGAAGATTTCGACGCTGCCGTCCGCCGCCAGCCTCCCCCACTGGCTGGGGGTGCCGTCAATACAGACCCGGTAATCGGGGGTGGCGGTGATCGCCCGCTCCGCATCGGTGCCGATGGTGCCGGGAAAACGCTGTCCGTAGACCTTGATGCGATGAAAGCGGAGGCGGTTCTTGTTGTCGCGGCCGCTGCACGCCCTGCTCACCAGTGCCATGTCGCTCTCCTAAAAACCATAGATTTCCTTGATCTTGTTTTTGGTGGCGTCGTCGATGGTGTCGTTGTCGGCCAGGCCGTTCTTTTGCTTGAAGGCGCGCACCGCAGCCTTGGTTTTCGGCCCAACGATGCCGTCCGCCTTGCCGCAGGTGAAGCCGAGGTTGTTCAACCGGGCCTGCAGGCCGCGGGTCTCGCTATGGGGTTCGAGGGCGCCGATCTCCAGGGGCCAGACCAGCGACGAGGTCTTGGCGTCGTCGAGCCAGACCGTGAGTCGGCCCCTGGTTTCCGCCGCTGTGACGAGGTGTTCGACCAGCCCGTCGCCACCGGTGGTGCCGGTGAATTCCTCCCGGCCCACCTCCAGGGTGTACGGCCGACCGGCCAGGGCGGCGCCGGCAACGTCTTCCACCAGCAGGCGCAGATGGGTGCGGATGCCTTTGGCCTTGAAGCGGTGTTTCTGGCCGTCGGCGCCGCTTTCCTCCTTTGGGGTTTTGTCCGGAATGGCGACCCGGTCGCCCGGGCAGAGGACGTTCGGGTTATCCCGTTTGGCCTTGAGGGCGCTGTTGTCGGCGTGGGAATGGAGGACATCCGGGTGGTGAAAACCGTAGCGTTCGGCCAGGGAGCTGAGGCATTCGCCTTTTTTGATTATGTGGGTTGCCATGGCAAGTCATGTCGCGGCGTGTGGGCATGCTGCGTTGATGTGGAAATTTTTTAGTGTTTCTGGTGAGTTGACTCCATATTTTTTTACTATATCGCATGAGGATGATTCCTGTCAACCGCGGAGGCGGTCAAACTTCTTTTCCCTTTTGACACTGAAGCGTCATTCAGGATACAATAGAGCATTCAAAGTACAAGGGGGCAGCCATGAGCAGCACGCATGTGGTCCGCCAGGGTGACTGTCTGTCGAGCATCGCCGACCGATACGGCCATTTCTGGGAAACGATCTGGAACCATCCCGACAACGCGGCCCTGAAGGAGTTGCGCCAGGATCCCAATGTTCTTTTGCCCGGCGACGAGGTCATTGTGCCTGACCGCGAGGAAAAGGAGGAGAGCGGCGCCACCGCGGCGCGGCACCGCTTCAGGAAGAAGGGGGTGCCGGCCAAGATCAGGCTCAAGATCATGCGGGAGCCGCCGCCCGACAGCGGTGATTCCGAGGAATCGGGAGATGTCATTCAGAGTTCCGTCCAGACCCCGCAGGACGAGGTGCGCGCCGATCTGCCCTACCGGCTGGACATCGACGGTCAGGTCAGCGAGGGCAGCACGGACGGCGACGGGATGATCGAGTTTGTCATTCCACCCGGCGCCCGGCGCGGCAAAATCATCCTGGAGCCGAACACGACCAGGGCCCGGGAGATCCCCCTCATGCTCGGTTCGCTTGACCCGATCAGTGAAAACCGCGGGGTCAAGCAGCGGCTGGCCAATCTCGGTTTTGACTGCGGCAGTTGTTCTGATGACGAGATGTCGGAGAAGGTCGAGGCTGCCCTGCGTTTTTTCCAGGAGGAGTATGAGCTTGCGGTGACCGGCGTCATTGACGAGGCGACCCGGAACAAGCTGAAAGAGGTGCACGGCAGCTGAAAGGCAGGGGAGGAGACTATGCCGGCGGATGAGAGGGTGCGGATAACGTTTCGCAGGGTGTTTGTCCGCAGGGACGCGGATACCTTCGGCTCGGGCGAGTGGTATTTCCACGCCTCGGTGGATGGCACGAACGTCGGCAACCGCCGGCAGATCTTCGACGCGGTGGAACAGCGCTTCATCGAGTTCCGACCGGCCGACTGGCGGACAACGGTCAATGTCCGCGACGGCCACCAGATTCGTCTCCGTTTCGCCGCCTATGACGAGGATGTGATCAACGACGATCATCTCGGCACCATCGATCTGCCCCTTCATCCCCTCCGCCAGGGACTGTGGCGGCGCTCAACCGGCTATTACACGGTGGAGTGGATGGTGGAACTCTCGGTCCTCGGCGCCTTCTCCCGCCATGCGGACGGAACGGTCTTTGCCACCCGCCAGCACAGCGGCAGCGTCACCTGCACCACCGTATCCGGCACCACCCACGAGGCGCGTTTCGAGATCTGTCCGGTCCGGCCGGTGCCGCCAGATCCGTCCCTGCCGCGGCGGCCGGCGCTGTCCGCCTCCGCCGCCCTGCAGCCGGCCGAGCGCTGCACCGACCTCAACCTGATCCGGCCGACGGACAACATCAACATCATCCCCAATCCGGCGGTCATTCCGGTGTTGGCTCCGGCGGACGCCACCAACCAGACTGCGGCGCGCATTGAATACACCTACTATCATCCCCGCTCGCTCAACTTCACCGATGACGACCGCCGCCTCGAATGGAGCGTCGTCTCGGTGGCCGGCGGCGGGGCGGTGGCCTTTGTCGGCCAGCCGCGGGGCCGGCGGGTGCTGGTCTACGGCACCCATGAGGGCGAGGTGCGGCTTGAGGTGCGCTTTCAGGGGGCGCTCTTTGCCCAGTACCGGGCCCTGGTCCGCACCGTGCGACAGATTCCTTTTCGCGCCAATATTTTGAACGGCCCCAATGCCGCCAGCCAGCCCCGCGCCACCCCGGACAATGTCCGCGCTCATCTCGACATTGTCAATCGCATCCTCCGTCAGGTGGCCCTTGAACTGGTGCCGGACACCAATACCACCCGCACCCACGGCGCCCGGGCCACGGATCATGACGGCATTTTCCGGATCAGTGTGGCGGCCGGACGCACCCGTAACATCCCGGACACCGGTTTTGCCGTTGCCACCCGGCTCAATTATCGGCGCGGGGTGTTCAATTTCGCCTACATTCGTTCCGATGCCGGCGGCAACCTCGGCGCGGCCACCGATTATCCGGCCAACGGCGCCGGCAACACCATCACCGACAACGGCAGCCCCTCCACCTCGTGGATTCAGCCGTCCGGCGTTGATCCGGATGGGGCGGCCGGCACTGTCACCATGAATCTGCTGGCGGCCCGGGAACGCAATACCGCCACCTACCCGCAACTTGCCGCCATGTACGTCACCGACGCCAACGGCGATCCGGCCAATGCCGCGGCCCAGTTCACCTATGCCGGCACCATCGCCCATGAGCTCGGCCATGTGCTGGCCCTCGGGCATCGGGTGGAGGGGGTGCCGGAAAGCGCGCCCGGCGCCGGCGACCAGCGCGACATGACCTCAGCCGATCCCGCCGCCTCTCTGGTGGCGGGCGGCATCTTCTGGGACGGCCTGCTGGTGCCGCCGGGGGAAAACGTCATGCACTGGATCAATCCCACCACCCAGGCCCAGGATTTCGACATCATCCAGGCCCGGGCCATGCACCAGAGTCCGGTGGTGCCGCCGTGATCCGCCGGCTCCTGCTTGCTGTGCTGCTCGTGCTGCCGCCGGTTGCCGCCGGCGACGCTGCCGTCGTCCCCAACCATGAAACGGTGAGTTCCATGAACGAACATGATGAACAGGCCCTGTCTCCCGAAAAACAGCTCATCAGCGACGCCATGGCCCTGGCCCGCAGTCTGCGCGGCGAGGACCACGCCACCCTGCTCGGTCGGCTCACCTCCCCGGAGTTTCTGGCGGAACTGGACAATGAGGAGGCCTATCGCGGTCGGCCGCAGCGGCTGCGCCTGCGCCGTATCCTCGATGAGCTGGCCCGCAATCCGACCGACAGCGCCCATGGCGTTCTCGTTGCCCTGACTAGCAATCACGCCTTTCTTGCCGAGGAGAGCCGCATTGATCTGCTTATTACCGCCTGTGCCGCGGTCAAGCCGCCGCCTCCGCCGGTCATCCGTTTCTGGGATCGCTACTGGCAGCCGGAGGACGGCTTTGCCAATCTGACCGTGGCGGCGGTGGTGAAAAACGGCGATGCGGCGGCGCTTGACCTGCTGGAAAACAGGATGGCGGATCCGGGCTTTGACATGGAGGAGAAACTGCACTGGCTGCGCGGACCGGTGCTGCGCCATCGCCTTGACCTGCCCCTGCTGCTGGCCTGCGAGCGGATGCTGATGGGCGGACTGCCCGGTGAGCTGCCTTATCGGCTGGTGGAGGCCCTCTTTGATTACCGGCCAGGGGAGTGGTATCTGCCCTCGGTGCCTTATAACCCACCGCTGCTTGAAACCGCCGGGGAGGCGTCCCTGCGGCAGGTGGAGCGGATCGGTCGGCTGGCCCTGGAGCGGGTCACGCTGGAGCCGGAGCTGGAGGCCCGGGTCAAGGCGACCCTGGAACGGGTTGAGCAGTTGCTGGCGGGGAAATAGACGGACAATCGTCTGCCTAATGCGGAAAAGGCGATAAAAAAAACCGGGGGAACAGGTTTTTTAGCCATTGCCGCTGGCGGCTGATGGCTGCAAACTCGTACCCCCGGTTTTTGTCCTCCTCGTGAGGCAGGCCGGGATGATCAGCCGATGACGCTGGTCATCCCGGTCCCGTCATGATCAGTTGCTCTTCACCTCGATGTTGATCAGTTTGTCCTGCACGCCGAAAGGATCCTTGAATTCCACATCCTTCTGCAGCATGAGCTTCTTTTTGCCGCGCTCGTTCAGGTACTTGTCAAGTTCGAGATCGACGTTGAGCGGCACCTCCTGGCCGGCCTTGGTCAGGGCCTGGCGGAGCAGGGCCTCGGCCTTCATGGCAAAGGCGGTGGAATCGCCGAGGATGCGCAGCGCCTCGGTCGGATTGTGGAAGCCAACCGAGTTCTCGGCGCCGATATAGAGGCTTCGGAAAAAGGCCTCCAGGTAAAAGTCCTTGGCCTGGGCATAAAGGGCCGGGTCGATCTCCGTGCCTGCCGCCTGCAGCGCATGCACCTTTTCGATCAGTTTGGCCACCGTGGCGGTGGCGTAGCCGGAACGGATCATCAGCGACACGGTGCGATCCTGGATGGCGAAGACCTGATTGCGCAGCCATTCCGGTGATTCGGTGTGGCACTGCTGGCAGGCCTTCATGTCGTTTTTAAGCGGGCTCGTCACCCGATGGTCGGAGACCTTGTTGGCGCCCACCTTGGTGTAGGGCATATGACAGTCGGCGCAGGACACCCCGGCCATCCAGTGCACGCTGTTGCGGGAGAAGAATTCGAATTCGGGATGGCGCATGAAGGGCATCTTGTAGCCGGTAACGGTCTGCGTCCATTCGCCCACCGTCTGGTCCTCCCGGATCTGTTTGATGATGTTTTCAACCGAGATATCGCCCCAGGAGCTGCCCTGCCAGGGGAAGTAGATGGAGACCGACTTGCCGTCCTCCTTGGGAATGTTGTAGGTGACGTGACACTGGGCGCAGACCAGGGAACGCATGTCCTGATGGGTGAGTTTGTTCTGATCCACCTTGATTGCATCCAGGGCCTTGCCGAGGGTGACCTGGCGGCTGATGACGAGCGACATGTCCTTGTTGTCGTGGCAGTCGATGCAGGCTACTCCAAGCTCCCGATGTTTTTCCGGAATTTTGGCGTGAACCTCGGCCCAGGGCTTGCTGTAGTAATCCTTGCCCATCTCAGCCTCAAGCCTGGTCGCGTAGGGTGTCTTGCAGGTCAGGCAGACGCCGCCGGCCTTGAGCCGGGACGGGTCGATGTCGAGCTGGTCCTTGATCATGTAGGCATGGCCGCGCGGCTCGTTGTATTCGACGCCGAAACCCCAGCCGTTGAAGAGCAGGGCCATGTAGGGAAACTCGGAAAGCTTGTCGTAGGTGATGTTGTCGGCGTCAAAGCCCCGTTTGTACTTGCTCTTGCCCGGTTCGGTGGGCTCTTCGGTCTTGCCCCACAGATCGTAGTGAACCGGATAGGCCTTGCCCCACTCGGCGGGATCGATCTCATCATCGGCGATCTTCACCGGCCGCACCGCCTCGACCTTTTCCGGGGCATTGCAGCCGCTCAGCAGCAGGCCGGCGGCGGTCAGCAGAACCAGAGACATTGCGAGTTTTTTCTTCATATTTTCCTCCCTCTTTGAGTTGATGGCGTCGCAAAAAGTCTTTTTTTTACCACAGAGCGCACAGAGAAAACTTTTAAAATTACAAATAGGTACCTCGAATCCCTCACAGGGTCATGATCTGGCCGACGCCGCGATGGGCGATGCGCCGGTGACACTGCCAGCAGAGGCGCTGCTGGTCGATGTGGTCAACGGTGGTTTCATGGCAGCGGATGCAGTTGGCCTGCACCACCGCCCGACCATGGTCGGTGATCTCGATCCGTTCCGGCACCTTGCCGGAATAGAAGGCAACGACGTCCTTCATGCCGTCGATGCTCTTCCAGACATAGTGGGCCGCAATGTTATGGTTGGGCAGATGGCAGTCAACGCACAACTGGCGGCGGTGGGCGCCGGCATGGGACCAGGCGTCATACTGGGCCTCCATGACATGGCAGCCGGCGCAGAAGTCGGGCGTCTCGGATTTTGCCAGCAATTTCGGCGGCCCCAGGGCCACGAACAGGCCGACGAAAACGGCGATGGCCAGGACGATCAGGATGGAGACGCCGATCCCCTTCCTCTTTGTGTTCCCCATAGGCGGACCTCCTTTGTCTCTGGTGAGTGGGGGTGAACGGATGGTTGTGGGTATTTCTTTAGCAAGGGGTATGCCATAAAGATTTTTGTTGATATTCCATGATGATAAGTCAAAGTTTTCCTGGGGGTGTTACGGATTGGTAGCGATTTGCGGGCCAATGTTGTTACCGTGTGGTAACTGCGCGGCAATGGAGATTCACCGGCACCGGCGAAGAAGTGCGGGCAATTGCCCGCTGATCGTGGTATACTTTTTTTGTGGGCGATCTTGCTGTTATCATTGTCTTTTCCGGCAATGGCCCCTGGCGGTTTGCCGCATTGGGCGGGCGGCGGAATCGGAGCGGAAGCTGATCTGTTTCATTTTAGGGGAAAAAGGTGGGCGCCGTCAGCATATTTTTTGTCAGATTGTTTTTTTGTGAAACCCGGTGAGGCAGGCAGAAACAATGGAGACCAGAAGCGCATTTGCTGAACTGAGGAAGTGGTTGGAGGGGCAGATTGTCGGCCAGGATCGGCTGGTCGAGCGGCTGCTGATCGCCCTGCTTGCCGATGGCCATTTGCTGGTGGAGGGGGCGCCTGGGCTGGCCAAGACCAAGGCGGTTAAGTGCCTGGCGGCAGGGATCGAGGCCGATTTCCAACGGATCCAGTTCACCCCGGATCTGCTGCCCGGCGATGTGACCGGCACCGACATCTATCAGCCGGGCGTCGGCGAGTTTACCTTTCAGCCCGGGCCGATTTTTCACAATATCGTGCTGGCCGACGAGGTGAACCGGGCCCCGGCCAAGGTGCAGTCCGCCCTGCTTGAGGCCATGGCGGAGCGGCAGGTCAGCATTGGCAGGCAGACATACAACCTGCCCGCGCTGTTTTTGGTCATGGCGACTCAGAATCCCATCGAGCAGGAAGGCACTTACCCGCTGCCCGAGGCGCAACTTGATCGGTTTCTCATGCACGTCAGGGTCGATTACCCGTCGGTGGCGGCGGAACGGGACATTCTCGCCCTGGCCCGTCAGGAGGCGGGCCGACAACGGCAGCGACCGGAAAGGGTCGTCAGTCAGGAGGAGATCCTCCTCGCCCGGCAGGAGGTGCTGGCCATCCATATGGCGGCGGCGGTGGAGGAGTATATCATCCAGCTGGTCATTGCCTCACGTAATCCGGCTGACTATGGCGACCGTCTCGCCGGCTTGATCGACTACGGCGGCAGTCCCCGGGCGACCATCGCCCTCGATCGCTGCGCCCGGGCCGTTGCCTGGCTGCGGGGCCGCGATTTTGTCAGTCCGGATGACGTCCAGGAGGTGGTCCATGATGTTCTGCGCCACCGGCTCATCCTCAGTCTGGTCGCCGAGGCCGCCGGCACGACGCGGGACAGGGTGGTTGATCTGCTTTTGGAGCATGTGCCGGTGGTCTGAGATGACGGCGGAATTTTATGGTGCGCCGGAAAACGGCGCCTACTGCGGGCTGGAGGAGCTCATTCGTCTCCGTTTTGGGGCGCGCGGTCTTGCCTTCAGTCGCCAGCAGAAGGCCTTTGCCGCTCTCGTCGGGCCGCACCGGTCACGCTTCCGCGGCCGCGGCGTCGAGTATGACGAGGTCCGGGTCTATCAGGCCGGTGATGACAGCCGGAACATGGAGTGGCGGGTGACGGCCCGCACCGGAATTCCCCATACCAAGCTGTTCCGGGAGGAGCGGGAGCGGCCGGTTTTTCTGCTCGTTGACCAGTCGCTATCCATGTTCTTCGGCAGCAGATGCTGTTTCAAATCAGTGGCAGCGGCCCGGGCGGCCGCGCTGCTGGCCTGGGCCGCCCTCCACAACAATGACCGGGTGGGCGGTCTTGTCTTTAATGACATAGGGCATTCTGAAGTCCGGCCACGACGCAGCATCCGCACCGTGTTGCGCCTGTTGCACGACATTTCCCTCTTCAACCGGCGACTGCGCCGGGGGAGTGGGCCGGCGGGCGGGGTGCTGGACCGGGCGTTGGAGGAAACCCGTCGGTTGCTCCGGCCCGGTTCCAATATTTTTGTCATCAGCGATTTCCAAGGGGTGACCGCTGTCGGCGACAGCCACCTCCAGCAGCTGCGCCGACATAACGATATCAGTGCGGTGCTGGTCCGTGATCCCCTGGAAGAGCATCTGCCGCCCCCCGGCCTCTACCATGTCACCGACGGCGAACGACGGGCGCAGATCGACAGCCGCGCAGCGGAGCGGCGGCGGCGCTACGAAGACATGTTCCGAGAAAAGACGGAAGGCGTTGCCCGGCGACTGGCGGAACTGGGCATTCCGCTGCTCCGGCTCTCCACCGAGGACTCAGCCGAGTCTTTTTTCCGCCACGCCTTTGGGGGCAGGACATGAGCCCGGACCCCCTTGCCGCCCTGCGTGACATCCATCTGCCGGACCCGGTCAGCCCGTGGCCACCGGCGCCGGGCTGGTGGATCGTCGGTCTGCTCGGTGTCGGTCTGTTCATCGGCTCATTCGTTCTCGGACGCCGATGGCGCCACCGGACGGCCTACCGGCGGAAAGCGTTGCACGAGTTGCAGCGGCTGGCCGACACCCCGGATCATCGTCTGATTGTCGACGAGCTGGCGGCGTTGGTCAAGCGTGTGGCGATTGCCGGATTCGGGCATCAGCAGGTGGCCCGGCTGAGCGGGGAAGAGTGGCTGCGTTTTCTCGATCGCACCGGCAGGACAAACCAGTTCACCGTCGGACCGGGACGCGCCCTCGGTGAAGATCGTTATCGTCGTGCCGTCACTGCGGATGTGGAAGCCCTCCGGCGTCTTGTCGGCCGCTGGATTCGGGGGCACCGGCGATGCTGAGCTTTTTCTGGCCATGGGCGTTTGTGCTGTTGCCTGCTCCCCTTGTCGTTTATCTGGTTGTACCGCGGGCCGTGCAGCCGGAGGCGGCGCTGTGGATCCCTTTTTTTGCCGAAATAGCACCTTTTTCCGGCCATGGACAATCGGGGAGGGTAAATCCGGCCCGGGCCCTGGTTCTTGTCGGCATCTGGCTGCTGCTCATTCTCGCCCTGGCCCGGCCGCAATGGACCGGTGAGCCGCTCTTTATGCCGGTTTCCGGCCGTGATCTGCTGCTGGCGGTGGATATTTCCGGCAGCATGGCAGAGGAGGATCTGGCGGTCAACGGCCGCCAGGTTGCGCGTATCGATCTGGTCAAGGAGGTGCTGCATGCGTTTCTCGAACGGCGGGTCGGCGATCGAGTTGGGCTGATCCTCTTCGGCACCGAGGCCCATGTTCGGGCGCCGCTCACCTTTGACCGGCGAACGGTGAAAAAACTGCTGGATGAGGCGCAGATCGGCTTTGCCGGCCAGAAAACCTCCATCGGCGATGCCATCATGCTGGCGGTGAAACGGCTGCGGGAGCGACCAGCCAAGAGCCGGGTGCTCATCCTCCTCACCGACGGCAGCAATACGGCGGGCAATGTCGCGCCCCGGCAGGCGGCAGAGCTTGCGGCCCGCAGCGGCATGACGATTTACGCGGTCGGAGTTGGTGCGGATGAGCGCATCGTCCGCGATCTTTTCGGCAGCCATCGGGTCAGGGGCGGAGGCGATCTGGACGAGGAGCTGCTCAGGGAGATGGCGACAGTCACCGGCGGCCGCTACTTCCGGGCCCGGCAGGGTGAGGAGCTGCACGAGATTTACCGGCAGATCGACGAGCTGGAGCCGGCAGCTCAGGAGGAGGAAATTGTCAGGGTGGTCCGGGGGCTCTTTCACTGGCCTCTCGGCGCCGCCCTGTTGCTCAGTTTTCTGCTGGCCCTGCCTGCGCTGCCGCGGCGGCGACCCTCGGCGGGCAAGGAGGGATGAGTGATGGCGGCGTTCTGGCATGATTTTCATTTTCTGCGGCCGTGGTGGCTGCTGGCGCTTTTGCCGGCGCTGGCGCTGACCCTGGCGCTGCGGCGACGCCACACCGGCTGCGGACCGTGGAGCCGGGTCGTTGATGCCGCTCTGTTGCCCTATCTGCTCGATGAGGACCGACCGGCGGGACGAGGTTGGCCGCTGTCGTTTCTGCTGGCGGCCTGGATTGCCGCCACTTTCGGTCTGGCTGGCCCGGCCTGGCAGAAATTGCCCCAGCCGGTCGGCAAAAGCGCGGATGCCCTCGTTCTCATCCTTGATCTGTCGTTGTCGATGTATGCCGAGGATCTGAAACCGAACAGATTGACCTGGGCGCAGCGCAAGCTGACCGATATTCTGCGCTGGCGCCAAGAGGGATCGACCGCGCTGATCGTCTATGCCGGTCAGGCCCACATCGTCACCCCCCTGACCGAGGATGCCAACACCATCCTGGCTATGGTGCCGGCCCTGGCGCCGGAGATCATGCCGGTCTATGGCAGCAATGTCGAGGAGGCGATGGCCCGGGCCCTGGAATTGCTGGCGGAGGCCGGCCCGGGGAGCAAGGATATCCTCCTCCTGACCGATGAGGTCGACAGAGAGGAGGTCGGCGCGGTTGCCGATCTCCTTGCCGGCCACGAGGTGCGGCTCTCCGTGATCGGGATCGGTACCACGGCAGGGGCGCCGGTGCTGCTGCCCAACGGCGAATTTTTACGGGACAGGGCGGGCGCGGTGGTGGTGCCGCGGCTGGAGGCCGTCCTCTTGGCGGAAATGGCAGCGGACAACCAGGGTGGTTATCGCGACATCAGCCTGACCGATGAGGACTTCCGCTCCCTGTTGACGGCGGGAGGCGGCGTGATCAGTCAGCCGGAAAAGGGCCGCGGCGAACGCTTCACCGATCAGTGGCAGGATCAGGGCTTCTGGCTCCTTTTTCTGGTCATTCCGGCGGCCCTTGCCGCTTTCCGCCGCGGCTGGCTGCTGATCCTGCTCCTGCTCTTCTTATCAGCCGGAGAGAAGGCGCAGGCCGCTTCCTGGGATGATCTCTGGTGGACCGGCGAACAGCAGGCGGCGCGGGCCTTTGCCGGCGGTGATTACGCCGGTGCCGCTGCCCGTTTTGTCGCGCCTGCCTGGAAGGGGGCCGCGGCCTATCGGTCCGGCAGTTTCGCCGAGGCGGCCGCCGCCTTCAGCGCCGACGACACCGCCGACGGTCATTACAACCGCGGCAACAGCCTGGCCCGACTCGGTCGCTATGACGAGGCCATTGCCGCCTACGAAGAGGCCCTGGCCCGCAATCCCGATCATGGGGACGCCCGTTTCAACCGGGAGCTGGTCGCCGGCCTGCGGCGCCAGCAGGACCGGCAGCAACACCGGCAGGAAGAGCGGGCGACGGCGGGCGAGTCGTCTCCCTCCCAGACCGGCGACCAGGAAAAGAACGCGCAGCAGAACCAGGGCAATGCTGCGTCGCCGCCGCAACCGCAGGGGCAAGAAACGGCCGTCGCCTCAGCGGCCGAAGGGGCAGTGGGCGGGGCGGGGGAGAAGGAAGAGGGACAGCAGCAAGCAGCGGCCGGCAAACAGGATGGAAAAAGAGCGGACACGGAGGAGGCGGCCGAACAGAGAGAGCGGGGAGGGCAAACCGTTCCTGAGGATTCCGCTGACCCGGGCGCCGGGGAAGAAGAACAGGAGCTGGTCCAGCAGCTGCGCCAGGTGCAGGAAAATCCCGGTGGGCTGTTGCGCCGGAAATTCGCCTTTGAGGCCAGGCAGAACGGCGGGCCGCGGGTGAATGAGGAGAAGGGGAAATTCTGGTGATGGCCCGCGTCTGGCTGGTTATTGTACTGTTTTACCTGATTAGTGCGCCTCTGTCTGCCGGGGCTCAGGCCGCTGCTTCCGCCGTGGTGGACCGGGATCGGCTTGCCCTGGATGAAACCCTGACGCTTACCATTAGCCGGGAAGGCGGCCTTTTTTCCTCCCTTGATCTTGCCGCGCTGGAAAAGGACTTCACCGTGCTGGGCCAGAACCGGAGCAGCAGCACCCGTATCGTCAACGGTCAGGCCGCCACCGAAACCACCGTCCAGCTCGTCCTCTCTCCCCGCCGGGCCGGATCACTGACCATCCCGCCCCTCGACCTGGGCGGGGAAAAAACCCCGGTTATCACCGTCGAGGTCGACAAAGAGGCGGCGCCGGACCCTGGGGCTGCCGGCCAGGCCCTGTTTGTTGAAGCAACGGTTGACGCCCCGTCGGTCATGGTCCAGGGCCAGCTCCTCTTCACCGTGCGGATTTTCGCGGCAGCAGGAGTCGAGGTCCTCGATCCCGGCCCACCGCAGCCGCCAGACGCCGTGGTCGAAGCCCTTGAGCCCGTTGCCTATGAGAAAAAGATAAATGGGACGAGCTACCGCGTCTTTGAGCTCCGCTCTGCCCTTTTCCCCCAGAAAAGCGGGAGCCTTGTCATCGAAGGAATGCGTGTGCAGGCCAGGGTGACCCGCCCGCACCGGGCGCGCAGTTTTTTCGAGCCGACCGCCGGCACGGAGACGATCAGCCGGCGCACGGCGCCGCTCACGATTACCGTGCTGCCGCAATCGCCCGACTATCCGGCTGGGGCGACCTGGCTGCCGGCCGCTGAGGTGACGGTGACGGAAAAATGGAGCCGGCCACCTGCCGAACTGCGGGTCGGCGACGCGGTGACCGTCACCATCGATCTGACCGCCGCCGGGGCGCGGGCCGGGCAACTCCCTCCCGTTGGCCTGCCGGCGGTTGACGGCCTCAAGCTCTATCCGGGCAAAGCAGAGACGGAGAACCGTTTTGCGGCGGGCGGCATCGTCGGCAGCCGCCGGGAAACCGTGGTCCTCGTTCCGACCCGGCCCGGCGCCTTTCCCCTGCCGGAGCAGCGGATTGCCTGGTGGAACACGAAAAAATCGGCGGTGGAGTATGCCGTCATCCCTGACCGGG
The DNA here is from genome assembly GCA_049323655.1 of Thermodesulfobacteriota bacterium. Classification (GTDB taxonomy): domain Bacteria; phylum Desulfobacterota; class Desulfobulbia; order Desulfobulbales; family SURF-16; genus DB1. Next base: position 271,306 of record JBMONO010000009.1, on the reverse strand, counting down.
AACTGCGGGTGGTGCCAGGAGCGGAGAGCCAGGCCGTTGGCGGGGACAACGCGGTCCGGCCGGGTGACAAAGGACGATCCGCCGCCCCGCCTTTCGCCGGCGAGGCGGAGAGGCCGGCAGATCGTCGCTGGATGCTGGTCTGCGCACTGCTCTCCATTGCCTGGCTTGTCACCCTGCTGCTGCTTTTCCGCCTGCACCGCCGTCTGGTGCGCCGCCCGACCCCGGAGGCCAGTGGCAACAAGAGGGATCGATCGTCGCGGGAGCGCGAGGCCTTTGCCTCTCTGGCTGCTGCCTGCCGGGACAATGATCCCCAGGCGGCCCGTCAGGCCCTGCTGGCCTGGCTTCGGATCAGCCGTCCGGACCGGAGGTTCGGCACCTTGGCCGATATTTGCCGGCTGGCGCCGGAGAAAAGACTGCATTGTCTGCTGGAGGAAATGGACGCAATCCTTTACAGTAAAGATGGGACAACCGGCGGCTGGCGGGGTGACGAGCTGCTGGCCGCGGCGCACCGGCTGCGCGATGAGGGTAAAGCGGCCGGTGACCGCGGTAGTGACCTGCCTCCCCTCTATCCCCGCAATGAGGGAAAGAGGGGAGCGATAAGGGGCAGGCAATGAGGACTCAGGAAGAGGAGGGGCAGAGACGATGACGCTTTTAGGGCGGATTTTTTTGATCATCCTGCTGCTGGCTGCCCTTTTTCTCGCCGAGTTCGCCCTCTTCGGCGCAGACTTCGAGCTTCTTTTCAGCCAGGAGGCGTGCCGGCAGTGGTTCGCGGCAATGAAGGACTGGGGCTGGCTGGCCGGCATCGGTCTGCTGGTGACCGATCTCCTCCTGCCGGTACCCGCCACCGGCATCATGGCCGCTCTCGGCGCGGTCTACGGCTTTGGGATCGGACTGGCGTGCAGCGTCATCGGTTCAACCGGCGCCGGTATCGTCGGGTATGTTGTGGCCCGCTACGCCGGCCGGAAGGCGCTGCATCGCCTGGCCTCGGCAGAGGAGCTGGCGCGTTTTCACTCTTTTTTTGATCAGTGGGGCGGTCTGGCCATCATCGCCAGCCGGATGCTGCCGATGCTGCCCGAGGTCGTGACGATTCTGGCCGGGCTGGCGCGGATGGCCTGGGGAAGATTTCTCTTTTCCCTGCTGCTCGGCACGGTGCCGACCTCCGCCCTTTTTGTCTGGATCGGCGTCTCCTCCCGGCAGGCGCCGGGTTATGGGCTGGCGCTTGCGGTGCTGCTGCCGCTCGCCCTCTGGCCGCTTGCCGCCAGGTTGCTGCCGCCGCCGGCCCCTGTCGGCGAAAAGTAGGGTGTCTGCCCCCCGATGACGCTGGCAAATGGAGGGTGTGTTGTGAAGCGACCCGGATCGGGAAAAGGACCGCAACGTCTTCTTTTGCGCATCGTCGTGCCCTTTGCCCTGCTTTTTGCCGGCGCCGCCCTCATCTTCTGGCTGCTCTCCTCCTGGCTCATCGGCCGCTCGCTGCACGATGATCTCCGCCAGCAGATGACCAGGGTCGCCGGCGTGATCTCCCGGGCAAGCTATGTGCTGAACCCGCACATCCTCGCCCAGATGCGGGATGTCGTCAATGCCGAGATCATTCTCTTTGACGGCGAGGGGGACATCCTCCACTGCACCATCCCCGGCTGGCAGCAGGCGGCAACGGCGGCCGCGATCAGGGAAAAGGGTTTTGTCGATGCGGCGACGGCCCCGCCGGTCATCGAATTTGCCGGGAGCCGTTATCATGCCGTTATCCAGCCGCTGACCATGCCGGGGCATGGCCAGGCCTTTCTCTGCCTCTGGAAGACGGCCGACGAGGCCGAACGGCTGCGCTCCCGCATTCTGGCCGCCACCGGCTGGCTGGCGCTCGGCGGCATCGTCGTCCTCTCCCTGCTCGGCTATTTCATCGTCCGCACCATCACCCGGCCGCTGGAGGAGCTCGCGCACCTGACCAGCCGGATCGCGACCAACGATTTCAGCCAGCGGGCAAGGGCGCGGGGCCGCGATGAGATCGCCCTGCTGGCCGACTCCTTCAACACCATGCTCGACCGGGTGCAGGACTATGAACAACAGCTCGTCCAGTCGGAAAGGATGGCCACCGCCGGGAAAATGGCCGCCGGTCTGGCCCATGAGGTGCGAAACCCACTGACCAGCATCAAGATGTTTGTTCAGGTGCTCCTCAACCGGCTGCGCGATCAGCCGGACAACCGGGAGATGGTGGCCGTCCTGCTGCGGGAGATCGAACGGCTGGAGCGGATCATCGATCAGCTCGTCGAGCGGGCCCGGCCGAGCGAACCGGCCCGGCGGCCGGGCGACATCAACGAACAACTCACCGAGGTGCTGGCCCTTGCCGGTCCGGCCCTGGAAGCCGCCGCCGTCACCCTGGAAAGCCGGCTGGCCCCGGACCTGCCCTCGCTCTGCTATGATGGGGAAAAGATGAAACAGGTCTTCTGGAATCTGCTCATCAACAGCCGCGAGGCGATGGGCAAGGGCGGCGGGATCGAGGTGACCGCGCAGCCCGGACCCGGCGGGGTCCTCATCACTGTTGCCGACAGCGGGCCGGGCATCCCGGAGGAGGCCATCGACGACTGTTTCGCCTCCTTTTACTCGACCAAGCCGGAGGGGCTGGGGCTCGGGCTCTCCACCAGCCGCGACATCGTCGAGCGACACGGCGGCACCCTGACCCTGGCCAATCGCCCCGGCGGCGGCCTGGTCGCCACCATCTTTCTGCCCGCGGACAAGGAGGGGGCATGAGCACGATACTGGTAATTGACGACGAGGAGATGATCCGGCGCGCCTTCACCGAGTTTCTGAAGGACGAGGGCCACATCGCCCTGCTGGCCGCGGACGGCGAGGCGGCCCTCGCCCTGCTCGAAAGGCAGCGGCCGGACATCGTCTTTCTCGATTACCGGCTGGCGAGCCGGGACGGCCTCGACCTGCTGCCGGAGATCCGGCAGCGGCTGCCGTCGGCTGCCGTTATCTTCATGACCGCCTTCGGCACCATGGAGGTCACCATCCGCGCCATGCAGCTCGGCGCCTATGAGTATCTGACCAAGCCCTTTGATCTGGCCCGGGTCCGCACACTCATCAACCGTATCCTGGCAGGCAGACAGTCCCTGGCCGCCCTCGGCGACGAACCGCCCCCCGCCCTTTCCCTCGACCGCATGGTGGGCCGCAGCGCGGCCATGCAGGAGATCTACAAGATGATCGGCCTGCTCACCACCCAGGATGTCACGGTGTTGATCACCGGCGAAAGCGGGGTAGGCAAGGAGCTGGTCGCCCGCGCCATCCACGACAACAGTGCGCGTCGGGAGGCGCCCTTTGTCGCGGTCAACTGCGGCGCCATGCCGGAAAACCTGCTGGAATCGGAGCTGTTCGGTCATGAAGCGGGCGCATTTACCGGCGCCGTTGCCCGCCGCGCCGGCCGTTTCGAGGCCGCCGGCCGCGGCACTATTTTTCTCGATGAAATAGGCGAACTGCAGCCCGCCCTCCAGGTCAAACTGTTGCGGGTTCTGCAGGAAAAGAGTTTCGAGCGGGTCGGGGGCAACAGCCCGGTGCCGATGGCGGCCCGGATTATGGCCGCCACCAACAAGGATCTGCACGCCGAGATGGTGGCCGGCCGTTTCCGCACCGATCTCTTCTACCGGCTCTACCTCGTTCACCTTACCATCCCTCCCCTGCGACAGCGGCGCGAGGATATTCCGCTGCTGGTCGAACACTTCATCAGCCGCTTTAACCGGGAACAGGGGCGGGCGGTGCGCGGGGTGGCGGCCTCGGTCATGCGCACCCTGCTCGACGCGGCCTGGCCCGGCAATGTGCGTGAGCTGGAAAATGCGATCCGGCGGGCCATGGTCCTCTGCCGCGACGACATTCTCCTGCCGGAATTTTTTGAGTTGGCCGACCGGGCCGAGCCGGTAGCCGGTGATGCCGCCCCGCTGGCCGCCGCGGCGCAGCAGACCTTTGCCGCCCTGCTGGCGACAAAGGAGCGGCCGCCCCAGCTCATGGAGCATCTGGTCGCCATCGTCGAGAAAACGGTGCTGGCGGCGGCGCTGGCGGCCTGCAACGGCAATCAGGTCCATGCCGCCCAGCTCCTCGGTCTGCACCGCTCGACCCTGCGGAAGAAGATGGGTGATTACGGGCTGTGAGCGGTCGAGACGGCTTTTTTCTGGGCCCCGGGGCAGGGCCGCGAGAAAGGGCGACAGCATCGTGCGCAGATGCCGATGGATTCGAGCATCGCTTCTGCTGTATACTGACTAAAAGGTCACAATCATTGCTGTGCACCACTCTTGTCAAACCATTGCCGGATAAGGGCACCGATCATGAAAATATCATTGTACTCCTTTCCCCTTGCCTGTCTTGTCGTCTCCTTGTTTTTTTTCTGTTCCTGCTCTCCGGACGCAAACAGGAAGGTGGAATTTTATGAAAAAGGACGCGCCAGCCTGCAGGCGAACAACGTCAAGGAGGCGATCATCGAACTGCGCAATGCCGTGCAGCTTGATCCGAAATATGTCGAGGCCCGCTATCAGCTCGGTCTTGCCTATCTCAGGGATAATAATCCGAGACAGGCGTTTGAGGAATTGACCAGGGTCTGTTCGCTTGCCCCACAGCACGTCGATGCCCATCTGCGGGTGGCCCGCCTGCTTTTTGATGGCAAGCGAATAGCCGAGGCCAGATCCTTTCTTGACAAGGTGATTGATAGCGCGGCGGAAAACGAGGAGGCCCAGCTGCTTGTCGCCGAAATGGAGCTGGCCGACAATCATGCCGACCGGGCGGCAGAGGTGATCGACAAGATTGTCGCCAGCAATCCGCAAAGCGAAGCGGCCTTTGCCCGCAAGGCGCAGCTCCTTGCCATCGGCAAAAAATATCCGGAGGCCGAGGCGGCGATCCGGCAGGCGATTACCCTCAAGCCGGACAATTTCGTCAATCACCAGTTTCTCGTTTCACTGTTGCTGGAGCAGGGGAAAAGCGAAGAGGCCAAGTCCTATCTCGATCAGTTGACCGCGCGCTATCCGGAACAGGCGGAACCCCTGCTCGGTCTGGCGGCGCTGCACATGAAACTGCATGACTACGGGCAGGCTGCAGCCGTCATCGAACAGGCCCTGCGCCTGCAACCGGGCGAAACCAGGCTGTATCTTCTTCTGGCGGACATCCTGGTGCAGGACAAAAAGGCCGACAGGGTTGAAAAGACATTGCGGGACGCCCTTGCTCAGGCCAAGGAGCCGCTCACCATCCGTGCCGCCCTCGCGAATTACCTCTGTGAAATGGGCCGTTTTGCCGAGGCAACGGCCGAGGTGGCGATCATCCTGCAAGAGAACAACCGCCACCCCCTGGCCAATCTGGTCCGGGCCCGCCTGTTGCTGCAGGAAGGGAAGAACAGCGAGGCCCTTGCCGCCCTCGCTGAGTTGATCCAGCAGCAGCCTGACTGGGGTGAGGCCTATTATTACCAGGCCCGTGCCCAGCTTGGGGCAGGGCGGCAGGAGCTCGCTCATCAGGCGGCGATCCAGGCGGTCAAATTCAGCCCCAGGGACGGCAAAAGCCATCTGCTCCTGGCCCGGCTGCTGCTCGACCAGGGTGATTTCGCCGGCGCCGGCCGGGAGGCGGCCGTGGCCGGCCGGCTTGATCCAGCCAGCGTAGCGGCGGCAATCATTTACGGCAGAAGCCTGCTGGGCATGAAGGAGTATGACAAGGCGGCGGCTGTTTTTGAAAAAATCCTTGCCAAACAAGGAGAGAACGCCGAGCTGTTCAGCCTGCTGGGCCAGACCCGGGCCGCCATGGGGGACACGGAGAAGGCGGCGGCCCTCTTTGAGAAGGCGCTCGCCCTGGCGCCTGCTTCGACCAGGGATCTGCAGGCCGTCGCCCGCATCGCTCTCGGGCAGGGCAAAAAAAAGGAAGCACTGGCGCGGGTCGAAGAGCAGATTGCCCTGGCGCCGGATCATCTCGACCATCTGCTGCTGCTTGGCACCATCGCCCTGGAGGTCCGCGATTTCGGGCGGGCGGTGGAGGCGTTCCGGCGCGCCCGGCAGCAAGGGCCGGAAAACATCGAACCCTATATCTTGCTGGGCGATGCCTTGGTCAAATCCGGCCAGCCTGATCTGGCCGCGCAGGAGTTTCAGGCCATTCTCGCCAAAAAAACCGACCATGTTCCGGCGCTGATGGGCCTGGCCAATCTCCATGTCCTGCAAGGGAGAAAGCAGGAGGCCCGCGAACGCTATCGTCGCATCCTCTCGCTGCAGCCCGAGCAGCCGATTGCCGCCAACAACCTGGCCATGCTCATCCTCGACGAGGACAAGCCCGACCTCGGCGAGGCCCTGCGACTCGCCAGCCTGGCCAAGGAAAAGCAGCCGGACAATGCCGCCATCATCGATACCTTGGGCTGGGTCCATTACATTCGCAAATCCTATGCCCTTGCCGAGGCGGAGTTTCGTCAGGCGGTCCGTCTCGCCCCGGATAACCCGCTCTTTGCCCAACACCTCGAGCTGGCGGCCAAGGAGGCGCAAAGTAAAAAGCGGCAGGAGGGCTATGCCAGCGGGCGCGAGCAGTTCGATCCCGCCGGCCTATCCCTGGAAGGGCAGACAGGCGAAGACAAGGGGGTGCGGGACGAGGTGCCGCGCGGCTGGTAGACCGGGGCGTTTTTTTTGCAAACGTCATCTCCTGTGCGGCGGCCTGTCTGGCGCAAGCGGCAGGATGAGCGGGCGGCGCCGAGGGAAGGAAATAAGGATATCGGCATGATTACCCATGCGGCAAATTCCGTTTTCCGGGAAAACGGAACGGTTTCCCGGATTTTTCCGGCGTGCTATTGGCTGAAAACCGGCCGCCGGGCCGATCGGCCCTTCCGCTACGCTGTGGTGGCGGAGGTGTAACCTGTTGCAATACGGATTAAAAAATGGTCGTCCGCCGGGAAAGTGGAAAGGAGGAGCGATGTTGTTCTTTTTGGAAGAAAGCGGAATGGATTTTGCAAAAATACATTCAATAATTTGTGCCTGCCAGTCTGTAACAACACGAATACCTGACAAAAAGGAGACAAAAATGAAAAAACACAAAACTGGGATACTGGCAACGGCCTTGGCCTTTGGCCTCACTGCCTCGCCGGCCATGGCAGCCGTCGATCTGTTTGACTGGGCGTTTTATGTTGATGGGACAGCTTATGAAAGTGGCGGGGGTTATCCGGGCGCACCCTTGTCGGCCATTGCCGGCATGAATGATTCCGGCTTTGACTGGACAAGCGGCCTCGGCACCCTCACCTGGTCGACCAGCGTGGCCGGCAGTCACACCTTTCTTGCCTTTTTCGATCTGGAGATAGACGAAGCGGACAATACCTATTTTAATGAATACGGTGCGGCCCATGGCAGTACCGCAGCCGGTCAATCCTGGGAGATTGATGAGCCCGGCTATCTGTTTGGCGATATTTATGACAATCTGCTGGCCGGGTCGCTGGATAACAGCAATGGTGTTCCGGTAGGTTTACCAGATGACGTCTCCTTTGCCCTGGGCTGGGATTTTACCCTTGGCGTCGGTGAGACGGCGACCATCGTCCTCAACCTGACCAACGCCGCGCCGCAGGCCGGTTTTTTTCTCAGCCAGACTGATCCTGACAGCGATGAAAGTGTATATTTTTCCAGCACCCTGCGGACGAGCGGTGAGCCTATTCCCGAACCAGCCACCATGCTGCTGATGGGGACCGGGCTTGCCGGCCTCTTCGGGGTGGGCCGCAAACGGATGAAGAAGGCGTAAGTCGGCAGGATGGTGCTGCCGTTTTCGGGGGAAAACGGGAGAAGTCGACTGCGGTCGTCGAGCATAACAACAAACGGGAGAAGTGAATAACACGGAAGATAAAGGGGGAAAAATGAAGAATCGAAAAGCATACACCATTGCGGCCCTGACCGGGGTCGGCCTGCTGCTGTCGGCTTCGCTGGCCTCGGCGGCGGTGAGCAGAATACTCTGTGTGCCCTGGCAGGGGAATCCGAATGCGCCGCATACCGCCATCAGTGGCCAGGCGGTCAAGTTGACCGCTGTCATTTACGGCGATGCGGCAGGCGGCTCGGTCAGTTATTCCTGGGATTTTCAGGACGGCACCGCGCCGGCCTCCGGCACCATTGCCGTCCCCGCCAACGGCGTTTACAACCTGGAGGTGACCCACACCTACAGTGCGGCGGTGAACACCCCGTTCACCACCACCCTGAGTATGGACGGCAAGTCCGACACCTATAAGATCCTCATCGCTCCGGACAACAAGGATTCCAAAACCAACATCGCCATCGACAAGGCCCTCTGGTACCTGCATAAAGATATGGTAAGGACCTCCGCCGGTTCACCTGCGGTGCCGGCCGGCTACTGGAACGACTCCGGTTACTATGTCGGACGCTCCGGGGCGCCGGTGTGGGCCTTCGAGGTGCAGGGGCATCTGCTCAGCGTGGAGGCCAATCCCCTGCAGCCCCTGGAAGATCCGTATGTCGATGATGTGCAGCGGGGCATCAACTACATCCTGAGCAGGACATATGCCCAAGGCATGAACGCCCAGACCCATGGCCATCCGGAGGATTATGACGGTGACGGCGATGGTGACGAGGGCAACGGCTATGGCCTTGTTGCCTATTATGACAGCGGTCACACCAATTATGAGCAAGGACTTGCCATGGGCGCCATTGCCGGCTCCGGGGCACCGGACGCTGTGGCGGCCACCGGCCAGGCGACTTATGTGCTCGGGCGCACCTATCGGGACATCGTCCAGGACATGGCCGACTGGTATGGCTGGAGCCAGATCGACGGCACCGCTTTTCCGCCGAGCGGCGCCCTGGGCGGCTGGTATTATACTGCGGCGAATAATACCGGATGGAACCCGAATTATGGCGATAACTCCGCCTCCCAGTGGGCCTATATCGGCCTTGAAGCAGCTCAGAACAATTTCGGCGCGGCAATTCCCATCTGGGTCAAGACCAGGCTGGCCGGCTATCTCCACAATCAGATCGCCTACAACAACCGGGGCTTTGTCTCCTATCGTGCCGGCTACTACAATTATGGTGACTTTACCACCCCGAACGTCTGTCTGACCGGTGGCGCCCTGGTCGGCATGAAACTGGTCGGGCAGAGCCTCTACGATGCCCAGAACGGCGCCGGCAGCTACAGCACCGATCTCAATCTGGCCACCACCTTTCTCGGCAACAACTGGCTCGGCCAGACAAGTCGATGGACGGAGAACTGGTACGGCCACCGCGCCTATTACACCATGTACGCCATCATGAAGGGCATGCGGCTGCACAGCCTTGACTCGCTGCCCGGCACTCCCGGCACCGCTGACTGGTATGGCGATTATGTCGGCGTCATGCTGCCGGATCAGTATGCGGACGGTCACTGGCGCGGCACCGGCTGGATGGATGGCTACATCGTCAACGACATGGGGACCGCCTTTGGCGTGCTGATCCTCACTCCGAGCGTTTTTTCGCCGCCGCCGGTGGCCTGTTTCAACGCCAACCCCAATCCCGGCTACATGGACGTTCCGATCTCCTTTGATCCGTCCTGTTCGTACCATTCCGACGGGACAAAATCCATTATCCTCTATGAGTGGGATTTCGACAACGACGGCGTTTATGATGTGACCTCGACCACCCCGGATCTGCAGACATTTACCTGGGATGACGCCACTTATGACCTTGGCACCTATCCGGTCACCCTGCGGGTAACCGATGACTCGGACGACCCGGTAACGGATACCGCCACGATTGATGTCAATTTGACCCTGCCGCCCCACCCGCCGGTAGCCGATGCCGGTGGTCCCTATATGACCACCCAGTGCGGCGCCGACTCCCTGACGCTTGATGGGTCAGGCTCCTTTGATATTGATGAGGGGACCAGTGAAAGCGGTAACCCGCCGTTTGATACCATCACCGACTGGGCGTGGGATCTTGACAACGCGCCATGGGATTATGTCAATGAGAGTGGTGAAACCGTTGCCCTGAGCGCTGCCGACATTGCCACCTATTTCACCCTGGGTGAGAAGCAGATCGGTCTGAAAGTAACGGACAACACGGCAGCGTCCTATCCGGGCAGCCAGCAGCCCGATCTGACCGGTGAGGGGTTTGACACCGTTACCGTCTATGACGACTGTCTGTGTACCCTGAGTGCCCGCGCCAAGCTCAATAAGGTGCAACTGGTCTGGGCCAATACCGGCGCCGCCAGCTATGACATCTATCGCAGCACGATCGGACCGAACAGTGGCTTCAGTCTGATTAAAGATAACCTTGTCACAAGCTATGCCACCTATCTGGACAGCGGGTTGACGATCGGCACCCCCTACTGGTATCGGGTCGTTGACAGCAATGGTTGCGGTTCGGTAGCGGTAAAAGTTGTCCCGACAAGCCGCTAAAGCATCACGGCGCCTGAAGAGGTGACGCAGACAACACGCCGGCGATCGACGACCGCCGGCGTGTTGTTTTTTCCCGCTAAACATCTTTTTTTAGTGGCCATGACAACCTTCCATTCGTTTTTCCGCTTTCTTCCCAGGGGAAGCAGTCTTGCCGCCGTCATAGCCGTGCTCAGTCTGCTTTTTGTCTTTCCAGCGTCAGGGGTGGCTGCCGAGGCGTCGTCCTATAGACTCAAGGTGACTGACTCCCGCATTGACCTTGTGGCCAACGAGGCGCCACTTGGTGAAATCATCACCGCGATTTCCCGGGAATTCCGGCTTACCCTACGGGCCGCGGAGCTCCCTGGTGAGCTGACGAGCTGCCGGCTTGCCTCTGTTCCCCTTGAACAGGGGCTGGAGAAACTGCTGGAGAGCTGGAATTATGCCTTGCTTTACAAAAAAGAGGGTCAGGGTCAGGGGCGCGCCCAGCCGGACATCCTGTGGGTTATGAGTCGCAATCCGAACCGTGTGGTTGTCGAGAGGCGAGGTGAGCCCGGGAGTCAGGAGGCGGCAAGGGAGCAGGTGCTGCCGCAGGAAGAGGGTGGAAAAAGTTATCGGAAAGAGGATATCGCCGCAGTCTTTGCCGATGGCGATACGGTGTTGCTCGACATTGACGCCAGCCCGGCCGATGGCTCGGAATTTGGAGAAGCGGAATCTCAGCCCATGCCTGAGGAAGAAGAGCGGCCGCTGGGAATAAAAATCACCAGGCTTGCCGAAACCTCGCCGATCAATATGATTGGACTGCGGGAGGGGGATGTGGTGAGGGATGTGAACGGGGCTGCAGTGGGGTCAGCCGCAGATCTGGTTCGCTCCCTGGCAGGAGCCGCAACGGGAGGTGTGACGACACTGCGCATCGAACGATGGCGGGATGGACAGCTGGCCCCACTTTATCTGGAAATGCGATAATTGGTTTGGTCTTTCGTGGTCCGTTGTCCGCAAAATGACCAGCGCTGGTGCGATGCCGTCATCGTGAGCAGAGTGTTGCGACTGGAAAGTGGGTGCCAGTGTTTTATTTTGTGAAATCGGTGAGTTGAGAAAAAGTATTTTTGTGGTTTTATTTTATTGGTCAGCGCGATGGTTGCCATGCGGAAAATTCCGTTTTCCGGGAAAGCGGAACGCTTTCCCGGACTTTTCCGGCGTGCTTTTCGCTGAAAGAGGGCATCGTGCCGGCTGGTCCTTACGGGCGCTTTGTGATGATGGAGGTGTAACCTGTTGCAATACGTATAAAAAAATGATCGCCGTGGGGAAGAAAAGGGCGGATGGCGTCGGCTGTTCTTTTTGGGCGAGGGGGAATGGATTTTGCAAATTCAATTTTGATAATTTGTTTCGGGAGACAGCGACAACACCAATGCCTGACAAAAATAAAGGGCCTCAAACGTGGGGTTCTGGCAGCGGGCCTGGGCTTCATTGCCTCGCCGGCCATGGTAGCCATCGAATCAGGTCGGGCATTTATGGGCATGTGTTGTCAATGGCGCCGGCATAGATAAGAGCAACGCCATTGGTTCTGCCTTCATCATTAACTTCGGCTGGGCAGGTGAAGACGTCTTTTTTGCCAGGGACAGGATTTCATTCTCCGGGTGGACGAAACGGCAACCATTGCTCTCGATCTTTCCGGTATAATGCGACTTCGGGGGAAAACGGAGGAGCCGACTTGGCCGTGGTGCATGAAAACAAGCGGGAGAAGTGACTAACACAGAAGATAAAGGGGGAAAAATGAAGAATCGAAAAGCATACACAATTGCGGCCCTGACCGGGGTCGGCCTGCTGCTGTCAGTTTCACTGGCCTCGGCGGCGGTGGACAAGGTTCGCTGTATTACCTGGCAGGGTGATCCGGCCAAATACCATACGGCAATTGCCCCTGCAACGTCCGGCCCGACTTGGAATACAAGCGGGGGCGATAATGTGTTGCGGATCAGAGGGGGGGGCCAAGGTAGTAGTTATATTTCCTGGGTCAGGGCCGTTATAACCACGGGTGGTAGCACCCAAAGAGTGTGTCTCTATGATGTGAACGGCGGAGATTGTACGGAAACAAATCTGTGTAGCGCTGGGTACAACGACGCCGCATTCGATCAGTCGACCAATGTTGCCGCCTCGCCAGTACCGGATTCCATCACCTTGGAGGTGCTCGGGACCAGTTGTTCATCCTCGAGGCAGGTGGAACTTCTCCAGAACGGGGTAAGCGTTGGGGTTGCAGCGATGAATACAGTTTATGACTGCACCTGTACTCCTGCTTTGCAAAGTCCTAGTCTTGCTGGTATCACCCAGCAGACGAGCCTGAAAGGTGTAATCGACACCACGGATACCGATACCGTATGGTATCGGTGGGACTTTGGCGATGGCTCTTTGTCTGATGTGTCTGCTTTGAGTGGCAAAACCCGTTATAATGTCGCGGCCAAGCACTCTTATAGTGGCGCACCAGGGGCGCCATTTACCGCTCGATTGCTGGTCGATGGGGTGGATAATAGCATGACCAATGCAGTTGCCGATTCCTACCTGGTGAAACTCGAAGCCGATACTCTTGATGCCAGGATTAACGTGGCAATTGACGAAGGGCTGTGGTGGCTCTATCAGCAGGGCAATAACCTGGGCGGATATGCCGGCTATCCCAGAACCTATGATAGCTCCCCGTTTATGACCTGGCTGCAAACTAACTATGTCTATACCCTGGTGACACCCACCGCCTCTGCCATCCATGCCTTTGGCATCAACGGCCACAAGATCAAGGGCAATGTCAACGAGGATCCCTATGTCGAGGCAGTCCAGCAGGGGATGAATTACCTGGTGAAAGGGTACAACTATTATACATATTATCCGGCGCTCCGTGCCAGTGCAATCAGCCCGGTCACTCATGGCAGTGTTACCGACAACCCCGAGGCAGGCCAGGCTGCCCCCAATGGTTACGGAATAGAGGTCTATGATTGGGGCGGCAGCCACATCCCCTATCAGAGCGGCCAGATCATGGATGCCATCATCGCCTCCGGGGTAAGCCCCACTGATCTGACCGGCCGCGATTTCACCCGGACCGACGGAACTATCGTCCACAACTGGACCTACGGCGAACTCCTGCAGGACATGGCAGATATGCACGCCTGGGGTCAATCCGACTCGACCGGCTGCAACGGCGGGGTGTGTGGGTCCTGGTGGTATGGCTGGAACTATGGTTTCCCGGGTGACAACTCGGCCAGCCAGTGGGGTGCGATCGGCATGCTGCCGGCCCAGCAGTCGCCCTGGAATGTGGTCGTCCCGGCGTGGGTAAAAAATTATAATGCCAACTGGCTCGCCTACAGCATGGGGTGTAGCGGACCGTCTGCGGCCGTGACGTCCTGCAGTTATAACTATTTCAGCTATAACTCGGTGGGCGGCTGCGCCGGTGACTCCTGCGAACAGACCACCACCTCCGGCATGGTGCAGATGATCTTTGATGGCCAGACCACGGCGGATCTCAAATGGGACCGGGCGGAGAAGTATATCGCCGATCGATGGCGCGACTTCACGCATAACAGTTCAGGTTGGGGAGGTTCTAAGACTTATGGCTGGTACTCCTTTGCCAAGGCCATGCGGCTTTCGTTGCCCGACCCCACCACCCAGCTCGTGAAAACTTCCGGCGCCAGCTTTGACTGGTACTATGGTGACCCCACCACCACCGCCTGCACCTCCGAAGCCGACTGTGAGAAGGGACTGGCGCAGCGCATCCTGGAGATTCAGTCCGCCGATGGCCAATGGCCAAGCGGCAATCTGACCGATCCGCCGCTGACCACCGCCTGGATGATTATCACCCTCAAACCGGCACTGTTTGCCTCGTCACCTATTGCCTGCTTTGACTACAGTCCCAAGTCAACCTATTCCGGTGACACGGTGAGTTTTAATCCATCCTGCTCTGACCATTCGGAGCCGGGCAAGACCATTGCCAATCTGACCAAATTCGAGTGGGATTGGGACAACGATGGCCTCTACGATGCGCAAACGACCACGCCCGCCATTGCGACCAATGTTTTCACCTGTGACACGCCGCCCTGCACCTTCCCGGTCACCCTGCGGGTCACCGATGACAACGATCCGGCCCTCACCGCCACGGTCAAGCAGAACGTCGCGATCACCAATCCGCCCCATCCGCCCACTGCGGATGCCGGTGGCCCGTATATGACGTCACTCTGCCCTGCTGATTCCTTAACCCTGGACGGATCGGCCTCCTTTGACCCGAACGAGGGCGAGTACGAGGCCGGGTGCACCGACTGTGATCCCGATACCATCACCGCCTGGGACTGGGATCTGACCCCGCCCCTCACCGGTTTTGACGATGAATCCGGTGAAACAGTGACTGTCGCGCCGGGGACGTATTTCGCCGCGGCCGGCAATCAGGATGTCGGCCTGCGGGTTACCGACAATACGGTCGAATCCTTCCCTGGCAGTGGCGAACCCAATCTGACTGATACCGATTTCGGTACGGTCGCTGTTGCCGATGATTGTCTCTGCACCCTCACCGCCAGGGCCAAGCTGAACAAGGTGCAGTTGGTCTGGGCCAATACCGGTGCCGCCAGCTATGATATCTACCGCAGCACGACCGGCCCCAACTCCGGCTTCAGTCTGATCAAGGATAACCTCGTCACCAGCTATGCCACCTATCTGGACAGTGGACTGACGATCGGCGTTCCTTACTGGTACCGAGTCGTTGACAGCAATGGCTGTGGTTCTGTCGCTGTTCGTGTCGTCCCGACAAGCAGATAGTTTTTTCTGAAGCCGTTTCATGTCGTGACCCTTGCCCCAAGCCGGCAGCCTTCCCAAGGCTGCCGGCTTGGGGTTTTTGTGAGAGGGAATTTTTTCTTTAACCGTACGCGCAATGACACATTCGAATTTATCGTTTTTGGGGGCGAGCCTGGCCAGGACCTTTCGTGTCGTTGGCTTGGTTGTGGCGATTTGCCTGGCCATCGCTGTCTTGCCGCTGTATGCCGCCGCCCCAGCCCCGGTCTTTACCATAGAAATGCATGATTCCTTGCTGGATATCATGGCGGAGAATGTGCCGCTGCGGCAGATTCTTGATGCGATTACCCAGAGGTCTGGGATCATCCTGCGCTTTGCCGATCAGGATGGGGAGCTGGTTTCCTGCCATCTGACCTCCGTCAGTCTGCCGGAAAGTCTGGAAAAGATCCTGGGGAACTGGAATTATGCCTTGGTCTACAAAAAAGACCGTCAGGGGCGTTCTGTTCCCGACACTCTGTGGGTCATCAATAGAAACCCACAGAGAATGACCGTTGATGTTGCGGCTGATGGAAAGCGGCTCACCCGGATAGGCGGCGCTGTCTCGGTTGGTCACGAAAATTTGCCGAAATTCAAGAAGGAGGATATTCGCTCCGTTTTTGCGGATAGTGAAAAAATTCTAACAGACGTTGAGGCAGCCCCCTTTTCTGTGGGCGAACACAACGAAGGGGTCGAGATCACCACTCTTGCCGATACCTCGCCATTAAAGTTGATCGGCCTGCAACCAGGCGACGTGGTTCGTAATATTAATGGACAGGCGGTAAACTCGGCCGAAAAACTTGTCAACGCTTTCGCCACCCCCATTCCGGCTGATGTGTCAGTTGTCCGCATCGAAAGGCATCGTGACGGACGTATTGAGACAATCTATCTGCATTTGGAGTAATGGGCCGTCGGGACGGATTTTGCGGGAAGACGCGCTGTACAAAAAATGACCAGCGCTGACCTGTTGCTCGCCAGTATGTGTCGCCAGGAGGGTGGGTGGGGATTTTTTTGTCTTTTTTTATTTGTAAAATCAGAATGTTATTCGATGTTTTTCTTTCGTCGTTTTTTCTTGTTGTTGGCATCTTTCCTGCAATGTTTTCTGAGTGCGATATGTCCCCCGCATATTGAGAGGTTACTTCCCCCTTTTGTTGCTCTGAGGTCGAGCCGGTTTGCCTTCCCCCAGCAGATCGGCTCGGCTCGTTCAGCTTCTCCGCAGCGCGGTCAGCTCGCAGCGTTTCCTGCGGGCCGCTCACCGGTGCTCCTTTTTGCCTTCCCATCCGTTTTTCGCTTTCAGCCGCGGTTTTTCGCGACTCGGGCTACATCGCAAAGCTGCATTGGTGAACATGAAAGAATTGGTCATAGTGGTCGATAGTGCCGATAATGAAGTCGGCAGCGAAGAGAAGTTTGCCGTCCATGCCAATGGCCTGCTGCACCGGGCCTTTTCTCTCTTTGTCTTCAATTCGCAGGGCAACTTGTTGCTTCAGCAGCGGAACCGGAATAAGTATCACACGCCTGGCCTGTGGAGCAATACCTGTTGCAGTCATCCGCGGCCCGGCGAAACCCTCGACGCCGCGGTGCGACGTCGGTTGCTGGAGGAGATGGGATTTTGCTGTGATGTGAAAGAGAAATTTAGTTTCCGTTATGAATTGCCGTTGGAAAATACTATGATAGAACATGAGTACAACCATGTCTTTATCGGCTTTCATGACGGCGATCCGTTGCCGGATCCGGCCGAGGTCGAGGCGTGGCGCTGGCTTTCCCTGGCCGAGGTGCGCGCCGAGGCCGCCAGAGGGCCGCATCTCTTTACCCCGTGGTTTACGCTGATTCTGCACGACTACGGGCATCTTTTTGATAAGGCACTGACGGCTGGCAAGGCGGGAAAACGAAAATGACAACGACGGAAAGAGAAAAAAGAAAGGTTGGGCTCTGGCTCATCGGCGCACGCGGTTCAATTGCCGCCACCGTCATGCTCGGTGCCTCCGCCCTGCGCCGGGGAGAGACCGAGGCCACCGGCCTGGTGACCGCGGCCGCCCCCTTTGCCGGTCTTGACCTGCTGCCGGTGACGGATTTCGTTTTCGGCGGCTGCGATATCCGCCGGCAATCATTGCGGGACGCGGCCCGCCAGGCTATGGCCGAAGGGGTGGCGCTGGAGCAGTCCTTTCTCGACCGGATCGGCCCGGAGCTCGACGAGGTGGAGAGCGACATCAGCCCCGGCACCTGCCGCAACTGCGGCGAGATGATCGCCGGTCTGGCCGAGCAGCCTGTCGCGGGCAAAACGGTGAGTGCGGAGCTCGCCGAAATCCGTCGGCAGCTCAGCGCCTTTCGCGCCAAACGGCGGCTCGGCAGGGTCATAGTGATCAACCTTGCCTCCACCGAGCCGCCCCTGCCGCTTACTTCCCTTCACCATGACCCGGAGCTGTTTGCCGAGCGGATCGCCGCCAATGACGGCGAGGCGGTCCAGGCCAGCACCCTCTATGCCTATGCCGCCATTGTCGAGGGCTGCCCCTACATCAACTTCACTCCGTCCAGCGGCGCGTTGATCCCGGCCCTGGTTCGGCTCGCCGAACAAAGCGGGGTGCCGGTCATGGGCAATGACGGCAAGACCGGCGAGACCCTGGTGAAATCGGCGCTCGCCCCCCTCTTTCTCTCCCGCAACCTGGAGATCCTGAGCTGGGAAGGGGTCAACATGCTGGGCAACATGGACGGCCAGGTGTTGAACGACCCGCGCAACTGCCAGTCCAAGCTCAAATCAAAAGATCAGGTGCTGCGCAATATCATGGGTTACGAACCCCACTCCCGGGTCCATATCCACTATGTGCCGTCGTTGGGCGATCAGAAGACCGCCTGGGATTTCATCCATTTCCAGGGCTTTCTCGGGGCCAGGATGTCGCTGCAGTTCACCTGGCAGGGTTATGACTCCATTCTCGCCGCCCCCCTGGTCCTTGACCTGGCCCGGCTTGCCGATCTGGCCCACAGGCACGGCGAGGGCGGCCTGATGCCCCAGCTTGCCAGTTTTTTCAAATCCCCTCTCGGCGTGACGGAATACCGCCATGCCGCCCAGTATGCCATGCTCACCGACTATGCGGCAAAAAAAAGAGAGATCAATGAGCCATCCCATCAATGAAAAATGCAAGGAGGCAGCACCAGTGAAGAAAAAGGCAATGCGAACGCTTGTCATGGCCGGTCTCGCCATGCTCTGTACCCTTGGCAACTCCTTTGGCCAGCCGGCCCAGGTCGCCCCGGCCCCACCGCCACCGCCGGCGGAAGAGATGATCGCGCCACCCCCGCCCCTGCGCATGATTGAGCCCGGGATCTACGAGATGGGCGGCATCCGCATCAGCAAGGAGAAGCAGCGGCTGGAATTCCCGGCCGAGGTCAACATGGACAAGGGACTGCTCGAATATGTCCTGGTCGGCAATAGCGGCAAGGTCCATGAAAGCCTGCTGCGCACCGGGGTTTCCCCCTATGCCCTGCAGATCTCGCTGTTGCTGCTCGGGGTGGAGGGTTCGCTAAACCCCTTGACCCAGCAGGGTGAGGCCCGCCAGCCAGAAGGGGGCCGGGTTGCGGTCCGGGTGGCCTGGCAGGAAGGCGGCAAGGAAAAAAAGGCGGCGGTGGAAGAGTGGATCAGCAAGGGCGACAAGCCGGCCGGTGCGATCCCCTGGGTCTTCACCGGCTCGGTGGTCATGGACGGGGTGTTCATGGCCCAGGTGGAAAAATCCATCATTGCCCTCTTTCATGACCCGATTGCCCTCATTGATCATCAGCTTGCCGAAGGAACCAGTGACGAGATCTGGCAGGTGGCGGGCAACGTGCCGCCGGTGGGCACCAAGGTGACGGTTGTTATCGAGAACATGAAATAAATTGCAGGAAAGGAGAGACGATGAAAACAAAGATCACGGCACTATTTGCGCCGCTTGCCATGCTTGTGTTGCTTGTTCTGGCCCCGGTGGCGGGGGCCGACGAAGTCCTGCGCGGCAACGAGCCGGCCGTCAAAACCGACATCTCGCTGAAAAACGAGGTGCAGCATGCGGTGGAACGCTCTCTCGCCTGGCTTGAGAAAAATCAGAATCCGGCCGGCCACTGGTCGCAGCCCGATCATCCGGCCCTGACCGCCCTGGTGCTGACCGCCTGCATGGGCGAGCCAAGCGGCAGGCTGCGAGCCAAACCGCCGGAGTTTGTCGAAAAGGGCTATCAGTATCTGCTGCAATGCGTCAAGCCGGACGGCGGCATCTATGTGCGCGACATGGCCAACTACAATACCGCTGTTTCCATGATGGCGCTCATCAGCGCCGCCAACCCGGCCTATGAGGGGGTCATCGGAAAGGCCCGCAATTTCGAGGTGAGCCTGCAGGACGATTTCGACAAAAAGGGCGAGGCGGATAACCCGCTCGACGGCGGGATCGGCTATGGCGGCACATACAAGCATTCGGATCTCTCCAACACCATGTTCGCCCTCGAAGCCATTTATTACAGCAAGAATCTCGTTCAGGACCGCAAGGATACCGAACAGGCAAAGGAGCTGAACTGGCAGGCGGCGATCCGATTCATCGAGCGGTGTCAGAATCTGCCCGGGCATAACGATCAGCCGTGGGCCAGCGATGACCCGCAAAACAAGGGCGGCTTCATCTATTTTCCCGGCGACAGCAAGGCCGGCGAGATGGATCTCGGCAATGGCCGCAAGGCCCTGCGCTCCTATGGCAGCATCAGTTATGCCGGGTTGCTCAGTTACATCTATGCTGATCTGCAAAAGGACGATCCCCGGGTGACGGCGGCGCTGGACTGGCTGCAAAAGAACTATACCCTGGAGGAAAATCCCGGCATGGGACCGGAAGGACTCTTCTACTACTATCACACCATGGCCAAGGCCCTGTCCGCTTATGGAGCGCGGGAGCTGGTGCTGGCCGACGGCAGCCGGGTCGACTGGCGGCGGCAGCTTGCGAAAAAGCTGCTCAATCTGCAAAACGGCGACGGCTCCTGGGTCAACGCAAACGGCCGCTGGTGGGAAAAGGACCCGGTGCTGGTCACCGCCTATGCCGCCATTGTCATGGAAATCATTCACCGGGGACTGTAAATGAAACTCTCCTTCAGCACCAATGCCTATTCCCGCCATCCCGTCTTCACGGCGGTGGAGGGCATTGCCGCGGCCGGCTACGAGGGGGTGGAGCTGCTGGCCGACATGCCGCATCTCTACCCCTTTTCCTTCGGGGCCGAGGAGATGGCCCGCCTGCAAGAGCTTTTGCAGCGGCACAATCTCGCGGTGGCCAACATCAATGCCAACACGGCGATGGGCTATTACGGCCGGCCTTTCTGGGAGTCGCTGTTCGAACCGTCGCTTGCCAATCCGGACCCGCAGGCGCGCAAGTGGCGGATCGACTATACCCGGCGCTGCATCGCCCTGGCCCACCGGCTCGGCGCGCGCAACGTCAGCGTCACCTCCGGCTGCATGGTGCCGGGCATCCGGCCGGAGGATTCCCTGCTGCTCCTGCGTGATTCGTTAAAGGATGTTGTCGCCTTTGCCCAGGATTTCGGGGTGCGCATCGGCATCGAGTACGAGCCGGGGTTGCTCATCTCCTGCGCCGAGGAGCTGGCCACCTTTCTCGTGCTCTTTGATTCACCGTTTCTCGGCGCCAACCTCGATCTCGGCCACAGCCATGTGCTGGGTGAGGATCACGGCGAGGTGCTTGCCCTGCTCGGCGACAAGGTCTTTCATATCCATCTCGAGGACATCCGCCGGCGCAAGCATTACCACCTCATCCCCGGCCAGGGCGACATGGATTTCCCCGCAATCTTTGCCGCCCTGAACCAGCACGGCTACCAGGGATTCATAACAGTTGAACTCTACACCTGCGCCAACAATCCGGACGAGGCGGCCCGCCTCTCCATCGCCTATCTGCGGGATCTTGCCAACCAGCCAACCAGGGAGAAATACTCATGCGCATGATCGAACCCCATATCCACACCATGGTGCGGACCACCGACGATTATTACAATATGGCGGTGGCCGGCATCGTCGCCTGTGTCGAGCCCTCCTTCTGGTCCGGGCTGGATCGCCGGGCGGTGGCCTGCTTCGAGGATTACTGGGAGCACATGATCACCACCGAGACGGCGCGGGCCGCCAAGTACGGCCTCCGCCACTACACCATGCTCAGCCTCAATCCCAAGGAGGCGCGCAACGCCATCGCCCACCAGGTGCTGGACAGCATGGAGAAATTTCTCGACCGGGATAACGTGGTCGGCATCGGCGAGATTGGTTTTGACCTCATCACCGAACAGGAGGAGGAAGTTTTCCGCCGCCAACTGCGCATGGGCAATGAACGGAAAATGCCGATCTGTATCCATTCCCCCCATCACAACAAGCTGAAAGGGATTGAGCGGATCATCGAGATCATCGAGGACGAGGGGGTGGTCCAGGAGCGGATCGTCATCGATCACAACACCGAAGAAACCATCGAGCTGTCCCGCCAGACCCGCTGCTGGCTCGGCATGACCGTCTACTACGTCACCAAGCTGAGCGCCGAACGGGCGGTAGGCATCATCGGTCGCTACGGCGCGGATCGGATGATTGTCAACGGCTCCGCCGACTGGGGCTACTCCGATCCCCTGGCGGTGCCCAAGGTGGCCATGTTGATGCGAAAAAGCGGCGATTTCTCCGAGGCGACCATCAAACAGATCGTCTTTGACAATCCGTATCAGTTTTTGCGGCATTCCGCCCGCTTTGATCTGCCGGCCTAGGTTCCGCCTGGGCAACGGTGGGGCTGTTGCCCGTGCGGAAACGGGATCGGCAAAACGCGTGGGCACGATACAGCCGTGCCCACCCTACGAAAAAATCGTTGGGGGGAAAAAACAAGCCAATACCCACCCGGTATGCTGGCGGTCCCTTTGCCAGGCTGTTTTGCGACAAGAACCAACTGAGAGAGAGCACCATGCAATTCGCCTTCAGCGCCAACGCCTTCCGCCGCCACAGCCTGGCCGAGACCATCGCGGTGCTGGCCGATCTCGGCTACGCCGGCATTGAGATCATGGCCGACATCCCCCATGCCTATCCGCCGCAGCTGACGAGTCGCGATGTCGATGCCATCGCCGCCCTGCTGGCGCGGCATCGGCTGGCGGTATCGAACATCAACGCCTTCATGCTCTGGGCCGTCGGTGACACCTGGCACCCCTCCTGGATCGAGGCCGATGAAGAGGCGCGCCGTATCCGCATCGAGCACACCAGAAACTGCATCCGACTGGCCGCCGATCTGGGGGCGGCCACCATCTCCACCGAACCAGGGGGGCCGCTCAATGGCATGGCGCGCGGCGCCGCCCTGGAGCTGTTCCGCCAGGGGCTCGATCAGGTGGCGGATGACGCGGCCCGGGCCGGGGTGCGGGTGCTGATCGAGCCGGAACCGGACCTGCTCATCGAGACCAGCGACCAGTTTGTCGAGTTTTTCCGGCAGCTCGACCCGGCCGTCTTCGGACTCAACTTCGACATCGGCCATTTCTACTGTGTCGGCGAGGACCCGGCGCTCCTCGTCAGCCGGCTCGCCGCTGCTGCCCGCCATTACCACCTGGAGGACATTGCCGCCTCCCGCAAACATCACCATCTCATGCCTGGCGAGGGCGCCATTGATCTGACCGCCGTGCTGCGGGCGATAACGGGGAGCGGCTACGACGGCTTTGTCACGGTGGAGCTTTACCCTTACGAAGACCGGCCGGCGGAGACGGCGGCGCACTCGCTTGCCGTCCTTTATCGCCTGCTCGGCGAGAAAGCGGGCGGATAAGCCATGGGCCACAAAGTGGCAACGCGGGTGCAGGCCTGCCTGCAACTCATGCGACTGCCCAATATCTTTACCGCCATTGCCGATATTGTCGCCGGCTACCTCATGGTCCGTGGTTTTGCCGTGGACTGGTCCGAGCTGGCTGGACTGGTAGTCGCCACCACCGGCATTTACGGCGCCGGCTGTGTGCTGAATGACTGCTGCGACCTGGAGATCGATCGCCGGGAACGCCCGCACCGGCCTCTGCCGGCCGGGCTGGTAAGTCCCCGGGCCGCCTTGGCTCTCGCCATTTTTTTGTTTGCCATCGGCCTGGTCGGCGCATATGCGGCCGGACCCCTGTCGCTCTTCCTGGCCCTGGTCATCGTCGCCCTGGTCATTGTTTATGACACTGTGGCCAAGCAGCACGACATCGCCGGGCCGCTGGTCATGGGCTCATGCCGGGCCGGCAATCTGCTGCTCGGCATGAGCCCGCACCTTGCCGTTGCCCTTCCGCTGCTTTTTCCCCTGGTCACCTTCCTCTACATCGCCCTGGTCACCCGGGTGAGCGGCCGGGAAATCAGTGGCGTGGTCGGCGGGCGGGCCGGCGCGGCCCTGACCGGCATCGCCGGCATTGTTCTGCTCGGGGTCGTGCTGGCCGGTCGAGGCGACATGCGTCCCGCCGCCCTGGTCTTTCTTGCCGTGCTGGTCGGTCTCACCCTGCCCGCGCTGGCCCGGGCCATGCGGGAGCAAACGCCGGCGGCGGTGCAGGGCGCGGTGGGGGCGCTGATTCTTGCCCTGCCCTTTCTTGACGCGGCCTATGCCGCCGCCATCCAGGGGCTGGTGGCCGGGCTGGCGGTGGTTTCCTGTCTGATCCCCGCCCTGCTCGTCAAGCGGCTCTATTATGTGACATAGTGACGACTGCCGGCAATGCCTGGCCTCTGTGCTGGCAAAATTGATGAAATCGTAAAACTGAAAATTAACCACGGAGACCGCGGAGCGCACAGAGATAACTAATTGTAACTAAAGATGTTTTTTCTGTGCTCTCAGTGTGCTCTGTGGTGAAAAAAGACTTTTTACGGGTTTGTCAAAATCAGGAGAAAATACGATGAACGGAAGGAGAGTGGTTGTTCTCGATGTGGTCGGCCTGCGGCCCGAACATCTTACCGATGGGGCCAGGGCGCCCCATCTTGCCGCCCTGGCCGCCAGGGGGCGCCTGCACCGGATTAAACCGGTCTTTCCGGCCGTCACCCTGCCGGTGCAGGCCTCGCTGACCAGCGGGGTGCCGCCGCGGCAGCACGGCGTGGTCGCCAACGGCTTCTACAGCCGCGATTTTTTCAGCGTCTCCTTCTGGGAGCAGCCGGCGAGCCTGGTCCAGCACGAGCGGATCTGGGAGACTCTGCAACGGCGCCACCCTGGCTTCACCACCGCCCTGCTTTTCATGCAGAACAGCCTCCACGCCGACTGCGCCTGCGTTCTCACCCCACGGCCCATGCACACCGACGAAGGCCTGGTGCCGTGGTGCTATTCGAAGCCGGTGGGTTTTTACGAGGAACTGGAGGCGGAGCTGGGGTCCTTCCCGCTCATGCACTACTGGGGGCCAATGACCTCCATCGCCTCCAGCCGCTGGATCGCCGGGGCCGCGGTGCGGACCATGGAACGCATCCGGCCGGATCTGCTCTTTGTCTACCTGCCCCATCTCGACTACTGCTGCCAGAAGGTGGGGCCGGATCATCCCTCGGTGGCGGACGAGCTGCTCCTGGTGGACGCCGAGGTCGGCCGCATCGTCCAAGGGGTCGCCGATCTCGGCCTGCTGGAGGAGACGGTCTTTGTCGTGGTTTCGGAATACGCCTTCAACCGGGTGAGCGCCGCCATTCCCCTCAACCTGATCCTGCGGGAAAACGGTCTGCTCGCCACCCGCACCATCGCGGGCCGTGACTATGTCGATTTCGAACTGAGTCCGGCCTTTGCCATGGTCGATCATCAACTTGCCCATCTTTATCTGAAAAAGGGACAGGAACAGGCGGTCCGGCGGGTGCTGGAGAAAATCGACGGCATCGATTTTCTCCTCGACCGGGCCGGCCAGCGCCGTTTTGCCGTCGATCACCCGAACAGCGGCGATCTTGTGGCGGTGAGCGCCCGGGATCGCTGGTTTTCCTATCCCTGGTGGGCGGAGCGGACGCGGGAGCCCGATTTCGCCGGCCATGTCGATATCCACCGCAAACCGGGCTACGACCCGCTGGAGCTCTTCCTCGAACCCGGCACACGGCGGATTTCCCAGGAGAGCGGCCTGATTCGCGGCTCGCACGGCTATCCACCGTTGACGGCAGCGGACGAGGTGCCGCTGCTGGTCAGCGGCAGCGCGCCGGACAGCCTGGCAACCCTGCAAGGCGCTGACCTCTCTGTCTCCGATGTGCCGGCCCTGCTCACCGAACTGCTGGGCGGCTGACCCCCGGCAACAGTTTTCGGTTTGACTTCCGCCGCTTTTCCGTGGGAACATGGAAGGGTACGGAGCGCGTTGTTTTTCGACCCTTCTTTTGCCGAGAGAATACGACGCCATGGCCCAGTTTATCCCTTTGCTGCTCATCGCCTTGCCGGCCGCGGCGGCCGGTGTCGTTTTTTTCTGCCGCAGCGCCGGTGCGCGCGCCCTTTTGGTCGGCGCCACGGTGGCAGGGCTGGCGATGACCGCCCTGGGCGGCCGCACCACCTTTGCCCCTGATCCCGGCTGGCGTGCCACCCTCGATCAGGCGATTGTCGCCGCCGATTTTTTTGTCCTGCTGCTGCTGTTTTTTTTCGGTTTCCGCCACCGCCACCGGCTGATCATGGTGCTGACCATCTGCCAGGCGGGGCTTCTTGCCGGGCTCGAATTTTTTGTCATCAGGCCTGCAACCCTTTCCCCGCTCTTTGTTTTCGATGCCCTCTCCCTGCTGTTGGCGCGGGTCGTCTGTCTGGTGGGGGGGCTGATCTGCCTCTTTGCCATTCCGTACATGGCGGTCCATGAACGGCATCAGCGCCTCAGCCGCTCGCGGCAGCCCGTTTTTTTCGCCATGCTCCTCCTCTTTCTCGGCGCCATGAACGGCCTGGCCCTGTGCCGCGATATCCTCCATTTTTATTTTTTCTTTGAGTTGACCACCCTCTGCTCCTTTGTCCTGATCAGCCATGACCGCAGTAAGGAGGCGGTGCAGAATGGTCTCACCGCCCTGTGGATGAACAGCCTGGGCGGTCTGGTTCTGCTGCTTGCCATTTGGGGACTCTATGAGCAGCATGGAAGCACCGATATCCTGCATCTCGCCCGGGAACCGGCGGCCGGCCAGATGAGCCTGCTGCCTCTGGCCCTGCTTTTGATCGCTGCCTTTACCAAGTCGGCCCAACTCCCCTTCCAGCAGTGGCTGCTCGGCGCCATGGTCGCGCCGACCCCGGTCTCCGCCCTGCTTCACTCCAGCACCATGGTCAAGGCCGGGGTCTATCTCGCCCTGCGCTTTGCCCCGGCCTTGACCGACACTCCGCTCTCGCCGTTGCTCGCCCTGGCCAGCGGCCTGGTCTTTGTCGGGGCCGCCGGGCTGGCCCTGGGCCAGGACAACGCCAAAAAGGTGCTCGCCTGTTCAACGATCAGCAATCTCGGCCTCATCTTCGCCTGCGCCGGCATCGGCAGCCCGGCGGCGATCATTGCCGGCATGCTGCTGATCCTCTTTCATGCCGTGGCCAAGGGATTGCTGTTTTTGTGCATCGGCGCCGCGGAGCAGCAGACAGGCAGCCGGGATATCGAGGTGCTGCGCGGCCTCTATGCCTCCATGCCGCTCACCACCCTTTGCGCCCTCGTCGGCATCGTCACCCTCATCCTGCCGCCGTTTGGCATGCTGCTCGGCAAATGGCTCGTGCTCACGGCCGGGGCGGCGAATCCTCTCTTTTTTCTGCTGGTCGGGCTGGGCAGCGCCGTCACCGCCCTCTACTGGGTGCGGCTGGGCGGCACCCTGCTCGGGGTCTCGATGCCGCCCCGGCAATTGCGTGAGAACACCGCACCGCTCCTGCTCCTGCCCCTGCTTGCCCTGGCCGCTGCCTCCCTGCTGCTTTCCCTCGCCTTTCCCTGGCTGGCGGCGTCGATGGGAACGACCGATCTTCCGGCCATTCTGTTGGGCGGCAATGCCCCGACCGTCCTCCCTGCCCTGGCTGCCGTGACCATTGGCGCCGCGTTCTGGGGGCTGCTGGCGATGCGCCGGTCCCTGGTCGCCGCCGCGGCCCGTCCCTATCTGTCCGGCGCCGACAGTCCGACCCCGGGGCACTTCATCGGCCCGGGCGGGGAGGAGGTCACCCTCCGGGTCGGCAATTATTACCTGGCCAGTCTCTGTGGCGAGGCGAGGCTGGGCCGCTGGCTGACGATCGGCGCCCTTGCCATGATTGGTCTTCTGTTGACGGGGGATCTATGGCGGTGAATCTCACGTCCCTCATCCTGGTTCCAGTCGGCCTTGCCGCCGTGCTGCTCATCGGCGGCCTGCTCGCCGGCATCGACCGCCGACTGACCGCCCGCCTCCAGGCCCGGCAGGGGCCGCCGCTGACCCAGGCCTGGTGGGACGTGGTCAAGCTGTTCGGTAAGCGGACCCGAGCGGTCAATCCGTGGCAGCCTTTCTGCGCCCGCATCTCCTTTGCCGCTGCGGCCACGGCGCTGGTGCTGCTCTGTTATGCCGTCAATTTGCTCCTCATCCTCTTTGTTTCGGCAACGGCCGGCGCCTTTCTTGTCTTCGGGGCGATGAGTTCGCTCTCGCCGTGGAGCCAGACCGGGGCCCAGCGCCAGCTCTGGCAGCTCTGCTGCTGCGAGGCCCTGCTTTTTGCTTTTGCCGCCGGGGTCTATCTCGTCAGTGGCGGCTTTGCGCCGGCTGCTCTTTTTGCCGAGTCGCAACCGCTCCTCCTGCGCGCCCCGCTGCTCTTTGCGGCGATGCTCGTTGTCCTTGCCATCACCATGAAGAAGTCACCCTTTGATCTGGCCGCGAGCCACCATGCCCATCAGGAACTGGGGCGCGGGGTTTATAGCGAATACGGCGGCGCTGATCTCGCCTGGCTGGAGATGGCCCACTGGCTGGAGACCGTGCTCGTCCTCGCCCTCTGCGGCCTGTTCTGGGCGAGTGATCCGTTCGCCACGATTTTTCTTGCCGTTCTTTCCTTTTTTCTGGTTATCCTGCTTGACAATGTCGTCGCCCGTCTGACCTGGCGGTGGCTGGCGGGCCGGGTCCTGCCGGCCGCCCTGGTTGGCGCCGGGCTGACGGTTGCCTGGCTGGCCTGGAGCAGGCCATGAAGCTGCTCTCCACCCTGCTCGACGCGGCGCGGCGTCGTTCGCCCTGGCTGCTCCATTTCGACTGCGGCAGCTGCAACGGCTGCGACATCGAAACCCTGGCCTGCCTGACGCCGCTCTACGATGTGGAACGCTTTGGCGCGATCAACACCGGCAATCCGCGCCACGCCGATATTCTGCTCGTCACCGGCACCGTCAACTATCGGAACCGGCGGGTCCTGGAGATTCTTTACCAGCAGATGGCGGAACCGAAGTCGGTGGTGGCCATCGGCAGCTGCGGCCTGTCCGGCGGCATCTTCCGCCAGGCCCCCAATGTGGTGGGCGGGGTCGACAGGGTGGTCCCGGTCGATGTCTATGTCCCCGGCTGCCCGGCCCGGCCGGAGGCGATCATCGACGGGGTGGTGGGGGCCGTGGCAAAACTGCGGGAGGGAGGATGACAGAGAAGGCGCTAATGCTTGCCGCGCAAGTGGTGGCAGAAGACGATCTGCGGCCCAGGGTGGCCGGACTCAAGGAGCTGGGATTTCGTCTGGTCGCCGTCACCTGTGTCGGGGTGACGGATGGTCGGGCCGAACTGCTCTATCATTTCGACCGGGATCTGCATCTGATCCATCTGCGTCTGGCGGCCGATGCGGCACGACCGCTGCCCAGCATCACTCCGGTTTTCGCCGCGGCCTATCTGGCGGAAAACGAGATCCAGGACCAGTTCGGGCTGACCTTTGCCGGACTTGACCCGGACTATGGCGGCAGTCTTTATCTGGAGAAGGCGGCCGGCCCGGCCCCCTTTCGCCGCCGCCTGACGGCAGAAGGGGAGACGTAAATGGCGAAGACCGTCATGCCGTTCGGGCCCCAGCATCCGGTGCTGCCCGAGCCGGTCCAGCTTAATCTGACCAGCGAGGAGGAGATCGTCACCAGCGCCACCCCGGTCTTCGGCTATGTCCACCGGGGCTTGGAAAAGCTGGTGGAGGTCCGCGATATCCGCCAGATGATCCAGGTGGTGGAGCGGGTCTGCGGCATCTGCTCGATGATGCATGCCCTCGTCTACTGCCAGGCGATCGAGGAACTGCTCGGCGTCGAGGCGCCGCCGCGCGCCCGTTATCTGCGGGTGATCTGGTCCGAGCTGCACCGGCTGCACAGCCATCTCCTCTGGCTCGGCCTCTTTGCCGACGCCATGGGCTTTGAAAGCCTGTTCATGCAGATCTGGAAGGCGCGGGAGCGGATCATGGACATTAACGAGGCCACCGCCGGCAACCGGGTCATTTTGTCGGTCAATGTGCTGGGCGGAGTGCGGCGCGATCTTGACCGCGGCCAGATAGACATGGTGCGAACCGTGTTGGTCGGGCTGGAGGCGGAGATGAAAAAAATCAACCGGGTGCTGTCTGCCGATCCCACCGTGCGCCGCCGCACCAGCGGCAAGGGGGTGCTGGCGAATGGGCAGGCGCGGGAGCTTGGCTGCGTCGGCCCGGTCCTGCGGGCAAGCGGGGTGGCCGAGGATATGCGGCAGCTCGGCTACGCCGCCTATGGCGAACTTGATTTCACCCCGGTGGTGGAAGAGGAGGGCGATTGCCACGCCCGCTGCCGGGTCCGGAGCCGCGAGGTGCTGCAATCCATCGATCTCATCCGCCAGGCCCTGGGGCGCCTGCCTGCCGGCGCGCTGGCGGTCCCGGCCAAGGGCAATCCGGCCGGCGAGATGACGGTCCGGGTCGAGCAGCCGCGCGGCGAGTGTCTTTACTATATCCGGGCCGATGGGAGCAAATATCTGGAACGGCTGCGCATCCGCACCCCGACCTTTGCCAACCTGCCGGCCCTGGCCCTCATGCTGCCCGGCATGGAGCTGGCCGATGTGCCGGTGGTGCTGCTCTCCATCGACCCGTGCATCAGTTGCACGGAGCGGTGACGGCGGATGAGGTCGGGTTGCAAAGGATTGACGCGGGCATGCGGTGAAAAAAGGAGAGAGAGACGAGATGGCGCAGGGCAGGAGAAAAAAAGGGAAAAAAAGGCCGGGCGCCAGTATCAAGACCGGCATGTCGCCGGGAACCATGGCCTTCATCGGCGAGGAAAAGGTTGCGCGGACCCGCATCGATCTCATCCACTACAGCCCGACCTCCTTCACCGAGAACGAGGACGTCACGGTGGCGGCGTGCCGGGAGCAGGCGCGCGCCCCCGGCGTCACCTGGATCAATGTCAGCGGCATCCATGATCTCGGGTTGATCGAGAGCCTCGGCAAGGCCTTCGATTTCCATCCGCTGACCCTGGAGGACGTCGTCAACACGACCCAGCGTCTCAAGGTCGAGGAGTTCGCCGGGTATCTCTTCATCGTCATGAAGATGCTGACCTGGCGCGACGAGATCTCCTCCTCGGTGGATATCGAAAACGTCAGCCTGATCCTCGGCAAAAATTATGTCATCTCCTTTCTGGAGCGGGAAGGCGAGGTCTTTGCCACGGTGCGCAACCGCCTGCGGCTGGCCAAGGGCCGTATCCGTTCCATGCAGGCCGATTATCTGGCCCACGCCCTGATGGATGCAGTGGTCGATCATTATTATATCGTGGTCGAGCGGTTCGGTGACCGGATCGACGAGATCGACGATCAGATTCTCGCGGAGCCGGGGCCGGAAAACATCAAGGAGATTCATCTCCTCAAACGGGACATCATCACGGTGCGCAAGGCGCTCTGGCCGCTGCGCGAGGTCATCGGCGCCCTCGAAAAGGGCGAGAGTGCCCTGCTGCGGCCGGAAAGCAGGGTCTACTGGCGCGATCTCTACGACCACATCATCCAGATCATCGACATGGTCGATACCTTCCGCGACATCCTCGTCGGCATGCATGACAGCTATCTGTCCGCCATGAGCATCCGGATGAACGAGGTCATGCAGGTGCTGACCACGATCGCCACCATTTTCATTCCCCTGACCTTTATCGTCGGCATCTATGGCATGAACTTCGCGTACATGCCGGAACTGCAATGGCCGCTGGGGTACCCGCTGATCTGGGTGATCATGCTGCTGATCGGCGGCTGCCTCTTTGCCTTTTTCCGGCGAAAGAAATGGATTTGACCAGGCCGCCCTGGCCGCTGCGCAAGGAGAACAACCATCATGTTCATGACCCCGCTGGTGCTGAAAAATCTCTTCACCCGCCCGGCCACCAGGCCCTATCCGCGTGAGGAGCGTCCGCCGTTCTCCGGGGCGCGGGGGAGGCTGGTCAATACTGCTTCGACCTGCATCCTCTGCGGCATGTGTGCCAGGGTCTGTCCATCCCACTGTATTACGGTGCGGCGCCGGGACGGTATGTGGGAATACGATCCCTTTGCCTGCGTCTACTGCGGGCTCTGTGCCGAAAACTGCCCCACCGGCAGTCTGCTGCAAAGAGAGCAACGTCCAGGGATTGCGCCTCATCGGCAGCGGATTGTGCTGGAGATCCCGGCGGCAAACAAGCAGGGGCAGGAGGTCGGAGGTGCTGCTGCCGCCGCACCGGAATAATCGCTATTTTGTCGTGGCGGCTGAAGTGAGCAAATCTATCGTTTTCGCGCTGCATTTCTTCTCCCGGCCCAGTCCAGGGCGGTTTTGCCGGTTTCATCAGCCATTTCGGCGCGGGCGCCCCTGGCGACCGCCGTGGACCGCCTCAAGCAGGATCGTTGTTTCATCCGGGTAACGGAGGTTGATATCGGCGCCGGCGGCGGCATCGGCGTGTGACACGAGACAGGAGAGGATGAAGGGCAGGGGCGATTGCCGGTTACCGGCACGCCCGGTTCTTGGCGCAGTTCGGATCGGCACAGTCGATGAGGCCGTCACCGTCGTTGTCGAGTTCGTCGCCGCAGGCCGTTTCCGGACACCAGGTGCCGGAGCAGTCGGTGTCGGCGCAGTCGATATAGAGATCATTGTCGTTGTCGATGCCGTCGGTGCAGAGTTCGATCTGCTCGGTCACCGCCGGATCCTCGTACTCGATGAGCAGGGTGGCGTTGTAGACCACGGTGGGTTTGTAGTCGCCCTTGATAAAGACCGCCAGATCAAAGTCCTGGGTCAGCGGCATTCCTTCCACATACGAAACGCCGTCCGGCACCGTGTCGGTGGGATCATAGGGGTTGAGATCATTGTAACTGTTCCAGTTGGCGCTCCAGGCAAGCGGTGAAAGTCCGTCCTTCCAGTCGGGCAGGTTGATCCTGGTGGTGGTCGGTTCACCGGCCGGATATTTGAGGTAGTCGGAGGTGATCGGCGGTTCCATGCAGTTCACCGTCGGGATGTCAAGCGACGGCAGGTTCTGGCCGAACTTGCCTGATTTCAGCCGGTAACGCGGCCCTCTGCCGGTCACCGGGTCCGCCTCGAATGGGTCGCGGTCGGTGGTGGTGTACCAGGCGTTGGTGGTGCCGGTCTGCAGGTCCGCCGACCAGCCGCCGCCGTCGATGACGCCGTCGCCGTTGCCGTCCACCGGCGGATTGGCCAGGGCCGGATCGCGGAACAGGGTGCCGGCCGGGATGAAGTCACCATTCAGGCGGCCGTTGGCGTTGATGTAATCACCGATCCAGCCGTCATCGTAGATGCCGTCGCGGGTTTTGCGCTCGGCACCGACGAAATCGGTGACGTGGAAGGCGAATTCGGTGTCAGCCGGTTGCATGGTGACACCGGTGAATTTGTCGATAAAGGGTTGCTCGCCGTTGCAGGTCTCCCCCTCGCAGACAATGGTCGGATCCTGGACGTAGGCGGTGCCGTCAAACTGGCCGAGCAGATCGTTCTTGGAAAAGGTGTGCTGCGGTGACTGATAGGAAACAACCGCCGCGGATGCAACCGTTCCGCCGGCAAAGAGACCCCATAATGCCGCGCAGGCAGCACTGCTGTATATGCGCCACTTCATTTTCTTTCGTCCTCCTTCGGAATTTTTCATTTGAAAACATGTCGTATCTAACGCGACCGCCGAGAGGACGGTGAAATGTTAAAGCATGATTAGTACCACATTGTTGCATGGTCGGCGGGGGGAAGGAGTTGTCACCATGTCCGCCTGATATCGGCTTGACTCCATGCAGGAGCGACGTCATCGCGAAGGGGAAGCTGAACGATAAATGCGGCCAGGGGCGATGCAATTGACTTTGCTTGCGCCTTCTGCGTAGAATGTGGCAAGGCAGGGCGGGAAGCCTCCGCGGCCCAGGTTCAGCGTCGCGATGTGGAGGGAAAAGGTGTTTGCCGGAGTTGCCGACTGTATGCGCACAAATCAAAACCGGAGGGCAATAAGGTGAAATGGTTTAAGAATCTCAGGGTAGGAGCCAGACTCATTCTCGGTTTTTCCGTCATGATTTGTTTTATGGCGGTGATTGGGGCTGCCGGCTACCTCGGCAGTGCTTCCATCGAGAAACAGCTACGACAGATTTTCACGGTCAACCTGCCCGGCATCGATTATCTGATCGAGGCGGACCGGGATTTTCAGCAGCTGCTGGTGGCGGAGAGAACCATGATCTTTGCCGGGGCGACGTCCGAGCTTTTTGCCGGGCTGGTAAAGGAGTACGAGACCAATCTGCGGCAGGCCGGGGAACGGTGGGAAAAATACAAGAGCCTGGCAGCCGATCCGAAAGAGCAGGCGATCATTCCCCGTTTTGAGCAGGCCCGTGGCGCCTGGCAGGCCATTTCCCGGCAGGTGGTGGAGCATTGTCGGGCCGGCACTCCTGAGGGAGAGCGGCTGGCCATGGAGTTGAGCCTCGGCCAGGCCAGGATGAAATTCGAGGAGATGCGTGATTTCATCGATCAGCTCACTGAAATCAATCTGCAAATGGCGCAAGCCGCCCATCAACGATCGCAGCGGAACTATAAAACCGTTGTCATTACCCTTGTTCTTACCCTGGCAGCCGGCCTGCTGGCCGGCATTGTGCTCATTTTGGCGCTGGGGCGGGGAGTGACGCGGCCGCTGCAGCGGGTGATCGCCGGACTGTCGGCCGCCGCCGAACAGATCACCGCCGGTTCCGGTCATCTGGCCGCCGCCAGCCAGACCTTGGCAGAAGGGGCCTCCGAGCAGGCCGCCGCCATTGAGGAGACATCGGCGTCGATGGAGGAATTCACCTCCATGACCCGCGCCAATGCCGAGAATGCCGGCCAGGCCCGGAGCATGATGGTCACCGCCTCGGGCATCGTTCAGAAGGTCAATCATCACATGGAGCAGATGACAGGGGCGATTACGGAAATCAACCGGACCAGCGAGGAAACCGGCAAGATCATCAAGACCATTGACGAGATCGCCTTTCAGACCAACCTGCTCGCCTTGAATGCCGCGGTGGAGGCGGCCCGGGCCGGCGAGGCGGGAGCCGGTTTCGCGGTGGTGGCGGATGAGGTGCGTAATCTTGCCATGCGGGCCGCGGAGGCGGCCAAGAATACGGCGCAACTCATTGATGACACCATGAAGGCGGTCAAAAACGGCAATGAGCTGACCAGGGCGACCCAGGATGCCTTTGCTGAAAACATGGATATCGCCAAGAAGGTCGGCGAACTGGTCGAGGAGATTGCCGGTGCATCGGCCGAACAGGCCAAAGGGATCGAACAGATCAACCGGGCCATTGTCGAAATGGATAGCGTGGTCCAGCGGGTCGCCGCCAATGCCGAGGAATCCTCCTCCACTGCGGAGGAAATGAGCGCCCAGGCGGAACAGATGAAGGTGATGGTGGAGGATCTGGCCGCGCTGGCCGGCCACGGCGCGGCTGGCGCGGGAAAGCCGAAGGGGCCGGCACTGAGGGGCGTTTCCGGCAAGCAGGGTTCGGCCCGGCCGACCGGCGGGGAAGAACCGAAAATGCCGAAGGCGCTGCCCGGCCGGCGGGTGAAGGCGGAAGAAGTGATTCCCCTTGATGATGAGTTCACCAGATTCTGAAAGTGGCCGGACAAGACAGGCGGCAAGGGGGGGGCGGCATCGTCCCCCCCTTGCTGGTGATGGTCTGGCCGAAAGCGGAAAGCCGTTTGTTATTTCAGCGGAATTTTTGCATCAACCTGCTTCATGATCTCGTAAAGCTTCTCATACTCAGCCGGGTCGATGGCGGCAAAACCGGTCAGCGACTTGCCGATGGCGGTATAGACCTCGGGGTTCTTGACGTTGATCAGGGCCTGCCTGATCTTCTCGAAGGTCGCGTCATCGACCTTTGAGCCGACGACGATGACGTGTTCCGGCACCGGCTCGGACTCGGCGACGATTTTCAGCCCCTTGTCGAGATAGGTCTGGGCCACCGAGGGCTGCATGCCGCCGGCGTCAAAGGCCTTGTTCAACACGCCCAGGGCGACGTTGTCGTGGGAGCCGACAAACTTGTAGGTCATGCCGTCGAAAATGCCGGCCGTCATCAGCATGTAGGCCGGCATGTAGCAGGACAGGGTCGATTCCCGGTCGCCGAAGGCGAAGTTCTTGCCCTTGAGGTCGGCAAGGGTGGTGATCGGCGAATCCTGGCGGGCGACAATGACCCCCTTGAAGCTCGGCGTTCCCTTGCTGAGTACCACCGCGGCGATGCGGATCTTGCCGGGATGCTCGTTGTTGACCATGGCGAACAGCGACGGTCCCAGGTAGGAGATGTCGATTTCGCCGTTGATCAGGGCCTGTTTCGCCGCCTCGTAATCCTTGGCGCTGCGGAAGGAGATCTCGGCCCCCAGCTCGGCGCCGAGATAGTCGCGCAAGGGCTTGAACATTTTCCCCAGTTCCGCCGGGTTCTTGAACGGGTGGACGCCGAAGACGTAGCTGTCTGCCGCCTGACTGCCGGTGGTGATCAGCAGCAGGCAAAAGAACATTGTCAACAATACCATGGTTTTTTTCATCTTTCTCCTCCTTACGTGTCAATAAGTGATTTGCCTCGGAAAAAAAACTGAGATGGGATCACAGAGCGTTCTGTTTAACTATTTGGCAATTGGCAGAAAAACAGGAAACCGGTATTGGCTGAATGCTGCCCGTCAATGATCATTATGCGCACAGGCGATTCGGCCCGGTCAAGAACTTTCGTGAACCTTGCCCTGACCGGGACGACACGACACCGGACCGGTGGTGCCAAGTGTCTGTGTTTGCATTCTGGGACACAGGGAATCCGGCCCTGATCAGCGGTCATGAAATTTCTTGATTACCGTCTCGTCATCTGCCTAAGATGATGGAATCAGCCAGAGGGACGGGACGGCCGATTGGGTCGGTTTTTCTCGTACGGCGCATCAACTGGGCGGCCGCAGCAAAAAGAGGGCCGCGGTTCCCGGCAGCTTCAGGGACAAGGGGAAACGACAAGACAAAAGGTATGTTCTGGAAAATTTTTCATACAAAAAGCGCCACCGCACGGCGGGATTTTCCCGCTGCCTGGCGGCCGGCCCTCGATTCCTTGCTGGCCACCCTCCAGCAGCTGGCCGGGGCCACGGAAAACGAATTTCTGCAGATCGGCGAGCAGATGCAGGGCATTTATCTTCGTTCCGGGGAGATTACCCGACTGGCCGATCATCTCGTCGACTCGGCCTCCGGCGGCCGCATGCAGACCCTGCTCGAACGTCTGCGGCGAATGATGGCGGACATGGAGGACTATCTGGCCAAGGCGCGCAGCCGCAATGCCGATACCTTTGCCACCCTGCGCCGGGTCCAGGAGCTGCTTGGGGGGATCTCCGCCCCGCTTCATGGCTTTCGCAAGATGGATATGACCCTGCATATGCTCGGCGTTTCCATCAAGATCGAAAGCGCCCGTCTCGGCGACCTGGGCGCCGGTTTCGTCAATCTTGCCCTGGATGTGGAAAAACTCTCCCGCCAGATCAACGATAAATCCGAGGCGATCATCCAGCACCAGCGCCTGCTGGCCGCCATGCTTGCTGAAAACATCGAGGTGGTTGCCTCCACCGAATCAATGCATGACGCCGAGGTCACGGCCGCCCTGGCCGGCAGCGCCGACAGTCTCCATGCCCTCGAAGCGGTCAATGACCGTTTCACCCGGCTGGGCGCCATGGTCGCCGCCGTCTCCGGGGAGATTGCCGGCAATATCGGCGCGGTGGTCTCTTCCATGCAGTTTCATGATATCCACCGGCAGCAGGTGGAGCATGTCGCCGAGGCCCTGGCAGGGCTGGCCGCGGATCTTGACGCCGCCGCCTGCACCGACCGCGTGCGGGAGGCGTGCCGGGCCCTGATCGTCGAGACCGGTAATGTCTGCGAGCTGCAGGAGGCGCAACTGCGCTTCGCCGCCACCGAGTTTCATGCCCAGGTCGCCTCGATTGTCGAAAACCTGCGTGAGGTGGCCCGCAAGCAGACGGCTCTGGGGGAAGAAACCCTGGCCCTGGCCGGGATGGGAGAGGGAGAGGACGCCTCGTTTCTCGACGGCATCAGTCGGGGCATGGCAACCGTCACCCGTTTGCTCGGCACCTTTGCCGACGCGGATCGGGAAATGGCCGCCGCCCTCAAGCAGGTGGCGGCAACCATCGGCGAAATCACCGTCTTTGTTACCGATATCGAGTCCATCGGCTACGCCACCGTCCATATCGCTTTAAATGCCCAGATCAAGGCCGCCCACAGTGGGGTGGAAGGGGCGGCCCTCGAGGTGCTGGCCAAGGAGATCAAGCAACTCTCCGATGAAACGGTGCAGCAGACCGATGCCATTGCCTCCGCCTTGGGGGAAATCAATGACCAGACAAAGCATCTTGCCCATACCGCCGATGAGGCCGAAGCAGTGCTTTCGTCCCGCATCAGCGGCATGGGCGGCGAGGTGGAGGAAATTGTCCGCGTCCTTGGCGAGATGAGCGTCGAGCTGCGGGAGATCCTCGGCCGGTTGCATGGCATGGTCGGTTCCTTGAGCGAGGAGGTGGAGCAGGTCACCGGCGGCATCGACGTCCATGAACGAAGTCGCGCCATGGCCGAAGAGGTGGCGGCGGTGCTGCACGGGATTGTCGGCGAGGCCCGGGAGCTGGAGCCGGCCAGCGAAGAATTTAAGGAAAATCTGCGGCGGATGGAAGAGCGCTATACCATGGAAAGCGAACGGCGCATCCATGAGGCCATCGCCGCCCGCCGGGCCGGCCAATCGACCCAGGCCGGTGCGCCGGAGCAGATCCGCAGCGACGAGGCGGCGGTGACCGGCGAATCGGAATTCGGCGACAACGTCGATCTTTTTTGATGATTTTGTAAAACTGAATATTAACCACAGAGACCACAGAGTGCCCTGAGATAACTGTTCGTAATAAAAGATTTTTTCTGCGTTCTCTGTGCGCTTTGTGGTGAAAAAAAATTTACGGGTTTGTCTTTTTTAGGTGACGACCGGTGCTCTTTTCCTGATGCGGTGCGCACGGCATGGCGCCAGCGGAGGAGGCGAGCGGGCGTCACGGACTTCTGAGAAGGGGAGGAAGAAACGCTATGGATGAGCAGACAAGTAATGCTTCGGAGCAGGCGGGGGGTGAACTCCTTCTTGACAGCGGCCCCCGCTTGACCATTGAAAACGCCGGTGAGTTCGCCCAACGCATCAGCGCGGGACTGGCGGCGGGCCAGGATGTCGCCCTTTCCTTTGCTCCTGATGTCGAGCTCGACATCACTGTTCTGCAGATTCTCTGTTCCGCCTGCAAAACAGCGGCGAGCCAGGGACGAACCATTGCCCTGCGCGGGCAACGCCCCGCTGCCCTTGACGCACTGGTCGAGGCCTGCGGGGCGCGGCAGGAAACCTGTAAACAGCACAACGATACGATCTGTACCTGGTTTGGAGAGGAAAAATAATGGCAAAACTGATCATGACGGCGGATGATTCCGCCAGTGTCCGGCAGATGGTGGCCTTCACCCTCCGGCAGAACGGCTATGAGGTCGTCGAGGCGGTTGACGGCCAGGATGCCTTGAACAAGCTGACCACCCAGAAGGTCGACATGCTGCTCACCGATCTCAACATGCCGAATCTCGACGGCATCGGCCTGATCAAGGGGGTGCGCAGCGGCGGTCCGAACAAGTTCATTCCCATCATCATGCTGACCACCGAATCCCAGGATTCGAAGAAGGCGGAAGGCAAGGCGGCCGGCGCCACCGGCTGGATCGTCAAGCCGTTCAAGCCGGAGCAGCTCATCGCGGTGACCAAGAAGGTTTTAGGGGGGTAACTCATGACTGATCAGCATATCGCCACCTACCGGGAAGAGGCGGCCGAGTTACTGGCCGAGCTGGAAACCTCCCTGCTTGATCTTGAAGAGACGCCGGACAACAGTGAGCTGATCAACCGGGTCTTTCGGGCCATGCACACAATCAAGGGGTCAGGTGCCATGTTCGGCTTCGACGAAATCGCCGCCTTCACCCACGAGGTGGAGACGGTATTCGATCAGGTCCGCAACGGCAAGCTGGCCGTGACCAAGGAACTGCTCGACCTCACCCTCCAGTCGCGGGACCATATCTCCGCCCTGCTCGATGCCTCGGCCGGCCTCGGTGCGGTTGATCGCAACCAGGGCGATGCCATTGTCGCCGGTCTGCGGAAACTGCTGCCACAGGCCGGCGGCGTCAAAAAGGAGGAGGAGCCCGTGCGGGCGCCGGCTGCCGCTGCCGCCGGGGAAAAGACCTGGCGCATCCGTTTCCGGCCCAATCGCGAACTGCTCCTGAGCGGCAGCAATCCCCTGTCGCTTTTGAATGAGCTGCGCGATCTCGGCGCCTGCCGGGTGATTGCCCAGCTCGAGGATATTCCGACCCTGGACAGCCTCAACAGCGAACACTGCTATATCTATTGGGACGTTATTTTGACAACGAATCGCGGCGAGGAGGCGATTCGCGACGTTTTTATCTTTGTCGAGGACGACTGTGAGATCCGGATCGTGGAGATCGACGCCGGGCCGGATGAAGATGCCGGGGAGTACAAGAAGCTCGGCGAGATCCTGGTCGAACGCGGCGATCTGCAACCGGATGCGGCCCGGCAGGTGTTGGGCAAACAGAAGCGTTTCGGCGAGCTGCTGGTGGAAGAGGGGATCGTTGCCCCGGCAAAGGTGGCCTCCGCCCTGGTCGAACAACAGCAGGTCCGGACCGTGCGGCAGGAACGGGCCGCCCTTGATGCGGCGGCCAGCATCCGGGTGCCGGCGGAAAGACTCGATCAGCTCGTCAACCTGGTCGGCGAGATGGTCACCGTGCAGGCCCATCTCACCCAGGTGGCGGCCAGCAACAATGACCCGAAATTCATCGCCATCGCCGAGGAGGTGGAGCGGCTGACCAACGAGCTGCGCGACACGACCCTCAATATCCGGATGCTGCCCATCGGCAGCACCTTCAGCAAGTTCAAGCGGCTGGTGCGCGATCTTTCCCGCGAGCTCGGCAAGGAGATCGAGCTGGAGACCTTCGGCGCCGAGACCGAGCTTGACAAGACGGTGATCGAAAAACTCAACGATCCCCTTGTCCACATCATCAGAAACAGCATCGACCACGGCATTGAGATGCCGGCGGCCCGGCTCGCTGCCGGCAAACCGGCGCTCGGCACGGTGACGCTCGGGGCCGAGCACTCCGGCGACTCGGTGCTCATCACCATCCGCGATGACGGCAAGGGGCTCGATCCGGCCGTCATTCGCGCCAAGGCGGAGGAAAAGGGGCTGATTGCCGCCAATGCCGAACTGACCGACAAGGAGATTTTCGCCCAGATCTTCGCCCCCGGTTTTTCCACCGCCGCCACCGTCACCAGCGTCTCCGGCCGCGGGGTGGGCATGGATGTGGTCAAACGCGGTATCGAGGGGCTGCGCGGCGCCATCGACATCGACAGCAGGCTGGGCGAGGGCGCCACCATCACCTTGCGGATTCCGCTGACGCTCGCCATCATCGAGAGCCTCCTTGTCAAGATCGGCGACCACCACTTTGTGCTGCCGCTTGCCGCGGTGGAGGAATGCGTCGAGCTGTCCCGCGCGGATGTCGCGGCGGCACACGGCCGCAATCTCGCCCGGGTGCGCGGCAGTCTCACCCCCTATATCTGCCTGCGCGACCAGTTCGCCATCGCCGGCGAGCGACCGGAGATCGAACAGATCGTCATCGTCGCGGTACGGGGAACCCGCATCGGCTTTGTCGTTGATTTCGTCATCGGCGAACACCAGACCGTCATCAAGCCGCTCGGTCGTTTCTATCAGCATGTCGAGGGGATTTCCGGCGCCACCATCCTTGGCGACGGCTCGGTGGCCCTCATTCTCGATCCCGGCATCCTGGCCCGGGACGCGGCAAGCAGTGAGCTGGAGAATCTGTGACGAAAACCGTGATCCATTGCTGGCTTCAATAACACGAAAGGGGAGGAGCAACGATGTTTGCGAACATGAATCTGAGCAGGCGGCTGGGGGCGGGTTTTGCGGTGGTGGTGGCGGTCATGCTGGTGCTGATCTGGATCGCCATCCGCGACATGCGGGTGATCGAGGACGGGATGGAGCGCATCGTCACCGTCAACATGGTGCGCATCGAACATGCCAATCAGGTGATGGATGCCACCTCCACAATTTTCACCGATGTCCGTAATATCATCTTGAATCAGGATCCGGAGAAACGCCGCCTGTACGGGGAGCGCATCGCCAAAAGCCGGGAGGAGTATGAAAAGAGCCTCAATAAGGTCGAGGAGATGACCAATCCGACCGACAGCAAGGCCCTGGCGCTCATCAGTCAGATCAGGGAGGCCATCAGAACGTTGAAGGCCATCAACACCCGGATCATCGATCTTGCCATGGTCGGCAATGACGGGGAGGCCGAAGCCCTGCGGGAAAAGGAGGGAGAACCGGCGGAGCACGCTTTGCAGGAGCGGATCGCGGAACTGATCGCCCATAACATGGCCCGTAACGAAATGCGTCATGCCGAGGCGGTGACGACCTACATCACGGCCCGCAACATCATGCTCGGTCTGGGGGCGGCCGCGGTTCTGCTCGCCGTCGGCATCGCCTTTTTCCTCACCCGTTCGACCCTGCGCCAGCTCGGCGCCGACCCGCGCGAGCTTGGCGAGGTGGCCGCACGGGTGGCGGCGGGCGAGTTGTCCGGCGAGATCCCACTGGCCGCCGGCGACACGACCAGTGTCATGGCGGCGATGAAGAAGATGGTCGAGAGCATCCGCCTGGTGACCGGTGATGTCGACTCCCTGGGCCGGACTGCGATGGAGGGCCGCATCACCCTGCGCGCCGACGAGAGCCGTCATCAGGGCGACTACCGTAAGCTGATCCAGGGAATCAACCTGATCGCCGACCGGTTCGTCGGCCTGCTCGACGCCATGCCGGCCCCGGCCATGATCATTGATCGCGATTTCACCGTCCTCTACATGAACAAGGCCGGGGCCGAGGCCGGCGGCCGCACCCAGCAGCAGCTCCTTGGGTCCAAGTGTTTCGATCATTTCCGCACCGCGGACTGCAAGACCGACCGTTGCGCCTGCGGCCGGGCCATGGCGGCCGGCGCCTTTGCCACCAGTGAAACCGACGCCCATCCGGGCTCGCTCAACCTCGACATCAGCTACTTCGGCATTCCGCTTAAGGATGACAAGGGCGTCACCATCGCCGCCTTCGAGGTGGTGACCGACATGACCGCGGTGAAAAAGGCGGCCCGGCTCGCGGAAAAGCAGGCCGAGTATCAGAACGGCGAGGTGAACAGGCTGATCGCCAACCTGGAGCTGCTCGCTGCCGGCGATTTGGATTTTACCGTCGCGGTGGCGCCGGCGGACGAGGACACCCGGGCCATTGCCGACAACTTCACCAGGATCGCCGCGGCGACCAACCGGACCGTCGACGCCATCCGCGCCCTCACCGGTGACGCCGAAATGCTCGGCCGCGCGGCCATGGAGGGCCGCATCACGGTCCGGGCCGATGCGGCCAGACACCAGGGCGATTTCCGCAAGTTGATCCTCGGGGTCAACGCCGTCGCCGACCGCCTGGTCGGCCTGCTTGACGTCATGCCGGCCCCGGCCATGATCATTGACCGGGATTACAACGTGCTCTACATGAACCGGGCCGGGGCCGAGGCCGGCGGCCGCAGCCAGCAGCAGCTCATGGGCGCCAAGTGTTACGACCACTTTCGCACCAGCGACTGCAAGTCCGACCGGTGCGCCTGCGGCCGGGCCATGACGGCCAGTCAGATGGCCTCCAGCGAAACCGACGCCCATCCGGGTTCGCTCAACCTCGACATCAGCTATTTCGGCGTGCCGATCAAGGATGACACCGGCAATGTCATCGGCGCCTTCGAGGTGGTGACCGACATGACCGCGGTGAAAAAGGCGGCCCGAATGGCGGAGAAACAGGCGAACTTCCAGAACAGCGAGGTGAACAAGCTGCTGGTCAATCTGGAAAGGCTCTCCATCGGCGACCTGGCGGTCGACACCGCGGTGGCGGCGGCGGACGAGGACACCAGGGGAATTGCCGACAATTTTGCCAAGATCAACACGGCGATCAACCAGAACGTCGCGGCGCTGAAAGAGATCACCGATAACGCCAAGCTGGTGGCCCGCGGCAACCTGCTGGTGGAGGTGAAAAAACGCAGTGACAAGGACGAATTGATGGAGTCGCTCGCCGCCATGGTGGCCAAGCTGAAGGAGGTGGTCATGGAGGTGCAGGGCGCGGCGGACAACGTGGCGGCCGGCTCGCAGGAACTGTCGGCCACCGCCCAGCACATGTCCCAGGGGGCGACCGAGCAGGCGGCGAGCGCCGAGGAGATTTCGTCGAGCATGGAGGAGATGGCGGCCAATATCCGCCAGAACACCGACAACGCCATGCAGACCGAGAAGATCGCGGTGAAAAGCGCCACCGACGCCCGCGAGGGCGGCAAGGCGGTCAGCGAGACGGTGGGGGCGATGAAGCAGATTGCCACCAAGATCTCGATCATCGAGGAGATCGCCCGCCAGACCAATCTGCTGGCCTTGAACGCCGCCATTGAGGCGGCCCGGGCCGGCGAACACGGCAAGGGTTTTGCGGTGGTCGCCTCCGAGGTGCGAAAACTGGCCGAACGGAGCCAGGCGGCGGCCGGCGAGATCAGCAAGCTGTCAACGAGCAGTGTCGCCATTGCCGAGCAGGCGGGTGAGATGCTGAACAAGATGCTGCCGGACATCCAGCGCACCGCCGAGCTGGTCCAGGAGATCAGCGCGGCGAGCAGGGAGCAGGACGCCGGCGCCGAGCAGATCAACAAGGCGATCCAGCAGCTCGACCAGGTCATCCAGCAGAACGCCGGGGCCGCCGAGGAGATGGCATCAACCACCGAGGAGCTCTCCAGTCAGGCGGAACAGCTCAAATCGACCATCGCCTTCTTCACCCTGGAAAGCGGCGGTCACCGCCATCAGGTCG
Organism: Thermodesulfobacteriota bacterium; assembly: GCA_049323655.1. GTDB lineage: Bacteria > Desulfobacterota > Desulfobulbia > Desulfobulbales > SURF-16 > DB1. The sequence continues at coordinate 226,990 of JBMONO010000009.1, read as the reverse complement.
CCGCCGCGCCGCGCCACATGGCGGCCAGGCAGCTCGCCATCGGCCACCAGTCGGCCAAACCGGTGAAGACGGTAAAGAAGGCGCCCATCCACCTCGACATGAACGGCGGCGGTAACGATCATCTCGACGATGAGTTCGAGAAGTATTGATGCACTTGTAAAAGGTGTTTTTTACCACTGAGAGCACAGAGGGCACAGAGAAAATATATTGAATTACAATTAGTTGTCCCCGTGCTCTCTGTGTGCTCTGTGGTGAAATTTTACTCTGAATTCCTGGCCGGCAAGTGCCTTGCGCTGAATAAACCACAACACCATGGGAGGGAGAACCAATGGGGAAATGGGTGAGAAAAAGATCGTGGTCCGGAGTCGGATTGGGCTGTTGCATGTTCGTCGTCTTATGGCTGGCCGGTCCGATTTTTGCCTCAAGTCAGCACGGCCCCCATTGGGGCTATTCCGGCGCCGAAGGCCCGGAACACTGGGGGGATCTTTCCCCGGACTATGCCCTGTGCCGCGACGGCCGCAGTCAATCGCCGATTGATATCATCCCGTCCGTTGCCGGGAAAAGCGATGCCGTCGGGCTGGAATTCGGCTACCGGGATATGCCCCTCAAGGTGTTGAACAACGGCCATGCCATTCAGGTCAACGCCGGCGGCGACTCGACCCTGCGCATCGGCCCGGCCGCCTATCGGCTCGTGCAGTTTCATTTTCACAGCCCCAGCGAGAACACGGTGAACGGTCATGCCTATGATATGGAGGTGCATCTGGTCCACAGGAACGAGCAGGGCCAATTTGCCGTGGTCGGCGTCTTCATGGAAAAGGGGAGGACAAACCCCTTCGTGCAAACCATCTGGGACAACATCCCCCATGCGGTAAATCAGGAGGTGGAGGTGGCGGGGGCCAGCGCCAACGCCGCCGAACTGTTGCCCGCCAACGGTTCCTACTATCAGTGGAGCGGTTCCCTGACCACTCCGCCGTGCAGTGAAGGGGTTGCATGGTATATGCTGAAGGAGCCTGTCCAGGTTTCGGCGGAACAAGTCGAAAAATTCGTTTCCGTGATCGGCGCCAATGCTCGACCTGTTCAACCCTTGCTGCACCGGACCGTCCTTGCGGTGGAATCCGGGCGGATTGCCTTGGTGAAAGAGGCGGCCCCTGCCGACGCCCATGATGGTGGACATGCCGGCGCGGCTCCGGCCGGGGTGAGTCATGGCCCCGTCGCCGGAGTGGTCAGGCTCGGACCTGCTACCGCGGTGGCGGAGGAGCGCGGGCAACCGCAAACACATGGCGCGGTGACGACCGTCGAGTCGCGCAACGGAAAGGCGGAGCGGCAGAGAGTGAAAACAGGCGGCGAGAACGGCTCGGTGCTGGTCAGTGTCCTCTGGATCGCTCTGCCCGGTCTGCTGCTGGTACTGGTTCTTGTCGGTTTGCTTTTTAAGAGTCGTACCTCCGCAACTTTCATCGATCGACTCAAGGTCGGCACCCGCGTCACCGCGTTGAGTCTGATTCTGCTTGCCATCATGATCGGGGTGGCCGGTTTCGGCATCCTGAAGATGAAGAGCATCGGCACCGAACTGGTTGCCATTGCCGAACGCGACATCCCGCTCACCGAGGAGCTGGCCGAAATCAGCAACCGCGCCTTGCAACTGGAGATTCGCTTTCATGCCGGGCTTGCCAAGGGGTTGAGCGACAACCTCGCCGGCCTGGACGAGGAGATTGCCGGCACGCAGGAAATCGGCACAGCGGTGCGGGGGGCAATCGACCGGGGAAAAGGCTTGGCGGAGGAGGGATTATACGCAGCCGGCAGCGACGAGGAGCGCCGCGAGTTCGACCATGTGATCGGCGTACTGAAGGAAATCGACAAGGAATACGGCGAGGCCGAGACCCACCTGCTCAATATCCTCGCCCAGCTTCGCTCCGGCAACAGCAGCGCGGCCATGGCCAATGCATCCGGCCTGGAAAAGGAGTTGAAGCAGGTTGAGCACGTTGTCGAATCCCTGCTGACCGAGGTGGAAAAATTCACCAGCGCCGCCGCCGCCCGGGCCGAACATGACGAGATCGTCGGAATCTGGCTGCTCAGCACCCTCACTGTTCTCGGCGCGGCCATTGCCTTTCTGCTGATTGTCCTCATTATTCAAGGCATCAATCGGGCCCTGGCCGAGGTCGGCGAGGCGGTGGAAAACATGGCGGCAGCCAGCGAGCAGCTCGCTTCCACCTCGCAGGAACTGTCCCAGGGCGCCACCGAGCAGGCGGCCTCGGTGGAGGAGGCCACCGCCTCGGTGGAGGAGATGGCCTCGAACATTCGTTCCAATGCCGAGAATGCCGGCCAGACCGAAAGGATTTCGCGCCAGGCGGCCCAGGATGCGGATGAGAGCGGCAAGGCGGTGGTCAGCGCAGTGGCGGCCATGAAGACCATTGCCATGAAGATCTCGATCATCGAGGAGATCGCCCGCCAGACCAATCTCTTGGCGTTAAATGCCGCCATCGAGGCGGCCCGGGCCGGGGAGCACGGCAAGGGTTTTGCGGTGGTCGCCTCCGAGGTGAGAAAACTCGCCGAGCGCAGCCAGGCGGCAGCAGGGGAGATCAGCGAGCTGTCCGGCAATTGCACAATGGCATCCGAGCAGGCCGGCGCCATGCTCACGAAACTGGTGCCCGATATCCAGAAAACCGCCCAGCTCGTCGAGGAGATCAGCGCCGCCTGCAACGAACAGGACACCGGCGCCGAGCAGATCAACAAGGCGATCCAGCAGCTTGACCAGGTGATTCAGCAGAACGCCGCCGCCTCCGAGGAGGTGGCCTCCACCGCCGAGGAGATGTCGAGTCAGGCGGAAACCCTGCGCGAGGTGGTGGCAAGTCTCATCCATGTCGAGCATGTGACGCTTCGCCGGAAGATTTCAACCGGCCGGGATCTGCGGCCGGCTGCCGGCAACAGGGCCAAGGTCTTGCCGGCGGCGGGCAGACCGGCAAAGCCCGGCAAGGCGGGCGGCATCAATCTCCAGCTGGAGGCCGGCCACGACAGCGGGAACGATGAGCTGGACAAGGATTTCGAGCGGTATTGAGGCGGCTTTGACAAGCTAACGCGCTTTTGTCTATCTAATACGCGATCTTACATAAGGAGGGTTTACCATGAGTGTGGCGGCAATAACGGAAACCGTGCAGTATCTGACCTTCAAACTGGCGGAGGAGGTCTTTGCCCTCGATGTGGCCAAGGTGCGGGAGATCCTCGAATTCACCACCATCACCAAGGTGCCGCAGACCCCGGAGTTCATGCGCGGGGTGATCAACCTGCGCGGCAGCGTCGTGCCGGTCATTGACCTGCGTCTTAACTTCGGCATGACCTGTACCGAGCAGACGGTCAATACCTGTATCATTGTCGTCGAGGTCGATCTCGATGGCGAGGTCATCGTCCTCGGCGTGCTGGCCGATTCGGTGCAGGAGGTGGTGGAGATGGAGCCGGAACAGATAGAACCGGCCCCCCATATCGGCACCCGACTCAACACCGAGTTCATCAAGGGCATGGGCAAAATCAACAATGATTTTGTCATGATCCTCGACATCGACAAGGTCTTCTCCTCCGACGACCTGCTGGCGGTGCAGGGCGGCGGCCAGTGATCCCGGCGCAAGGGTTTTTGCTGTTTCGCCGGGTGGGCACCGTCTCATGATCCATATTTGATGGAATCGTAAAAACTGAAAATTAACCACGGAAACCGCAGAGTGCACAGAGGTAACTAATTGTAATTAAATATTTTTTCTCTGCGTTCTCTGTGCGCTCTGTGGTGAGAAAAGACTTTTTACGGGTTTGTCATATTTTGTAACTTGTTGTTTTCATTTTCCCGCCCGCTATGGTTTGCGGGTATTTGTGGGATCATCAAATTTCCGACATTCCGCATTGCACACGAGGGAAGAAAAGATGCTGAAGAACATGAGAATCGCAACGCGGCTGGGACTTGGTTTTGCCGCGGTGATCGTTGTTTTCGCCCTGGCCGTGACCGCCACCATGCTGCTGCTGCGGGGCACCGAGGCCAACACCCGGCAGATGGACGGGGAAACCCTGCCCTTTCTCACCCGCGCCTATGAGCTGGATATCAATGTAATCAGGCTCGGCGAGATCGTCACCGACGTGGCCGCGACCCATGACACCGGGGGACTGGCCGAGGCGGAAAAGATTGCCGCCGAGTTCCGCCAGGGGATGGCCCGCTTTGTCGAGATGTTCCGGGCGGAAAACGACAATCTGGCCCTGGCCGAGGCGGAGGAGACCCTGGCCCTGTTCGACAGCTTTTATGAAACCGGGGTGAGGATGGCGCAGGTCTATGTCGAGGACGGCATGGAGAGCGGTAATCTTCTGATGAAGGATTTCGACGCCATTCGCGGCCAACTGACGGCGGCGGTGGAAAAGCTGCAAACCGCCCACGTTGACGAGGCGCGGGAGAATGGGCGCCATATCCTCGCCTCGGTCCAGCGGGTGAAACAGGTGCTGTCCGCCGCCAGCATCGCTGCGGTACTGCTCGGCATCATCGTTGCCCTGCTCATCATCCGCGCCGTGCTGCGGCAGCTCGGCGCCGATCCCCGCGAGCTTGTCGAGGTCGCCGGTCTGGTGGCCGCCGGCGATCTGTCCCGCGAGGTCAGGCTGAAATCCGGCGACACCGACAGCGTCATGGCGGCGATGAAGACAATGGTGGAAACCATCCGCGCCCTGACGTCCGACGCCGAGATGCTGGGCCGAGCGGCCATGGAAGGGCGATTGAGTGATAGGGCGGATGCGAGCCGACACCAGGGGGAATACAAAAAGTTGATCCAGGGGGTCAACACCATCGTTGATCGGCTGGTCGGCTTTCTCGACATCCTGCCCAGCCCGGTGATGATCATCGACCGGGATTTCACGGTGCGCTACATGAACCGGGTCGGCGCCGAGGTCGGCGGCAGAAGTCAGCAGCAGCTCATCGGCGCCAAATGTTATGACCATTTCCGCACCAGCGACTGCAAGTCCGACCGGTGCGCCTGCGGCCGGGCCCTGGCCACCAATCAGACCGCCAGCAGTGAAACCGACGCCCATCCGGGTTCGCTCAACCTCGACATCGGCTATTTCGGCGTGCCGATCAAGGATGACGCGGGCAATACCATCGGCGTTTTCGAGGTGGTGACCGACATGACCGCGGTGAAAAAGGCGGCGCGGGTGGCGGAAAAGCAGACGGCATATCAGAACAGCGAGGTCGGCAAGCTGCTTGTCAATCTGGAACGATTCTCCCTCGGTGATCTGGAGATCGACCTCGATGTGGCGCCGGCGGACGAGGACACCCGGGCCATTGCCGATAACTTCATGAAGATCGGCGCGGCAATCAATCAGAACGTGGCGGCGCTCAAGGGCATCACCGAGAACGCCAAACAGGTGGCCCGCGGCAACCTGCTGGTGGAGGTGAAAAAACGCAGTGACAAGGACGAATTGATGGAGTCGCTCGCCGCCATGGTGGCCAAGCTGAAAGAGGTGGTCATGGAGGTGCAGGGCGCGGCGGACAACGTGGCGGCCGGCTCGCAGGAACTGTCGGCCACCGCCCAGCACATGTCCCAGGGGGCGACCGAGCAGGCGGCGAGCGCCGAGGAGATTTCGTCGAGCATGGAGGAGATGGCGGCCAATATCCGCCAGAACACCGACAACGCCATGCAGACCGAGAAGATCGCGGTGAAAAGCGCCACCGACGCCCGCGAGGGCGGCAAGGCGGTCAGCGAGACGGTGGGGGCGATGAAGCAGATTGCCACCAAGATCTCGATCATCGAGGAGATCGCCCGCCAGACCAATCTGCTGGCCTTGAACGCCGCCATTGAGGCGGCCCGGGCCGGCGAACACGGCAAGGGTTTTGCGGTGGTCGCCTCCGAGGTGCGAAAACTGGCCGAACGGAGCCAGGCGGCGGCCGGCGAGATCAGCAAGCTGTCAACGAGCAGTGTCGCCATTGCCGAGCAGGCGGGTGAGATGCTGAACAAGATGCTGCCGGACATCCAGCGCACCGCCGAGCTGGTCCAGGAGATCAGCGCGGCGAGCAGGGAACAGGACGCCGGCGCCGAGCAGATCAACAAGGCGATCCAGCAGCTCGACCAGGTCATCCAGCAGAACGCCGGGGCCGCCGAGGAGATGGCCTCGACCACCGAGGAGCTCTCCAGCCAGGCCGAGCAGCTCAAGGGGATCATCGCCTTCTTTGCCCTGGAACAGGGCGGTCGGGGAAGGCGGATCGGCGACGTATCCCGCCGTGGTCCACGCCGCCCCCTGGCCATAGGCCACCATGGGATGGGGCCGGGCGGAGGAAAAAAGAAAGGCGAAGCGATCCATCTGGAGCTGGGCGAGGCAGGTGGCGCTGATCATTTTGACGAGGAGTTCGAACAGTATTAAACGGCGCGGCGCGCAATGACCCCAGCGGCGCGTACGCGGGAATTCTGGGCAACGGCGTCGGTATGGGGGTGCCGACCCACGGCCTTTTAATTAATCACAAACGGAGGGAAAAAATGAATTGGTTTTATGATCTTGGGATCGGCAAAAAACTCTATTTCGGATTTTCCCTTGTCGTCATTCTGCTCAGCGGGGTCGCAACCTTTCAGTTGGTGAAACAGAATGAGCTGGGCCGAATCCAGGACGAGGGCGCAAGTCGCGCCGCTGATTTGAATGAGATTCAGAATGTCTATGCCAGGGTTGCGGATGTCTATGTCCTGATTGCCGACACCATCATTAACCGTGATCTCTCCTCTGTGCAAAAAGAATTGGAGAGGGTCAGGCACGAAGCCACGGGGGACATCAAAAAGGTGCATGAGCTGGTCGATACCGATGCGGAACGGAAGATGGCCCGCGCCTTTGAGGAACAATACACGGTCTACCTCGATCTTTTCGCGAACTCCCTCCTGCCTCTTTTCCTGAAAGGCGAGGTCGATGACAACGAGGTGCGGCGCATTGACGGCGAGATTGACGAGGTGCGCAGAAATCTTTTTGAACATCTCATGGCTATCCGTGATTCCCTTGCCGCCGAATCCCAGGAAGGCGACAAGATCTTCGACGAGACCAGTCGGTTGACGATGCGGGTTTCGATGGTGCTGGTGACGCTTGGCGTTGTTTTGGCAATGGCCTTGGCTTTTCTTATTGTTCGCACCATTCTTCTTCAACTGGGCGCGGACCCGAAGGAACTGGGGGAGGTGGCCAATCTGGTGGCCGCCGGAGATCTCTCCCGCGATATCAGGGTGAAGTCCGGGGACAGCGCCAGCGTCATGGCGGCCATGAAAAGGCTGGTTGACGCCACCCGCACCATCACCGCCAATGCCCGGCAGGTGGCCAGGGGCAATCTGCTGGTGGAGCTGAAAAAACGCAGCGACAACGACGAACTGATGGAGGCCCTCTCCTCCATGGTCGAGAAATTACGGGAGGTGGTGATGGAGGTGCAGGGCGCGGCGGACAACGTGGCGGCCGGTTCGCAGCAGCTGTCTGCCACCGCCCAGCATATGTCCCAAGGGGCGACCGAACAGGCGGCGAGCGCCGAGGAGATCTCGTCGAGCATGGAGGAGATGGCGGCCAATATCCGCCAGAACACCGACAACGCCATGCAGACCGAGAAGATCGCGGTGAAAAGCGCCAGCGACGCCCGCGAAGGCGGCAAGGCGGTCAGCGAGACGGTGGCGGCGATGAAGCAGATCGCCAGCAAGATCTCGATCATCGAGGAGATCGCCCGCCAGACCAATCTGCTGGCTTTGAACGCCGCCATCGAGGCGGCCCGGGCCGGTGAGCACGGCAAGGGCTTTGCGGTGGTCGCCTCCGAGGTGCGCAAACTGGCCGAACGGAGCCAGGCGGCGGCCGGCGAGATCAGCAAACTCTCCACCTCCAGCGTCGCCATTGCCGAACAGGCGGGTGAGATGCTCGGCAAGATGCTGCCGGACATCCAGCGCACCGCCGAGCTGGTCCAGGAGATCAGCGCGGCGAGCAGGGAGCAGGACTCGGGCGCCGAGCAGATCAACAAGGCGATCCAGCAGCTCGACCAGGTCATCCAGCAGAACGCCGGGGCCGCCGAGGAGATGGCCTCGACCACCGAGGAGCTCTCCAGCCAGGCGGAACAGTTGAAAGGCACCATCGCCTTCTTCTCCCTGGCGACGACCGGCGGCCGCCGGGGGCAGGGTGGTGGAGTGGCGCGTCGCGGCGTTTCCCGCCCCCTGGCCATTGGCCACCATGCCACCCCGTCGTTTGAGCCGGAGAAAAAAGGGAAGGCGATCCACCTCGACATGGCAACGCCGGGAAGTAGTGACCATCTCGACGACGAGTTTGAAAAATATTAGCCGGCGTTACGAATTAAGGAGGAACGCACTATGTTGAAAAACATGAAGATCGGAATGCGGCTGGGGCTTGGCTTTACCGCAGTAATCGCCGTTTTTGTCGTGGCGGTGGTCGTGACGGTGGTGCTGCTCGCCGGAACAAAGGCCAGCACCCGGCAGATGGAAGGGGAAACCCTGCCTTTTCTCATGCTCGCCTATGAGCTCGATCTGGCGGTGGTCGAGATCGGCGAGGCGCTGACCGATGTCTCGGCCACCCATGATACAGCGGGGCTGGCCGAAGCGGAGAAGGTCGCGGAGGAATTCCGGCGCAACCTGGCCCGTTTTGCCGAGATGTTCCGGATTGAAAACGACAGCCGCGCCCTGGCTGAGGTCGAGGAGATCGAGGCGGCGTTTAGCCGCTTTTATGCAAGCGGGGTGAAGATGGCTAATGTCTATATCGCAGAGGGGATCGAGGCCGGCAATGTCCTGATGGAGGATTTCGACGGGGCGCGCAAAGCGCTCAACGAAGCGGTGAAAAAGCTGCAGGTCGAGCATGCCGATGAGGCGAAAGAGAACGCCCACAACATCCTTTCCTCGGTGAGCCGGGTGTCGCAGGTGCTGCTGGTCTGCAGCGTGGTCGCCGCCCTGCTCGGCGCGGCTATCGCCTTTCTCATCATTCGTGTCATTCTGACCCAATTGGGTGCGGACCCGCGGGAGTTGGGTGAAGTCGCCAATCAGGTTGCCGTCGGCGATCTCTCCCGCGAGATTGTCATCAGGGCAGGGGACACGACCAGCGTCATGGCGGCGATGAAAAAACTGGTGGCCGCCACGGTCGGCATCACTGCCAATGCCCGCCGGATCGCCCAGGGCGATCTGCTGGTGGAGATCGTCAAACGCAGCGATAAGGATGAATTGATGGAGTCGCTCGCCACCATGGTCGGGAATCTCAAGGAGGTGGCGGCCAATGCCCGGCAGGTGGCCAGGGGCAATCTGCTGGTGGAGCTGAAAAAACGCAGCGACAACGACGAACTGATGGAGGCACTCTCCTCCATGGTCGAGAAATTACGGGAGGTGGTGATGGAGGTGCAGGGCGCGGCGGACAACGTGGCGGCCGGCTCGCAGCAGCTGTCGGCCACCGCCCAGCATATGTCCCAGGGGGCGACCGAACAGGCGGCGAGCGCTGAGGAGATTTCGTCGAGCATGGAGGAGATGGCGGCCAATATCCGCCAGAACACCGACAACGCCATGCAGACCGAGAAGATCGCGGTGAAAAGCGCCACCGACGCCCGCGAGGGGGGCAAGGCGGTCAGTGAGACGGTGGGGGCGATGAAGCAGATCGCCAGCAAGATCTCGATCATCGAGGAGATCGCCCGCCAGACCAATCTGCTGGCTTTGAACGCCGCCATCGAGGCGGCCCGGGCCGGTGAACACGGCAAGGGCTTTGCGGTGGTCGCCTCCGAGGTCCGAAAACTGGCCGAACGGAGCCAGGCGGCGGCCGGCGAGATCAGCAAACTCTCCACCTCCAGCGTCGCCATTGCCGAACAGGCGGGTGAGATGCTCGGCAAGATGCTGCCGGACATCCAGCGCACCGCCGAGCTGGTCCAGGAGATCAGCGCGGCGAGCAGGGAGCAGGACTCGGGCGCCGAGCAGATCAACAAGGCGATCCAGCAGCTCGACCAGGTCATCCAGCAGAACGCCGGGGCCGCCGAGGAGATGGCATCAACCACCGAGGAACTCTCCAGCCAGGCGGAACAGCTCAAATCCACCATCGCCTTTTTTACCCTGGCAGCCGGTGGGCGGCGGGGTCAGCTTGCCGCGCCGCCCTGCAGTGTCGCCAGGCGGTCCCTCGTTATCGGCCACCAGCCGGCCCGCGCTGCGGCATCGGGAAAGAAGAGTGACGCCATCCACCTGGAGCTGGGCGACATGGCAAGCCCCGATCTGCTTGACGATGATTTTGAAAAATATTGATGGTCTCGCAAAAAGTCAATCCGTCACCGGACAATATGTTGCAACAACCACCTGCCATCATGAAGGATAAAGAGTTCCAGCGTTTCAGCTCCTTCATCTTCGAGCATGTCGGCATCAGAATGCCGCCGGCCAAGAAGACCATGCTGGAGGCCCGTCTGCAGAAGCGGCTCAAGGCCCTGAAGATTCCCACCTTCGAGGCCTACAGCGATTTTCTCTTCAGCGGCGAAGGACAGAGCAAGGAGCTGGTTCACTTCATCGATGTCGTTACCACCAACAAGACCGATTTTTTCCGGGAACCGGGCCATTTCGACTATCTGACCCGCATGGCCTTGCCCGCGATCATCCAGCATCGGCGCGGCTGCTACCGTGACCCGGTGCGGATCTGGAGCGCCGGCTGCTCCAGCGGTGAAGAACCCTATACCCTTGCCATGGTGCTTTCCGAGTTTGCGGCCCGGCATCCGGATTTCCGCTTTTCCATCCTTGCTTCGGATATCAGCACCCGCATCCTTGACCGGGCCAAAAAGGCGGTTTATACGGAAGAGTGCGTCGAGCCTATTGCGCCTGATCTCAAAAAAAAGTATCTTTTGCGCAGCAAGGACCGCAACAACCCGGTGGTGCGCATCTGCCCAGATCTGCGCGCCCGGGTGCTTTTTCGAAGAATCAATTTCATGGATGAGGATTTCGGCCTGGCCGAGCCAATGGATATCATCTTCTGTCGCAATGTCGTCATTTATTTTGACAAACCCACCCAGCAGACCCTGATGCGCAAGTTCCACCACAATCTGCAGCCTTACGGCTATCTTTTTCTCGGTCACTCGGAGACGTTGAATGGACTGGATGTCGATTTTCGCGCCGTATCGTCCACGGTGTATCGCAAGGCATGAAGGGTCTGATCGCCGCGCACAAGCGCCACGTCTTCCTGAAGCCGGGGGAGGTGGTGGTCTCTCGTCGGCCGGTGCTGGTCAGCACCGTGCTCGGTTCCTGTGTTGCGGTTACCATGTTTTCGCCGGTTTCAGGGATCGGCGCCATCTGTCATGCCATGCTGCCGACCATTGTCGCCGGCCAGCATCATGATCTGCGCTATGTCGATAAGGCGATCCGCTACATCTACCGAAAGATCATCGAATACGGGGCACAGGACGACCTGATCATCAAGCTCTTCGGTGGCGCCCAGGTGCTGGCGCTGAACTATGCCGGGGGCCGGGGCACCATCGGCGAGCAGAACGTGGCCCGGGCGCAGGAGATTATCGGCCTGCTCGGCCTGACCATCGACAACGCCGACACCGGCGGTCTCTTCGGTCGCAAACTCTTTTTCTCAACCATCGACGGTTCCGTCTATGTCCGCAGGATGGGACCGAAGTCTTCCCTGGCATCCGGAGTCAGCCCATGAAGAAGATTAAGGTGCTTGTTGTTGACGATTCCGCCCTGGTACGTCAGACCCTGTGCGACATCCTCAACTCCGATCCGGCCATCGAGGTGGTGGCCACCGCCTCCGATCCGTTCGTGGCGGCGGACCGGCTGAAAACGGTGGTGCCGGACGTCATCACCCTGGATATCGAAATGCCGCGGATGGACGGGCTTACCTTTCTGCAGAAGATCATGAGCCAGCATCCCCTGCCGGTGGTCATGTGTTCGAGCCTGGCTCAGAGCGGCAGTGAGACGGCCCTGAAGGCGATGGAATACGGGGCGGTGGATATCATCACCAAACCGAAGATGGGCACCAAGCAGTTCATCGAGGAGTCGCGGGTGACGATCTGCGACGCCATTAAGGGAGCGGCCGCCGCCAGACTGACCCGCCGGCCGGAGCGCCGTTCCCTCAAAGAGGTATCGCCGAAATACACCGCCGACGTCATCATGGAAAAGCCCCGTTCCCGGGCGATGATCCAGACCACGGAGAAGGTGGTGGTGGTGGGCGCCTCCACCGGCGGCACCGAGGCGCTGAAGGTCTTTCTGGAGGCCTTGCCCGAGGACACGCCGGGGATCGTCATTGTCCAGCACATGCCGGAGAATTTCACCGCCGCCTTTGCCCGGCGGCTCGATTCCATCTGTCGGGTGACGGTGAAGGAGGCGGAGGACAACGACACGGTGGTCCGCGGCCGGGCGCTCATCGCCCCGGGCAATCACCATACCCTGCTCAAGCGCAGCGGCGCCCGCTATTACGTGGAGATCAAGGACGGCCCGCTGGTGTCGCGCCATCGGCCCTCGGTGGATGTCCTCTTTCGATCGGCGGCCCGCTATGCCGGCAAGAATGCGGTCGGTGTCATCATGACCGGCATGGGTGACGACGGGGCGCGCGGCATGAAGGAGATGTTCGACGCCGGCGCCGTCACCATCGCCCAGGACGAGGCGACCTGCGTCGTCTACGGGATGCCGAACGAGGCGGTCAAGCACGGCGGAGTGCACAAGATCATGCCCCTTCCGCATATCGCCGGCGAGGTACTGCTGCTCTGCAGTGAGTGAGGCGGCTAACCGGGCCTGAGAGCTTAGGCTTTCTGCCAGGCTTCCTTGTCCAGGGCCGGAAAGGTGATCTTGCAGGTGCCGGGTTCGATGCCCTCGATCCGGGCAAAACCGTTTTCATCCAGGGTGCCTTGGGCCACCCGGCCGTCCGGCAGGGTGATCTTGTATTTCTCGCCGGGGACCGGGTTGTCCTCCTCGTCCACCAGTTCGATCTCGATCCAGCTCTTTTCCTCTTTTTCCTCTTCGGTCGGGGTGTGCGGCTTCACCTTCTCGCTGCCGTACTTACCGCTTTTGGTCTCCAGCTCCTTGGCTTTGGTTTTCGCCACCTTGCCCGGATCAGCCACATCGGCGTCCTCGGCCAGGTCCGGGGCGGTGGGACTGACGGCCGTGCCGGCCGTGCCGCTTTTCGGGTTCATGTCCGTCTCCTTATCAGTTGATCTTGACGATGCCGCCGCTGATGGTGGTCATGGCATCGCCCTTGACCGTGGTGCTCGACGATTTCAGGGTGGCGGTGGCCGGTGATTCGATGGTCACCCCGGCGGTGCCCTTGACGGAAAGGGTGTTGGTCGATTCCAGAACGATCTGGCCGGTGGTGCCGATCTTGATGCCGCTGGCCTCGATGGCGATAAAGGACTGACCGACCTTGACGGTGACGTTGGTCATTCCCTGGATGACGATGTTGTCCGCCTTGAGGTAGTAATCGCCGGTGGTTTCCTCAGAATGCTTGGCCTTGAACACCTCGATGACGTCGCCCTTGACGGTCAGCGAGTGACTGCCGCCGATCTCGATCGCCTCCTTGCCGGCCACCTTGAGGTGGCGATCCTTGCCGATTTCCTCCAGGTGGTCGTTGCCGATTTTCTCGCTGCGGTTGTTGTCCACCTTTTCCCGTTTGTCGTTGCCGACATGGAGGTGACGGTTGTTGCCGATGGTCTCGAAGCGGTCATTCTTGACCCGGATGTCCATGTTTTTTTCCGCGTGGATAAAGAGCTGTTCCTCCCCCTTCTTGTCCTCGAAACGGATCTCGTTGAAGCCGTCGCCGCCCTTGGAGCTGTTGGTCTTGATCGTGCTTTTCGTCTTTTCGCCCGGCAGCTCATAGGGGG
>JBMONO010000009.1:0-213098 GCA_049323655.1 Thermodesulfobacteriota bacterium | reverse complement strand
GCGTGGATAAAGAGCTGTTCCTCCCCCTTCTTGTCCTCGAAACGGATCTCGTTGAAGCCGTCGCCGCCCTTGGAGCTGTTGGTCTTGATCGTGCTTTTCGTCTTTTCGCCCGGCAGCTCATAGGGGGGCATATTGTTGGCGTGATAGACCCGGCCGGTGATGATCGGCTGGTCCGGGTCGCCTTCGAGAAAAGAGACGATGACCTCATGGCCGATGCGGGGAATGAACATCGCCCCCCAGTTGACGCCGGCCACCGCCTGACTGACCCGGATCCAGCAGGAGGAGTTCTCGTCCGCCTTGCTCTCCCGGTCCCAGTGGAACTGCACCTTGACCCGGCCGTACTTGTCGACCTCGATTTCTTCACCCGCCGTGCCGACCACGGTGGCGGTCTGCGCCCCCTGGACCACCGGTTTCGGGGTGAGGCGGGGTGGGCGGAAGGGGTTGGCGTGGGGAATACAGGTGAAGGTGTTGCCGTAGGTGTCTTTTTCTTCCTTTTTTCTGCTCTGCGAGCGGTAGCTGGTCTGGGTGATGTGATGGGTGACGCTTGTCAGCACGTAGATCTTGTCGTTGAGATCCGTGCGGGGGAAATCCTCCAGGGTGAACTTGCAGCCGCTGGCCAGCGACCGTACCCCGCTCGTTCCGGACAGGGTGGTCATCGCTGTTTCCAGCTCCTGCATCCGGCAGCGGGAGCGCTCGGTGCCCATGTTGTGGTCGCCATATTTGCCGGGATAGTCGTAGAAGCCGCCCTCGATGGGGGAGAGCTTCAGTTTGCTTTCCGTCTCTGCCAGCAGGTTGGCGGTGGGCGTCTCGAAATTGTAGTCATTGAGGATGTATTTCGACGGTTTAATGCTCATCGCGACATCAAGGGCGGTGATGACGTCCTCCTCCCGCTCCACCCCGGTGTCGAGCTGGAAGCTGACCTCCTTGTGCGGGGCGAGATCCGGGTGGCCGTTGACATGGTCGGACAGCACCATGGTGTGCTTGCCGTTTTCATGCTTGAAGAAGTAGAAGATGCCTTCCGCTTCCAGCAGGCGGGAGACGAAGTTGAAATCCGTTTCCCGGTACTGGACGCAGTAGACCCGCGGGGTATAGGTGGCGGTCAGATCCAGTTCATAGTCGTTTAAGCCATGGTCGCCAAAGACCTTCTCGACGATATCGGGCACGGTTTTGTTCTGGAAGATGCGGATGTTGCTCGTCGTGGTCAGAAACCAGAGCCAGGGCACCATAGTGGCGCGGTAGTGGGAAAAGAGCAGCTTGCCCTCTTCCTCCTCGGTACTGGTGCGGCTCTGGGCAAAGGAGGAGAAATAGCCGTTGAAGAAGCGCTCCTCGCCGTCGTGGAGGCGGAGGGAGACGGTGACGTTCTTGGCAATGACATCGTCGAAGTTGATGCTGTGATCGATCGCCGAGACAAGGTCGAGCTCGAACTGGAAGGGGGCGGAAATCGCCTCGGTGCCGTGCATGGCGGTGATCAGCAGGACCTTCTCGCCCAGCGCCGTCTTGATCTGCAGAAATCTGTTTTCCTGGGTGATATCCATGGTAATGCCTCACATGCGCGAAAGGTAAAAAGTGCGTCTGCTGTTGGTTCAACTCCAGCGGCCGGCCAGCCGGGGCGAGAGACTGCTCACCGACTGGAAACGGCCGAGCCGGACCCGGTCCTGGCCGGCAAAGGAGAGCAACGGCATGAAGCCCATCTCCATGATCCGGGTGGCCGTCTTTTCGGTGAGCAGAACCTCGGCACAGGGGGTGGTGCGTGTTTCTCCGCTGTGTGTGTATATATGCAGGGGCAGGCTGTCAAGCTCCTGCTGCATGGCGGACCGCATCATCCAGCCATGCTCGGCAAATGAGACGCCAAGCAGCAGGCCGCAGGCAAGGGCCGGATTGCCCCACAGGTAGTCGTCATGTTCCGGGGCGCCGTCGCACTCCTCGAAGGCAAAGCTGTCGATCGGGTTGGTCTGTTCGCCATAAGGCAGCCGCAGAAGGAGGCGGGGCAGGACGAGACCGAGCCAGGAGGCCTCGGGAGAGCGGCGCAGGGCCTGCCAGGCAGCGGCGATTTCCTCCGGCAGTTGCTGCCAGGTCGAGGGATGGGGGGCGCCGGAGAGTCGGGCCGTGCCGAGAAAGGTATCGTGCGCCGCAGCAATGAAGGGCGTCCCGGCCTGGGCGGCCAGCCGGCCGAGGGAGTGGAGGAGGGTGATGTCCTCGGTGGTCGGCGCGAAGCTGAAGAGGCCGATGAGGGCGGCCCACGGCATGGTGCCGAACTGCTCGCCGGCCTGTTCGACGCAGAGGCGATAAAGAATGGAGCGGCGCGGATCAGGAGCGGCCAGATCCCGGAGCACTTCCTCGCGGCTGACATCAAGAAGAAAAACGGCAAGCTCCTCACCGGTGGGCAGCCGGCGGACGAGCAGATCCACCGCCCGCCAGGCCGCCTCGATCTCCTGCCACTGCGGATGATGGAGCACAGCCCGCATCAGGTCGCCGACCGACCGGTCAAGGGCGGCGATCAGCTCATCCTGGCCGCTCAGTTTGGGCTGGAGATGAGGGGCGACAATGGAACCGACAAAGGCGGCAAGATCGTTGTCGGCGGTCGGCGTTGCCGGCGGGGCGGCGGCAAGCGGCTCGCCGGTGGTCTCGGCGATGATCTGATCGAGCAGATTGCCGGAACCAGGCGATGGGGGCCGGCCGACCGGCTTGTGCGGCTCCTGCGGCGGCGGGGCCGCGGTGGCGAACAGGCTGCGGGCAATGGGCGCGGCCTGGGCAAAGGCGGCCGGATCACGTAGGGCCCGGCGCAGTTTGCGCAGACTGGCGAAGATGTCGAGTCGGTGGAAGAGCCGGTCCGGATGGAGATCGTCAAGTTTGGTCAGGGGAATTGCCAGAGCCTCGTCATTTTCCAGGCTGAGGCGGATCTCGACCGCCATCGTCTCCAGCAACTCGTCCAGGTTATCGCGGTCCACCCGGCGCGGCCGGATGGTGACCGGGGCGCAGAGGCCGCGGCTGGCTCGGCCGCTGAAATCACCGAGGACGAGCAGGCGAAACGGCGTGGTGCGGTTCTCTTGGCCGCGTTCATCTTCCGCATCGATGACCAGCCGGATGCCGGGTTCCTCGAAAGAAATGGGATCGCTCATTGTTTCACCTGGAGGCGGAGGTTATTGAAAATACCAGAGGCCGTCCTTGCGGCAGGCGATGGAGCGCGCCTTTTCCATCCTGCCCCCGGTCTGGGCGACAAGCTCCACCTCGCGACAGTTCAGACCGGTTTTTTCATCGGCAAAGGTCAGCAGTGGGGTGGCGGTGAATTCGTTGCCGGACTGCACATTGATCCAGCGCGAGGTGTGCTGGTCCGGGTTGTATTCAAAGACATTGACCAGCTTTTCCCGGTCGCTGCCGCTCATCGTGCTGCTGAGGATGACGCCCAGGGTGCCGCTGATGGCGATTTCGATCCGTCGCGGTTCGGTGTCCTTGTTGATGACGAGTCCGGGCGGGGTGGCGGCCGGACCGGCCTGTGGCGCCGGTTCTTTTTTTGCCGGGGCCTGGACGCAGGCGGTGAGCGCCAGCGCCAGCAGGAGAATGTGGGTGAATGGTCGTATCTTTTTCATGCAACTATCCATATCTGATGAAATCGAAAAAAAAATTACCACAGAGAGCGCAGAGGACACAGAGAAAATCTTTTTATTTTTACAGTCAGTTAGCTCAGTGGTCTCTGTGATCTCCGTGGTTGAGTGTCAATTATTGATGGTCCCGCAAAAACCCGCAAACCACGGCGGGCGGGAACGAGAAAACAACGAGCTACAATACACTGCCCGTCGGAATCGTGGCTTTTTACGATTCCGACAATTATTGCGAAATTATTCCACCGTAAAGTCAAAACCCTCCTCGCCCACCGTGACGCTGACCCGGTTGAACTGTTCGGCCGCCGCCATCCGGGACAGGAGTTCGCGGGACAGCTCGGGCAGCAGGGTGTTGTTCAGGATATGGTCGATGTTACGGGCGCCGCTGTCCACCTCGGTGCAGCGGGAGGCGATGGCCTCGACCACATCGTCGCCGTAGAGGAAGGTGGTCTCCCGGTTTTCCATCATCCGTTTCGCAACCTTGTTCAATTTCAGGCGGACGATGCGGCGCAGATTGTCATCGGTGATCGGGAAATAGGGGATGACCTTGAGGCGACCGAGAAAGGCGGGCTTGAAGTGGGCCTGCAACTCGGGCCGCAGGGTCTCGGCCAAGGCCTCGGCGCCGGGCCGGGTTTCCTCGTCAGCGCAGAGTTTCATGATGGTGTCGGTGCCGAGGTTGGAGGTGAGGATGATCAGCGTGTTTTTGAAGTCGATGCGCCGGCCCTCGCCGTCCTCCAGGGTGCCCTTGTCAAAGACCTGATAAAAGAGCTCCATGACATCGGAATGGGCCTTCTCCACCTCGTCGAGCAGGACGACACTGTATGGCTTGCGCCGCACCGCCTCGGTCAGCACCCCGCCTTCGCCGTAGCCGACATAGCCGGGCGGCGACCCCTTGAGGCTCGATACCGTGTGCGCCTCCTGGTATTCCGACATGTTGATGGTAATAATGTTCTCTTCGCCGCCGTAGAGCAGATCCGCCAGCGCCAGGGCGGTCTCCGTCTTGCCGACGCCGCTCGGTCCCACCAGCATGAAGACGCCGGTCGGTTTGGAGGGATCCTCGATGCCGGCGTGGGCGGTCTGAATCACCTGGGCGATGGCGGCAAGTCCGTGGCTCTGGCCGATGACCCGTTCGCCGAGCAGGGCGTCGAGCCGCATGACCGTGGTAATCTCGTCGGCCAGCATCCGGCCGGTGGGAATGCCGGTCCAGCCCGAAATGACCTCGGAGATGGTGTTGGCGTCCACCGCGATCTGCACCAGCGGTTCTTCCGTCTGCACCGCCTTGAGGTCTGCTTCGAGCTGTTTCAGTTCCTGCTGTTTGTCGCTTATCCCGGCAGCGGCAGGATCAGCGGCAAAGAGCTCCTGAATCTCCTTGCGCAGGGCGAGAATGCGGTCGGCGATCTCCTTTTCTCTGGTCCAGCGCTCCTGCAGTTCGGCAAGCCGGGCCTCGGTCTGCGCCTTTTCCTCGTCAAGTGCGGTCAGGCGGGCCGCATGGTCGATGCCCACCAGGGTCTCCTTTTCCAGGATCTTTTTTTCCCGCTCAATCTGGCCGATGGTGCGGGTCGCCGCTTCCAGCGCCGGCGGGCTGGTAGTCAGGCCGATGGCCACCCTGGCGCAGGCGGTGTCGAGCACGCTCACCGATTTGTCCGGGAG
This sequence comes from Thermodesulfobacteriota bacterium, assembly GCA_049323655.1. Lineage (GTDB taxonomy): Bacteria > Desulfobacterota > Desulfobulbia > Desulfobulbales > SURF-16 > DB1. Next base: position 207,849 of record JBMONO010000009.1, on the reverse strand, counting down.
CTGGCGGCCGGAGATATAACGGTGAGAGAGACGGACCGACTCGCGCAGGGCCTCGTCGGTGATCATCACCTGGTGGTGCTTTTCCACAAAAGGGGCGATGGCGCGCATCATGACCAGGGCGGTGGGCTCGTCCGGCTCCTCGATTTTGACCACCTGGAAGCGGCGGGCGAGCGCTGCGTCTTTCTCGAAATATTTCTTGTACTCGGCCCAGGTGGTGGCGGCAATGGTGCGCAGTTCGCCGCGGGCGAGCGCCGGTTTCAGCAGATTGGCCGCATCACCGCCCTGGCTGCCGCCGGCGCCGATCAGGGTGTGGGCCTCGTCGATGAAGAGGATGATCGGCACCGGCGAGGCCTTGACCTCATTGATCACCTGTTTGAGCCGCTCCTCGAATTCCCCCTTGATGCCGGCCCCGGCCTGCAAGAGTCCGAGATCGAGGGTGTGGATGGCAACATTGCGCAAGGGAGGCGGAATATCGCCCTCGACGATACGCAGGGCGAATCCTTCCACCACCGCGGTCTTGCCCACCCCGGCCTCGCCGGTGAGAATCGGGTTGTTCTGGCGGCGGCGGATGAGAATATCGACCATCTGACGGATCTCGACGTCGCGGCCGAGGACCGGATCGATCTCGCCCCGTTTCGCCTTGTCGGTGAGGTTGATCGTGTACTGGGCCAGTGCCTGTCCTTTGCCGACCCCGGCGGCCGCCACTCCGGGGCCGACCCCGCCGGCCGGCTCCCGGGCCGCCTGGGCCGCGGCCTCGCTCTCTTCGGCCGAACCGGCGGTGAGATCGGAAAATGACTCTTTCAGCACCGGCAGGGCGATCTTCTGGAACAGGGAAGAGGCGGCATAAAGGGAGCGGGCGCTTTCCTCATTGGCCAGCAGGGCGATGAGGATGTGGCCGGAGCGGATGCCGGTTGCCTGAAAGTCGAGGGATGCCACCAGCCAGGCTTCCTTGATCATCTTCGGGATGCGGGGGGAAAGGGCCGGGGTGCGGGCGTTGCCGGTCTTGAATTCCTCGATGGTGCGGGCGAGATCGCCGATCAGATGCGACTCGTTGATCTCGAAATAACGCAGGATTTTATGGAAATCGGTGTCCTGGATGTCGAGCAGTTTGATGAGGAAATGCTCCACCTCCACGTCATAATGGGTGTGGGAAAGGCAGAGGCCGGCGGCGGACTCCAGGGACTTGCGGCAGGCGCTGTTGAGTTTTCCGATCAGGGTCTTGAGGTTCGATCCGCTCATGGGGTTCTCCTTCGTTGGGGTCCGGGGCGTGCGGAGCCGTCAGTTGCAGTCATTGTAGTAAAGCAGCAGTGTCTCGGTGCCTGTTCAGGCAGCGATGGCATCCTTCTCATGAAAGGTGATGGCCGGATCCTGCCCAAAGCCGATCACCGGCGTCTTCATCCAGCTCGTCCAGCCCAGGCGTGAGGCGCTGACGCCGCTGCGGCCGAGGACGACCGGCGGCACCTCCTCCCGTCTGAGAATGATCTTGACGTCAAACTCGTATTCCATCCCGACCATATAGCGGATCAGGGAAAAGGTCGGGCCGTGCATGTCGCCGGAAGGCAGAAAACGGATAAAATCGGCAAAGGGCATGGGGCCGAGAATGAGCATGAACCTGGTCTGACATTCCCAGATGCTGGCGCCGCACAGGGCGTCGACACCAAGGGCGGCGTTGGCCGTCCCTATCCGGGTGCGGTCCTTGGCGTCCAGAGGGATAAGCCGCTGGATGAACTGCTCGATTTCGGTTTTGGCCCCGGAAAAGTGCTCCACCGTTGACCGGATCGATTCCCCGGAGGGAATCTGGCGCGAGAGCAGGCCGCAGTAATAGGAGAGCGATTCCTCGGCAAAGCCGATGCGGCCGGCCAGTCCCCTGGTGCCGAGCCCGCAGAGGCTGAGCAGGTAGCCGGAGAGTTTGTCGCGGGCGCCGAGGAGAAAGTTCACCGGAAACTGGTGTTTTTTCCAGCCGAGATAAAAGAGGCTGATCAGCCGGTGGTGAAAAAGATTGAGAAAGGCGACCAGGGTCTGATCCTTTTTGCTTACCCGTTCGAGGGTCAGTTCGTTGTAACAGTGGGGCAGGACGCCGGCCGGCCCGATCAGACCCATGAAGGCGATTTCCATGCGGGCCGGTCCACCCTCATCCTCCGGCGGATCGAGGCGAACGATGTCGCTGGCTGGAAAGCTGAGGCCGGGGCGAACGGAAAAACGGACCGCTTCGCTGCCGGGGGCCAGGGTCTTTCCCAGCTTCTCTTTGTCGGGAGAAAAGGTCTCCAGCAGGTGGACCGCCTGGAAGAAGGAAAAAATGTACCACTCTTCAAAGAGACGGTCGTTTACAGAAGGATGCGGTTGCCGCTTCGCGGGGGCCACTCTTTTAAGATCTCCTTGCGTTTTGTCGTGGTGACGTTGAGCTGGCTGAACGAGTTGACCGACACATACTGGCCGAGCAACCGGTCCAGGACACTGGCGAACAGATAGATGCCGGCGCCGACGAATTTTTCCTCATCAAGTTCGAGATTGACCCTGACACCGCGGCACAGCGAGGGACCGATCCGTCGGGTGACATGCTCGGGCCGGATGGCGACGATACCCTTGATCTGCTGCCGGGTGGCGGCCGAATTGTCAAAGTCGTAGAGGCTCAGAATCTCGCGGAGCGCCTCTTCCCCCCCTTCCACGAGGGAGAGGTAATTGAGGGCGAAATGGGAGATGAGTCGCCACTGCAGGGCGCCGCCCATGGTGGGCCGCCGCGCCGGGGTCGGTTTGAGCAGGCAGCGGGTGGAAAGCACCGGGGCAGCGGTCTCCAGGTCGAAATCGCCGCTCGGGTCGCCGAAGGGCAGCAGGGACGGCATGTCCCGGTTGGTGCAGGTGGTATGCACGGTGAGCACCAGGCTTTCCGGATCGGTCGGCTTGAAATCGAGATCAACAAAGGAGAGAAAGACATCAGTGCCCTGGTCGTCATGGCGGCCGGACCAGCGGCGCTGCATGTGCCAATGGGCGCGGCGATCGCTGTCGTCGCCCTCGCCGAGATGGTGGCGGATCGAGTAGAAGGGCTTGAACTCCACCTCCTGACCCGCCACCCCGCCGAGCGAGGCGGTGACCCGGTCGATGGTGTGGATCTCGTACGCCTTCTGGCGGCGGATGTCCGGGATCACCAGGTATTCGGTGCGTTGATGCTCCACCCGGATCGGTTCGGCGATCTTGCGGAAGAGGTTGACGGCGGTCGTACAGTTGAGGCGGAAGGTCTCCCGATCCACCACCATGTTTTTTTTGGCAGCCCGGTTGAGGTGGATCCAGATGGTGAAGCTGTCTCGTTCCTCGAAGCGTTTCAGGCGAGCCAGCCCGCTGATATCGAGAAAGAGAAATTTTTCCGGAAAACTGAAATACTCGAACAACAGCCGATAGCCCTGAAAGGAACGGCTGGTGAAGGGCACCAGGGCCTCGTCCTCGGCAAAGCCCACCGGCGTGATGTCGCGGGGAGAGAGGTCGATCCATTCCGATTTTGCCGGACCGACCGGGATTTCGCATTCCAGATGGCAGACGTTGTTGAGCAGCAGCTCGTAGAGATGGTAGATGTGATGGGCCTGGCCGTTTAAGAAAAAACGCAGCCGCCGCCATTCGAGATCCGCCAGAGAAAAGCCGTTGGTGATCTTCAGTTCGATGCGAATCGCCTGCTGTGCCTCGTTTTTGAGCACCGCCGGGTCCTTGAAGCCGGCTGCGGTGATCTCCGCCGGCCAGAGAGAAACCGGCATGCCGGTGACAAACTGGCAGGGGGTGCCCTTCACCGGTTTGGAGAGCAGCTTGATGCCCCTGGCGATCTCGTAGCCGCTTTCGGTGAGATTCGGCATCACGGGCTGGAACTGGACCACCGTCATCGATGGAATGGGATTGACATAGTGGGGGTAGATGATGTTGAGCAGCGATTCGGTGATCTGCGGGAAATCATTGTCGATCTTCTGGTGGATGCGGCCGCAGAGAAAGGCGAAGGCCTCGATGAGCCGCTCGGTGTGGGGATCCTCGGACTTGTCCGGTTCGAGCAGGAGACGGCCGGCGATCTTGGGATACTTTCTGGCAAACTCCGCCCCCAGTTCGCGGATATAGGTCAGTTCCTGCTCGTAATAGGAAAGAAAGCTGTCGTCCATTTCCCCTCGATCGGTGTTGCGCGGTTTCAGCGCTCGATAACGTAACGATCTTTCTTGGGATCGAAATAGGTGTCAAACACCACCGGTTCGGCAATGGGATCCACCACCAGCACTCCGGAAATTCTGAAGCCCAGCCCCCGTTCACTGTCAGTGGTAGAGTCGAGTCGCACGGTGATATTGCGCAACCGCGGCTCAAAACGGGTCAGGGCGGCGCGGATGTCCTTCAGCAGTTTTTTCCTGAAGAGCGAACTGTTGGGACTGTCGGCCGAATAATCGGGCACCCCGAAGGTGAAAAGCGATTTTTCCACCTCCGGAAAGGCGGCGGCAACCGGCAGGATCGTTTTTTTCGTGTTGAGCAGGTTCTCGATGTCCCTGATCACCGCGTCCCGGATCTCCCGAAATCCCATGGCCCGGCTCTGCCCCGCCTCGCTGGAGAGCTCCGGCTCGCGGTCGATGAGCCGGTCCAGCAGGGAGGCATGGAGGTTATCCTGCGTGTCTTGTCTCATGGAAGAGGGTCAGGAGCGGGAGCGGAGGTGTGCTCTCCGCCCCCGGCCAATGGCCATCAGGCATGACTTTCCGCGTTCCACATCACCTCAACCGAGCCGCCGCCGCGCACTGCGGTCTGGGTGTAGTTGTAAGTGATCTCGCCGAAGTTGAGATGAATTTCCTCCAGGGGGATGTTGGTTCCCTCCTTGGCGCCGCCGACCACGCCGACCTCGGTGATATAGACTTTTTTTAAGGTGATGGTCAGATAGGTTTCATTCTGCCCGGCCACGGTGCGGGTGAGCTGGATTTTCGCCTCAGCGTGTTCCGTGGCCTTGAGGCAGGATTCGTAAAATTTGGGAGAGGAGATGTCGAGCTGCTTGGTGATGACGACATCGCCGATGTTGGCCCGGCCGGTGACCACCGCGCCGCTGGTATGGCGATGGGTGGTGGCCTGGGCCACCGCATAGCTCAGGCTTTCCAGCGAGATCCAGTCCTCGAAGCCCTTGGTGGTGCTCTCGCCCTTGATGTCGGATATCTGCAGGTATCCGGTGAATTTTACGTCCGCCTCGGCCAGTTTGTTGGTTCCTGTCGGTTTCGCGAGCGCCATGGTCTGTTCCTCCTGTTCAATGAATTGTTGTGCCCGTCATGCTGTCAGAAAAACACGTGTGTTTGTTTATCAGCCTCCGGCCGGCGGCGGCAGATCGGCCACCAGGCGCAGCGAGACATTGAGTTCGTCGAGCTGGAAATGGGGTTTCAAGAAAGCCACCGCCCGGTAGGCTCCGGGCTTGCCGGGGATTTCCGCCACATCGATGCGCGCCTCCCGCAGCGGGAATTTCGATTTTGCCTCCTGGGAGGCGTTGTCGTCGAGCAGGACGTAGTTCGATATCCAGCGGTTGAGAAAGTCCTGGGCCTGGCTGCGGCTCATGAAGCTGCCGATCTTGTCGCGCATCATCGATTTCAGATAATGGGCGAAACGGGAGGTAGCCATGATGTACTGGAGCTGCGAGGAGAGCCGGGCATTGGCGGTGGCCGAGGCGGTGTCGTAGGTTTTGGGCTTGTTGACCGTCTGGGTGCTGAAAAAGGCGGCGTAATCCGTACCCTTACAATGCACCAGCGGGATAAAGCCCAGGTCGGCCAGCTCCTTTTCTCGACGGTCGGTGATAGCGATTTCCGTCGGGCATTTGAGGGCCACGTCGCCTTCGTCGGTCTTGAAGGTGTGGACCGGCAGGCCCTCCACCAGGCCGCCGCCCTCGACGCCGCGGATGGCCGCGCACCAGGAGAATTTGGCGAATGCCTCGGTCATGCGGGTGGCGAGGGCATAGGCGGCGTTGCCCCAGAGATAACGGCTGTGGTCGGTGCCATCGACCCGTTCCTCGAAATCAAAGGCCTCGACCGGCACCGTGTTGCGGCCGTATGGCTGGCGCATGAGGATGTGGGGCAGGGCGAGCGCCACGTACCGTGAATCCTCGGATTCCCGGAAAGAGCGCCACTTGGCGTATTCGGCCGACTGGAAGATCTTGGCGAGATCGCGCGGCTGGCCGAGATCGGTGAAGCTGTCGAGATTGAAAAGGCTCGCGCCGGCGGCGGCGAGAAAGGGAGCATGGGCGGCGGCCGCCACCCCGGCGATTTTTTCGAGAAGGGCGAGATCCTGGGGATGATTGGTGAACTCGTAGTCCCCGACCATGACTCCGTAGGCGGCACCGCCGAACATGCCGTATTCCTCTTCATAGACCTTTTTGAACATGGAGGACTGATCGAACTCGCTCGCCTTTTCCATGTCCTTGAGCAAATCTTTTTTGGAGACGTTCATCACCCGGATCTTCATGCGTTCGCCGGTCTCGCTCTTGTCGACGAGATATTGCAAACCGCGCCACGAGGCCTCAAGCCGCTGGAAATCCTCATGGTGCATGACCTCGTTGAGCTGATCGGAGATGAGCTTGTCGATCGCCGCGATACGGGCGTTGATCATCGCCTCCGTATCTTTGGAGATGGTCATCGTACCTTCCATGACCTGGCTGACAAACTCGCCGAGCAGATCCCGGGCGTAGCTCTTCTGGCTCTCGTCCCGGGCCATTCTTCCTTCGTCGATAATCTGGTCCAGCAGGCTTTTTTCCGTCACTGCCGCCGCGGCCTGCTGTTCCTGAGCCTGTTGTTGCTGTTCAGCCATGAATGATCACCTCCCTTATTCCTTGCCTTCCGGTTCTTTCTTGTCAATGCCGGCCGACTTGCCCAGGGACTCCAGGGAGTCCGTGTTGGCCAGCACGCCCTGCAGCAGCTCGTCGAGCTTGTCGTTGCCGTCGAGTTTGGCGAGCAGGTCGGAAAGGCGCTTACGCGCCTCGACCAGCTTGCGGATCGGGGTGACCTGCTGGGCCACCTGTTCGGGATGGAAATCATCCAGCGACTTGAAGCGCAGCTCCACCCCCATCTTGGAATCGTCGTTGGTCAGCTTGTTGTCGACCCGGTAGGCGAGCCGCGGCTTCATTCCCTCCAGGACGGTGTTGAAGTTGTCCCGGTCGATCTCGACGAACTTGCGGTCTTTCAGTTTGGGCAACGGTTCGTCCGGCTTGCCGGCGAGGTCGCTCAGCACCCCGACGACAAAGGGGATCTCCTTCTTGGCGATCGCCCCGCCGATTTCCACGTCGTAGGTGATCTGGACCCGCGGGGCCCGCACCCGGTCCAGGGTATGTTGCAGACTTTCTTTTGCCATGGTCAAACCTCCTTTTTCATGCGACAGGTTATCCTGTTATGCTGCCTTATTAAAATTATGACGATTTCGGAAAACTGAAATTTCACCACAGAGCACACAGAGGTCGCGGAGATAACTAATTGTGATTCAATATATTTTCTCTGTGGCCTCTGTGCTCTCAGTGGTAAAAAAAGACCTTTTCCGATTTCATCAAATTATACAAAAGTCGTCATCTTCATCCGGCATACTTCATGGCCAGGGTGATATCGAGGGTGCAGATCTTGACGAGCAGCTTGCTGGCCCGGTTCTTGTCCTCCTCGCTGGCGTCATCGACGTGCAGGCACTCGTAGAGAGCGCCGTAAATCTCGGCGATCCACAGCGGCGACTCCCACCGTTCGAGCTGCAGATCGGTGACCAGGGTGTAGAGTTCCTCGGCAATCGGCCAGGCAAGATCGGCCCGGCCGGCCCGCAGGCAGATTTTGACCATCAGCAGCCGGCAGTTCGTCTCATCCCGGGTCGACTGGGCGCTGCGCGACGCGCCGAGCAGCATCTCCAGGGCGGCCTCGATGCCGTCAGCCTTGAGTCTGGTCAGAGCCTCCTGCCAGAGCAGATCTTCCCGGTTGCCTGAGCCGAGAAAACGCAGCACCTGGAAGGCGCCGGGCTGCAGGGAGGCCAGCGGCACCCGGAGTTCCGCCGCCGCCATCGAAGCCGGACCGCCGGTTTCCCCGGTCGGCGAGGCGCCGTTTTTGCCGGTCGGCCCTCCCTCTGCCGTCGGTTCCGGCGCTGCGCTCATTGCCGGTTCGGCCGTCTCCTCCTTGGCACTGCGGTTGATGTCACCGCCCTTGTCCTTGATAAAGCGGGTGACATGGCCGGCTGCCTCTTCCAGGGTGGAGGAGATTTCAGACAGACGGGGCGCCTCGCGGCCGAATTTTTCATCAACCGTTTTGTCGAATTCGGCAAAGGCGTCGAGGCAGTCACGCAGAGTGGCGTAAAGATTCTCATAAAACAGCAGCGAGGATTTACGCACCGCGGCCTCGAACTGATCCATGGTGGTCTTGCCCTCGGCGATCAGCACCTCCCTGGCCTGGGGCTGGGCCTGACTCACCTGCTGCGCCTCCTTCCAGTGCACCAGGGTGAAACCCTCGGACACGCCGGGATCAGTCAGCGGCAGATGCTGGAGGGAGAGGCTGATTTTGTCGTTGGCAAATTCCAGAGGACCGGCGCGGAATTCCAGGTCGCCGTCGTCGATCTCCGGATAAAGATGGTCCCAGAAGCGCTGGAGAAGGCCGGTAATCACCCGGAGGCCGGCGGCAAAACCAGGGAAACCGTCGGTCTTGGTCAGGGCCTCGGTCAGCCAGGCGGCCAGTTGCAGATCCTTGCTGCGCTCGGTCAGGGCTGGAATGGCGAGGCGAATCACCGCCTCCCAGTCCGATGATTTCAATTCCCGCTGCCAGTCGCCCCGGGCCAGGGTGTCATCGGCGCGGCGCGCTTCCTTGATCTCGTCGTAGAGCGGGGCATAGCGGAGATCCTCGCCCCCCGGATTGTCACCGGCAATGGGCGTCAGAATGGTCTCGATGTCAAGTTGGTGTTTCATGCTTCCTGCCCTGTGTCGCTGAAATGAAAGACGATATCGGTGATTTCGAGGATGGCCACGTCCTCGCCGCCGATGTCGAAGACCTGCTGACCGATTCCACGGCAGAATGGGCCGCCCAGGGGCAGCCATTCCGTCTGCTTGCCCATTTTGACGAGGTCGTTGTCATGCCGGCACGAATCCGGGTAGAGGACGGGCAGGGTACAGTTGACCGTCAGCCCCTCCCAGGTGGTGACGGAAGCGGTGGCCCAGATCAGGTCGAGCAGGCTTGCGGGCGGGGAGAGGGTCAGTTCGCGGATATGCTCGAAGGGCACCATGACATAGCGACCATGGGCAAAGGTTTCCAGAAAGGGGGCAAGCCTGGTGTCGGTGTTGCGGATGCCGGTGAATTCGCGGCCGTTGACTGTGCCGCTGACCGGCGGCAGCAGTCCGTTGATTTGGGTAAAGAGGGTGGCCGCCTCGTCGAGGTTGCCGTCGGTCAGCCGGGAGCAGGCCTGGAAATGGAGATCGGCATAGGCGGGGGTGGCGGGCAGAAAAGAGGGTGATTGCTGGCGGCCCAGCACGGCGCGCCGTTCCTGCTCGGCCCGCAGCACCGCGGCATAGTGGACAAAGGCCGGATTCGCCTCTCGGTCCTGGCTGGCCAGGGCCTCAAGGTGGCGGCCTGCCTTGTCCCATTCGCCGAGAAAGAGCTGTACCTGAAAAAGTAGGGTACGGGCCTCGCTGTCATTGGGCCTGGAGCGGACCTGTTCCACCAGGGCGCTGCGCGCCTCGGCCAGTCGGCCAGCCTTGATGAGATCAATGATGTTCACTGGTGTTGTCCTTTTGTCATTTGTCACGTTCGTCAATTGACTTCGATGCTTATTATTGTATCGCACTCGCCCCTGGCACGTCAAAGATTCCGCATGGTTCGACGAAACTTTCTTCATCTTCCTCACCCTGTCAGCCTGGGGAGGCATGGGCGGCCCTGGCAAACCAGTTTTCAAGAAACAGGCTTTCCGATCCGCTGAAAGGAATGGGCGGCAACGGTACCGGCTGTTGCGGGCAGATGAGGAAGAGCGGTCCGCTGCTTTTCTCGGTGTTGTCCAGCGCGTCGGCCAGCTGCGGCTCAGCCGTTCCTTTTACCGGCTCGATGGTTACCTGGCGACCACGCAGTCTGCTGTAGCATTCCTCAATGGAGACAATTTTCTCAAGTTCCCGACGCTCCCGGTCGAGCAGACGCCAGGCGAGCGGCGCTGCGGCCGGCAGCAGGCCGGTTCTGATGCCGGCCAGACTGACAAAGAGGGAGAAGGGGAACTGGCGGATACCATCGCTGCTCTGTTCGATGATACCGGCCAGCGCCGGGCCTTTGCGTTGCTGTCGGAAGAGAAAGGGCCAGCGGCCGGGCGGCAGGCGGATGCCGGGGCGGCCGGCAAAGGCGAGCAGCCAGCCCTTCCAGGCAACCGCTTCAGGGGAACTGAGGACGGCGATGTAATCCTGATAAAACGGCAGTTTGCCGTATGCCTCCAGAACGGTGCCGGTGGCACCGCCAAACAGGGTCGTCAGCAGGTTCATCGCCACAATCCTCCGCCTCTCTTCCGGTCAGCGCGGCCAGGCGACCGGATCGGGCAGCCGCTGGTCAAAATTCATCCGCAGGGGGACAACGGCAAAACCGGGCTGCTGGCGGACCAGTTCCGGCTTGGTCGGATCGGAGACCAGGGTTTCCGGCAGCTGCAGGGCAATGGTCCACTCCGGCAGCCGGGTGCTCTCCAGCCGGGCGCCGCTGCTTATCAGATAGGCTGGCAGACCGATGCTGCCGCCGGTGAGGCGCAGGGAAGTCGTAACCCCGGTTTCTTCGTTTTTGGCCTCGATGGTCACCACCGGCGGCGAGTTGAGATCCCAGAGCGCTTCCCCCCGTTTGTAGCGAGTACCGCTGAAGCGAAGCCGCAGGGACTTTTTCTTGTCATCCTCCAGGCCGATGAACGACAGCTGGGTAAAGCGCGCCGCCGCCTGCTCGGCCTTGTCGCCGCCGTCGTCGATCCGCACCTCTATTTTGTGGTTTTTCGGCCGACCGCCTTCGTCAAAGAGAAAATCCCGCCATTCCCGACAGCTCTTGAGAAAACGGATCTGCGCCTCGCTGAGCAGGGCGAAGGGTGAGTCGGCTCCGGGTTTTTCCTGAAGCAGGCCGTACTGCTTGACAAAGGCGTCAAAGCCGTTGTCCGGGGCAAAGAAGAAGTCGGTGAGGAGGGCGTTGTCGCCGGCGTGGATGGTCAGGGTCCGCAGATTGCCGGCAATGTGGTCCTCGATGATCCAGCGGCCCGGATCGCCGAAGGGAAAGACGTTGGCCAGTTTGCCCTTCCAGGCGGCAATGAAGCCGTCCAGGGAGTGCTGGACACCGGTGGTGACCTTGCCTTTGAGCAGCGACATACCGTGACCCTGGATGGCGGCGAGCCGCCGGGCCAGGGGTTCGCCGCGGCTCAAGGCGTCCCGTTCGACCTTGTTGTGAAAGAGAGTCAATGAGGAGAAGGCGTCCATCGGGCTCGGCCCACTGGCCGGTTTGGCGCTCAGAGCCTGCCAGGACATGGCGGCATCGTCGCTCAGCTCCTTGACAGCGTTGTAGAATTCGCTCTGGGCGTCGTCGAGCATGGACATGTAGCGGTTACCGCTGTAAACATAGGCGGTTTTTTCCACCTTGCCTTCCAGGGCGCGCAGCGACGAAGGCGCCTGGGCCTTGTTCACCGCCTGCCACAGCACATCCTTGACCTGCTGGATGTCTTTGAGCGGCATGGCGTCGAGAAAGGCGTCCATCGGCCAGACGCTGGTGTCAAGGAACATGCCCTCCTGTTCCATGGCCTCCCGGCGAAAGTCCTTCCAGGATCGGGTGGCGAGGATGCGGGCGGCCGGATCGACGTTGACCAAAGTGTTCTGCCAGAATTGCAGGCACTTTTGCCAGCTGGCAAGCATGACCTCGGTCATCGCCTCCTGGACGGGCTGCAGGCCGGTGGTGGCGGCCGGGTAGCGCTGACGCAGGCTGTCATGGATGCTGTTTAAGGTGGTATACTGGCCGGCGAGCCAGGAGGCGCGGGCCATGCGCGGCGGTTCCAGACCGGGCTGGAGACTGTCGGCGGTGATGGCGTCCCGCGCCCCGACCGCTTGAATGGCGGCGATGGTGGCGTCGCGTTCCGCCAGCCAGACGACATGGCGCATGTAATTGTCAAGCGCCGCCGGCAGACCGGGATTTTTCCATTTTTCCGACTGCAGGGCGGTGACGACGGCCTGGATCTCGCCGGCCTTGGCCTCCCGCTCCTTCTGCCAGGCCTGATTCCAGAAACCGAGGACCGCCAGGGGATCGGCGCCGGGGTCCTCCAGCTTTTGGCGCTCCTCCGGGGTAAAGAGGGGGCCGAAGTCAAGCGCGGTCTGCACCGCCTTTTTGACGGCGAGCATCTCCTGGTCAAGCTGGCCGTCGATGCTCAGCGCATGGCTGTTGTTACGAATGAAGGCGACCCAGGGTGAGCCGATGTTCTGTTCAAGATCAAGACAGATGGTGGCATGGCGGGTGGCGGTGGAGGAGAGCGCGCCGATCTCGCCTAAGGAGGGCTCGGCAAGCGCGGTGCCGAGCAGCCGGTAATCTTCCTGGCAGGCGGCCCGCTTCGCCTCGCTCCAGACCAGATCGTCGCGCCGGATGCCGGAGAGCAGATCGATGGCGGCAAGAAAGCGTTTCGCCTCCTCGGTGAAGGCGGCGTAATCGGTGTCGTCACCGGGCCGCATCGGCATGGTCTTCATCGTCTCGTGGGAAAGATTGACCTGGCTGATCGCCTGCTGAATCTTTTTCCACAGCTCGGGATAGTAGATGACCCAGAATTCCTGGAGGCGGCCCATGCCGTCCCGGCTCTGCAGCATGGTGGCGAGGAATTTGGCATAGGTGAAGTTTGCCATGTCGCCATACGGGTAGCCCGTGGCCAGCCGTTCCGCCTCGGCGCGGCTGATGCCGCGCAGGGCCGGGGCATCCCACGGCACGAAATCAAAACCGGCGATGATGTCGCCGCCGGCCAGCGGTTTGCCCGCCTTGGTGTCGATATAGAGCAGCAGCAGTTTCAGAAAACGGTCCTTGGCGGCCGGATCGGGGAGCCGTTCCATGGTCGCAAAGTGCTCGCCGGCGGCAAGCAGCATCGGGTGGAGCATCATCTGTTCGATCAGGGCATCCTCGATGCGGCCGATCTTGCGCACCAACCCGTGCTGGCGTGATTTGAAGAAGCGGCGGGCACCCTCTTCCATGAGCTGGCGGCGACCGTTATCAAGTGCGTTGATCGTCACCAGCACCTCGTTAAAATCCGCGGGCAGCACCGGCTTGCCTGGCCCGACCAGCATGGCCTGGGCCTTGCGGGCGTGGATTTCAAGCGGCTGGACCACGTTGATCAGCCGGTTGTAGCCGCTGATCAGCAGCCAGGCGGTGATGCCCAGGATGACCACCGCAGTGACACCCGCGGCGATACGGAAGGTCATCTCCTGCTTGGCCATTTTACCGGCCCGGTTGACCAGGCCCTGTTCGCGGAAGACCTTCCGGTAGAAAATATTGATGAAGTAGGCGCGGGACTGGACAAAGGATTTGGCCAGTTCCGCCATCACCCCTTTGTCCTCGGCCCGGACCTCGGTCAAGAGCGCCCGGGCGATGGCGCGGCCCTCCTGGAGGCCGGAGCTGAAATAGCAGCCGCGCAGGAGCAGGGGAGAATGGAAGCGATCGCCGCTGAAAATAAAGCCGAGATAGTCGCGCAGGGTGTCCTTGACCCGGCTGAACTCGCCGGGAAAGGCATAGACCCGGTCCGCCTCGGGGCCGGGCTGGATGTCGCGCAGCCGGCGCAGGGACCAGCTGTGCAGGCGGCCGTGCAGCAGGGTGAAGAAATGATTGAACTCTTCCGGATTGAAACCCTTGGCGCTGATGTCGCGGCGGTTCCAGCCCACCGCCTGGGTCCGTTCCTGGGCGGAGAGAGAGGCGCAGAATTCGGCAAAACCGTAGACCAGGTCGAGTTTGGACACCATGATGTAGACGGGAAACTCAATGCCGAGCACGCTGACCAGCTCATGTAGTTTTTCCTGGATGTTGCGCGCCTTGTTCCTGATGGTGTCCGGCGAATCCTGCAACAGCGAGGTGGCCGGGATGGTGACGATGACGCCGTTGATCGGGCAGCGGCTGCGGTAGCGGCCGAGCAGTTTGAGAAAGGCGTGCCATTCCTGGCGGTCCGGGGCGGTGTCCACCGGCATGGTGAAACGGCCGGCGGTGTCGATGATCACCGCATCGTTGGTGAACCACCAGTCGCAGTTGACGGTGCCGCCGGCGCCGGTCAGGGCGTCCTTGCCGAGCGGGAAATCGAGGCCTGATTCGCGCAGGGTGGTGGTCTTGCCCGACTGCGGCTCGCCGATGAGGAGAAACCAGGGCAGGTCGTAGATTTTGACCTTGCTCGCCTTCAGCGTCGCCATGGCGTCGGTCCAGCGGCCGCGGATATCCTGCACCGCCAGTTTCGCCTGCTGGCGTTGCTGATCCTGGGCCTGCTGCTGGCCCAGTTCATCTTCCATTTTGGCGCCGCGCCGTTTTTCGAGCAGCCGCCAGAGAAAGTAGATGCCGACGATGAGGAGGACGGTGAGCAAAACGCCGCCAACGGCGAGCAGCAGGTATTTGGAGCCGAGCATCAGGCCGAGCCGGGTGAGGTAATAGCCGAGGATGGTGATGATGGCCAGGCCGCCGGCAATGGCGACGATGGGGCCGCGCAACAGGGAAAGGAGTTTTGACATGGCTTTTTACCCGCAAGCGTTAGTGGTCACGAGGCACGGAGCGACAGGCGTGAAATTTTTTCGCATTTGTGCCCCGGGTTCTCTGTGGTGCCTTTGCATTTCTACTCGATGAGCGACCGGCTGACCTCGTTGATGACACCGGCGATATCGTTCCACATCCACTGGCTGGTGGTGAAATAGAGGAGAAAAGAGACCACCAGCACCGCCAGGATGGCCGACAACCCGAACAGTTTGGGCAGGCGCCGGGTGTCGCCGGCGATGACGTGCTCGGCGCCCGGCGTCAGGCGGCGTTCGTCGTCCGGCAGCCGGTTGGCCAGCAGCGGATAGACCCGCAACTTGAGGCTTGTTATCTTCTCCGGCTGATTGCGGTAGCGGCCGCGGAAGCCGAGCACCAGCAGGGTATAGAAGAGCTCCGCCAGCTCCGGATCGCGATAGCCTTCGCTTTCCAGCAGGTCGTAGAACCTTTCCCCCACCACGCTGGTCCGGAAGAATTCCATCTCCAGCAGCCGGTCGTGCCATTCTTTCGCCCGGCTCCAGGCGGACGAGAGGATTACCTCGTCGGCAAAACCGGTCATGATGTACTTGATGGTCTGCAACGAGGGTTGGAGGGCGGCGACGGTCTGCAGGGTGGCCTCCATGGCGCCGAGGCGTTTGACGATGTCGGCGCGCAGGGAGTGGGAATCGATCTGTTCGCCGGCCTCCAGCCGGTAGCGGAAGCCGAGCAGATAGTCGATGAGGGGGCGGGCGGCGGCCATGATGCGATTTTCCATTATTTTCCCTCCTGTTCGATATGAACGTAGAGACTGATGTCGGAGGTGGCGTCAACCGGGATGCCGTAGATGACCAGATAGAGATCGCGGAGCAGATCGGTCCAGAACACCGAGGTGCGCGACATGTCGATCTGGTAGTAGTGGAGGCCGCTTTTGTCCGGCAGGCCGGAGGGGATGCGGCGCAACCGCTGGCAGGCCAGACCCCTGGTCCGGGAGATGATCAGCTCCTCCATCCGTGACGGCGGCGCGATTTTCACCCGGTAGTCGCTCAGCATGGCATCGACCTGGCTTTCGGTCATGTCGGTGACGATGCAGAGATAGGTCTGCACCCGGGTGCCCTGCTCCGGTTCGAGCCACTCCTTGTCGATCCGGCAGACCCGCTGGTCCCCCTCGATCTCGAAGCGGCGGTGGATGTAATCGACCACCACCCCGCCCTCGATCATCAGCTCCACCTGACGCAGCACCGTTTCCATGACAAAGGTGAGGTTGTCGTGGTCATAGGGCGGGATGACGAGCCTGGTCTCCGGGTAGAGGGCGACCAGGGCCCCGGCCAGCCGCACCAGTTCGAGGTAGAGATGGAAGGGGTGAATGCGCTCGGCGTTGAGCAGTTGCTGGAGGAGCAGGCCGAAGCTGGCCGCGGTCTGCAGCCGGGAGAGATTGGCGAGGACCCGCAGCGGATCAGCGGTGAGCGAGATGCGTTTGGCGGCCATCTCGCCCTGGAGAAAGAGGGCCTGGTTGCTGAGCTTGACGACAACGTTCTTGGTCCGTTCCCGGAGAAAGGGCGAGGCGGTGATGTGCAGCAGCGGCGGGATATGGGCCGGTTTGAAGACCGGCAGTTTGGCGGAGGACCATTCCATCTCGCCGATCTGCACGGCCTCGAACTGGTCACCAGGATGGGGGCCGAAAAAGGTCTGCACGTTCCATAAACGGCTGATGAGGGACTGTTCGTTCTGGCCGCTGTTTTCGTCGGCCACCATGTTTTCTTTGAGGACAAAGGTACGGGCCACCCCCTTTTCCTCTTCACCCAGCTCGTGGACCAGGGGGCGGTGGGGCTCGGGCCGCCGGACCGCGAGCCAGACCGGCAGACCGGTGTCGAGCTGGTCCTTCTGGTCCTCGAAGACCTTTTCCGCGGCATGGGCATTGTCCGGCACGTTGATCCAGGTGCCATCCTTGAGGCGGAAGACGGTCCGGTCGATCTTGATGCGGAAACCGGCCAGGGCGGCGCTGTTGACCTGCAGGTCGGCGATGCCCCACCAGTAGGGGGCGACGGTCGTCGTTTTCTCGCACTCCAGCATGCGGTCGGCGCGCTGCGCCGCCTGGTAATGGTGGGGCAGGAGAAACATCCCCTCATACCAGTGGATCGCGGCTGTTTCGCTTTTTGTCGTCACGGCGCAAGCTCCATTCGGTTTTCCTTGATGGTGACCCGGTAGCTCGGGGCGAAATCTTCCTTTTCCGGAGAGATGACGATCTGCTGGCCGAGACGGTCGGCATTGTTTTCATAATCGGCGTAGATGATCACCTTGGTCACCCCGTCCGGAATGGTGATCTTCACCTCCCGTTCGGCGTTGCCGCGGATGGCGATATGCTGGATCTCGTCGCCCACCAGCCGGTCGCGCATCGATTGGCCGAACCAGTCCTCCGGGCCGACTTCCAGCACCGCTTCGGCCAGAGAGCGGTCGACAACGACGATGTCCACCGGCAGCAGAACATCCTCGTTGATGACCGGTTCAGAGGCGAAATTGATTGTGATGTCGGAAAATTTCTTCGGCTGCGCGCAGCCGGTCAGAGCGATGGCGGCAATGGCCAGCAGGGCGAGACGGGATAGTTTTCTGGACATGATGATTCTCCTTCGCTGAGGTGTGTGCGTTTCAGCCGGCTTGCTGCGACTGCTGCGCGTATTTTTGCAGTTTGGTCCGGATCTGTTCCCTGATCACCTGTTCACCCATGCCCTCGCTTTCCACCTTGGAGAGGGTGGCGCGGATGATGTTGGTGATCTCCTGCGGATCGAGCGTCTTTTTGCCGAGCGGCAGCAGACCCTTGTTCTGCTCGTCCGTTTCAGCGGCCAGGGCCTTGCCGATACGGGCGCCGAGCCGGGCGGCAAACGTGGCATATCCTTCCCGCTGGGCGGCGAGCAGCAGCACCAGCAGGTGGGAGAGGGTATCGAGCCGGCCGGCGATGATGGCGTCACGGGCGGCGCGATCCGGCGCGTGGCGGATCGCCTCTTCCACGCTGCCCTGCAGGGCCGGCGGATGGACGCTGCCGGACCCTGCCACCGGACTTTCGGCGTCATCGAGAAAGCCCTTGAGGATACGCTCGAGCTTCATGGCGAAATCGAGCCAGGGCCGTTCATTGCCATTTTGGTCTGGCAGGGGCGCAACCGGAGAGGGCGCCTCCGGTCCGGCGGGCGACTCGGCGGCCGACGGGGCGGCGACCACCCCTTTCCCGGCCGGGCGGGCCAGGGAGATGCCGAATTTTTCCAGCAGGCCATACTCCGCCCGGATGTAGCGGGAGACAAGGCTGCGTCCCTCTTCCAGCAGCGCCCGGCAGAAATGGAGCGGGGTAATCCCCTCCTTATCCTTGCGGGCCGCCAGGTCGAGGACCCGCCAGACCCGGGGGGCGATGATCAGGGTCTGCGGCATGGTCTGCAGCATCGGCCGCAGATTGGCATGGGCCAGGCTGGGGTCGAGAACTTTGTAGCGGCCATCGGATTGCAGGGTGCGGACAGCGGCAAAATCGACCCCCTCCCGCTCATCCACCTGTTTGACCAGCGCGAGAAAGAGGCGGCGGATGTCGCAGTAGCCTCCCTCGGCCGGCAGGTCGGCGTAGAGTTCTTCCCAGACCGGGGTGAATTCCGGGGAAAAGGTGTATTCCTTGCGCGGGTCGCTGAAACCTTTGTCGCTGAAGGAGCTCAGCACATCGAGAATCGACCCCTGGAAGAGCTGGATAATGGTGGAGCCGGCGATGAAGATCTCGCCGGTCTTCACCGGAGAGGTCTTGCCCGGCGGCAGTTTTTTCCCTTTCAGCCAGGTGCCGTTGGTGCTCTGCAGATCACGCAGGCACCAGGACGGTCCTTCCCGCAGAATTTCGACATGCCGGCCCGAGACCTCGAGGTCAAGGGCAAGCGAGAGGATGTTGCCCACGTTGCGGCCGATGGTGCTTTGCCTGTCGATGAGGCAGTTCAGCCCGTCCATCGGGCCGTCAATGACTTCGAGGACGAGCTGTTCAGTCATTGAGTGTGCAGTTCCCCATCTTTTTTGCCAGTTCCTCGGCCTGTTGCCGGAAGGCGGACGAGGCCGGAATGTCCTTCAAATAATCACAGGCCATGGCGTAATTGCCTTCATTGTAATAGCGGGTCGCCTCATTGAAGAAGCGGCTGTGCAGATTGTAGTTTTTCGCTGCGCCGTCGGCAGGCGGCGCCGACGGGGCCGGGGCCGCTGGTGCGACCGGGGTAACCGGCGCGGCCTGTTGCGGGGCGGCCGGAGGCGCCGGTTTGGTCGCCTCCTCCTTATCCCGGGTAAAAAAGAGCACCAGCGCAACGATGATGACAATAGCCAGCAGCCCGGCGCCGCCATAGATGATGAGGCGGTTCGTGGCCGCCTTTCGACCGGTGAATCCGTCCTTCACCGCGCTGTCGGCCGGCTGGGAGAACGGGTCGTCAAAGGAGCTGCGGCCCTCGAAATCGTCGAAAACGTTGTCATCGCCGGCCGCCGGAAAGGCCGGGGCCGGTCCGGCGGCCGGCGCGACCGGGGCGGTGCCGAAATCGCCGGCCGGAAAAGGAGGAACCGGCGCGGGCTGCCGAAAATCGCCGCCGGCCGGGGCCGGATGGCCGGCAAAGGGATCGCGGCTGGGCGGGACGGGCTGTTTCTGCTGCGCCTTGGCAAACTCGGCAGGGTCGGCCATGAACAGGGTGGCGTTGGCGTCGACATGTTTGCGCAGGCGGCAGAGGATGCGGCCGACGGTGAAGACGGTCGGGGCGGTCATCTCAATGGTGGTTGATTTGTGGGTGATGCTGTTGTGGACCAGGCCGTTGAGGCCGAGCACCTGGATGACGACCTTGTCGCCCCGGCGTTCGAGGATAAGATGCTCGCGGCTCAAGGTGCGATCGTCGAGGATGATGTCCTGGGAGGTGTCGCGGCCGACGGTGAGGCGCTGGCCGCTGGTGAGCGCCATTTCCACCGGGCCTCCGGGGGTCTCGGCCTCGAAGATGAGATCCTCTTCGCGGCGCGGCGGCGCGGGGGCGTTGGGACGGGGCGGCGGCGCAGCGGCCTGCGGGGGACGGTTGACACTGGTCTGCTCCTCGGCGAAACGGGGGCGCTGGGGAGCGTCCGCGCCATGAGCCGGCGGAGGGCCGGGCGGTTCCGGTCGGCCAATATCAAGCCCGCCGCCGATGCGGGTTTTTTCGCTGTCGTTGACCGGTGGCGGGGGGGGCTGGCTGGCCTTGTCCGGGGAGAGAAATTCCACTCCCATGCCGATCCGGGTCTTGTCGTCCTCGGGGAATTTCGGGTCGTTCGTCATTGGCAGGCACCAGGGCGGTGAGAGGTTCGGCATCCTGTTGCAAGAAATCCCCCGCAGCAGAGACCGAACCGGCACGCCTTGCTCGTTTGTCATTTTTGTCCGACGCCATTCACGGACACGAATGAGTATACTCTAATTTTGTATCGAACTTTCGAGAAAAATTCAAGAAGTCTCACAAATCGTTGGTCGGTGTTGAGACCGACTCCCGCGGTTGACGGGGAAGACGACCGCGCGAAATTTTCTTTTTGTTGTTCATCTTAGCGCCAACCATGGTAAGGTTGCAACGCAGTGAAAAAGTCCTCTCACTGGTCATCAACAACCGCCCACACCTGACAACGATGAAAAAGCGCAAGAAAAACAGAGAACAGCCCCCTGCTCCCCAAGAAGGATTACGGTGTCGGGGGCGCGTCTGGGTCGAAAAGGACGTCGAGACCTTTATCGGCTTCGGGCGTGTCGTGCTGCTCGAAAAAATCAGGGAACACGGTTCCATCTCCCGCGCCGCCCAGGCCATGCAGATGTCCTACCGGCATGCGTGGAAACTTGTTGATTCAATGAACCGTCACGCCGGTTCCCCTCTGGTGGTCGCCAGCAAGGGCGGCAGCGGCGGCGGTGGAGCCCAGGTCACCGCGGAGGGTGAGCGGATGATCGACCGGTTTGCCGAGCTTCGTTGCCGTCTCGACCGTTTCCTCGTTGAGCAGACCGCTCTTCTTTTCCGATAGCCTGCCATTATGAAATTTCCGGCCAGCAAGGCTGTACGGACAAGGTCATGCTGCCCGGCGGGGTTGACGGCGAAGTCGATCTGGGCGGCAATGTCGACGGAGTTGCCGTCCAGCTCAGCTACGCCTTCAATGAGAGGTTGTCCCTGGTCGCGGTCAAGGACGGCTATGTGGACTGCGCCCCCGACGGCACCCTTGATGACCACAGCGGCTTTGCCGATCTGGCCGCCGGCGTGCAGTATTCCTTCATCCATCAGCCGGAAAACAGCCTGCTGGTCAGCGGCCGATTGGTCTACGAGTCCACTTCGGGGGAAAAGGATGTCTGTCAGGGCAATGGCGAGGGGAATCTGGCCCCGGCCTATTGGTTCTGAAGGGGTGGGACGCCCTGCAATTTTCCGGCACCTGAGCTATGCGGTGACCGACTGGTTCAGGCCTCTGGCGGAAATCAACCACTTTCACGTGCTGAGCGCCGGGGAACGGGATTTCGCTGATTATGACGGGCATCCCACCGATCTTGTGCCGCCATCACCCCCTTCAATCCCTGCGATATCATTAATCCGGGCGGCGAACACAACGACGAAAACCCGGATCTGGTGACCATGGCCCTCGGCACCCGCTTCTGACTGACGAGCTGGCTTGATATCGGTGCGGTCTACGAATTCCCGCTGACCGACGACAAGGAGACCCTGCTCGATGAGCGGATTCTGGTGGACGCCATGTTCACCCTGAATTTTTAGGCACCGGCTTTTTGGCCACGCGGAGATGAGAAAAAAGCCCTTAACTCGTGATGAGTGAAGGGCTTTTTTCATTCCTGGGCGCAAAGACCTCCAGCGTCCCCGGACAGAGCTCGAACAGGGCCGGCGTCCGGGTGGTGATCTCGCCATCGGTGTTCACCCGCTTGGGATGCGGGGTGACAATCCTGATCTTCCTCCCCTTCCACCGCCAGATCCCGATCCGCTCGCCGAACCGGCCGCTGCGCAGGGCCGAAGCAGGAAAAAGACATGCCACCAATGGGGCATCTCCAGGCTGTAGAGATCAAAGTACTTGCCGTTCACCCGGCCCAGGTCGATGCGGCGCCGCCCGCCTTGCGCGATCACTGCGCAGGCGTCAGGGAGGGAGGCGGGAAGATTGAGGGTACGGGCCAGATCGTTGGCCGTGCCAAGCGGCAGAATGCCCAGCGGGAGGCCGCTCTCCACCAGGGCGTCCACCGCGACGTTGAAGGTGCCGTCGCCGCCGCCGATCACCACCGCGGAAACCTTGTCCCGATAATGGCGGATAGCGCGGGCAAAATCGGCGGACTCCCTGACCTGGCCCACGATGTACTGCACCCCCAGGTCGTTGAAGCAGGCAACCCCCTCGCCGAACCGCGCGAGGCCCTGCTTGGAGTGGAGGTTGATCAGCAGAAGGACGGGAAGGGTCATAAGCGGTTACGGCATCGTCGCCATCTTCATCCAGGCGACGATGCCGCAGTCGCAGCGGATGCCGGCATCGATCAACACCTGCCGAATGCCGACAGATTGCGGTTGATCGACATCATACAAGAGTCTCCATGACATACTCGATTGCCTCCGCCATGCGGACCAGATACGCCCGGTCGATGGCGATGCCGGCAACCGCCTGAATCCGCAAACCGCAAACCTAGGCAGGCGGTAAAGTGAAAACAACGAGTTGCAATCCGCCGCCCGTCGGAATTGTCGCTTTTTACGATTCCGACGGGATTTGATGGCTGAATCAGACTTCTTTCCTGATAATCGGTTTCGGCCAGCGGATACGCTCGTGCGCCGGAGATCAGGGGTCCGCTCGTCCTCTCCCTCCCTTTCCTGGATCATGTGCCAGAAGGGTGCGTCCTTACCATGTGTCATGGGGTGCCGTTTCAAGCCGAGTCATCTAGCCTGAAAGACAGACTGCTTTCATCGTGTGGAGTTTTATTTTTGTTGGGTGCGATGATAAAATAGGCCAACAGCCGACTCGACCCTCTTTTTGCAAGACATGACCCCCCAAATCGTGTCCCCCAATCGCCCCGTTAGCGGTTTTTTAGAAACCGGTGAATAAAAAATCAAGGGCGGCGATGATTTCATCTCTGTTGTCGCTCAATGAGGTTATCTTTTCTCCCAAGATACCCACCGGCACCCCCGCAAGTTCCCCAGTTGACATCACAAAATTTGTCTTTTCGATTTTAAATATCGGGTTAAGGTGTTTTGCCGCCTTTCCCATGATGGCAAGAGGCACGAGAGGAACGACGACATGCGTTGCCAGGTCTTGAAGCAAGTTGGTTTGGACATCGAGTAAATAGGGCACAGTTTTTTGCGTTTCAGCATTTGTGTTTTCGTAAACGTCAAATTGTGCCATTAAAATCGCCTTAATCCGTCGCTAAAAACACCGTTGGCTGTGATGCGGGAATTGTAAGCTTTGATTGCATCATGGTTTTCTTCAAGCCATTTCCGAGATTGTTCCTCGCGAAGTATTTCGGCAAGGCGTTGTTCAAGGGTTTGAGAAAGATTTATCTGGTTTTCTTTTGCCAAACGGAGCAGTTCGCTGTTGATGCTGAGATTCGTTGATTTTTTTGGAGCGTCTCGCTTTGAAAGTATCGATTGCATTGGGGCCTCCAGGTGCGCATTGTTTATGCGCATATTTTACCACTTGATTTTTCGGCGGCAAAGAGAAAAAAGATGAATTTTCTCTGCCGCCGCTGGCGAACCCGCAGAAAAATTCCTGGACAGATTGCTGCGCTGGCAGGGGGTGAGAATGGGCCGCCAAGCTATTTGTGCCCAGTGCGAGGGCTAATCGTCCGTTCCGGCGCGGTGTCCGGTCCATTTTTCGTGCCCTTCTGGAGGACACACAACGAAGCGCCAAGAGCGGCAAATGGTCATGTTTTGCTCCAAGGCGGGAACGGCTGCTCGCGCGCACCGCCATGCCGGGCATCCATGCCTCACTTATGTGCCGGTGGCAAGAGGAATGGAAGGCAGGTGTGGCGTTTTCAATACCTGACCCTATAGCCCGCTTACCCTATAGCCCGTCCTCTCCCCTTCCTTGATCATGTGCCAGAAAGTTGCTTCCTTACCATGTGTCATGGGGGGCCGTTTCACGCCGAGCCGTCTATCCTGAAAGACAGACTGCTTTCATCGTGTGGAGTTTTATTTTTGTTGGGTGGCGATGATAAAATAGGCCAACAGCCGACTTGACCCTCTTTTGCCCATGCCATTCCCTGCGCCACAGCTACGCCACCCATATGCTGGAGGCAGGCGTCGATCTCGTTGAACTCCAACAGATCCTGGGCCACGTCAGCATTCTGACCACAGCCCGTTACACCCATCTGACCGGCAAAACCGGCAACAATGTTAGAAACGCAGTCAACACCCTGGTCAATTCATTCGACATCCGGTGGGGAGGGGTAAAATGATACTCCTCGCCTCAATCATCAGCCGGTTCAAAGACTCCTTCCTGGAACAATACAAAAACGTTGTCCTGCCCGGACACAAAAACGCCCTCCGGGCCATGGCCCAGTGCCGGCAAAGCCATGGGCCGCACATGCTGGCCCAATGTTCCGGCCGACAATGCGCCAAACAAACCTATATCCCCCATTCCTGTGGACACCGAAACTGCCCCCATTGCCAGAATCATGAAAGCCAACAGTGGATCGACAACCAATTGAGCCGACTGCTGCCGGCCCAATACTATCTGCTCACCTTCACTCTGCCCGAACAACTCCGGGGTCTGGCATGGAAAAACCAGAAGAACGTCTACGCCCTAATCTTTACCACGGTTCAGGAGGTGCTGAAGACCTTCACCCAAAACGATCAAAAACTCGGCGGCGCCGCTGGTTTCACCGCCATTCTCCACACTCATACAAGGACCCTGGAGTACCATCCCCACATCCATGTCGTCATGCCGGCGGCAAGCATCAACCTGAAGACAGGACTCTGGCGAACCAAACCAGGGGGCTATCTCTTCAGCCAAAAGGCCCTGGCTAAGGTCTTCAGGGCAAAGCTCCTGCAGGCGCTGGTCGACCATGGCCTGCAGATCCCCGGAAACTGCCCCGAGCAATGGGTGGTCGACTGTAAAAACGTCGGCAACGGCGACAAGGCCCTTGTCTATCTCGGGCGGTACCTGTATCGGGGCGTTATCCAGGAGAAAGATATCCTCTGCTGCAAAGACGGGATGGTAACATTCAGATACCTCCACGCCAAAACCGAGACTTACCGAACAAGAACCGTAACCGGTGAAAAATTTCTCTACCTGCTCATGCTTCATGTCTTGCCGAAGGGCTTCCGCAGGGCCAGAGGCTTCGGCTTCCTTCACCCGTGCAGTAAGAAGCTTGTCAAGTTTTTACAGATGGTCCTCCGTGTGCCCGCCTTCAAAAAGATAGTGGCGGCCATGAAGCGCCCCAAGATTGTCTGTCCGCGGTGCGGAGCTGCCATGACCATCATTAATACGATGCTGCCGCGGCCATCGTCCAAATGGATTGCGGGTCAAACATGAACGGAGGAGACGATATCGTTATGTAACCCGCAGACGACATTGCAGGCCCAGAAAAAGCCGGCGAGATCGGCAATGGATACTTGCGCCCTCAAAATGGTCTCTTGGGCGATCAAACAGGCCGATCGTCCATCTGTGACTTCAACCGTCATGATTTCACAGGGACATTTGTTGCTTCACTCTCCGCTTCCCTGACTCGACCCCTCTCCCCCCCAAAAGATATTTTCTATATAGGTAGCCGGGCTTGTCCAACAAACGGTTCAGATTTTGGTGCGCTACGCGCTCAAAATCTAACCTTATTCGTTATGTGTTACTTTTTCTTTGGTAGTTTTGGGGTGGGTTTTGGTCGTGGATGGGGTGCTTCAAGCTTCTCGGGTTTTACGTCACCTCTGATATTCTCTGTTGGACAAGCAGGTTTTTCCTGTTTCTGTTCTTTCATGGTGAGCTCCTTGTGTATTATTTCAAGTTTTCCCCTGGATCAAGGGTGAATTCTATGAGATCAATATTCTCTCTGTTCAATAAAAAACCATGACAATTTGATTCTATATAATCTGGGTCTTCTTCTTTCTCTTTATCATCATTTACCCATGCTGGATTGTATAAGTATATAAACCCCTCTTCTGGATCAGTGGAGAACATTGTCGGATAACCACGAATTCTTCTGTCGTCCTTAAGGGTGATAATCACATATCTGTCTTGTGACAAGAATGCGTCATTCCATGTGTTTGTTCGTGATGTTTTTGTTGTTATTTTCAGTTTTCTCAAAATTTTATGAATAAAGTCGTTAAAATATAAAAATCCTACAATAATTGGAACAAGCAATATTGCTAAGATTGAAAGAGAAATTACTAGACTGTTTTGGGTGAATATATAGGTAAGTTTTCCTGATTCTTCTCTCACATGTGCTAGTGGCTCCCAAACAACAAATAGGGAAATAACCATGTAAATTATAAATGAAAACATCAATGAATCTAGCACTCGCCGCGAAGCTGCAACATTATTAACCTGGAATAATGAATAGAAAATTTGTCCAGCCAGAAATCCGGGGAGCAGTAGTAAAAGAATGTTTAACGCTTCAATGGTGAGCTTCAACTTAGAACCTTATTCCCTTTTGCGGTGCCCGTGCCAGCGTGCCATGTGCCAGAGATGGACCGAATTAACCATCTGATAATCAAGCAAATATGCTAAAAACAGCCTGTTGTCATCGCTGAGAACCGCATTTTCCATGCCGAAATCAACGGTGTAAGAGGCGCCTGGCTCACGCGCAGGGGGCATGCCGTCATGTCACCCTTCATGAGCTTTTCGCTCCGATTGCCTTACCCGCATGCTTTTCCCTTCCATTCGTCTCTTCTTCTTTTCTGTATGCGTTTGTCAGATCATGATACGGATGCCGGTTGGATGCAAGCAAAAAATGGGTGAGTCGTTTCCGGTGGCGTCGAGCTGCCGGGAGGGCGTTTCGGCAAGAAGAAAAAAATAAAGAAAACGGCAGGAAAACAAAAAAACATCAATGGGATATGGCGAACGGTTTTTTTACTGGCGCGCCCGGAGGGATTCGAACCCCCGACCCTCGGATTCGAAGTCCGGTACTCTATCCAGCTGAGCTACGGGCGCGTGAAGGCAGGTGAATGAACGCACCATAGCAGTGTTGGCGAAAAAGAGCAAGCAGACAACAGCATCTCATGCTTTTCGCCGGCCGACGATGTTGCCCTCGTCGGCCAGGACCCGCCACATCCGCGCGGTGATGTCATCGATGTCGGCGCAGGTGACGCAAAGCGGCAGCCAGAGGTAGATGATGTTGCCCAGGGGCCGCAGGATGAGGCCCTCTTCCAGTCCTTTGAGGTAAATGGGCCAGCCGATCCGCTCGGCGAAGGTGAAGGGCTCCTTGCTCTTCTTGTCCCGGACCAGTTCGATTGCGCTGATCATGCCCAGGCTTCGCACATCGCCCACCCAGGGCAGCTCATGGAAGCGGGCCATTTTTTCGTGGAGATGAGGGATGGTGGCGGCTGTTTGTTCAAGGGGGCGTTCCTCGGCAAAGACCTGGAGGGAACCGAGCGCCGCCGCAGCGGCCAGCGGGTTGCCGGTGAAGGTGTGGCCGTGAAAAAAAGTCCGGTTGGCCGCGTATGGTCCGTAAAAGGCGCTGTAAATGGCCTCGGTGGCGAGGGTTGCCGCCATCGGCAGGGTGCCGCCGGTCAGCCCCTTGGAGAGACAGAGAAAGTCGGGGACGATGCCGGCATGCTCAAGTGCGAACATCCGGCCGGTGCGGCCAAAACCGGTGGCTACCTCGTCGAGGATGAGATGGACCCCGTGGCGGGCGGTCAGTTCGCGAACCCGGTTGAGATAGCGGGCCGGATAGATGCGCATGCCGCCGGCCGCCTGGATGAGCGGCTCGATGATCATGGCGGCGATGCTCTGCCCGCGCTTCTCCAGCAGCTCCTCCAGCGGATCGAGGCACGGCAGCCGGCAGGAGGCCGCTTCCTCTGCCATCGGGCAGCGATAGCAGAAGGGCGAGGGGATGGTGAAGGAGTCAAAGAGGATGGCGGCGAATTCCTGGTGAAAATCAGGGACCCCGCCGAGGCTCATGGTGCCGATGGTGTCGCCGTGGTAGCCGCGTTCCAGGGCGACAAAACGGTTGCGCTCGGGGCGGCCGCAGTGGCGCCAGTACTGGAGGCTCATCTTCAAGGCCACCTCGCAGGCGGTGGAGCCGTTGTCGGAATAGAAGACCCGGGTGAGATCGGCCGGGGTCAGCCTGATGAGCTCTTCGGCGAGTTCGATGGCCGGTTCATGGCTGGTGCCGGCAAGCAGCACATGGTCGAGTTTTTCCAGTTGCCGGCGGATGCGGCCGCTGATGGTCGGGTGATTGTGGCCGTGCAGGATGCACCACCAGGAGGAGATGGTGTCATAGTAAGGTCTGCCCCGGTCGTCATAAAGGAAAAGGCCGGCGGCCCGGTCGATGAGGAGCAGGTCGCGGTCGGCATAGTCGTGCATCTGGGTATAGGGATGCCACAGACAGGCGCGGTCCCGTTCCTGCAGGGTGGGTGACATGGTTACGGCTCCCGCGGGTTTTCCAGGTGATAAACATCGGCCAGGTTGCGGTGCTGTTCGGCAAAGTCAAGCCCGTAGCCGACCAGGAAACCCTCGGCCACCGGAAAGCCGACATAGTCGGCCTCGATTTGCACTTCCCGTCTCTCTGTTTTATCGATCAGGGCGCAGACCCGGACACTGGCCGCGCCCTTGGCCTGAAAGTGCTCCTTCAGGCGGGCGATGGTGCGGCCGGTGTCGATGATGTCCTCCACCAGCAGGACATCGGCATCGGTCAGGGGCAGCTCGACATCCTTGATAAAGGAGAGCTGGCCGGCCGAACTTGTCATGCCGTAGCTCGCCACCCGGACAAAGTCGATGCGAACGGGCAGGTCGATGGCCCGGGCCAGATCGGCCATGAAGATAAAGGCGCCGTTTAGGACGCCGACCAGCACCAGCGGGCGGCCGGCATAGTCGCGGCTGATCTGGCGGCCGAGTTCGGTCACCCGTTCGGCGATCTGTGCACTGGAAAGAATGAGTTTTTTCATGGCAGTGGAGCGGGAGAAGGGGATGTTTTGCATTGACGGTCCGGTTTTCTTCCTGATACTCTTTACGGAAGTTTAGCTGATATGTCAATGCCCAGGCGACTTGCCGAGCGCGGCGGCGCACCGGGCGCAACAGAAACAACAGGAGAAAGACGATGAAAAAATATCGATGCTCGGTCTGCGGTTATGTCTATGACCCGGCCAAGGGAGATGAAGACAGCGGAATCGCCCCCGGCACCGCCTTTGAAGACCTGCCGGCGGACTGGAGCTGCCCGGTCTGCGGCGCCGAGAAGGACGCCTTCGAGCCGCTGGACTGACGGCCGTTGTCCACCCTGCTCATCAGACGACGAGCAGGGTGGAGATATCCCCCCACATCCGGTCCAGCTCCTCGTGAAAGGAGTGGATGAAATGATCGACGTTGACGTCGATGAAGGGGTGATGCTGCTCCTGGAGGAGGACCCAGCCGAACGAGGTGGCAAGCGGCGCGGCCGGGACGCCGGCCCGGCCCAGCAAAAGCCCCCTTTCCTTGGCGAACAGATCGGCGAGATGGATAACCGCCACCAGCAGGATGTTTTCCCGCGCCTTTTCCGGGGCATGGTGGAAGAGCATGACGTCGAGGTAGGGTTTGGGCAGCCCCATTTTTTCCCCGAGCCAGTAACCGGCCTGGCCATGATCGATGCCGACATGGTCCTGTTCCGCCTGGCAGATGCCGGCCTTGAGGAAGTCGGGTCGCAGCAGCTGGGGGTAGAAGTTCGGTTCCTGGCGATCGAGGGCCAGTTTGCCGAGATCGTGAAACAGCCCGGCAAGATAGACATCTTCGGAAATATTGATGCGGGCCGCATCCCGCAGGATCTCGGCAATGCGGCCCACTGCCACAGAATGGAGCCAAAAGGCATCGGCCAGCTGCGAGAAACCGCCGAACAACGTCTCCTCTGCCTCCACCTTCATGATCTCCGCTGCCACCACCTCCTGCAGATGTTTGATTCCCATAGTGACCATGGCATGGGGCACGGAGTTGACCGTCATCGTCCGCCGGAAAAAGGAGGAGTTGGCCTGCTGGATCACCTTGGCGGCCAGCATCGGGTCTGCGGAGATCAGGTCGGCAAAACGTCGGGTGTCGTCGCAGTCGCCCACCAGAAATGACGACAGCCGAGCTGCCACCGCCGGATTGATCGCCAGATCGGGATTGCCCAGAATGCGTCGCTGCATTTTGCCTTTGGCAACGGTTTGCGGTTTTGGCGCAGGTGGCAGGCCGGCGAGGTCGGTTTCCCGGTCAGTGCGGACCGGCGTCGGTTTTGCCGGTTGCGGGCGTGGGGCGGCAGGCGGCGGTGGGGATGATGGCCGCGGTCCGCTGCCTTCCCTGGCTCTGAGCGGGTCGGCCGCTTTTGTTGCCGCCCGCTGTTCGCTGGCGCTGGTGGTGGAGAGATCGCTCATCCGTTTGTTCGCGGCAATAAGGCGGGTGACGAGAATTTCGCAGAAACGGCGATAGAATTTGAGCTGCAAAAAGACCGAGGCCTGATTGAGGATATCCGGTTCGACCATGAGGATGTATGACTCGGAGGTCGTTTTTACCCCGGCGGTCCGACGCGTTTCACCAACCAGGGCCATTTCGCCGAAGGTGGCGCCGGTGGAGAGTTTGGTCAGCTCCACCGTGCCGCCGCCTTCGGTGGTGATGAACACCGAAACCGTCCCTTTGACCAGGATGTAGAAAACTTTTTCCAGGGTGTCTTCCTTGATGATCAAGGTGCCGACCGGCACCTTGAGCCAGCGGCTCACCGCCAGCAGCTGTTTCAGTTCATGGTCGTCAAAATCCTGGAAAAAGGGAATCTTTCGCAGGAAGTTGATCTGCTGGTCCAAGGCGCTGCTGTTCTCTTGTCTCGGCCTCATGCCTCATTTCCCTATGCAGAATTGTTCAAAGATCACGTCCAGGATGTCTTCCGTTGTTGTTTCGCCGATGATGTCGCCCAGATGATCTAGGGCGGCCTGCAGGTCAATGGCCAGCAGGTCCGGGGAGAGCCCGGCGGTCAGTCCGGCCGCGACGTTGTCGCAGGCAAGGAGAGCCTTTTCGAGGGCGGCACGGTGGCGCAGGTTCGGGATGCATCTGTGGCCCGGATCCCATCCCGAGCCGCCGGTGACGAGGTGAAAGAGGTTCTCCTCGATGGCAGGAATGCCGGCATGGGTGCGGGCGGAGATGGCCACCGTCGGGGTGTCGGGAAAAGCCCCGGCAAAGAGGGTCATGTCCGGGGTGGCGAGATCGGTTTTGTTGATCAGCAGCAGCTTTTTTTTCTGGCTGATCGACTCATGCAACCGGATGTCGGCTTCATGGGGTGGCAGGGTGCCATCCACCAGCAGCAGGACGACATCCGCCTCCGCCAGCTTGCGGCGCGCCCGCTCGATACCGATTTCCTCGATCTCCTCTGCGTTATCGCGAATGCCCGCGGTGTCGACGATGCGCACCGGAATACCTCTGATGTCAAGCATCTCTTCGATGGTGTCACGGGTCGTGCCCGGCAGAGCGGTGACGATTGCCCGTTCCTCCTTGAGCAGGGCGTTGAGCAGGCTTGACTTGCCGACATTGGGCTGGCCGAGGATGATGACCGAGATGCCGTCCCGCAGAATTTTTCCCTGTCCGGAAAAACGGATCAGCTCGCGCAGGGGGGCGATAACCTCCTCTGCCAGGCGTGGACCCATGGTGTCGGCCATGATGATTTCCTCATCATCCTCCGGAAAGTCGATGGCAACCTCGATGATGGCCCGCAGACCGATCAGGGCTGAACGGATGGCGCCGACCGCCTCGCCCATCCGACCCTGGAGCTGGGACATGGCCATCTCCAGCCCCTCGCCGGTTTTGGCCTGGAGGAGATCGATGACCGCCTCCGCCTGGGTGAGATCGATGCGGCCGTTGAGAAAGGCTCGTTTGGTGAATTCGCCGGGGGCGGCGAGGACGGCGCCGCGGGCGACGACCAGGGAAAGGATTTGCTGCAGGACCAGGAAGCTGCCGTGGCAGTGGATTTCCACCACGTCTTCTCGGGTGTAGGTGCGGGGGCCGCGCATGAAGACGGCGAGCACCTCGTCGATGGTGCGGCCGCTGGCTGGATCTATGATCCAGCCATAGGTGAGTCGGTGACTGACAAAGGGGTGCGCCTTGCCGGCCGGCGAAAAGATGGCGGTAAGAATGGGCAGCGCAGTGCTGCCGCTGATGCGAATGATACCAATGCCGCCGGGCCCGGGAGGGGTGGCGATGGCGGCGATTGTTGCCTCAATACCTGGTTGGGCGGAAATGTCGATGCTGGTGTCGGCCATGGCGGCGGAATATGTTCATGGGTGACGATACGGGCCGCCCTTGTCCCATTGCCGGGGCAGATGAGCAAAAAGGGGGCAGTGTCGCCACCATTATCGGCTATCTGCCGGGGTTTGTCAATTTTTCCGCCCTTTTCTCCTCGCTGCGGACGGCCGGGACCGACCCTTGCCCGGAAGATAGATGATGATCTTTTTGAAAAGACCGTCGCCGACGCTGCGGCTGCGGATGCCCTTGTCATCCTGGAGGGTCAGGTGGACTACCCGCCGCTCTGCCGGGTTTAACGGCGGCGTCGTTTTGGTTTTATCCGTTTCCTTGACTTCGGCTGCCAGTTTCAGGGCCAGTTCCTGCAGCTCGATTTTTCGTTTTTCCCGGAATTCTCCGGCATCGATGGCAAAATGGACCTTTTCCGGAAACTTCCGGGCAATGATCTTGCGCATCAGGTACTGAAGGCTGTCCAGGGCCTGGCCGTCATTGCCGGTTAATTCATCGAGATGCTCTCCGTTGATAACGGCATGGGCCTTGTTGTTGCGTTCCTCCACATCGACGGTGGAGGCAAAGCCCATGAGGGTAAGCAGCTGTTCAAGGTCGGTTTTGATCTGGCCGCGAATTTCCGGCGTCAGGGGCGCCAGCGGCCGGGGTGGGGTGGGGGGAGGCGCCTCAGCTTTTTCCCTTTCCCGGACGGCCTGTCGTGCGCGGCGGGGAGCTTGGTTGTTTGCGGCCTGCTCATATTTTTCCTCTGTTGCCGGTGGAACGACCGGAGGTGCGGCAGACGGCGCCGGCAATGCTCTTTCCGGTTCGGGCTCGGTCGTGGCGGCCTGTACTGCCGGTCCAATGGTGTCGGCTGGTTTTCTGGCGGCGCGGATCACCGCCTGTTTTTTGCAAAGTCCGAAGATGCCGGACGAACCGGTGGAGACGATTTCAATATCAAGCTCTTCCCGGGGAACGTTCAGCTTCCTGCAGGCCTGGCTGATGGCCTCGTCGATGTCGGCGCCTTTGAATTCAAGTTTGATGGGCATGCGGTTCTCCACAATGGTGACGGTATCGACCGGGGACAGCGGTCAGTCCCCGCGATTGATGACGTATTGCTGGGCAATGGACAGCAGGTTGTTGACAAACCAGTAAAGAACCAGTCCCGAGGCAAAGTTGAGGAACATGAAGGTAAAGATCACCGGCAGAAACATCATGATTTTCGCCTGGGTCGGATCGCCGGTGGTAGGCGTCATCTTCTGCTGGAGGAACATCGAGGCGCCCATCAGCAGCGTCAGCACCGGAATGCCGCCCAGCATCGGAATGTCGATTCCGATGGGCAGCCGGTCCGGGGCGGAGAGATCGGTGATCCACAACATGAAGGGGGCGTGCCGCAGTTCGATGGTCTGCAGCAGCACCTTGTAGAGGGCGAAAAAGACCGGGATCTGCAAAAGCATCGGCAGGCAGCCGCCCATCGGGTTGACCTTGTAGGTCTGATAGAGCTGGATCATTTCCCGGTTGAGCCGCTCCTTGTCGTTGCCGTATTTTTCACGCAGTTTGGCCATCTTGGGCTGGAGTTTCTGCAGGGTTTTCATCGATTTCATGCCTTTGTGGGCGATGGGCCAGAACAGGGCCTTGATGATTACCGTGACCAGAATGATGGCCACCCCGTAGTTGTGAACAAAGGTGTAGAGGAAGTTGAGCAGATGGAGCATCGGCTTGGCCAGTACGTCGAACCAACCGAAATTGATAATTTTTTCAAGATGGTGGCCGACCTCTTTCAGGGTTTTGTGTTCCTTTGGCCCGAAATAGGCAGTGTAGGTGTAGCGTTTCTCCCCGCCGGGCGGCAAGGTCACGGTGTCACCGGCCAGCACGGTGGCGACGGCATTGTCGGCGGCCAGGGAGAAATGGACGGTGGCGGGGCCGGCGGCATCCGGGATGATACCGGTCATAAAGTAGGTGTCTTCATAGGCCACCCAGTCGAGCGTGCCGGTGCGGGTCTGTTTGCCCTTTTTCAGGTCGTCGGGCTTGATTTCCTCCAGCACGCCCTCCTGGAAGAGGGCCGGACCGTGAAAGACGAAGGTGTTTTTGTCGTCGCCGGAGGGGAGCTGATTGGTCATGGCCAGGTACGGGGCGCCCTGCAGCTGGTGCTCGGCGGAGGTGTTGCGGACATCGACCGTCAACCGGATCAGGTAATCGTTTTCGGAAAAGTGCAGGGTTCTGGTTATTTCAAGGCCGGAGGGGAAACGATGGTGCATGGCCAAGGCAGTATCCGTTCCGCTGACCCGGACGTTTTCGCGATCCGCCTCAAAGACCGGCACCGCGGCATGTTCAGGCTCCTCGCCCCAGGAGAAGAAGAGGGGGAGCTGGCGGGGAGCGGAGGTGCTGATCAGTTCCTTGGCACCGGAATCCTCAGCCAGACTTTCCCGATACTTGTTCAGTTTGAAGCTGGTGATGCCGCCACCGGTTTCAGAAACCATCGCCGAGTAAAGCGGGGTGGTAATGGCGATCTGACGGCCCTCCCTGGTCGGCAACTCGGTCATGGCAGGACCGCTGGAGGCGGCCGCCGCGGACAGGACCGGTGCGGAAGACGGCGAGGCCGGTTGCGGTGCTGCTTGTTGCGGCAGGGACTTTTCCTGCGGTTCGTTGACCATGGTCGGTTGTTGCGGCGGGAGAAAGAAGTATTGATAACCGAACAGGATGAGGAGAGACAGCACAATGGCGAGAAAAGCTCTCTTGGTCTCCATGTTTTTTTCCTTATTGTTTTATTACGGGATCATAGCCGCCACGGCAGAAGGGGTGACAGCGCAGGATGCGGCCGGCTGCCAGCAGCAGGCCTTTGCAGGCGCCATGGTGGCTGATGGCCTCCAGAGCGTACTGGGAACAGGTGGGGGTAAAACGGCATGCGGGCGGCAGCACGGGAGAGACGGCAATCTGATAGCCGCGGATGAGGAGCAGCAGCAGCGTTTTCATGTTGATCTGTTCACCAAGACCCTGCGACCTGATGAACGGAAACCGGTCATCAGGGACAAAAGGCAGCCGGCCCCGAATCAGGGCCGGAGAGGCAGGTCAAGCAACGGGGCAATGCTTTCCGTCACCTGCCGGGGAGATGCAAGGGAAAAATCCCGGCGGACAGCGATGACAACGTCTGATGGGGGAGTGATGAATTCCCGGTGAACACGATAAAATTCACGGATGATGCGCTTTATTCTGTTGCGCCGGACCGCTCGCTTGACCCCGTGCACACTGATGCCTAGGCGGCTGGTCGATAAGCCGTTCGGCAGAATGATGACACTGAATTCCTTTCCCCGTAACCGCCGTCCCTGCCGGTAAACAGCCTGAAACTCCCCAGGTTTGCTGAGCAGTGCTGTCTTGGGCAGTCCCAGTTGCTTTGCCCCGGTTGTGCCCGGCACAGTTCTGCAAGCTTATGCGGAAAGGCGAACGCGGCCTTTGGCGCGGCGGCGGTTGATAACGGCACGGCCGTTTTTGGTTTTCATGCGGGTGCGAAAGCCATGGGTGCGACTACGGGTGGTGTTGCCGGGCTGAAAGGTACGTT
This sequence comes from Thermodesulfobacteriota bacterium, assembly GCA_049323655.1. Classification (GTDB taxonomy): domain Bacteria; phylum Desulfobacterota; class Desulfobulbia; order Desulfobulbales; family SURF-16; genus DB1. Next base: position 172,329 of record JBMONO010000009.1, on the reverse strand, counting down.
TACTCATGACGATTTTCCTTCGAGAATGTATCTGCCGTGTGCTGGCTGCTTGTCAGTAAGGACGGGATGCTGACGAGTCTCACGGGCTCGTCCGGGCAGGCTGGCAATCAAGCTCTGTCTCCCGTCAAAAAAAATACACACTGAAAAATGAATTTTGCAAAATAGCATCAGCGGCTTTGGTTGTCAAGAAAAGCTTTGTCGGTGAGACGGAGCGGAGTTATTCCTTGCTTTCAAGATCGAGGCCGAAGAATTTGCGGGTGAAGTCGAGTTTGACGCGCTTGTCGTCCGTTCCGTGGTTCTGTTTGAGAAAGAGAATGGGGTCGTGCAGCAGTTTGTTGATGATGGCGCCGGTCATTTTTTCGATGGATTTGATTTCCTTGGCGGTCAAACTGGTGTGGGCCAGGGTTTTTTCCATCTCCGCCCGGACGATGAGGTCGGCCTTGCGGCGGAGGGCGGCGATGGTGGGGGTAAGCTGCATGTCTTCCAGCCACTGGAGAAATTTGATGGTCTCTTCGGTGACGATCCGTTCGGCCCGCAACGCCTCCTGTTCGCGTTCCGCCTTATTGACCTCGACCACCTGACTGAGGTCGTCCACGTCGTAGAGATAGACGTTGTCGAGGTCGTTGAGGCGGGGGTCGAGATCCCGGGGGACGGCGATGTCGATGAGAAAGAGCGGCCGATTTTTGCGCTGCTTCATGATCGGCTTGACGTCCTCCTGGTGGAGGATGAGGCCGCTGGCGCCGGTGGAGCTGACCATAATGTCTACCAGTTCCATCTGGGCGTGCAGTTCTGGCAGGCCCACCGCCTTGCCGTTGAAGCGCTTGGCCAGATTGACCGCCCGTTCCAGGGTGCGGTTGGCGACGATCACCTCGGAAATACCCTGGTTGATCAGGTGTTCCGCCGCCAGTTCCGCCATCTCACCGGCGCCGACCAGCAGCACCTTCTTGCCCTTGAGGGAGCCGAAGATCTTTTTCGCCAGTTCCACCGCCGCATAGCTGATGGAAACCGCGCTGCCGCCGATGTTGGTTTCGGTGCGGATTCGCTTGGCCACCGAAAAGGCCTTGTGGAGCAGGCGGTTTAAGATGACGCCGGTGCCCTCCCGTTCCGATGATTTGCGGTAGGCCTCTTTCAGCTGGCCAAGGATCTGCGGTTCTCCTACCACCATGGAGTCGAGGCTGGCCGCCACCCGGTAGAGGTGGGTGACCGCATCGGCGCCGCTGTGCAGATAGATGAAGCGGTCGATTTCATCTTCTCTGACCTTGCTTTTGGCAAACAGGGCCTTTTTGATGGCAGCGACACACTGGTGCCGGTTGCTGGTGGTGAAGATGACCTCGACCCGGTTGCAGGTGGAGAGAAAGCAGAACTCACTGCACTCGGGAATGGCCTTGATGGCAAGGAAGGGCGCCTCGGGGTCATCGCTGAAGGCCAGCTGTTCCCTCACCTCGACAGGGGCGGACTTGTGGTTGACGCCCAGGACCAGGATGGTATCAGCGGACATAGGAATGAACCCCCGTCAACAGAAAGGTCACCCCCCACAGGGTGAAGAGCACTGAAATGAAACCGATGATGGCGAGAATAGCGGCCCTTTTGCCCCGCCAGCCGGCAATGAAGCGCTGGTGCAGCATGCCGGCATAGATGAACCATGTGATCAGCGACCAGGTTTCCTTTGGGTCCCAGTGCCAGTAAGATCCCCAGGCCTGTTTGGCCCAGAACGAACCGGTGATGATGCCCAGGGTCAGCAGCGGGAAGCCTACGGTCAGGCAGTGGTGGATCAGGGTGTCAAGTGCATCCAGGGAGGGCAGGCGGCTGTAAAAGACGCCGAAGCGTTTCTTTTTCAGTTCTCGTTCCTGCAGCAGGTACATGAGACCGCTGCAGAAGCCCAGGGCGAGAAAACCGTCGGCGAGAATGGCGATACTGGCGTGGACCGGCAGCCAGGCGCTCTGCAGAGCCGGCGGCAGCTCGGTGATGTGCTGGGAAGAGAGAGCGGCAACAATCATCAGGGCGCTGATCACCAGGGAGACAAAGGTGCCGAAGTTCTTCACCTGGTAGCGCCAGCGGAAGGAGAGAAAGGCCCAGGTCATGGACCAGGCGAAGAAGGAAACGGTGTCGTGGTGGGTGGTGAGCGGTGTGTGGCCGGCGGCCAGATAGCGGCTGATGATGGTCACCGTATGGAGAACACCGGCGCCAAACAACATGAAGCGGGCCGAGGTGCGAATGTTTTTTTGCTGGGTGATGAAAAAGGCGATGTACGTTCCGGTGGCCAGCAGATAGACGATAAACGTAAAGGTAAAGAGCATTCAGCTGTTCTCCGAAGGTTAATGGCCGGTGACGGTTATCCCCGTCGGGTGTCTGCAGGTTTCAGGTGCTCGAACAGCGGCCGCGGGGCAGCCTTTTCCCAGTCGGCGGCACGGTCCGGCAGGGGCATGCGGCTTATTCCATCTGGCCGGTGAGCAGGCTCAGGGGAACATCCTTGCCGAGAACGGAACGGATATGGCCTGTCAGTGCCTGCCAGTTCTGCTGTCTGAGCCACTCAATCATATCCCTGTGCAACAGTTTTTCAAAAAGAATTTTATTTTTTTCGTGGGGAAACCCCATATCGAGGACAATCGGACGCAAGCGGCCGAGGACCTGGAGGAGGAGATCGTAATCGTCGGTATACTCCTTTTCCAGCTCCTGGCGGAGCTGCTTGGCCAGCGCCGGGCTTTTCCCGGCGGTGGAGACGGAGATGGTGAGATCGCCCCGACGCACGGTGGCAGGCAGGATGAAGTTGCACCATTTCGGCACATCCGCGACATTGAGCAGGATGTTGTTTGTCTCCGCCTCGCGGTGGATCGCTTCCTGGACGATACTGTCGTCGGTGGCCGCGATGACGAGAAAGGCGCCGGCGAGATCGCCGGTTCGGTATTCCCGCGGCAGCCAGCGGAAAACGCCCTGCTCGACCAGGATGGCCAGTTCGTCAACCAGGGCCGGACTGATCACCGTCACCCTGCCATGACTGGACAGCAGGGAGCCGACCTTGCGCGCCGCCACCCGGCCGCCGCCGATGACGATGCAGAGGCGGCCGCGGATGTCGAGACTGATCGGAAAATAATTCACGCCGCGTCCTTTTTTTGCGGAATGTGCACCCTGATTCGACCTGCCAGTGTGGCGGCGAACAGCTCGGCGTCGCTCTGTTCGCCGACAATGGAGCCGAAATGCATCGGAACCGCGACCTTTGGATGAATGTCGATGGCCGCTGCCGCCGCCTCCTCGGCGGTCATGACATAGGTGCCGGAGACGGGCAGCAGGGCGATGTCGGCCTCGATGGCTGCCATTTCCGGGATATGGTCCGTATCGCCGGCATGATAGATACGTACCCCGTCCACCGTGACAATGAAGCCGAGCCAGTCGTTGGCGCGCGGGTGAAATTTTTTGTTGGTGTTGTAAGCGGGCACCGCCTCCACCGTGATGGTGTCGCAGGTGATCCGGTCGCCCGGTTTGACAGTGGTGATCCGACCGGAGAGTTTTGCCGCTGAGTCGGCGCCGGTGATGATGGCGGTTGACGGCTGGCTGATTTTGTCGATATCATCCGGAGAGCAGTGATCGAAGTGAGCGTGGGTGACCAGGATGATATCGGCCGGCGGCTGGTTGCCGGTCAGTTGGAACGGGTCGATGTAGATCGTTTTCCCGCCGGCCGTAAGGCGGAATCCGTCATGGCCGAGCCAGGCAAGATTGTGCAGGATGGTGTCAATCATGGGTGTCCTCCATCAAAACGGGATGGCGCGGGTGGCCACTTCCAGGCGTTACGATTGCCTATACTCAATTTCGTCTCGTCCGTCATCAGCAAATTTTTACCACGGATGGTGCAGATGAGCAGGGGAAATGTTTTGAATGACAGCGTGTTATCTTGGTGTGCTCCCTGGTCTTCTGTGATTGATTTATGGTTTTGTGCCTATCCGGCTTAGGACGGAAAACGTTCGAAGCGCCCCCAGTTGTTACGAAACCATTCTGATACATTATACACATTTTTATGGAGGGGGAAATGCAGAAGGCGGTTGTCACGGTGTCCACGGCGAATTTTATGGAGTTGATCGACATCACCGGCAGTGTGGAGGCGGAACTCGACAAAAGCGGGATGACGGAAGGGCTCTGTCTTCTTTTCAATCCCCATACCACCGCCGGTCTGACCATCAACGAGGGCGCGGACCCGGCAGTCCGCCGCGATATTGTCAGCGCCCTGAAAAGGATGATCCCCTTTGATCTTTCCTATCAGCATCAGGAGGGCAATTCGCCCTCCCATGTCCTGGCCTCGCTTTTCGGCGCCTCGCTGACCGTGTTTGTCGAAAACGGCAGACTCCGGCTCGGCACCTGGCAGCGTATTTTTTTCTGCGAGTTCGATGGACCACGCAGTCGGAAGGTGTATGTCAGATTCCTGGCGGGGTAAGGGGAATTGTGATGAGTTCGTGAAAAGTATCCGGAGGCTGCGCACAAATGTTAGTCGTTGACCCCCTTGCGCAGCATGGCCAGTTCCCGCTGGCGGATGTAGCGCATGAGCCGTTCTTCCTCCGCCGGAGTCAGGGAAAAATTGACGCCGAGGCAGAAGGTGCGTGCTGATTCATTGCGGAAGAGCCGGACTGCCTCGGCCTCCTTGACCTTGATGCGCAGCAGGCCGTTTTCCGCGCCGACCGCCTTGTCGTCGCAGGGGATGGCGATGCTGATGTTTCTGATGGTGTGGCCGGGTTGGGGCAGGTCACCGATATCCCTGGCGGCGAGGAGCATGCCGCCGGCGCTGACATCGACGATATTACACTTGCACTTTTTCTGGTTATACAGGAAAGTGGCACTGCTGTCGGCCGGGACGTTGATGCGGAAGTGCTGGCGTCGTTGCAGCATGAACAGCTCGTCCGGAAAGGACATGCGCAGGGTGTCCACCGTGGTCGCAATGACTTCGCCGGTGAAATGGCACCAGAGCCGCGCCGTGTTGCGGAACACCACCCGGACAATGGCGTTACTGCCTGGCCAGTCCCGCGGCTTGTCAAGGATGACGGTCCGGTCGTCGGCGGCGACGACCAGGGTGCCGCCGGACTGGTAGCCCTTGTGCAGCAGGGTGACAAATTGACGGCTGTCCCGCAGCCAGCTCACCATCTGGCGGATGATCCGTTCCGAGCGGGTATGCTCGTAACCGGCGTGGTGTTCGACCCAGCCGGTGTTGATAAGGGCGTTCTCGGAAATGGTTGCCATCTCCTCTTTTGTTGTCGTGTCGGAGGAAAAGAGTGTCCCCGGAGCGGCGCACTGCCGGGAGTGAATCCGGTTTCCCGTTGCCGAACTGACCGGAGCGGTCAGTCGTGCTGCCGGATAGTGATTAAAATATATCAGAAGGCTGGAGCCGTAGCCATGAAAAGCTTGACTGATCGTGAAAAAATGAATCAAACCGAAATCTGTTTCGGCCTGAACCGTCACTGCGACGAAGCGTCCCTGGCCGCCTTTGTCCAGCTGTTTGCCAGCTCGGAGCTGCTCAACACCCTTATCCCCAGGATGACGGAGGCGGACATCACGGCAACGGTCGATTTCCTCACCGGCCTGATAAAGCGCCATCTCAGCGAGAGCGAATACCACCGCCTCTTTCTCGGTGAGGAACACCCATGAATACCGCTCCTGTTGCCGATCTCCGTGCCTATCTTGATCTTCTCCGGCAGGAGTCCGATCTGCTGGAGGTGGAAATCGAGGTCGATCCCTGCCTCGAAATTGCCGAGATCCACCGGCGGGTCATTGCCCGGGGCGGTCCGGCTCTGTTCTTCAAACGAGTCCAGGGCAGCCGTTTCCCGGTGGTCACTAACCTCTTTGGCACCCGAAAGCGGATGGAGCTCGCTTTTGGTCGCCGGGCCCAGGATTTTGTCCGGGATCTGGTGCGGGCGGCGGAGACGCTCTTGCCGCCGAGCCTCGGTAAGCTCTGGGGGATGCGTGGTCTGGTGCCGCAGATGACTCGCATCGGCACCCGGTTGGCGCGGAGCGGGCCGATCCTCGATACCTGCATGTCGCCGCCCCGTTTGCGCGAACTGCCGATGCTCACCTCGTGGAAGACCGACGGTGGCCCCTTTGTCACCCTGCCGCTTGTCTATACCGAGCATCCCGGCGGCCGCGGCCACAATCTGGGCATGTACCGGATCCAGCGTTTTGACGATCAGACCACCGGCATCCACTGGCAGATCCATAAAGGAGGGGGCTATCATTACCACGAGGCGGAACTGCGTAACGAAAATCTGCCGCTGACCCTTTACATCGGCGGGCCGCCGGCCCTCATCATGGCGGCCATCGCCCCGTTGCCGGAAAATCTGCCGGAATTGATGCTCGCCTCCCTGCTGCTCGGCGAGAAACTGCCGATGGTCCGTGACCCGGCCGGCGGGCACAATCTGGTCGCCACGGTGGAGTTCGCCGCCAAGGGCGTCGTGCCCCCCCACATGCGGCGACCGGAGGGACCATTTGGCGATCATTACGGCTACAATTCCCTGACTCATGACTATCCGGTTTTTCAGGTCGATCGTCTCTATCATCGGCGGGACGCCATCTATCCGGCCACCGTGGTCGGCCGGCCCAAGCAGGAAGATTTCTTTATCGGCGATTTTCTCCAGGATCTCCTCTCACCGCTTTTCCCCCTGGTGATGAGCGGCGTCAAACAGTTGAAGACCTTCGGGGAGGCGGGGTTTCACTGCCTGGCCGCGGCCCGGGTGACGGACCGCTATCCGCGCGAGGCCTTTGCCTCCGGCCTGCGTATTCTCGGCGAGGGCCAGCTCTCCCTGACCAAGTTTCTAATTATCACCGATGGCGACATCAACATCGAGGATTTTGGCGAACTGTGGACCCATGTGCTGGAACGGGTCGACTGGCAGCGGGATCTGTTTGTCTTTGCCAATGTTTCCCAGGACACCCTTGACTATACCGGGCCGTCGGTCAATACCGGTTCCAAGGCCCTGCTCATGGGGCTGGGCCGGTCACCACGCCATGTTCTGCCCCGGACCTTTCACGGCAGCCTCCCCCAGGGCTGCCGGGCCGCCCTTGCCTTTCTGCCCGGCACCCTGGTGGTCGAGGGAGATGATTATGGACACGAAAAGGAGCTGCCGCAAAGAATCGCAGCGGATCCGGCCTTTGCCGGCTGGCCAGTCATCGTCCTGGTCGACAGTCTGCAGGAGGCGACGGTGAGCATGCAGGAGTTTGTCTGGACCTTTTTTACCCGTTTTGAACCGGCCGCCGATATCCACGCCGCCGGCCTGCAAACCCGGCGTTTCCATGTCGGACTCGTTCCCCCGGTGGTCTTTGACTGCCGGATGAAACCCTGGTACCCCGATGTCCTTGAGGTGGATGCCGAGACAAAACGGCTGGTGGATGGAAAAATCGATGCCATTCTCCCGAAAAATCTGCGTTGATTTTTGATGGCGTCGTAAAACTTTTTTCACCACAGAGTGCACGGAGAGCACAGAGAAAATATATTTAATTACAATCAGTTATCTCGGTGTGCTCTGCGGTCTCTGTGGTTAATTTTCACTTTTTACGAGACCATCATCATTTATTTAAGGAGAATTTTTTTTTGCCGATAGGATAAATTGAAGGTAAAGTAAAAAGTGACAGGCAACCATTGCCGATTATCTCTGGCGGAAGTCGGCAGGAGGATATCATGAAAATCACGACCCTGCAGGGAACATATCGTGTCAATCAGTCCGGTCAGAAAGACGGCCAGCCGCTTTCCGGCGCTGATTTCAAACAGCTGCTGGAGGCCCAGCTGCAGTCCGTCGCCTCGGCAGTGCCGGCGACCAACGTGGCCTCTGCCGCCGCCCTCCAGGTCCCTCCCGCCTTGCGTCTGGAAAGTCTGGCCCTGGCCGAGACGACGATGACCAGTCTCGCCTCTTTTGGCGAGGCGCTTGGCGATCTCTCCCTGTCCGGCGAATCCCTGCTGCCCTTTGTCGAATCCCTTGAGGAGGAGACCAGCTCGCTGCTCTCCCTCAAGGAGCAGCTGCCGGCGGACGATCCGCTCGCCCGACTGCTTGACCGGGTCGCTTCGGTCTCCTATGTCGAGACGGCCAAATTCCGCCGGGGCGATTATCAGTAAGATTCTTTTCTCTCCAATGTCAGTGGCCCCTCCCCGATAGCGCTGGAAGATGGTAGAGCGTCTTCAGAAGATACTGGCCGGGGCGGGCGTTGCCTCCCGGCGGCGGGCCGAGGAATTGATCCGCCAGGGGCGGGTCACTGTTGACGGCCGGGTGGTGATCGACATGGGGGTCAAGGTCGATCCGGCCCGGCAGCAGGTTTGTGTCAATGGTCGCCCGGTCGAGGTCGGGTCGGCAAAGATCTATATCCTGCTGAACAAACCGACAGGCTATGTTACCACCCTCGATGACCCGCAAGGGCGTCCTATTGTCACCTCCCTCCTGCCCGGGATCACGGAGCGGGTTTTTCCCGTGGGCCGACTCGATCTTGATACCGAAGGCGCCCTGCTGCTGACCAATGACGGCGAGCTGGCCCAGCGTGTCCTCCACCCCAGCTTCGAGGTGAAAAAAACTTACGTTGCCACCGTTGCCGGCGCCCCTTCCCCGGAAAAGATCAGAGAGCTTGAGACCGGAGTTATGGTGGAGGGGCGCCGCACCTCACCTGCCAGGGTCCGAATACTGCGGCATTCACCTCGTTTTTCCCTCCTTGAGATTACCATCCATGAGGGTCGCAAGCGCCAGGTCCGCAAAATGTGCGCCGCCATCGGTCACCGGGTCCTGGCCTTGAAACGCATCGCGTATGGCAACCTGCGGCTCGGAGACCTGCCAACCGGCACGTACCGCCTTCTCAGTCGCAAAGAGGTTGAGAAAATTTTTTCTCCCTGACCATCTTTTTTTATAAATTCCCTTTACATTCCGGCATTTATCTGTATAAGATAAATGCAACTTCATAAAAAAGAGAGCAATGTCGGCTGGTTAGCTGGTGCTAACCAGCTCAGGATATGATGCCCTTTGTTTTATATTCTTATAAATCAATGGGTTATGTTTTGCAGCACCCCTGCGCGGGTTGTTTTTATGACCGCTGTTGCCATTCCCAGGGAAGGGAGGCGAGCCGGAGCGCCGTTTGTAAGTTTTTTTGTGGCTGGCATGTCCCAGCCATGCTGGCTTAACAGATACGTCGGGAGACAATGATGAACAAGTCAGAATTGATTGAGGCCATTGCTCAGAAGGAAAATCTGCCTCATCGGGAAGCAAGCTCCATCACAAATACAATTCTGGAAACCATGATTGAAACCCTGGCCGCCGGAGAAAGCATCGAAATCCGCGGTTTCGGCAGTTTTGTCATCAAGGAATACGACGCCTATCAAGGGCGAAACCCGAAGACCGGCGAGAAGATCAAGGTGCCGCCGAAAAAGCTGCCGTTCTTCAAGGTAGGTAAGGAGCTGAAGGAAAAGGTCAATCAGGGGAAATAACGCGGGCCGCCTTTCCCCCGCTTTTCCCGATATCATGGGGCTGGCCGCGGGGGCGCGGCCGCCTATTCATCGACTATGCTTCCAACCAGATCATAGGGGTGGGCCTCGGTGATACGGACCGTGACAATCTCCCCCTGTTGACACTCGCCTTCACTGATGTAAACACAGCCGTCGATCTCCGGCGCCTGGAACACCGTCCTGCCCTCAAGCAGCAGTTCAGATTCCCGGCTCACCCCCTCCACCAGTACAGGCAGGGTGCGGCCGATATATTCGCGGTTTTTCTCCAGCGAAATGTCCCGTTGCAGCCCCATCAGATAGTCGTATCGTGCCTGCTTTTCCTCCTCAGAACAGTGTCCGTCCAGTTTTTCCGCGGCGCAGCCCTCCTCATTGGCATAGGGAAAGATTCCGACATTGTTGAGTCGGTATTGCCGAAGGAATGCCGCGATCTGTTCGACATCATCTTCCGTCTCGCCGGGAAAGCCGACAATAAAGGTAGTCCGGATCGCTGCGACCGGGACGATTTTCCTTATCCGTTCCATGATGCTGTCGAGCTGGGACCGGCGGAAGGGACGATTCATCCGTTTGAGAACGGTGGGGCTGACATGCTGAAGGGGGATGTCGAGATAGGGCAGCAACCGTTCTTCTCCGGCCATGAGAGAGAGGAGTTCATCACTGATTCGGTTCGGGTAGAGATAGAGTAGTCGCAGCCAGTCTGCCCTGCAACCGCGCAGCAGGGCGCGGACCAAGGCAGCCAGGCTGGCCTGGCGTCCGGGCAGATCGATGCCGTAGGCTGTGACGTCCTGGCCGACCAGGGTCAGCTCGCGCACCCCGGCCGCGCCAAGGCCGGCGGCTTCGGTGACGATGTCGTCCATGGTCCGGCTGCGCAGCGGGCCGCGAATGGCGGGAATAAGGCAGTAGGAGCAGCGGTTGGAACAGCCCTCCGAGATCTTTAGGTAGGCGCGGTGGGCCGGGGTGGAAATCCGCCGCGGCATGGCGGTGGTCATGAGAAAATCCGGTCGCTGGCAATGGAGGCCGGCCTTGCTTCCCTCCGGTTGGCGAACGAGCTCGGCGATGCTAGGGAAATCGTTGACCCCGACAAAAAGATCGACTTCGGGCAGCTCCTCGAGAAGCTGCTGCTGGTAGCGTTGAACCAGGCAGCCGGTGACGACGAGTCGTGCCCCGGGATGGGCCGCCTTTGCCTGGGCCAGGGCAAGAATTTCGTCGATTGCCTCTTCCACCGCCGGCTGGATAAAGCCGCAGGTATTGACCAGGAGCAGGTCAGCTTCTTCAGGATCGGGGCAGATTGCATAGCCATCCTTTTCGAGAAGTGCGAGCATGACTTCCGAATCAACCAGGTTCTTTGGGCAGCCGAGGCTGACCAGGTGCAGTTTCTTCATGAATCGTCTTTACCAGCGGTTGGGGGGGCGAGCCGCCGCAGTCCGTCCGCCAGCCCGAGAAAAAGGCGACGGCTCAGCTTGTGAAATGATTTGCGATGAAAGGCCGGGGTCCACTGTTGCCGCCACAGCTCATCGGAGACAAGCATGACTGCGGCAAGATCAACGTTGCGAAAAAAAGCCACCCGGCAGAGGGCGGAGTATTCCATGTCCACCGCCATGATACCCTGACCGGCGCAGCTGTCAACCTTCTCTTTCGTTTCCCGGTAGGGGGCGTCGGTGGTCCAGATCGGCCCCTGGCAGAGGTCATGTCCGTCGTCGGCAAGCAGGGACGCGAGCTTTCCGCGCAGATCCCTGTTTGAGCAGGGGGGGGAAGGGCCGGGATAGTGGGCGGAGGTGCCTTCTTCACTGAGCGCCCAGGTCGGCAGCAGGACATCACCGACACGGAGATCGGGGTGCAGGGAGCCGCACAGGCCGTAAACCACGATGGTCCGCGCCCCGAGGGCGATGAGTTTTTCCAGAACCAGGACCGCGGCCGGCGCCCCTAAAGCCGGGCCGGCCCAGAAAAGTGATCCTTCCTTGTCAGGGATTTCCAGCAGATTGCAGTGGAAGAGGTGGTGCCGGCGGCCGTATCTGGTACGGGCTGCAGCAAGTATGGCGCCGCTTTCGCCGGGATTGACCCAGAAAAGCGTCGGACCGGTGATAACCGGCTCGCCCGGTTGGCGGACTGGTTCGATGACAGGAGTCGGCATGGACAATAAAAAAAGGCCGCAGTTGCCTGCGGCCTCTTAGCGGCTCTCGCCCGTGGCTGGAATTAACCAAGCAGCGGGTTGGCGTAGAGCAGGATCAGGGCGATAACCAGACCGTAAATGGTCAGAGATTCAATCAGCGCCAGACCAAGAATCATGGTTACGGTGATTTTACCGGAAACTTCGGGGTTCCGGGCAACACCGGTACAGGCACCACCGGCGGCATGACCCATACCAGCGCCGCAACCGGAAGCAGCAACACCAACGGCAAGACCGGCGGCCAGACAGACCAGCGCCAGGTTGTTGCTGCCGAGCTGGATGTACTTGTCGAACACCGTTGCGCCCTCAGCTGCCAGGGCAGCGCCCGCTACACCGAAAATGCTGGCCACTGCCACCAATACACCAAGTACCTTTTTCATTCCTTTGTTCCTCCTTGAAAACGTTTAGTAATTTGGCCTTCTTTGTATCGTAAAAAAAGCGTGTCGATTAATGGTGTGCCTCTTCCATGGCGCCTGCGCAGTAGAGGACGGAGAGCAGGGTGAAAACCATGGTCTGGACGACGGAAACAAGGACGCCGAGGCAGAGAATGGGCAAGGGGCCGAAGAAAGCGCCGACCAGCATGAAAAGGATGGCGAGCAGAGTCTCCTTGGCCATGATGTTGCCGAAAAGTCGAATGGAGAGAGAGAGAATACGGGCCAGGTTACTGATGAGCTCGATGGGCAGCATCAGGGGTACCAGCCACCACATCGGCCCCATGAAGTGTTTGATGTATTTGACACCGTGATATTTGAGTCCGAGAAAATGATGGGTGACCCAGACGATCAGCGTCATGCCCAGGGTGATGTTGAGGTTGGAGGTCGGCGACATGAAGCCGGGAATGAGACCCATCAGGTTGGCGACCAGGATATAGAAGGCAAAGGTGGCGATCATCGGGAACATCATGGCGGCGCGCTGCGGTCCCATGTGTTCGGCCATGAAATCTTCCAGCCCGCCGACACAGACTTCCCAGAAATTCTGTTTGCCGTCCGGTACCAGCTCAAGCCGCCCCAGAGTGATCTTCGGCATGATAATGAGGATGGCCATCACCAGCCAGGTATAGGTCATATGGGGTGAGACAAGCTTGGCGAGCAGAGTGTCACCCACCGGGCCGTGCGGCACGGGCAGCCCGAGCATTTCCAGAATTACTGATATGAACAGTATCGGATGTTCCATGGTTTTCTCCTATGCCTCTTTGGCGGTGAAATAAAACTTTTTAATCACGCTTGCCACCGTGATGCCGATGCTGAAGACCACGACGGACAGGCCTATTAATAATCCGAGCGGATGGGCGATCTGTTTGCGGACCAGGACATAGAGGATAAGGGCCAGGGCGGTAAGCCTGACGTAATATTTGACATAAAACTGCACCTTGGCCATCTGCACCCTGCCGCTGTGCAACAGCTTGCCCTGCAGGAAATTTTTCAGATCCTTTTTCAGAAAGAGGTAGCTGATGTTGGCCAGCAGTCCGCCGATAAAGACACTCTGGGCGATATAAAACGGAAAGGACAGCCAGGCGGCCAACGACAACAATCCGGCCATGACCCAGTTAAGGATTTCGACCCGGTGAATGGGGAACTCCTGATGCTCCACTGTCTCTACTGCGCTCATCACAGATCCTTTCGCCGTGACATCTGGTAGAGGCTCCTGAACCCCGCGACAACGCCAAATGCCAGAAATATCATGGTCAGCCACGGGGAGGTACGGTCGTCAAAGACCTTTTTGTCCAGGTAATAACCGATACCAAGGCCGATAAAGACGCATGCTGACACCTGAATGCCGATGGTGCCGAAAACCGACATCATCTTCATCAGCTCTTTCCGGGTGTTGGCCATGTTTCCTCCCTGACCCCCCAAGGCCGGATTGCAATTGGAATTAGCACTCTTTAACGCCAAAGTCAACGAATTTCAATCTATTTTTGCATTTTTTTGAATGACCATTCAGTCACTTCGAGGGTGCGGGCCAGATCCTCGTCGCTGTGCGCGGCGGAGAGGAACATCCCCTCGAACTGGGAGGGGGCGAGGTAAATTCCCTGATCCAGCATGAGGCGGTAGAATTCGCCATATTTTGCTGCATCAGCCTGCATCGCAGAGTCGAAATCAGTGATCGGGCCAGGACCGAAGAAAAGGGTCATCACCGAACCGGCGGCGTTGAGTGTCGCCTCGTTCAGATAGCGAGAGGCGAGTTCGTGGAGCCGGGCGGCAAAGTCAGCCCCCCGTTGATCGAGTCTGGCGTAAAAGCCCGGTTCCTGCAACGCTTTGAGGGTGGCGATCCCGGCCGCCATGGCAAGCGGGTTGCCGGACAGGGTGCCGGCCTGGTAAACCGGGCCCTCGGGAGAAATTTTCGCCATGATTTCCCGCTTGCCGCCATAGGCACCCACCGGCAGGCCGCCACCGATGATTTTGCCGAGGCAGGTGAGGTCCGGCATGATGTCGAATTTTTGCTGGGCGCCGCCGTAGCTGACCCGGAAGCCGGTGATGACCTCGTCGAAGATGAGGACAATGCCGAGTTCGCTGGTGAGTTGGCGCAGCTTCTGGAGAAAGCCGGGGGCCGGGGGGACGACCCCCATGTTGCCGGCCACCGGTTCGACGATGACGCAGGCGATGTCGAGTGAGTCATCCCGCAGGGTCTTTTCCAGGGTTTCTTCGTCATTGTATGGGATGGAGAGGGTATTTTTGACGATGTCGTCCGGCACCCCGGGGCTGCCTGGGATGCCGAGGGTGATGACCCCTGAGCCGGCCTTGACGAGAAAGGAGTCTGCATGGCCGTGGTAACAGCCGTCGAACTTGACGATCATCTTTTTGCCGGTATAGCCGCGGGCCAGGCGCACCGCACTCATGGTCGCCTCGGTACCGGAACTGACAAAGCGAACCATCTCCACCGACGGCAGGGCGTCGATGACCATTTCCGCCAGTTCCACCTCCAGAGGGCAGGGGGCGCCGAAGCTGGTGCCGTTATCCATGGCCCGGCTAACCGCCTCGCTGACCGATGGGTGGTTGTGGCCGAGGATCATCGGACCCCAGGAGCAGACGAAATCGATGTATTCGTTGCCGTCCACGTCATAAATGCGTGAGCCGGCCGCCCGTTTGATAAAGCGGGGATCGCAGCCCACTGACTTGCAGGCCCGCACCGGACTGTTGACACCGCCGGGGATGACGTTGCGCGCCTTGGCAAAGAATGATTGGGAAAGTTCTGTCTTCATCGGGGCTCCTCTTTGTCTGGTTCCGGGTCATCGGCAGGCATGATGTTGCCGGCCGTTTTTTGCCGTCGCTTGCTGCCAGGATGGGCGGCACCCGCCGGGCCGCATTGGTCAGCTGGGTATATCACAAATGGCAGCCACTATAGCATGGGATGGTTCCGCCTGTCAAAGCCATAAAAAAGAGGAGTGGGCTCCTGATTTCGCCGTGCTTGACAGGGATTGCGGCCTCTCCTATAGTGAAAATTCTTGTTGTTGAAGGCGACTGTCGTGCGTCGCAAAGGGAACTACCCGGAGGGTGTTGCAAAGGAATGAAAGCGCGAATGATGATCGGTCTGGTCTTGCTGCTGGTGCTGCCCGGCTGTGCCTCGTTGGTGGTCGGTTCGGTGGTTGCGCCGGCGGTGGAGAATTTCCAGCAGCAGACCGATCTTGAGCTGGTCTGCGAGGGGGCGCCGGCCTATCTGCTGATGATCGACAGCCTGGTGGCCGATGACCCGGATAGTGAAAGGATGCTGCTCACCGCGGCTCGGGCTTTCGCCGCCTATGCCGCGGCCCTCGACGCCTGCGGCCGGACGGAGCGGGCGCGGCGTATCAGCAATCGGGCGCGTGAGTATGGCGCGGTCCTGCTCACCCGCAGCGGCATCGGTCGTGATCTGCAGGAGGGTGCACCCGCCGGACTGGCACAGGCCCTGGCCGCCTGCGGTTCAGCGGACGTGCCCGCCCTGTTCTGGGGCGCCTTTGGCTGGACTGCCTGGTTGCAGCGCCAGGGCGGCGATCCGGCCGCGCTGGTCGCGCTGGTCAAGGTGGAGCAGATTATGTTGCGGGTGCTTGAGCTTGATCCGGCCTATGCCGAGGGCGGCCCCCATCTCTTTCTCGGCGCCTATTACGGGTCTCGGTCGGCGCTCTTGGGCGGCGATCCGGAGGCGGCCCGCCGCCATTTCGAAGCGGCGCTGGCCCTCAGCCGGCGCGGCATGCTCGCCGTTCAGGTCGCCTATGCCGAAACCTATGCCCGCACCGTCTTTGACCGCGCCCTTTATGAAAAGCTGCTGGGCGAGGTGCTTTCCTTTCCGCTGGCCAGCCGGCCTGAGCTCGGTCTCGCCAATGTCATTGCCCAGAAGCGTGCTGCTGCACTTCTTTGGGAGGTGGAGAGTTATTTTTGAACGGCATGCGAAAAGCGCAAAGCAACCACGGAGATACGGAGCGCACAGTGGACACAGAGAAAATATATTTAATTGCAAATAGTTACCTCTGTGTGTTCTGCGCTCTCGGTGGTTAATGTTCAGTTTTACGAGACCATCAAATTTTTTCTGAGGTGAGTGTATGCCGTCCCTGGCCCGGATTTCCCCTTTTCTTGTCTGTCTGATCTCGATTCTGCTGCTGGCGGCGTCGCCGGCCGTCGCCGCCCCCAAGTATCTTTTCAAGATCGGCTCCCTGGCGCCGGAGGGCAGCGTCTGGACCCAGCGCTTCCGCGAGTTCTCCAGGGAAGTGGAGGAGAAGAGCAATGGCGAGGTCGGCTTCAAGGTCTATCCCGGCGGGGTGATGGGTGACGATCTCGCCATGTACCGCAAGATGCGGGTCGGCCAGCTGCACGGCGGCGGCTTCACCATGACCGGCATCGGTTCCGTGGTGCCGGATTTCCGGGTCATGGGCATCCCGTTTCTCTTCCGCTCCTACGAAGAGGTCGATCACGTCCGCACCGGTCTGATGCCTTCCTTCAACCGCGCCTTTGCCGAGCAGGGCATGGAATGCATCGCCCTGACCGAGGTGGGCTTCATCTACACCATGTCCACCGCCCCCATCACCACGGTGGCCGAGTTGCGCAAAAGCAGCTGCTGGACCCCGGACAACGACCCGCTCAGCGCCTCCTTTCTCCAGACCCTGGGTGTCGCGCCGACGCCGCTTGCCATCCCCGATGTGCTGACCTCCCTGCAGACCGGGCTGGTCTCCACCGTCTTCAACTCCCTGTACGGCTCCATCGTTCTCCAGTGGTTTACCAAGGCCACATACATCACCGACATGCCGTTCGGCTATGCCTACGGCGTCTTTCTCCTCGACCGCAAGGCCTTCTCCCGGCTGCCGGCCTCGCATGGCCGCCTGATCCGGGAAACGGCAAACAAGTACTTCGGCGCCCTGCTGACCGAGACCCGCAAGAGCAACGACGAGGCGCGTCGGGTATTGGCCGAAAACGGCGTCGTCATGGTCGCCCCTGCTGCCGATGCCCTGGCCGAGTTGCAGGATATCCGCGACCGTACCGTGGCCAAGGTGACGGGCACTGCCTTTTCCGGCGCTATTTACGAAGAGACCATGCGATTGCTGAACGAGTATCGGGGGCGGTAAGATAGCAGCGGTTGATGCTTGACGGTTTGACGATGCCGTGAAAAGAGAGGGAAGGGGCGATGGCGACAGTGCGCAAAATGATCACGCAGATCCCTGTATGGTTTCGGAAAATAGAGGATGCCTTTCTCTGTCTGCTGCTCGGGGCGATGATCGTTCTCGCCTGCCTGCAGATCGCCCTGCGCGGGCTGGTGTCCGGCGGCCTGCTCTGGCTTGATCCGCTGCTGCGTTACCTGGTGTTGTGGAGCGGTCTGCTTGGCGCCGCCGCAGCCACGTCCCGGGGCAAGCATATTGCCCTGGATCTGGCCTCCTATCTGATTCCTCCGGCCTATGCCCCCTGGCTGCGGCTCGCCATTCATTTCTTTTCCGCGCTCGTCGCCATCGCCCTCACCTGGGCCGCGGTTCGTTTTGTCGCCAGCGAGGCCGAGTTCGGCGGCACCGCCCTGCTCGGTCTGCCGTCCTGGGGCTGGAACCTGATCTTTCCCCTGGCCTTTGCCGTGATGGCCCTGCGGTTTTTCCTGGCCGGGCTCGCCGATCTTCGTATCCTGGCCGGCTGTCTCCCGGCTGCCGAAGGCGGACCGCAGCGATGATCTTTCTCGGCCGTTCCCTTGCCCTGCTGCTCGCCCTGCTCGGCGCGCCGCTCTTTGTCGTCATCGCCGCCATCGCCCTGCTCTCCTTTGCCGGGGCGGGCATCGACATCGCGGTGGTGGTGATCGAGATGTCGCGCCTGGCCGAGACGCCGATGCTCCTTTCCCTGCCGCTTTTCATTTTTGCCGGCACCCTGCTGTCTGAAAGCGGCGCGCCGGGCCGCATGCTTGCCCTCTCCCGCCTGTTGCTCGGCTGGCTGCCCGGGGGGCTCGCCGTCGTGGCCCTTGTCGTCTGCGCGGTGTTCACCGCCTTTACCGGCGCCTCCGGGGTGACGATCTTCGCCCTCGGCGGCCTGCTCTATCCCGCTCTGCTCGCTGATCGCTATCCGGAAAAATTCTCACTCGGCCTCATTACCACCTCGGGCAGCCTCGGCCTGCTCTTTCCGCCCAGCCTGCCGCTCATTCTCTACGGGGTCATTGCCGAGACGCGCATCGATCAGCTCTTTCTCGCCGGCATCCTGCCCGGGCTCATCATGCTGCTGCTGCTGGCCGGCTACGCCATGGCCAAGGGCCCGCGCACCCGGGAGCGACGGCAGCCGGTCACCGCGGCGGCGATCGCCGCCGGACTCCGGGCCGCTCTCTGGGAACTGCCCCTGCCGGTTATTGTTCTGGGGGGGATCTACGGTGGTTTTTTTGTCGCCGGCGAGGCGGCGGCGGTGACCGCCCTCTATGTCCTGGTGGTCGAGGTATTAATCTATAAGGATATCGCCCTTTCCCGGTTGCCGGATATCATGGGGCGGAGCATGATGCTCTTTGGCGGCATTCTCGTCATCCTCGCCGCCTCCATGGCCTCCACCAACTATCTCGTTGACCGGGAGGTGCCGCAGCGTCTTTTTGAGCTGATTCAGGGCTGGATATCGAGCAAGTACACCTTTCTGCTGCTGCTCAACCTCTTTCTCCTGCTGGTCGGTTGCATGCTCGACATTTTTTCCGCCCTGGTGCTGGTGGTGCCGCTGATTATCCCCATTGCCCAGGGCTATGGCGTTGATCTGGTTCACCTCGGCATCATCTTTCTCACCAATCTGCAGATCGGTTACTGCACCCCACCGGTGGGGCTCAACCTCTTTCTCGCCAGTTACCGCTTTGACAAGCCGGTGACCCAACTCTACCGGGCCACCCTGCCGTTTCTCCTATTGTTGTTCGCCGTCCTGGCGCTGGTCACCTACTCCCCCTTTGTCAGTCTTTACCTCGTCGGCCTCTGGGGCTGAAACCATCATTTCTTGCCGCTGAGCAGATGGATAAAGGAGATGAATTTTTCCTGCTCAAAGTGGCCGACCATCTCCTCCTTCATGGTCAGCATGGCCTTGAAGGGATCGCGCGCCTCGGCATAGGCCCGGCGGGTGGTGAGAGCGTCGTAGACATCGGCGATGGCGGCGATCTTGGCCAGATCGGTGATCTGCTCGCCCTTCAGCCCTTCCGGGTAGCCGGCGCCGGAGTGTTTTTCATGGTGGTGAAGAATGACATCGAGAGCGATCTTCGGCACGCAATCGGCCATCAGTTCATAGCCGAAACGGGGATGCTGTTTGATGACGGCGAATTCCTCGGCGGTGAGAGGCCCTGGTTTGTTGAGAATCGTCTCATCGATTCTGCTCTTGCCGATGTCGTGGAGGATGCAGCCAAGGGCAAATTCCTGCAGTCCCTGGCGACGACCGGGATAGATGCGTTGCCACATGCCGATGCTGAAGACCGCGACGTTGAGGCAGTGGGTAAAGGTGTAATAGTCATGGGAGCTGAGTTGCAGGAGCCCGGGAATAGAGGCGTCGTCGCTGAGGGCGAATTGGATGATGTTGCTGGTGATATCCTTCGCCCGTTTCAGGTTTTCGCCGCTGCGTGGGTCCGTAAAGATATCCTGAATGACCTTGCTGGCGCACTGGTAGATGATCTGCGATTTTTCCGGCAGGGCAATATCCTTGTCCTCGATCAGCATGGTGATGAAGTTTTCGATCAGATGGTGGAAATTTTTCTGGTCCTCTTTTTTGATGAAAAATTCCTCGAAGCCGCGGGAGGCGATGACTTCCTGAATCGTGGACAAAATGGTGTTGCGGCGCATGAAAAGCACCGGCTCCTTTATCTGGTGGGTGCCGGGGGGGTAGGTATAGAGATCGAAGGTGATCTCGCCGCAGAGTTTCATCAGGCAGTGTTTGCTGACCGGGAAAAACTGGTCCGGCAAGGCGGGGGCCTGAGCGGGTGGTGAAGACTTTTGTCCCGCTGTTTGCGGCGGGACGGGCGGGTGGGTGTTCCGGGTCGGACTCATGGGAACGCCCTCCATGTTCTGGCCTGGGCCGCGGCAACCTCCCGGTTGCGAATCAAGCCGTCGTGGGTGTTGACGCCGCGGCGCAGAGCGTTGCTTGCCGCGGTGGCCGCCATCAGACCGTTATTGGCGATATCCAGGGCAAAGGGCAGGGTTGCGTTGGTCAGGGCAAAGGTGGAGGTGCGGGGCACGGCGCCCGGCATGTTGGTGACGCAGTAATGAATGATAGTGTCAACAATGAAGACCGGCTCGGAATGGGTGGTGGGCCGTGAGGTCTCGACACAACCGCCCTGGTCGATGGCGACATCGACAATGACCGATCCGGGTTTCATGAGGGCGAGCATCTCCCGCCGGACCAGTTTCGGCGCGCTGCCCCCCGGGATCAGCACCGCGCCGATCAGCAGATCGCACAGTCTGAGTTCTTCTTCCAGGTTGTGGCTGTTGGACATCAGGGTGTTGATGCGGCCGGCAAAGATGTCCTCCAGGTAGGCGAGCCGGTGCAGGTCGGTGTCGAGCACAGTGACGGTGGCGCCAAGCGCCGTGGCAACCCGGGCGGCATAACTGCCCACCGTGCCGCCGCCGATGATGGTGACGTGACCGTGTTCAACCCCCGGCACACCGCCGAGCAGGATGCCTCGCCCCCCCTCTTCCCTTTCCAGAAAGTGGGCGCCGACCTGGATCGCCATCCGGCCGGCCACTTCACTCATCGGCGCCAGCAGGGGCAGGTAACCGGAGTCGAGGCGCACCGTTTCATAGCCGATGGCGGTCACCTTGCGGTCGAGCAGGATCTCGGTCAGCTCCGGCAAAGGGGCGAGATGGAGATAGGTGTAGAGGATCATGCCCGGCCGCAGAAAGTCATACTCCACCGGTAAGGGTTCCTTCACCTTGATGACGAGCTCGGCGGCGCGGTAGATCTCCTCGGCGGATTCAAGCAGCTCCGCCCCGGCCTGTTGGTAGGCACTGTCCGGGATGCCGCTGCCGGCGCCTGCCCCCTTTTCAACATAGACCCGGTGGCCGGCCCCGGTCAGGGTTCTGACCCCGGCCGGAACGACGCCGACCCGGAACTCCTTGTCCTTGATCTCTTTCGGTACGCCGACAATCATTGCACACCCTTTTGTTCGAGAGGGGACTGTTGGAACGCCTCTTCATAGTATGGCGGAAAGGGCGACGAAAGATCAAGCAGGAAGGAAGAATACTTTTTCGCAATTCTGCTATCTGTTGACGACCGGTGCTTTTGCCACCTATAATCGGGGATGAAAACCGGCAAGGCAGGGAGGTGTCTGGCGGCAATGGAGAGCAGGGAAAGTGAAAACATGCAGGTGCAGCCGGACGGATCGAGCATCTTTGTCGCCCGCCAGCCGATTTTCCGTCAGAACGGCACGGTGTACGGGTACGAGCTCCTTTTTCGCTCCGGGCTCGGCAATTTCTTCGATGCCAGTCACGACGGTGACACCGCCACCTCGAAGGTGATCACCAACACCTTTTCGCTGATCGGCATCAGCCGGTTGACCGAGGGGAGAAAGGCCTTCATCAATTTTTCCGCGGACATGCTGGTTAAGGAGTATCCGGGGCTTTTCCCCAGCAGTATCACGGTGGCCGAGGTTCTTGAAAATATCCGGGTGACGCCCGAGGTGGTGCAGGCCTGCCGGAACCTGGTGAAACGCGGCTATATCCTCGCCCTCGACGATTTTCGCTTTAACGAGGAATTACTTCCCCTCATTGAGATCGCCCAGATCATCAAGTTCGACATTCGCGCCATGACGGTGACGGAGATGCGCCGGGACATGGCCCAACTGGCCACCTTTGATCTGAAGTTCCTGGCAGAGAAGGTGGAGACGATCGATGAGTTCGAGCAGATGCAGAGTGTCGGCTGCTCCCTGTTCCAGGGCTATTTCTTCAGCCGTCCGAAAATCGTCCAGGGCCGTGATATCCCCGGTTCCAAACTGCAATACCTGAAGATCATCAAGCTCATCCAGGATGAGAACTACAATTTCAGCCGGCTCACCGAGTTCATCGCCCACGACGTCTCACTGTCCTACAAGCTGCTGCGTTATGTCAACTCTGCGGCCATGCGAAGGCGGGTCGAGGTGACCTCCCTGCAGAGTGCGGTGGCCCTGGTCGGGGAAGTACGGTTGCGCAAGTGGCTCAGCCTGATGATGCTATCCTACATGGCAAACGACAAACCGCTTGAACTGCTGCGGCTCGCCCTGCTGCGGGCCAGTTTCTGCGAGCAGATCGGCGAACAACTGGGCAAGGGGCGGGAGTTTACCCGTTCCTGTTACACGGTCGGCATATTTTCTCTGATCGACGTCCTCCTCGACCAGCCGATGAAGGTGGTGCTGGCTGAACTCAATCTGGCGACGGCCATCGTTGACACCCTGACCGGCGACGAGAAAACACCGTTTACCGCGGTTCTCGCCCTGGTGATGGCCTATGAGCGCGCTGACTGGGATGCGGTGGCCCGGATCGCCGGCAGCCGCCGGGGACTCCTGGAGCTGTTGCCGCGCTTTTATGAAAAGGCGCTGGAGGAGGTGCGGGCCTTTTATTTCGACCAGTCTGCCTGAGCTGAAAACGGCGGCGGGCGGAAAGAACCGCCCTCTCAGTCGCGTTCGCCGAGGGTGTACATCCGGGAAAAATCGCCGATCCGGAGAAAAAGCCTGGCGATGGCGGTCAGCAGGGAGAGCCGGTTGTCTTTCACGTCCTCATCCTTACACATGACCATCACCTTGTCGAAAAAGGCGTCCACCGGTTCCTTCATCTCCAGGATTTTTTCCATGGCCTCTTCGTAGCGGCTGGCCGCCAGCAGGGGCTCCACCTGCGCGCCGACCGACAGATAAACGCTGTGCAGGGTCCGTTCCTGCTCTTCGTGGAGCAGCTCCGGGTTGACGGCTATGCTGTCATGCTCCTTGATGATATTGATGACCCGCTTGAAGGCGCCGGCGAGCAGGGTAAAGGTCTCCCGTGCGCTGACCGCCAACAGGGCGTCGATCCGCCGCCGGCAATCGACGACATCATCAAAGGAGGTGGTCAGCACCGCCTCCACCGCCTCCTGGGCGATCCCTTTGGCTATGAGGTCATTGCTGTAGCGACCGCGGATGAAATCACCTATTGCCTGGGCTGCCTGGTTTTTTTCCAGTGTCAGTTTGCCGTTGTAAAGGGCAAGCGCCTGGTCGATGCAGGCTCTCAGGGAGAGGTGAAAGCCGTGATGGCCGATGATGTGCAGCAGGGCGAGGGCATGGCGCCGCAAGCCGTACGGATCGGTGGTGCCGGTCGGAACCTTGCCGATCCCGAAACAGCCGGCGAGGGTATCGAGGCGGTCGGCCATGGAGATGAGGGCGCCTATCACGCTGCCGGGCAGGGCGCTGTCGGCCCGCAGCGGCAGGTAGTGCTCCTCGATGGCCTGCGCCACCTCCTCCGACTCTCCTTCCAGGCGGGCATAATACTTGCCCATCACTCCCTGCAGGGTAGGGAATTCCCCGACCATGCCGCTGACCAGATCCGCCTTGGCAAGCTCAGCGGCGCGAGCCGCCGCTTCTTTTTGCTCCGGGGCAAGCTGCTCGCAGAGAAAAAGGGTGAGGGCCCTGATCCGTTCCACCTTTTCCCGCATGGTGCCGAGCTGGGCCTGAAAAACGACGCCGGCGAGATCGGCGAGGCGCTCGGCCAGTTTGACCTGACGGTCTTCCCGGAAGAAAAAGAGGGCATCTTCGAGGCGGGCGCGCAGCACCCGCTGGTGCCCCTCTGCCGCCGCTGTTTTGTCGCTGATCATGGTATTATTGATGGCGACGAAATGGGGCATGAGCTGGCCATCTCTATCGGCGACAGTGAAGTATTTCTGGTGGACCCGCATCGAGGTGATCAGCACCTCGCGGGGCAGTTCCAGGAATTTCCGGTCAAAGGCACCGATGACGCCGACCGGGAATTCCACCAGATTGGTGACGGTGTCGAGCAGCTCCTCATCGGCGACGATGGTCCCGCCAACCGTTGCCGCGGCCCGGGCCGCCTCCTTGCGGATCAGCTCGCGCCGCTCCGCCGGATCGGCGATGACCTGACGGCTGCGCAGCACCTCCCGGTACTGGGCGAAATCCTCGATTGCCACCTCCTGCGGAGCCATGAAACGATGACCACGGCTGGCGGCGCCGCTGTGCAGATCGTTGAGGGAAAACTCCACCACCTGGCCGCCATAGAGGGCAACCAGCCACTGGATGGGGCGGGCGAAACTCGTTCTGAAGGCGCCCCAGCGCATCGATTTCGGGAAAGGGATGGAGAGAATGAACTCCGGCAGCAGGCGGGAGAGGATCGCTGCCGTCTCCTCGCCGCGGTGCTCCTGGACCAGCATCAGATACTCGCCCTTCGGCGTAGTAACGATGCGGATATCCTCAACCGTGGCTCCCCGGGAGGCGGCAAAGCCGATGGCCGCTTTGGTTGGCCGATTATCGGCGGCAAAGGCCGCCTTTTTCGGCGGTCCCAGCACTTCTTCCCGCCGGTCCGGCTGGCGGGCGGCTAGGCCGGAGACAGAGAGCGCCAGCCGACGCGGGGTGGCCGCGGTGGTGATGGCGGCGTGGGAAAGGGAGAGTTCGGCGAGTTTCTTCGCCATGGTCTCTTGCATGAAGGTCAGGGCAGGGGTGATATAGCCTGCCGGTATTTCCTCCGTGCCGATTTCGAGCAGGAATTCGTTGTCCATGGATCACTGTATTGGGTTTGAGGGAGAGGAAAGGGGATCGTCCGGCCACTCGATGGTGGCAAAGGTGCTGAAGCTCCGGGAAAGATTTTCCACGGTAACGGAAAACCAGCGGACCGCCGGGTGGCTGGCCAGCTTTTCCCCGAGATCGCGGGCAATTTTTTCTACCGACAAAGATGCGTCAGGGGAGGGCAAAGCGGTGGGGGACCATTGCAGGTCATGGGAGGTCACCTCCTCCACCAGCTCGATCAGTTCCTCCATCCAAATGAAATGGTTGAAGCGCAGGCAGATGCCGGCCATGCCCCAGTGGCCAAGGGATTCCGGCAGACCGGAGCCGGTCTGCACCGGCAGGGGCGGCGAGATGGGCACGGCGATCTCCAGGGTCAGGTCCTCTTCCGCGTCAAGGGAACCATGCATCCTACAGAGATACTCGGTCAGCTCCATCTTGTCCGTGGCCGGTGATTTTTTTTTGAAAAAATAGGGAAATTCAATTTCCATGTGCGCCGCTTCCGCCTGCAGTTTGTCCTTTGTCTCCTGGAGAATATGCCGGAAGCCCCGCAGGTTGATGTTGCCGTGAAAGTGGTTGAGGATTTCAATGAAGCGACTCATGTGGGTGCCCTTGAACTGATGGGGCAGGTTGACATACATGTTGACTCTGGCCACGGTTTTCTGCACCCGGTTGGCCCGGTCGAGGACGGTGATCGGGTAGGAAATGTCCTTGACGCCGACTTTCTTGATGTTGATGCGGCGATGGTCCCGCAGGCTCTGGATATCCTTCATGGCGGAGACGAGCGGACCATCAGGAAAGATGCTTGCGCACCGCGTTTTTTAATTCGTCCAGGTTGGACGATTTGACGATATAGTCGTCCGATGCCCAGGACGCCAGATCCTGTTTGAACTCCTGATAGGCGGAACTGAGGATGACCGGCAGGTTCTGGTCGATTTCCTTCATTTTACGAAGCACGTCGATACCGTTCATGCCCGGCATGTTGATGTCGAGAATTACCAGATCAGGTGTCAGGATGTGCAGTTTTTCCAGGGCGTCTTCGCCGGAAAGGGCGGAATGGACTTCGTATCCTTCCTCTTCCAGTTCTTCCCGGTAGAGGAGATGGATGCTTTCTTCATCATCGACGAGCAATATTTTTTTCATGGGAGCACCTCTGCGAGGGGGAAAATGCCATCACACCTTCACTTCCTTGAGGAAGCGGGCGGCGTCTTCCGGCGGGGTGGGGTTGATGTAAAAACCGGAGCCCCATTCAAATCCGGCGATCTGGGTCAGTTTGGGCATGATTTCAAAATGCCAGTGGTAGTGGTCGAGCGGCTCCGAGCGGAGGGGAGCGGAGTGCAGGACAAAGTTGTACGGCACGTTGGGGATGCAGATATTGAGACGTTTCATGCTCTCGGAAAAGATCGCGGCCAGGGCCTGGAAGGAATCGTGGTCCTGGGCGATGTATGAGGAGGCGTGCCGACGGGGCAGAATCCACATTTCAAAAGGGGAGCGGGGGGCATAGGGAGTGATGGTGAGAAAATGATCGTTCTGGCAGACCACCCGTTCTTCGGTCTTGATTTCCTGGCGAATGATGTCGCAGAAAACACAGCGCTCCTTGTAGCGGTAATAGGAAAGGCTGCCGGACAGCTCGGATTCGATGGTGCGCGGCACAATGGGCAGGGCGACGAGCTGGGAATGGGAGTGCTCAAGAGAGGCGCCGGCGGCCCTGCCAAAGTTTTTGAAAACCATGACGTATTTGAAACGCGGATCGCGGCCGAGGTCGATGATCCGGTCGCGGAAGGCGAGAAAAACGTCAAGCATCCGCTGCAGGGAAAGGTCGGCAAAAGCCTCATTGTGATTGGGTGACTCGATGATGACCTCATGAGCGCCGATACCGTTCATCTTGTCATAGAGTCCTTCGCCTTCCTTGTCGAGATTCCCTTCGATGATGAGCGCAGGGTATTTGTTCGGTACGACCCGCAGGGTCCAGCCCGGCGTGTTGGGCTGATGATTGCCCTCGCCATAGCTGAGCACCTCCGGCGGGGTCGTCTTTTCGTTGCCCGGACAGAGAGGGCAGAAGCCGCCTTTGCTCTGGCTGTGTTCAACGATAAAATCCGTCGGCCTTTTCCCCCGTTCCTTGGCAATGATGATCCAGCGCCCAAGGACCGGGTCTTTTCGTAGTTCTGGCATGGCTCATTCTATCATGGTTGGCAGACTTGCTATTTCCCCTGGCCAGCGGGACAGCGCCGTGTCCGACAAAAAAAGGGAGTACCGTCGCGAGTACGGTCCGGCAACGGTTCAGCTGGCCTTGGCCTTTTCGTAATCTTCCTGCTTGGTTTTGCAGTGAATGCAGAGAGTGGTCACCGGCCGGGCCTCCAGCCGGGCGACACCGATATCATCGCCGCATTCCTCACAAATTCCGTAATCGTTGTTTTCGATTCTCTCCAGAGCCTCTTTGACCTTGGCGAGAAGCTTGCGCTCCCGGTCGCGGATGCGAAGTTCGAAATTTCGATCCGATTCGGCAGTGGCCCGGTCGGTGGGATCAGGAAAATTGCCGCCGCTGTCGGTCATCTCCGTGATGGTCTTATTGGCCTCGGAAAGGAGCTCTTCACTCATTTCCTGCAGTTTCTTTTTGAAGTAGGCCAGTTGTTCGTCTGTCATGGCATTGATCTCCAGTCGATGGTGCTGCTTTGGTCACTATGGTGCTGCGGATGAAAAAGAAC
Source organism: Thermodesulfobacteriota bacterium (assembly GCA_049323655.1). Classification (GTDB taxonomy): domain Bacteria; phylum Desulfobacterota; class Desulfobulbia; order Desulfobulbales; family SURF-16; genus DB1. Next base: position 144,902 of record JBMONO010000009.1, on the reverse strand, counting down.
TGTCGTCGTGTTCATGCCGGCGTGTGTAGGTTCCGCTTTTTCCGCCTGATTTTGATAAGAGTCTGATTCCGTCAATCACCATCCCCTTGTCCACCGCCTTGCACATGTCATAGATGGTCAGGGCGGCAATGGAGACGGCGGTCAGCGCTTCCATTTCCACACCGGTTTTGCCGGTTATGCCGACAGTGGCGGTGATGTGGATGGTGCTGGTGTCGACATCCGGCCGGAAGGCAATATCCGCCTTGCTGATCGGCAGCGGATGAGTCAGCGGAATCAGTTCATCAACTTTTTTGGCGGCCATGATCCCGGCAAGTCGGGCCACCCCGAGTACATCTCCCTTGGCGATACCACCGCCGCGAATAAGCTGAAAACACTCGGGGCTCATGCGGACAACACCTGCCGCCGTTGCCTCCCGAACCGTGTCCGTTTTCAGGCTGATATCCACCATGCGGGCGTTGCCGGCATGATCGAAATGGCTCAGCGGGTTTGTTCCGTTTTCTGTCATCGGTTCGTCCGCCATGGTGCGTTATCGAGAGCCGGAGAACAGCTTTTTGAAAAAACCTTCACTGTGCTCTTCCTTTTCATCGGTTTCCAGGGCGGCGAACTCCCGCAGCAGTTCTTCCTGCCGTTTGTTCATGGCGGTGGGAATGACGACCTTGACCTCCACCACCATATCGCCCCGGCCGGTGCCGCGCAGGCTGGGAACACCTTCGCCTTTGATGCGGAAGGTTTGACCCGGTTGGGTGCCCTTGGGGATGTGCAGATTCTTTTCCCCATGAATGGTCGGCACGTCCAGCGAACAGCCCAAAGCGGCCTGGGTCATGGAGAGGGGCAGTTCGCAGTAAATGAGATCCCCGTCACGCTGAAAAAAATTGTGAGGTTCGACGTGAATGACGACATAGAGATCGCCGCTGGGGCCACCCTTGCGTCCCCCTTCCCCTTCGCCCCGCAGCCGCATGCGGGCGCCCGTATCAACCCCGGCGGGAATCTTCAGGGAAACCTTTTTGCTTTTACGGACCAGACCACTGCCCTGGCAGTCATGGCAGGGGTCGGTGATGATCTCGCCCCGGCCCTGGCATTCCGGGCAAGGAGTACGGATGCTGAAGAACCCCTGGGATCGGGTGACCTGACCGGCGCCCATACAGGTGGGGCATGTCTTGTTCTTGCAGCCGGGACGGATGCCGCTGCCCTCGCAGGTCCAGCAGGTTTCCCGTTTGGTGATGTCGAGTTCCTTGTCAACGCCGTGCACCGCTTCCATGAAAGAGATGTTCAGGTCGTAACGCAGGTCGTTGCCCGGGGTCGGGCCCTGGGGGCGGCGTCGGCCGCCGCCGGTGCCGAAGCCGAAGAGGTCGCCGAAGATGTCGCCGAAACTCGAGAAAATATCGTCGAAATTGCCGGGTCCGCTGTAGCCGCTGCTGCGCAACCCTTCTTTGCCGTATCGGTCGTAAATCTTGCGCTTGTCAAGATCGCGCAGCACCTCGTAAGCTTCTGCCGCGGCCTTGAATTTTTCCTCCGCTTCCTTGTCTCCCGGATTTTTATCCGGATGAAACTGCATCGCCTGCTTGCGGTAGGCCTTCTTGATTTCGTCGACAGTGGCGGTTCTGCTGACGCCGAGAATTTCGTAATAATCTGTTTCCATCGTCACAGGAGAGTCGGATGGTTATGCCTCCGCCTCCGGGGCGGGCGCAATGGTTATTTTCTTTTCGGCTGCCGCTTTTTTGTTGAATTCGTCGATGTTGTCGAAACTTACCCTGCCTGCGGCAATTTCCCGCAACGACATGACCGCTTCCTTATTTTTGCCTTTGACGAGATAAGGCTGGCCATTGCGATGCTGCTTGACCCTGGTAACGGCCAGGTGGATCAGCATGAAGCGGTTTTCGTTGCCTATCTGACTGAGACAGTCTTCAACGGTGATGCGAGCCATATTCGATTCTGGCCTCCATGAAAAGTTGCTGAATATGTGGACTTTAAACCGGTTAAATATAATCGCTTTCTTCGGTTTGGCAAGAAGTTTTCCTGTTTTTGCCGGTGGCAGACCGGAAACGGCTGGATGACAGGGCGTAACCAGTCGCCCGGAGGCGTTCGGAAACAACGGCACAGGCCTCTATCGACAGAAACCTGGAGCGTGCTGGCGGCATGGAAAGTGCTAGTGAATTAATCATGATGGTCTCGTAAAAATGAAAATTAACCACAGAGAGCGCAGAGTGCACAGAGTTAACTAATTGTAATTAGAGTTTTTCGCTGTGTGCTCAGTGCGCTCTGTGGTGAAAAAAGTCCTTTTGCGAGTTTGTCAATCATGGCGAAAACGTGATGGTCTTGAAAAATCTCGCAAACCATGGCCGGCGGAAAAGTGAAACAACGAGTTACAAGCCTCCGCCCGTCGGAAGTCGCTTTTTACGATATCGGCAATACGAAGCGGCCCGGCAACAGGGGGATGGAAACGAGGATGTCGAATTTGCCCGGACGCGCCGTTCAGGGGAAGAGGTTGCCGGGTACAGGGTAAAATTTTCCCTGTTGCTCCGGATGGCGGCCGCCGCTGTTGTTCTTTTGACGGTGTGTTGTTTTTTTGACAAAAAAGCGAGCGAGAAACAATGAACAAAATTGTCGCAGTAATCGGTGTTGGCTTGCTGCTCGTCCTCAGTGGTTGCGCCGGTGCCATTTTGTCGCCGACTCAGATGGCGGAGCGGATCGGCCTCATCAACCGAGACGGCGGCGCGGCCGCCACAGTACCGGTTATCTATCCATCTGAAAAGGGGGGCTTGCCTGAACCGGGCGCGGCCACCGAAGAAGCAGCCGGCTGGGAATACGGCGTCAGCGGTATCCTCCGCGCCGATAACAAGGGCGGCGACTGCACAAAGTGAGGTGGCTATGAAACGCGTAATGGGTGGATTGCTGGGCAGCCTCGGGTTGGCGATCTGTCTTCTTGCCCGGGGTGCCGTCGCGGCCGGTCCGCTTGCCCCGCCGGCGGTCAATGGTTTTGATTATTCCCGTCCGGCGGCGGTGGAGTATTCCTTTCGCAGCAGTCGCATGCCGGCAGAAGAGGAGGAGGCCGGCTGGTTTTGGTCCGGCATCCGGGGGGTCTTCACCCGCGAGGAGCGCCTTGCCCCACTGCCTGCCGAACAGGCGGTTGAGCTGAAGCTCAAAATCCGGGAACTGACCCGACAGTTACTCGATCGCGCCGGTGAACCGGTGCCCGATCAGTATCGGGTGGTGGTCACCACCTTTGTCAATCTCAATCATCTCTACCGGACCTCTGGTTTTGGACGTATTATCGGCGAACAGATGATCAGCGAACTGCAGGCGGCCGGGGTCGAGGTCATTGATGTGCGGATGACCCCGTCCCTGCAGATTCTCGAAGGGTATGGTGAGTTCGGGATGTCACGTGACATGGCCGTGCTCAGTTATGTGCAGAACGCCCAGGCAATGGTGACCGGCACCTATACGGTCAGCAACGGCCAGGTAATGATCAATGCCCGGCTGCTGCAACAAAAAAACGGACTGGTGCTGTCCAGCGGTTCGATCGTCCTTGAGACGGACGGCTTGATCTGTGGTTTTCTTGGTGACGAGGCGACCCCGCCGTCGCGTGGAGCCGCGGTAGCGGTGCGGGATTTTGCGGAAATTACCGACAGGGCCGAGGCGAAATAAGGGAGGGGTGTCATGGTGGATCACGTGACGGCGTCGGGGCAAGGTCGCAGGAGCCGGGCAAAAGAGGAGCCGGGCAGGGGGTGGCGGCATGGCCTCATCGTTTCTGCGCAGCTGCTTCTCCTGCTGCTGGCTGTTGCCGGTTGCTCGTTGCTGCCGCCGAAATCAGCGTCTTCCCACCGGGTCGGCGACGGTGCGAAAAACATGGATACCTATGCCCTCCTCTGTTATGAACGCGGAGTGCGGTATATGGATGCGTTTCGCTATGAGCTGGCCAGGCAGCAGTTTGCCTATGCTGCCGCGGCTGCTGCCTCGCCGGCGGTGTATGCCGATGCCATCGACGGGTTGCGCCGGGCGGAACGACTGATTGACGAGGGGCGATAAGGGGATGGACAATGAGCGCTGACACAAAAATGAAACATCATGCTGCGGGGAGGGAAACGGCGGGCAGGTCGGCGACTGGCAAGGGCGTCCTTTTGCTGCTGGCGCTGCTGCTCGTCCTGTTGATGACCGGGTGCGGGACATCCGGCAAAAACGGGACGATCTCCCTGGCCGCTCCCGATTTTTTCGGTTTCGGCGATCATCTGGCCGATCAGCTCGTCGCCAATCGGCGGCCCGGCACAGGTGGAGGAAGCGAGCGTCTTATCCTCACCACCTTTGTTAATCTAGACAATCTCTATGAGTCGTCGGGGCTGGGCCGGGCCATGGCGGAGGGATTGTCCGCCAGCCTGTTCCGGCAGGGGTATCGGATTGCCGAAATTCGCAAGGCCCAGGAGCTGTTTTTTAAAAGGGACAGCGGTGAACTGGCCTTGACCCGGGACGCGGCCCTGGTGGCACGGGAGCAGGATGCCCAGGCGATTGTTGTCGGCACCTACTCGGTCACCCCGCGCACCGTTATTGTTAATGTCAGAATGGTGGCAGCGGACTCGACGGAGGTGCTGTCAGTCGCTGGCCTGGAAATCGAACGGGGGGTCAATGTGGATTACCTGTTGACCGCATCGGCCGCAGCGACCGCTGGCGACGGAGGGAGGAGCGGGGTGAGCGGTCCGATGTCCGCTTACGAGCGATGAAAGCTGCACAGAAAAGAGGAAAGAACATGGTGCGCTGCATGATCCTGGTTTTTCTTTTGCTGCTCGTCCTCAGTGGTTGCGCCGCGCTCGATCAGCAAGGGGCTGCGGTGGAAACCGGGTCGCCGGTGGTCTACATTCATCCGGTTGTTGCTGATCTGCAGAAGTTTTCAGTGATGATTCCGCCCTTTCTCATGCCGACCGACCTTGACACGCGGCAGGGTGAGCGAGTCGCCGCCCTGTTCCAGGATGTTCTGCTCGGCAAGCAGGCGTTCCGGCGAATCATCCGCACGGAAACGCCATACCGGACCCTGGAGGAGGCACGCCGCATCGGCCGGGAGGCCGGGGTCGATTTCGTCCTGGCCGGCCAGGTCCACACCCTGCTCAGCGCAACGACCCTCGGCGGCGGCCGGGTCGATGTCGCGGTGCGGGTCATCGAGGTGGCAAGCGGCGATACGGTCTGGTATATCCAGCAGGCCGTTAACCAGCAGATGGCGCATCCTGATCTCTCCTTAAGCCGCCGGCTCACCTCGATCTTCTCGCTGCCCCCGGTCCGGCCGGCGGAGGGGGCGCCGGTGGCGGTCAATATGTTGGTCCATGTCGCTTTTGACATGGCCGACGTCATGGCCGGCGCTCGCTCTGTGGCGGCCATGTGACGACTTTTCAGTCCCGTTTTTCCCTTTTTGAGCTGACCGCGGGCGGCCGTTTTCTTTTCAACAGGCGCAGTCCGGCAAAGCAGGCAAGGAAGAGCAGAAAGCCGCTGCCCAGGCCAAGCAGGAAGGTGAGGCGATCGTTGTCAGTGGCCTGGGCAATGAAGCTTTTTGCTGCCGATTGGGCAACGTCAGCAGCGGCTGGTGTGACTGCAGGAGCAGGAGTTTGTCCCGGTGGGCTGCCCCCGGGAGTCGCCTGTTGGCCGGACTGGATCGAGGGGGAGGCAGGTGGCGGCGTCGGCGTAGTGGCGCCAGTTTCAGGTTTCGGCGGGACAAGGCTGAAGCCTTTGGCCAGCAGTTCCGCCGCCTTGGCGTCACGCACCTTGCGATCCTTGCTGCCCATGACGAGAGCGATGATTCGAACCCCGCCTTGCCGGGCGGTGGCGGCGATGGAAAAACCGGCAGCCTCATAATAGCCGGTCTTCAGGCCGTCGCAGCCCGGCACCTGGCCCAGCAGTTTGTTGTGGGTGTTCATGATGAAGGTGTCACCGCGGAATCCTTTGCTGCGGGTGCCGGTGTAGAGCAGGGCCTGGGGGCGTTTGACCAGCTCCCGGCAGAGGATGGCAAGATCGCGGGCGGTGGTGACATCCGGCTGGGCGCCGTCGGAGGGCGGCAGGCCGTGAACGGAGTGAAACTGGGAGTTCTGCATGCCCAGTTCCTTCGCCTTTTGATTCATCAGAGCGATGAATCCCTCTTTTGATCCGGCGATGTGAATAGCGAGCGCCATCGCCGCATCGTTGGCTGACTGCACCATCAGGGCAAAGAGCAGCTCGTCTACGGTGAATTGCTCTTTGGGGTCGAGGTAGACCTGGGAGCCGCCGATTTTTGCCGCTTCCTGCGTTACCTGTACCCTATCGTCTTTTTTGAGCGCCCCCTGTTCGATGCGGTCGAGAATAACATAGAGATTCATCAGCTTGAGGACGCTGGCTGGATAGACCCGTGCGTCGGCGTTTTCCTCAAACAGGGTTTTGCCGCTGTCCGCATCGATTACCAGGGCAGCGGCATACGGATCCGCGGAAAGGGGTTTTAAGGGAGTGCGGGCGGCCAGGGCTGGGGACGTCAGCAGCAGAAGAAGGACAAGGAAAAAGGGAAGTCGTTTCATGGGGCGTCTGTTGGTTGGTGCCGGTCCTTGGCTGCGATCGCCGGTGGTGGCGGAGTGCGCGCTGGATGGTGGAAGGTTGTGGACCGCATGGGCGGTGGGTAATCTTTGTCGGAATCGTAAAACGTCACGATTCCGACGGCCGGTGCATTGTAACTCGTTGTTTTCGCTTTCCTGCCCGCCTTTCCGCGTGCTGACTCGGAAAGATTGATGGTCTCGTAAAACTGAAAATCAACCACAGAGACCACAGAGCGCACATAGCGCACAGAAATAACTAATTATAATTAAAGATTTTTTATCTGCGTTCTCTGTGCGCTCTGTGGTGAAAAAAGACTATTTACGGGTCTATCAAGATTGCCCGGGCCGGAATGGCAGATCCGTCGTTATTTTGTAAAGGGATTGTCGAGTAGCAGGGTTTCGGAGCGATCCGGACCGACGGACAGCAACATGACCGGCGTGCCGGTAAGCTCCTCGATCCGGCGGACATAGTCTCTGGCCTGCCGGGGCAGATCATCGACGTGGCGGACGCCGCTGATATCTTCCTGCCAGCCCGGCATTTCCTCGTAGGCCGGCTCAATCTTTTGGGTGGTGCGGATATTGGCCGGCATGGCGCGGTAAGTTCTGCCATCCGCCTGGTAGGAGGTGGCAATCTTCAGGGTCTTTTCGCCGCTCAGGACGTCGAGTTTGGTGATGGCGAGACCGGTGATGCCGTTGAGGCGGACCGCCTCGTTGGCAACAACGGCGTCAAGCCAGCCGCAGCGTCTCTTTCTGCCGGTGGTGGCGCCGAACTCGCCGCCGCGCTGCTGGAGACCGTCGCCGGTGGCGTCAAACAGCTCGGTGGGAAAGGGGCCTTCCCCGACCCGGGTGGTGTAGGCCTTGAGGATGCCGATGACCGCGTCGATATGAGCAGGACCGAAACCGGAACCGGTGCAGGCATTGCCGGCCACCACGTTTGATGAGGTGACGAAGGGATAGGTGCCGTGGTCAATGTCGAGCTGGGTGCCCTGCGCCCCTTCAAAGAGGATGTGCCTGCCCGCCTTGCGGGCCGTATCGAGTTTTACCGAAACGTTGTCGATATAGGGGGCGAGCTTTTCGGCAAATTCTTGAAACTCGTCGTAAATGGTGTCGGTTGCAATGGGCTCGGCACCGTAAAACTCGGTGAGGATCCGGTTTTTTTCCTCGATGTTGGCGGCCAGTTTGTCACGGAACAGAGCCGGGTCGAGCAGGTCGCCGGCCTTGATGCCGCAGCGCAGCACCTTGTCGCCGTAACAGGGGCCGATACCGCGGCCGGTGGTGCCGATTTTCGTCCCCTTTTTCTTTGCCGCCTCGCTGCCGAGGTCAAGCATCTTGTGGTAGGGCATGATCAGGTGGGCCCGTTCGCTGATGGTCAGCCGATCAGGGGCAACGGGCAGGCCACTGGCCGCCAGTTTTTCCATTTCCGCAAGCAACACGCCCGGGTCGAGGACGACGCCGTTGCCGATATAGCACTGCTTGTCCTCATAGAGGATGCCGGAGGGGATGAGATGGAAAATAAATTTTTTCCCGTCCACTACAAGGGTATGGCCGGCATTGTTGCCTCCCTGAAAGCGGACAATGCAATCCGCATACCTGGTCAGCAGGTCAACTATCTTGCCTTTGCCTTCATCGCCCCATTGGGTGCCTACCACAACAACATTGGCCATCGGTTCTGCTCCTTGATCTGTTGAATTGTCGCAAAACGTGTCGGCCGCTTCGCTGAGATGGAAAAGCGCGGCGCTGACACGGTCTTGCAACATTTTTTAACGGCGCGAACTTTAGCCAAAGACGGGTGAAAAGTCAATGCGGCATGCTGCTTGACACGAAAAATCAAATGCCGTAGATTGACAAGGTCCGCGATCATGCCGGAAAAAAGGGGGTGCTGCCGGCGCCGGCAGCCGCGTCTTGCCCCATCGCCCCCGGTTGCGCGCGCAACGGGGCCAGGCCGGGTCGTCTCCTGAAATTCGCATCCGGATACGGAGCCATCATGTTTGGCATAGGTCTTCCTGAACTCATTCTCATCATGGCCCTGGCGCTGATCGTTGTCGGACCCGACAAGCTGCCCGATCTGGCTAGGTCCCTGGCAAAACAGCTGCTCGAATTGAAGAAAACGGCGGCGGCCCTGAAGGAATCCCTGGAGGATGAGCTCAGGGAGGAGCGGACCGGCGGCGGGCCGCTGCAACCTCTGAGTGAGGCCGAGCGAGCCGCCCTGCCCGGTGCGGAACATGCACGGGAGCAACAGCCGACCGGGACGACGGATCACGGGAATCCGACTACAACGCCGGCTGCCGTGGACGGGTCTTGCGCCGGCACGTCGATTGAAAAAGACGCCGGAACGGAAGCAAAGGGCTGATGAGTCCGCTTGCCAATCAATTCGGTGATCATCTCAACGAGTTGCGTCGCCGGGTCACCGTCGCCTTTGCCGCGGTTGTCCTCGCCTCGGCGCTGGCCTACGCCTTTTCCCGACAGCTCGCGGCCCTGCTCGTTGTGCCGCTCTTCCAGGCCGCCCCGGACCTGGCCGGTCTGGTCTACACCAGCCTGCCCGAGGCCTTTGTCAGCTATCTGAAGATCGCGGTGCTGACCGGCCTGCTTGTCGCCTTCCCCATTCTCCTCTATCAGGCATGGGCCTTTGTCGCACCGGCACTGCACCGCCATGAAAAAAAGACGGTGCTGCTGGTGGTCGGCTGGGCAACCCTGCTCTTTTTCGGTGGTGCCGCCTTCTCCGGCGCCATCGTCATGCCGCGGGCGCTGACTTTTCTTATGAGTTTTGCTGGCGACAATCTTGAGGCCCTGCCGAAACTCGACTCCTATCTCACCTTTGTTATCCGCTCCTCCCTCGCCTTTGGTCTGGCCTTTGAGATTCCCTTCCTCATGGTCGTGGCCGGCAAAACCGGCCTGGTCACCCGGGAGCGTTTCGTTCGGCAGCGCAAATACTTTTATCTGGCCATCGTCGTCCTTGCCTTTCTGTTGGCAGCCGGTGACGTGGTCGCCACCGTGCTGCTTTCCCTGCCTCTTTTCGTCCTCTATGAGGCGGCGCTTTTCATCATGCGGATTTTTCGCTGAGATCGGCGACAGGAATGATTTCCTGCTTGAGCAGACAGCAGGAGATACGGTAGAGGGGACGGCCCTCTCCATCGTAACGGAGATTGCCCGGCTGCAGGAGCTTATTCATGACGCAGCCCTCCGGGATGTCGAGGGTGAAGAAGCGGTCCTCGGTGAGACCGCTGGCGCGGACCAGCCGGTTGTCGTCGATGGTGAAGGCATGCACCGGAAAATCTTCACAGAGCGGGCACTGGTAGACCCGGCCGTTGGGAAAGATGAAAAAGTTCTCCGTCACCCGGCCGGCGCATTCGAATCGTTCGCCCGGGTCGAGAAAGACCTTGGGGTAGATGACGTGGATGCCACGCCGCGCCGCGGCCGCGGCGACTCGGGGCACCACCTCCAGCCATTCCTCCGGGCTCAGCTGCAGCTGTTCCCGCTCCTCACCCGCCGATTTTCCCCTGATGCCGATGACCTGGATGAAGAAGCGTCGGACGCCGAGTTTTTCGAGCAGAGCCGGCATGGCGGCGAGATGGTCGATATTCATACGGCTCACCGTGTAGATGAGGCTTGTGTCGAAACCTTGGGCCACGGCCTTGCCGATGTTTTCGGTGCAGACGGCAAACACTCCTGCACCGCGGATAGGATCGTTGATCGCCGGGCTCGGGCCGTCGAGGCTGAAGCTGATGACGGCGTCGGCAGGGGTGACGGCGTCCAGCAGATTGTGAAAGAGGAAACCGTTGCTGTCAACGGTAACCGTGTTGTAGCCGATTGTCCGGGCGGTCTGAATGATGCGGGCCAGATCCGGGTGCAGGGTTGGTTCGCCGCCGAGGAGAATCAGGTTCGATTTTTTTTCTGGCTGATGAAAGAGGGAAAGCCAGGCGGTGATGGTTGCCAGCGACAGGGTGGCGGTGCCGTGCTGTTGCGGGTTGATGTAACAGTGGCGGCATGTTAGGTTGCAGGCGGTGAGAATGTGGAAGAAGATGTTGCGCTCACCGGCCTTGAAGCCAACGGTGCGGGGAAGGAGGCTGTTCATGGGGCTCCTTGGTTTTTCTCGTTGCGCCGAAGGAGGGGCGTCATCATCGGCGACATGGCAGAAAGTAACTATGCAGCAGTACCGCATCGGCGGCACTGCTGCATAGTACGGGTCCGGGGCGATCAAAAAGTTTTTGTCCCAAGCTGGATAGTTACGGCAGGTATATAAACCCTTAACCGTCCCTCTTTTCAACAGAAAAACCGCAGAAAGGGCGGCAGGGCGGAGCTCGCCTCTGTTTTGCCGGTGCGATGGCGAGCTTTGCGGTTGCTATTTCCGCGAAATCAGGTACATTGCGGGTGTCTCGAAACGGTACTGTTCAACATGCTTGCGGAGGAGAAGACAATGGGCGGACACGGGCATCATCACGAAGAGGACAGTTCAGTGCCGATGAAGGTGGGGATTTTTCTCATCTGTACCTTCATCATGATCGTTCTGATCGCCAGCCTGTAAGGCGGCAAGGCAAACGGCGGGCGGTCTGCCGGAAAAACCGCGATGAAACCGGACGCGCGCCTGACGGGGCCTGTCCGGTTTTTCTATGGAGCGTCCGGTTCCGCCAGGGTATATTTCGCCAACAGGCTTCCCTGCCAGTAATCGTTGGCCGGGTCGCGAAAGAACTGCTTGAAGAGCGCCAGGCTTTCCCGGCGCAACACATGGGCGACGATGTCGATTTCCGTTTGTCGGTAGAGTGGGGTCAGCCCGGCCAGGCGCAGCCCGGTGGCTCCGCCCATGATATCCTCATAGGCATACACGATGGTGGTGACGCCGGACAGCAGCAGGGCGCCATGGCACATCAGGCAGGGTTCCATGGTGCAGTAGGCAGCGAGCGGGCCGGCGGATTTTTTCGGCCGGCTCGCGGCAAAGTGGCGCAGGGCGACAATTTCCGCGTGGTCGAGTTCATTGCGATTCGCACCGCCGCTGTGCTGTCTTCTGCCCCGGGCGACAACCCGGTTGTCGCGGACCAGCACGCAACCAACCGGAAACTCCTTATCCAGCAGGGCAGCCCGTGCCTGCTCCAGCGCAAGTCGCATATATTGTTCGTGGTGATCGGGATGCATGTCGACTCCTTGTGTCGGATGGTCTTCCAGCATAACGATTCACGGCCGCGGCGTCAAAGAAAAATAGTGGCGCATGCGGTGGCAGGGCAATCACGGCGTGACCTTTTCAAATGATCTGTTCAGGAGGCAGCAATGAGCGATGAAGAAAAATTTCTCCCCTATGAGGTGGCGTTGCAGATTGTCGGCAATGTCATCGAGGAGGAACATATCCATGAAAACAACCGGCGGATTCTGACGGTGTATGACAAACAGGGCAATGAACTCTGCTGGTATGACGCGGAAGACGTGCTGGCTGAGGCCAAACCGGAAAACCCCCGGGACCCGGATTCGATCAAGCAGGCGGCGGTGGAGGTGATCATGCACCAGATTCCGGTCTGGGCCATGGAGGAGGTGCTGAAAAGGGTGGAGGCGCAGCGCAAGCAGCAATGATCCGCCGCGGTGGTCGCGCGCTCAGACCACCCCTTGCGGGAGCGGCGGCACCGCCGATGCTCCGAGGGGGTAGCCGCCGTCGAGGCGGAGAGTGACGCCGGTCATGAAGGTGGCATCGCGGAGGAGAAAGAAGACCGCCCTGATGATATCATCCAGGGTGCCGGTGCGACGCAGCAGGGTATGATCGACAATGGCTTGTTTCTCTTCCTCGCTGAGCAGGGACCAGCCCCGGGTGCCTTCGGCGTGGCGGGTGGCGAAAAAGCCGAGCATCAGCTCGTTGACCCGGACGCCGGGGGCGGCGAGCCGGGCCCAGGTTTCAGTGAAGGAGGAGACGGCGCGGTTGGCGGCGCTGTACCCGTCATTGAAAATGAGTCCGGCCGGGCCGCTGCGGCCGACCAGTGCGGCGATGGAGGAAAAGATGATGGCAGCCCCGTCATTTGATGCTGTCAGCAGCGGCAGGGCCCGGTTCATGACAAACCATTTTGCCTTCAGGGTGGTTTCCATCTCCAGATCCCACTGCTCGCCAGTGTAAGCGCCATGCACCACCGGCATGCCGCCGCGTTCGATGTTGTTGATGAGAATGTCAAGGCCGTGGTAGCGAGCCTCAATGGCGGTAAAAAGTCGGTCAATTTCCCCGGGCTGGCGCAGGTCAACCTGGAGAGCAAGATGGTCAAAACCGCGATCGGCAAATTCCGCCATGGTTGCCCGGGCCGCCTCCGGCCAGTCATACCAGGTGAAGACAACGCGGGCGCCGGCCTCGGCCAGGGTCAAGGCAATTGCCTTGCCGATTCCCATGGCGGCGCCGAGAACCAGAGCTGTTTTGCCGGCAATCTCCATGAATGAAAAAGACGGTTACAGCGACCGTTTTCTTTTGGTTTTTCCTGGGATCATGGAAACGACCTCGGGCTCAGCCGGGGCGCTGACCTGGAGAACGGTGCCGGGCTGAATGACACTGCCCCGGATATCGTTCCATTTCCTGATCTGTTCCGGAGTCAGGTTGAAGCGCTGAGAGATGCTCCACAGCGTATCTCCCTTGCGTACCGTGTAGGTCGAGGGCTGGAGGGTGCGGTCCGCGCCGGCGGATTTCTTCTCCGGCGGATCTTCCACCGCTGCCAGGGTTGGTGCCGTTGGGTCGGAGACATGAAGAGTCAAGAGCTGACCAGCCTTGATACTGTCGGCGTTTGCCAGGTTGTTCCAGGCAACGACCATCTCCGTCGGCACATTGTAGCGCCTGCAGATGAAGGAAAGGGTTTCACCCGCCTTGACCTCATGCAGCACCATGCCCGGCTGGGCCGCGGCGAGGGCTGGGGAGCTCTCGTCCATGACGACATAGTTGGTCGTCCGGGTCGGGATCTGCAGGCGCTGGCCAACGGTCAGCTTCGAGGTGCGGAGATTGTTGGCCTTGAGCAGGGTTGTTTTGCTGACATTGTACAGTGCACAGATCTGAGTCAGGGTTTCACCCCTGTTTTCCACCACATGGGTTTTATACTCGACAGAGATGGTGGGCCGCACTCTGGGCAGGTTTGCAAGCACCATCTCTTTGCTGCCCACCGGCACCTTCAGTGTGTAGGTTTCGGCACCGGGCGGGGTTATCAGTTGCGGTAGCTGCCGGTTAAGATTGCGCAGCGTCTCGAGATCGGCCTTGCAGGCGGCCTGGACGGCGAGCAGCGAGGTGCCGGCCGGCACCTCGACGGTTTCGTAGGCCAGCGGCGGTTCGTAATTGATGCCGGTGAAGCCGTATTTTTCCGGGTTTTTGGCGATCATGATGGCGGCGATCAGCTTCGGCACGAAATGCTTGGTCTCGTCGGCTAGATACTGCTGCTGGGCAAGTTCCCAGAAATCGTTGGTCTGGTAATTTTCCAGACCTTTTTTGATCTTGCCGCAGCCGGCATTGTAAGCAGCCACGGCCAGATGCCAGTCGCCGAACATGTCATAGAGATTGGCGAGCAGGGAGACGGCCGCTTTGGTTGATTTTTCCGGATCCCGCCGTTCGTCGACGTATTTATTGATTTCCAGGCCGTAATCAAGGGCAGTGGGCCGCATGAACTGCCAGGGCCCGACGGCCTTGGCAGTGGAAAAGGCGGTGAGGCTGTAGCCGCTTTCGATCAGCGGCAGGTAGGCAAGATCCTCGGGCAGACCGGCCCCGCGTAATTCCTCTTTGATCATCGGCAGGTAACGGGTCGATCGTTCCAGCCAGCGACTGAAGAGTTTCCGTTGTTTGTTCTGGAAAAAGTCGAGATAGAATTCGACTTCCTTGTTCATGGCCATCGGGAAATCGTAGTTGACCTCTTCCTCTAACTCATAACGGGTCTGCGGTGTCCAGATTCCCAGCTTTGCCAGTTCTCTGAGTTCCTCGGCCACCGTTGTCTCCGGTTCGGCGGGGGTCTGATCGGCAGCCGACTGGTCGTCCGCCTCGGCCGTATCATAATAGAGGTCCGCGGGTGCGGCGATCTGGCGGGAAGTATCCGTGGCAGCGCAACCCCAGAGGAGAGTCAGGAAGAACGGCAGGCAAAAAATGTAGGATGAACGTCGCATTTTTTCACTTTTGCGGTTGGCGGACGCGCCCTGTTCTGTGTTATCACAGGTCAGGCGCCCATGCTGAATGTTGTTTTCGCATCCTGACAGAATTTTTCCGGCCCGGTGCAAAGCGTTGCGGAAAAAGGCTGATGAAACCGTCATGCATGAAAAGATGATTTCTTACATGACACGGAAGCGAAATGCAATTAAATAGTCTTGAACTGCTGCTGACGCAGCTGCGGACGATTGCCCGGCTGATCTCGGGAAAACAGTCGGTGTTGTTAAAATGCCGACTTTTTCCCCCTGCTTCACTATGAGTAGTGATTCATTTCTCCTTTGTACGCGAACGATGAAAAAAATTCCATATATTTTTCTCGGTGTCCTTCTTCTGGCCGTGATCGGCGCGGTCGGATTGTATCAGTGGCTGGTTGTTTTCGCCCCGGGCGATGCGATCAGGCAGGACAATATCAGAAAAATCCTGGCCATGGAAAGCCCTGTTTATTACGCGGATGGGGTGACCAAGATCGGGGTATTTTTCCAGGACGCCCACCGCCAGTATCTGACTTATGAGGAGTTGCCGCAAAATTTTGTTCAGGCCATCGTTGCTGCGGAGGATCATCATTTTTTTCGGCATCACGGGGTCGATCTTCCTGGTTTCGCCCGGGCTATGCTCGTCAATCTCCGAGCCGGCAGAGTGGTGCAGGGCGGCAGCACCATCACCCAGCAGACCGCGAAAAATCTCTTTGAGCGACAAGGCCGTTCCATTCGGGCCAAACTGACTGAGCTCCTCTTTGCTTTGCGGCTGGAACGCCATTATTCCAAGGAAAAGATCCTCGAATTTTATGCCAACCAGTTTTATGTCAGCGGTAATGGCCGTGGTCTCGGAGTGGCGGCCCGCTATTATTTCGACAAAAAACCCGGTGATCTCGATCTGCTGGAAGCGGCCTTTATCGCCGGCAGCGTCAAGCGTCCCAATTATTATAATCCTTTTATCCAGCGGGATGAGGAGAAAGTCGTCCGGGCCAGGGAGAATGCTCGGGTGCGGGCCGCTTATGTGCTGCGGCAGATGGCCGACCTCGGCATGATTACCGCGGAGCAGATGGCCCAGGAGTGCAATCGGGAAATTCCCTTTAAACAGGGGACGATGCAGTTCCGGCTCAATACCTTGATGGATCTCGTCAAAGACGGACTGGATGACCCTGAAGTGGAGGCGGCTCTTAAGGATTATGGGATCGACAACGTCGCCACCTCCGGGGTGCGGATCTTCACCAGTATTGATAAGGTGTTACAGGAGGGGACTCTCTTTGCCGTTCAGCGCGAGTTGAGCCGGCTTGACGTGCGACTGCGCGGTTACAATGGCCGGGAGTTGCAGAAGCTTTACGCCGAGATGCCATTCGGGGCCCGTGACCCGATTGAGGGCCAGTTTTTCGTCGCCCGGGTCAGGGAGGTCCGGAACGGATCACCGGCCGCCATCCTGATCGAATTTGCAGAAAACGGCGATGAGGGGACGAGGCAGGGGATCATTGATGAAGAGGGGCTGCTGCCGCTGCTGTCTTCCCTGGTGCAGTACCAGGGCCAGCGCTGGAGTTCAGCTTCTCGCCGGGATCTCCCCATGCTGCTGCGGGAGATTCGGCCCGGTGATCTGGTTTTTGTCTCGTTGCGGGAAATCGGCAGGGAACCCGGGACATACCGTTTTGACCTGGAAAAATATCCCGAACTGCAGGGAGCGGCGCTGGTCATGCAGCAGGGCAGGATGCAGTCGCTGGTCGGCGGCATGGATAATTTCCACTATAACCGGGCAGTGGCAGGCAAGCGACCGATGGGATCGGCGATGAAGCCGTTACTCTACGCCGCGGCCATCCAGCTCGGCTGGAATCCCCTCGACCCGCTTAACAATGCCCGCAATATCTTTATTTTTCATCGACAGGCGTATATACCCCGGCCCGATCACGTCAGCCCCCATAAATGGGTTTCCATGAACTGGGCCGGCGTTCATTCGGAAAACGTCGCCTCGGTCTGGCTGCTGTACCATCTCTGTGACAAGCTGACTCCTGCCCAGTTCAAAGAGTTGGTCGCCCATGTCGGCATGGGGCGGGAAAAGGGGGAGTCGTATCAGGATTATGTGCGCCGGGTCCGCGATGAGATGGGCATCCTGGTGGAACAGTCAGCCCTGGAGCAGGCTGCCTTCGAACAGGCGATCGCGGCGAGTGAGGCTGATCTGATCTTTGATGGCCATCAGGAGGATGTCAACAACCTGGCGTTCATCCATTACAGCGACCGTTTTGAAAGTGAGCTTGACGCCCTGACCGATGACGTGTCGGGTGAAGAGGCCGGCATTCGCGCCCAGATCGTTGGCCGCAATTTCATGCGGTACCGCAAACTGCAGCGCCAGTTTCTCGCGGAACTGGAGCGACCGGAGACCGCCGGGATCTTTATCCCCGGTCTGTACGCCCGGACCATCGGCGGGGCGACGAGCGAAGGCCGCTATCGCCTCAAATATACGGACGGCACCCCGGGAGCGGACTGGCGACCGGTTCTCCGCCAGGCGCTGTTCGCGCAGCTTGAACAGATGACCGACTTGGAGCGCCGTGATTTTGTCGGCAGTGTCCGCATCGACGATCAGCTCAGTGTGGCCGCGGTCGATCTGCTTGGTTCACACATGGATGAGGCGCTGGGCAAGCTCACGGCCCTGCCGCCCTATGACGACGAGGTCCTCCATGCCATTCGTGATTTCCGGATACTGGCCGGCCTGCGCTATCTCATTGCCCTTGCCCGGGAAATGGGAGTGACCAGTGCACTCGAACCGGTGCTCTCTTTTCCGCTTGGCTCCAATGTCGTCAGTCTCTTCGAGCTGGCCCGGGTCTATGAAACATTGACGACCGGATTTGTCTTCCGGGCCGGCAAAGATGAAAATCCGGGTCTTGCCCTGCTTGACCGGATTGAGTCGGCGGACGGAGACATCATCTATGCAACCCCGGTCAGCCGGCGACGGCTGCTGGACACGCGAACGACCCTTGCGGTCAATGACATCCTGCGCAACGTGGTACGTTTCGGTACCGGCCGCTATGCCGCCGACAATGTGCTGCTCGCAAGTGATGATCCGGTGCTGCGAGGCGAATTGGTCCAGCTTGGCCTGCGGGTGCCTGTACTCGGCAAGACCGGCACCTCGAACCGTTTCACCAACGCTTCTTTTGCCGGCGCGGTGCCGGCCATCCATGACCGGGGCGCAAGTCTGACCGTGAACGAACAACTCTATACCGTTGCCGCTTACGTCGGTTTTGACGACAACCGACCGATGACCCGGCGTTCAACCCGCATCGCCGGTTCCAGCGGGGCCTTGCCGATCTGGGCCAGGACGGCCGCCAGTGTTGTGCGCGCCAAGAAATACGCCACTGCCCTTGATATTGTTGATCTGGCATTTAGTGGTCAGGGGGAGGTGCCTCTCGTCTACCCGGAGCTCGGGCAGGTTGCCGTCCCGGTCAGCGAGGCCACCGGCGGGCTGCCGGTGAGCGGTGGCGAACAGACACGAGCCGCGGTCGTCACCTTCGGAAAGACTTTGCCCGGCGGGGAGGTGGAGGTGGAGCGCACCTTCCGTCCATACTGGCAGAACAGCAACAATGAATAAAATGAGGCATATAACAATGTCACGTCCAACAATCTGGTCCATCACGGGCAATCTGCTTGGCGCAGCCTGCCTGATTTCCCTTCTGGCCGGCTGCGGTGCCGCACGGTCGACCTGGGAAACGGTTTCGCCGAAAAAAAAGGTGCCTCCTTACGAGGAGAGCCATCCGGCGCCGGCTCCGCAAGCTGTTCAGCCGGCGCCCGGCCCCGTTGCCCCCGCCCCGCCTCCTCCCCCGGCTCCACTCCTTCGCCTCGGCGATCTCCTGCCGGATGCGGCCTTTGTCGCGACCAGGCACGATACCTATCGAACGCGGATGGAACAGTGGCGAGAACTGGCCGGCAGCTTTGCCATGTACGATTATCCCTTGCCGGATCAGGCGAAATGGGATCAGTGCTATGAATTGCTGACAGCGGTTGCCAAGGGCTATGAACAGCTTGCCGTTATGCTGGAAGAGGATGCCCCCCTGGCAACCGACAATCCAGCCGCCCCTTTTGCCGTGTTGCGGCAGGATATTACCTTTGCCGAAACGCAATGCGAGTCCGTTTTTTCCGTGGCCGCCGCCGCCTTGCCGGGACAGCTCGAAAAGTATCGTGATATTGTGGCACGTCAGGGCGGGGATGTTCTCCGTTACCGGCAACAGCAGGGCGATCCGGCCGGGGTGATCAGCGCCTATGAAAACCTGCGGACCGCCAATCCCGAGATGGCTGCCGGTATCGAGGTCCGACGCATCTATGGTCAGGCCTTAAAGGATGCAGGTCGGCTGGCCGAGGCCGCAGATGTTCTGCTGGAGGTGGCCGGCGCGGCTAACGCGATGGAGGGCTGGCCTCTGCGCCTGCAGGCTGCAGAGATTTTCTTTGCCCTGGGCGATTATTCGGCGGCTCGGCGTGAATATCAGCACGTTGCCCGCTTCTTTACCGCGCTGAAACGGGAGGAGGGCAATATTGGCCAGATGCTCTCTCTTCTTGATGGTCACGATGCGCATGGCAGGGAGCTTGATCTCTTCCGGCAGGCCCTCTATGGACGGCTCACTCATGAGGCCGGCAATCCGCCGGAGGCGGTGCTGGACAGCGTACGGCAACTGGAGGAAGAATTTCCTGCTTCAGTTTATACCGAGGCCGCCCGTTCACTGGTGGCCGGCATAGCGTTGCCGGCGACGGTCGCGCCGGCGGAAGAGGCGGTGGTGCCCGGCGAGCCGGCACCGATGGGAGAGGTAATCGTCCCGCCGACAACAGGGCTTGAGGAGGAGCTGGAAAGCAGGTGGCAGGAGGCAGAGGCCATGGTCGACCATATGCAGTTTGCCGAGGCCCTTGCCCTGTTCGAAGAACTTGGTATGGAGCCCTCCTGGCGTGACCGGGCCGAGGCGCGAATAGTCGAGGTGTCAACCCAGGCGGCCACGGAAGTTCGTAAAGAGGCAGCGGCCCTTTTTCTCAAGGCACGCCGGCAGAACGACCCGACGGTGAAAGGCCGACTGCTTCTCGAATCCCGCCGGTTACTGCGCCAGGTCACGGAAAAATATCCCCGGGCCGAGATCATCGATAAGGTGACGCAGAACCTGCAGGCCATTGAGGACGAACTGCGTCAGATCGATCCGGGCCTGCTCGGTGAAGAATCGAGTGCTGTTGCACGGTAATTGCCCGTCGGAATCGTAAAAAGCGACGATTCCGACGGGCAATGCATTGTAACTCGTTGTTTTCACTTCCCCGCCTGCCATGGTTTGCGATTTTTTGCGAAACCATCAATTGTTTGGTAAAAGCTTGAAAAAAAAATGTCGATTTGGGCAAATATAAAAGAGAGCAAGGAATTTTCCCTGCCTCATCCCGTTCTTCCCTTTCAGGTTCGAGGTTTTGCATGACCGGTGAGCAACAGGGTATCAACGAGCTGCTTGATGAAATGGCGCTGAAGATCATGATGATCGAGCCGGGCGACCTCTCTTCCGTCGGAGAACTGCTGGAGCTGCTGGAAAAATTACGCGCCAGCTCCGATCTCTCTTCCCTTTCCCTGCTGGGAGGGATGGTTCTTGCCTTTCAGCAGGCGCTGCAGCAGATCATCATGGGTGAGCTGCCGGACAGCGCCGAGAGCTACCGAAATTTGGGTGAATGTGTTGCCCGTATGCAGCAGCAGGCGGCAGCAGGGGGAGGTGATCGTGCCCTTCTTGGCCAGTTCTGCACTCATCTTCAGCAAATTGGCTTGCAAATTGATCCGGCGTTGCTGGAGAAGACTGTGGCCGCTCCGGTCCGCGGACGGCATGACGAGCCAGCCTTTCTCAAGGAGCGGGAGTTGCTCGACTGCTTTCTCGATGAGACGGCCGATTATCTCGGCAGCATTGAAAACGGCGTGCTCTCTCTGGAAAGAAATCCGGATGATCAGGAAGTGGTGCATGCGGTTTTCCGGGCCTTTCATACCATCAAGGGAACGGCGGGCAGCCTGGCTCTGGAGGAAATAAGCCGTCTCGCCCATGCCACCGAGAGCCTGCTTCATGAGGTGCGGAACGGAAAAATGGCCATGGACAGCGATGTCATCGAAGTGGTGCTCGGGGTCGCCGATGCCCTGAAGATCATGATCGGCCATGTCCAGGATGTCGCGGTCAACAACGTCGCCTATCATGTTCCCGATATTGCTGATCATCTGCAGTTGATCAGCGGGCTCATGGCGCGTAAAGGCAACGGTGTCGCCGGGACGGAAGAAGGGGGGGGCGGGGCCAGACAGGCCATTGCCCTGATCAGCCGGATCATGGCGAATGGCAAGGATGAAGAGGGCCCCGGCGAGGAGACCGTGATGGAACACCCGTCGCCCCTGGAGCAGGGACAGGTTCCCGATTTTCTCAAGGACAGCGATCTGATCAGCGGCTTTATCGTCGAAGCCTTCGAACATCTGGAAACCATCGAGCTTAACGTGCTGGAGCTTGAGCAGAATCCGGCCGACCCGGAGATCATCAACAACATCTTCCGGCCTTTCCATACCATCAAGGGCGTCTCCGGATTCCTCAATTTGACGACGATCAACAAGCTGGCCCATGCCACGGAAAACTTGCTTGACGATGTCCGCAACAATCGGCTGGCCATGAATTCGGACATCATCGACATCGTCCTCGGCGTCGGCGATTATCTCCGCACCATGATCCAGAATGTCAGCGATGTGCTGGAAAAGGGGCCGGCCCTCTACCAGCGCTATGACATCACCGATTTCCTGGAGCGGATCAGTCGGTGTCAGCGCGGTGAGGAGTCCGTTTTGCCGGTGCCGGGTGGTCGGAGCCGGTCGGAAAAACGGCAGGAGCCGCCCCCTGCTCCCGCGGTGATGCCGACCGCCGTGTCCCTGGAGCCTGCGCCAGCATCACCGGATGCCCCGGTGCGCGCCGATACGGCAATGCCCGCGGCCGGGGCCGGCGGCAAAAAAAACGTCGAGGCCGCCATCAAGGTCGATGTCAGCAAGCTGGATGGGCTGGTCAACGCGGTGGGCGAACTTGTCATCATGCAGGCCATGGTCCGCCACAATCCGCTCATCGAAGGGATCTCCGACCCCAAGCTCAACAAGGACTTCGCCCAGCTCACCCGAATCACCACCGAGCTGCAGAAAACCGCCATGTCGATGCGAATGGTGCCGATCCGCCAGACATTCCAGAAAATGACCCGTCTGGTCCGTGATCTGTCGAAAAAAACCGGCAAGAAGGTGGATCTTGTGATGGAGGGCGAGGAAACGGAAATCGACCGCAACATGGTCGATTCCATCTATGATCCGCTGGTCCATATGATCCGTAATTCCGTTGACCATGGAGTTCAGTTGCCGGAGGAAAGGGTCCGGGCCGGCAAGCCGGAGTCCGGCACGGTCAAACTCAGCGCCTATCAGAAGGGCGGCAACATCGTCATCGAAATCGCCGACGATGGCGAGGGTGTCAATACGGCAAAGATCCGGCAAAAGGCCATCGAGCGTGGGCTGATCGATGCGGATGACGACCGGAGTGATCATGAGATCAACAACCTTATCTTTCTCCCCGGTTTTTCCACTGCCGACAAAATCACCGATGTCTCCGGCCGCGGGGTCGGCATGGATGTGGTCAAAAAAGGGGTGGAGAAGCTGCGCGGCAAGGTCGAGCTGCAAAGTACACCGGGAGAAGGGTCGCTCTTTCTCATGTTTCTCCCGCTGACCCTTGCCATTATCGACGGCATCGTCGTCCGGGTCGGGCCGGAACGTTATATTATCCCCACCATTGCCATCCGCGAGTCAATGCGCCCGCAGATGGAGCATTACAATACCGTGCATGGCCGGGGCGAGTGTCTGCTCATCCGGGATTCGCTGGTGCCGATTATCCGGCTTTACCGATTGTTCGGGGTGGCTGACGCCTGCCGTGAGATCAGCCAGGGCCTTGTCGTTGTCATTGAAAACGAAGGCCGGCAGCGCGCCTTGCTGGTGGATGAACTGCTCGGTAAGCAGGAGGTGGTCATCAAGAGTCTCGGTGGGTACATGAAGGATGTTCGAGGCGTGGCCGGGGGCACCATATTGGGAGACGGCCGGGTCGGCCTCATCCTTGACCTTGCCGGCTTGATCAATCTGGCCGATGAACTGGGCGGCGGCAAAGCGAATGACGAGGAGCTTGTTTGTGGATAAGCTCCAGATTGGTGCGCCGTTCGAGAAGAAAAAGTCTTATGACTGGAGAGACGCACATGGCATATGGTGAAAACGTACAGGCGGGAGGAAGGCAGTCCGTCAAGGATCTGGCCGGCAAGTATCTGACCTTTGATCTGGGCCGGGAGGAGTACGGGATCGGCATTCTCAAGGTGCGGGAGATCATCGGCATGATGGAGATCACCGCCGTGCCGCACACGCCGCGTTACATCAAGGGAGTGATAAACCTGCGCGGCAGCGTCATTCCGGTGCTCGATCTGAGGCTTAAGTTCAATATGGAGTCCCGGGAATACAATGAACGGACCTGCATCATCGTCGTCGAGGTGCAGGGCGAGTCCGGAGTTATCATGGTCGGCATGATTGTCGATTCGGTTTCCGAGGTGCTCAACATCGCCGAATCCGAGATTGAACCGCCGCCCGCGTTCGGCGGCGGCGAGATGGACATGGAAAATTTTCTCGGCATGGCAAAGATCAAGGGCAAAGTGAAGATCCTGATCGATGTGGACGAGGTGGTCGGCGAAGCAGGGGCCAGGCTGGCTGCGATCTAACCCACGGCCGCCGGCCCGCGAGGCGCATGGATGGATATTGTCATACAGCAGAGTCGGCTCACCGATGATGACTTCAAAAAGTTCAGCGCCCTGGTCTTTGCCCAGACCGGCATCTTTCTCAAGCCGGAAAAAAAGGAGCTGCTTAATGCCCGCCTCGGTAAACGGCTGCGCGCCTGCGGTATCACCTCCTTTTCCGCCTATTATGATTATGTCGTGCGGGACAAAAGCGGCGCCGAACTTGTTCATCTCATCAACTGCGTCTCCACCAATTTCACCAGCTTTTTTCGGGAAAAGGCCCATTTTGATTTTCTCGAGACCGAGGTGTTGCCCGGCTTCCTGAAAAGCGGCCAGACATCGGCAGTAATGAAGGTCTGGTCCGCCGCCTGTTCTTCCGGGGAAGAGCCTTACACTCTGGCCATGGTTCTTTCCTCCTTTGCCGCCGCCCACCCGGCCTTTCGTTTTTCCCTGCTGGCCACCGACATTTCCACCCGGGTGCTGGCAATGGCGGAAGTAGGTATCTATGCCATGGACAAGGTGGACAAGGTGCCGCCGGAGCATCTGCGCAGATTTTTTCAGAAGGGGGTCGGAAAGTGCGCCGGCTTTGTCAAGGTCAAGGATGAGCTGCGCCGCACCCTGACCTTCCGGCGCTTCAATCTGATGGATCCCTTTCCCTGGAAAGGGGAGATGGATGTGATTTTCTGTCGTAACGTGATGATTTATTTTACCCGGGAAACCCAGATGGAGCTGGTGGAAAAATTTTATCACTGTCTGGCGCCGGGCGGTTATCTCTTTATCGGCCATTCCGAAAGCCTGTCGAATGTTAACCATCGCTTCCGCCAGGCAGCGACAACCGTATACCGGAAACTGTCATGACAGCACTGTGGGAAGATCGCGGGTTCGGGTTTTCCCGGCCGGCAGGACGCGATATCGGGTTGAAGAATGGCGCGGTGCGGTCGGAGCGGAAGCAGTCATGAGGGTCGTTGTCGGTATCTCCGACATGAAGGTGAGCAATGAGAACAAGGACATCCTGATCACCTATTCACTCGGTTCCTGTATTGCTGTTGTTATCTGGGATCCGGTGGTCAGGGTTGGCGGCCTGCTCCACTACATGCTGCCGGAGTCGAGGCTCGACCGGGAACGGGCGGAGAAGAACCCCTTTATGTTCGCCGATACCGGCATCCCCGCCCTGTTCAAGGAGGCCTACCGGCTTGGGGCGGTGAAAAGCCGGCTCGTTGTCAAGGTGGTCGGCGGCGCCCAGATCCTCGATCCCACCGGTCTGTTCAATATCGGCAAGCGGAATTACCTGTTGCTGCGCCGTCTGTTTGCCAAAAATCGTATCGTCATCGACGCCGAAGATGTCGGCGGCTGCGTCAACCGGACCGTCAGCCTGGAAATCGCCTCCGGCCGGGTGGTCCTGAAAGTCTCGGGACGGGGGGAGTTCGACCTGTGAGCCGCGTTGAAGAAATCATGGGCATGGTCCGCCATGTTCCCCCCTTTCCCAGGGTGACGGAACGGGTGATGGAGTTGATCCGGGATCCGGCGGTGACGGTGCATCGCCTGGCCGAGGCGATCCAGTATGATCCGGTCACCACCGCCAATGTCCTGAAAATCTGCAATGCCGCCTACTTCGGCCTGCCCCGCAAGGTGACCTCCCTGGAGGAAGGACTGCTGGTCATTGGCCATGAGACGTTAAAAGACATCATCGTTACCAGCAGCTGCGCCCGCTTTTACCAGGGCGCGGCCGGCGCGGGCTATGTCCTCGAACCGGGTCAGATGTGGCGCCATTCGGTGGCCTGCGGCATCATGGCCAGGATTCTGGTCCGTCACATTCCCGGGGTAGAGGCAGGGGCCGCCTTTACCGCCGGTCTTTTGCACGATATCGGCAAGCGTTTTCTGAGCGGTTTTGTTGCCGACGACCTGGCCAGGATCATCACCGTGGTGGAAGAGGAGTCCTGCTCCTTTGTCGAGGCGGAGCGTCGCGTCATAGGCATCGATCATGCCGCCCTGGGCGGCATGATCCTGGAACAGTGGCAATTCGCCCCGGAGCTGGTGGCTGCGGTGCGCGACCATCATCACGCCGACGCCATGCAGCGACCGCCGCTGACCGCCCTCGTTGCCCTCAGCAACGGACTGGTTCTGTCGCTTGGCATCGGTGTCGGGGCGGACGGCCTGGCTGCGGAACTGCATGGCGACGGGCTGGCCCGCTTCGCCATTTCCATGGAAATGGTGGAGCACTGCCTCGCTGAGTTGCACGCCGAACTGGCCAGAGCCGAAGAACTGCTGAGTCTGTAGCTATGGAAAAAATTAAGGTACTGGTGGTAGACGATTCCGCCGTGGTGCGCAAGATCTTCACCGAGGAGCTGTCCCGGCAGCCGGACATCGAGGTGATCGGCGCCGCGCCGGACCCCTATGTGGCACGGGACAAGATCATCCAGCTGCAACCTGATGTCCTCACCCTTGACATCGAGATGCCGCGGATGGACGGGCTGACCTTTCTACGCAAGCTCATGAAGCACTACCCCCTGCCGGTGATCATCGTCAGCTCCCTGACCCGTGAGGGCGGCGCCCTGGCCCTGGAGGCGATGGAGGCTGGAGCGGTGGATGTGGTATCCAAGCCGGGCGAGGCCTACTCGGTCGGCGACATGAGCGTCCAGCTCGCCGACAAGATCCGCGCCGCGGCCCGGGTGCGGCCGGCTGATCTGCTAAAAAAGGCCGCCGTCGCCCAGAGCGCTCGGCCGGCGCTGGCCAGCAAACGGTCGCTGACCGAATCGACCCACAAGGTCATTGCCATCGGCGCCTCCACCGGCGGCACCGAGGCGCTGAAAGAGGTGCTGATCCGGCTGCCGCCCACCGCACCCGGCATCATGATCGTCCAGCACATGCCGGCCAACTTCACCGCCAGCTTCGCCCAGCGCCTCGACAGCCTCTGCCGGATCCGGGTCAAGGAGGCGGAGGATGGCGACACCGTGCTGCCGGGGCTGGCCCTGCTCGCGCCCGGCAACTTTCACATGGTCATGCGTCGCAGCGGCGCCCGCTACTATGTCAACGTCAAGAGCGGTCCCCTCGTCTGTCATCAGCGGCCGGCGGTGGATGTCCTCTTCCACTCCGTCGCCACCTACGCCGGCGCCAACGCCATCGGCGTCATCCTCACCGGCATGGGCAGGGACGGCGCCCAGGGCATGTTGAAGATGCACGAGGCCGGTGCCCGCACCATCGCCCAGGACGAGGCAAGCTGCGTCGTTTTCGGCATGCCGCGTGAGGCGATCGCCGCCGGCGGCGTTGACCGGATCGTGCCGCTCGACCAGATCAGTCAGGTCATGCTCGACATGGTGTGATGGGTGGCGCCACGCCCGGAACGTTTCCCGACCCCACTTCCGGCCTATGGTGTTGTTCAAGGCTCGATACTCCTGCTTTATATTGCGCGATCAGGTGCAGGCGGCTACCAATGCGCCTCCTTCTCCAGGGCAAGCAGGCGCTTTTTTATCTCCGGACCGCCGGCAAAACCGCCGATGCCGCTGCTTGCCACCACTCGATGGCAGGGGATGAGGAGGGTAATGGGATTGGCGCCGCAGGCCTGGCCGACGGCGCGGGCCATTTTTTTATTGCCGAGCATCGCGGCAATTTCTCCGTAGGTGGCGGTCGTGCCGAAACCGATGGTGCAGAGTGCCTGCCAGACCTGGCGCTGGAATGGTGTTGCCTGGATAATGAAAGGGTTTTCGTTGTATTCGGCAAAGGAATGATTGTCGCGCAGCAGGGCGAGCAGGGCGTCGGTTGCGAGCGTTGCCGGTGGAACGATGGCAACGGCGCATGCTGGTTGCAGCTCCTGCAGCGCCTGCTGATGCCGGGCATCATCAAAGGTGAGGTGGATCGCCGTGGCGTCGCGGCGCAGCACATACAAGTGGATACCGGACCAGGAAACGGTCTGGCTGGTGATGACGGCTTTTGTTTCTATCATATTGGTATCATTTGTAAATGGCGTCAGGATCGTGGCCGGGATGATTGGGGGCGCGGATGATGCGAATGAATATGCCATGAAAACAATGGGATGACCATTTTTTCCGGCGAAAATGTCTTGATTTTCCGACACCTCTTTTATAAGGTGAAAAGATGGCAGGATAGTGGACCGGCGGGTGATTGCCGCCGGACCTTTTCTTCGAGAACCATAACCCCGTATGCCCATGATCTCTTCTCCCACCCCTTTCCTGACCCGCTTGTCTGTTGTCGTCCTCGGTGTCCTCTTGATTCTTGCCAGCGGCGGCGAGGCTCTTGCCAAACGGGGTGCAGGTCCCTTTCTCCTGGAGACGCAGCATAAATTCCCGGCAAAAAGCACCGGAGTCACGGCACCAAAGGGTGGGGCGCCGGCAGCAATGACAACAAGCGGCCGGGTGGAATCCGGTGACCGCTTCCGCCGCAAACTCTCCTCGCGCAGCGCCATCATCATGGACGCCACGACCGGTGCGGTGCTTTATGCCCATGATCCGGATCGTCCCGCTCAGCCGGCCAGCACCCTCAAGGTATTGACCGGGCTTATTGCCATCGAGTCGTTGCGTGACAGCGACACCGTCACTGCCAGTCAGCGTGCCGCCAGCATGCCCCGTTCCAAGATCAATATTCAGCCCGGCAAAGCCTATGTCGCGGATGACATGATCAATGCGGTACTGCTTGCCTCGGCCAATGACGCCAGTGTCGCCATTGCCGAGAAGGTGGCTGGTTCCGAACAGAGTTTTGCCCGGCTGATGACCAGTAAGGCGCGATCGCTCGGGGCGACGAACACGGTGTGCAAGACGGCCAGCGGCCTGACCGCGCCGGGGCAGATGTCGACGGCCCGCGACCTGGCAGTGGTTTTTGACAAGGCCATGCGGGACCGGGAGTTTGCCGAGCGGATGCGCAAAACCAAGGTTAAGACCCGTTTCGGCCAGGTTCTGCGCAATCACAACAAGGCGCTGTGGCAGGTCGAAGGGGCGGTGGGCGGCAAGACCGGCTACACCAACGCCGCCCGACAGACCTATGTCGGCAAGTTCAGCCGGGGTAACGACGCCATCGTTGTTGCCCTGATGGGCAGCGAAACCATGTGGCATGACATCAGCCGTCTGGTGGAGTATGGTTTTGCCCGCAAGGCCCAATTGGCCGCGATCGGAAGCGGCAGCGATCCCTCCGGTAAAATTGCCCTGAACTCGGTTGCCCGACCTTTTCAGAACAAGTCGCTGCAGGTGCTGAGCGAAAACAAGAAGCAACGCCCTCTCTGACAAAAGACGTCAGCCTGATTTCGTCGCCGTGCCGCTACCCGAACCGACTTTCGACCTGCAACGCCGAAAACAGCTTCTTCGTGACGAGCTGACCAGGCAGGGAGGCGGAGTCCCGGCGGTTGTTTCCGGCCGGGCGGCGGAACAGCTGCGCCGGCATCCCCGCTACAAGGCGGCATCCCGGATTTTCGTCGGCCCATCGGCCTTCCTTCATCAGGTGCGGATCAATTGCCTGCTGGACGGCAAGGAGCTTATCATGCCCGGGCCTGGTTTGAAGGACGGCTTCTACCGTTTCCGGCCCAACTCCATCGCCTTTCGTGATCTTCCCCGCGCTGTCACCGTTAAGGGGATGGCGCGGTTCGCCGCGAAAATGACCCGGCAGGATCTTGGCCGTCTGTCACTCTCCCTGCTCATCACCGATGCCCTGGCAATCGATACCGGTGGCAGTCGGCTTGGCGACGGGCAGGGTTTTTTTGATTTGAGTTATGCAATTTTTGCCGCCCACGGCACCCTGGCAGACCGGCCAACGGTCATGGTGCTGGCCCTGCCGGAGCAGATCGTGACCGAGCCGTTGCCCTGCGCCTGCTGGGACGTGCCGGTCGATTTCATCATCACCGGCGATACGGTGCTGCCGATTGCGGCTGCCCCGCCGCCCCCGCGCCGTATTTACTGGGAGGCCCTTCCTTCTCGCAAAATTCGTAAAATCTCTCCACTCTGGTGGCTGCGGGGGGGAGATCATCCAGCAGAGAAGGAAGGTGAGATGCAGCCGGTTGCCGGTGAAAGAGTAGAGCAGGGAGAAAGGCCATCAAACGATGGCAAGGGGGATACACCATGAAAAAGTTGTCCTGGTGCCGCCTGGTGCTGATGATGATCAGTATGACGATCAGCGGTTTTTCCATGCCGTGCCGGGCGGATGAGGCGGTGCCTCTGTCGCAGGGGCAAACCCTTTATGTGCCGGTCTACTCCCATATCTATGGCGGCAACCGTGAGCTGCCGATCCTGCTCACCGCCACTTTAAGTATCCGCAACGTCGACGTGCGCCACTCCGTTACCCTCACCACTGTTGATTATTACGGCACCAGGGGGGAGATGATCAGGAAGTTTCTCGAACAGCCGGTGGTGCTCCGCCCGCTTGAATCAACCCGTTTTGTGATCCCGCAGAAGGACAAGTCAGGCGGTTCCGGTGCCAACTTTCTCGTCGAGTGGCAGGCGGCGCAGCCGGTCAACCCGCTGCTGGTCGAAGCTGTCATGATCGGGGCGGAAGGCCAGCAGGGCATCTCCTTTACCTCCCGGGCTCAGGTCATCACCAGCGGCAAGTGAAGGCAGGATTGCGGTCGCGGATGTTTCGAGCAATCGCCATAGTTACCCTTTGTTTTCCCGAAAGACCGGCTGGACGCTCGACAATGCGGCGTATGCAGCGATCTCCTCCTGAAACTCGCGGACATAGGGGCAGTCCCAGACCGCCAGCAGTTTGTCGCGCAGGATAAAGCCCGGCAGCAGCCGGCCGTCATAGTCACGGTCCAGACTCTCGTCCCGTTCAAGGATGTAGGGAAAAATCTGGGGCAGCCGGCAGACCGCCGGCCGGGCCGGGTATATGCCACAGCCGCCACTGGTCGGGTCGAGCTGCGGGCAGCGGCTGCCCCGGGGCAGGATCATGCTCCAGCCGCTTCGCCAGCGGTAGAGGGCGGCCGGCTGGGCATAAAATGGGATGCCGGCGACCGGTAAAGGCGGGTCATCCGCCGGAGTGGCGGCCCTGGTCTGTTCATCGTTGCGGATCGGCAGGGGAAAAAGAGCGGTTTCCTTTTCGGTGAGCGGGATTTCGAAAAATTCCTGCGCTGCATCTTCCTCTGGGCCGATGCAGCAGAGGGTGCAGTTGCAGGGCCCGCAGAGCATGCTGTTGATCTTTTCGAGTTCCTGGGCCAGGACGTTCTGGCCGACCCAGCCGGCCAGGGCGGTGAATTGATCCGGGGCCTGCATGTTCTCGTCAACAATGATCCGTTCCGGGCGGCCGGGAATTTTGAGCCGTTCGTAAGGCTGCATCGCCGCAAGGTAGGGGGCGAGCTGGGCCGCTGGATCGTCATAGCGGAGACCGCCTGTTTCCACCGGCTCGCGCAGTTCGGCAAGCAGTTCGGCGAGTCCGGTAAAGGGGCCGGTCAGATAGAGCATGCCGGCCAGCTGGACCAGAGGGAGGATCGGGTTGCGCAGCCGTTCCAGCCCGGCCTGGCAACGTTCTTTCTGGGTTGGGGTCAGCATGGAGCCTGCTTTGGGAGCCGCGCGGCAATGATGGGGACAATTCTGCCTGTGAAGCGGTGACGGCTCCTGGTCCCGCATGACAGAACGAAATGGTGACGATATTTTTGGCTATTCGCTTACCAGGTTTTGTCGCGTTCCGCAACTCTTCTTCGGTTGGTTCTTGACCATGTCGCGACCGGCGACTATAGTGTTTTTTTGGGCTTAGCCATCTCCGAAATTGACTTTTTGCGTGACCATCTTGATTGCTGAGAGACATCTTTTCCCCGATACCGGCCGGAGCCAGTATGGATACATTTGAAAAACAGGCTCTAACCGAACATTTGCGCGATCTGCGCACCAGCCTCATTCGTTCCCTTGTTGCCGTGCTTGTCGGTTTTGCCGTCTCCTACGCCTTTGTCGAGGAGATCGGCGCCTGGTTTGTTCGGCCGCTCTTTGCGGTGTTGCCGGAGACATCGAGCCTGATCTTCACTTCCTACCAGGAGGCCTTTTTTTTTATCTGAAGCTCGCCCTGGTCTGCGGCATTCTCCTGGCCAGCCCGGTGATCTTCTGGCAGGTCTGGGTCTTTATCGCCCCGGGTCTCTATCAGCATGAAAAGCGGGTGATCATCCCCTTCACCCTGCTCTCCTCCTTCTGCTTCCTCGGCGGCGCCGCCTTCGGCTATTACGTCGTCTTTCCGCCCGCTTTCCGTTTTCTCATGGGCTACACCACCGATTTTCTCACCGCCCTGCCCACGGTCAAGGAATATTTTTCGCTCAGCCTGCGGCTGCTCATCGCCTTTGGGGTGGCGTTTGAAATGCCGGTGTTCATGGTGCTGCTCGCCCGCCTCGGCATCGTAGACCGGGCCTTTCTGTCCCGTAACCGCAAATACGCCTTTCTCCTCTCCTTTGTCATTGCCGCCATCCTCACCCCCACCCCGGATGTGGTCAACCAGCTGCTCATGGCGGTACCGCTCGTCATTCTCTATGAAATCAGCATAATAGGGGTGCGGATCTTCGGGGGGCGGGGCGCGGTCGATGCTGATGAGCCGGGCTGACCTCTCACCTCTCGGTCGGGCAACCAAACAAATCATCACCCGATCAAACGGCTGGCTGCCTCGGCGGCCCGTCTGCCATAGACAAGACAATTGGCTATCATCATGCCGCCGATCCGGTCACCGCCATGCATGCCGGTGGTGATTTCGCCTGCGGCAAAAAGGCCGTTTATGCCGGTCTCGCCATTTTCCGAAATCAGTACGCCACCGTGGCAAACCTGGACATGGGGAAGGATGTGATTGATGACTGCGCCGGTCGAGTTGCGGACTACCGTGATGGCAGATGTTTCTGCAGCCGTGCGAAGGGGTGAGTCAAATTCTTTATCCGGCTGCAGATTGCTGATCGGGACGTGGCCGAGGCGCGATTGGCTGAGAGGGGAGTTTTTCGGAGGGAGAGGGATTTCGGTGTCGGTGGCGTCAAGAAAACGATGGTTTCCGTCAGCGAAATAACTGAGCTGAAAACGGGAGGCCATGGGAGAGACGTCTTCCCAGACCCATTGGCGGTACTCCATATTATGGAGCGGAATGCCGAGGTCGTCCAGGAGTCTATAGCCGTCACCGACAAGCCCTGGATCGACGATATGATGGGGGAACAGGGCCGCTCCACCGCCGCAGGCCAGGATTACCGACCGGCAGGAGATGTGTATCTCCCTGCCATGGGACAGGGCAAGGACCCCGGAGATTCTGTTCTGATCAAGCAGTATTTTCGTGGCTGCGGTTTTTTCCAGCAAACGGATATTGCCTCTGGCGAGGCGTCTGGCAAGACAGCGGTGAACCTGATCTGTAGAGGTGATGATCGCAGCCAGTGGCTGGGGACAGAAACAGGGCTGTACCCGTTTGATCATCCCTGTGGCCTCGCGGAGAAACGAGACCCCCAAGCTTTCCAGTTGCCGGAAGGCTGAGGATGACTCTTCAACCAGAATATGACTGAGGCGAGCATTATTTGTCCCTCTGCTTATTTGCTGAATCGCTTGAAAGAGCAGATCTTTTTCCTGATCATCCACGGCATGGGTGATTCCCCAGCATCGGTTGCGGTTATGAAAGGTGGAGCCGCTGGAAAATATGTTTCCTTTATCAATCAGGACAATATCGTTAATCTTTTTCTGGGCGGTGATGGCGGCCGTCATGGCGGCAAGGCCGGCGCCGATGATGACAAGTTTGCTCCTCAGCGATTCCATGCTGCCGCCCCTTTGTCTCCTGATCTCCGCTGATCACGCCATGTGCCCGCCAGGATCAGCGGGCAGCTGGGCAAGATCGTGATCAACCATTTCCTGAATCATTTTTTCCAGAGGATAATCGTAACGCCAGCCTAAGATGTTTTCCGCTTGGGCGGGACTGCCCACCAGCACCTTGTCGCTGTCTTCGGCCCGGTAAAATTTATCCACCGACCGGACGTAATCCCGGTAATCGAGGCCGACACAGTTAAAGGCGATTCTGCAGAATTCTCTTACCGAGTGGGTCTTGCCGGAACAGATAACATAATCCCGCGGTTCGGGCTGCTGCAGCATCAGCCAGACGGCCTCCATGTACTTCCGGGCATGGCCCCAGTCGCGTCGCGCCTCAAGGTTCCCAAGCTCCAGCCTGTCTTTTAACCCCCTTTTTATCTTGGCCACATGGGAGGTGATTTTGCGGGTGACAAATTCAAAACCGCGCCGCGGTGATTCGTGATTGTAAAGAATGCCGCTGCAGGCGAAAAGGCCGTAGGTTTCCCGGTAGTTTTTGGTGAGATGGAAGCCGGCAACCTTGGAGATGCCATAGGCGGAGCGTGGCTCAAACGGGGTTTTTTCATCCTGGGGCACCCGGGTGGGGCGGCCGAACATCTCGCTTGAGCCGGCAAAGTAGAAACGGGTATCGGGCACCAGGTCGCGGCAGGCGGCCAGGATATTGTGGGTGCCGTTGATATTGGCGTTCAAGGTGGAAAATTCATCCTCGAAGCTGGTGCTGACGTAACTCTGGGCCGCCAAATGGTACACCTCATCCGGCTTGATTTTTCGTATGGCATTGTACAGGCTGGGAAAACTCTCCAGCGAGCCGGGGATGAGTTCTATCCGGTCAAGCAGGTGGGCGATGCGGTGCATACGGTGCGCCTCGTCCTCAAAGGCCACCCGGCGCACCAAACCCCATACCCGGTAGCCCTTGTCCAGCAGCAGTTCCGCCAGATAGCTGCCGTCCTGGCCGGTGATGCCGGTGATAAAGGCGCTTCTGTTCTGGTTGCTACCGGTCATGGGGCTTTTTTACCGGCCTTGCCGCAGGCTGCCATCTCTTTGATGATCGGCTCGATGATCGCTTCTGCCTTCTTGGTGGTGGTGATCCAGGAGTTGAAATAGCCGAGGTTCTGTTCCAGTTCATCAAAGATGCTCTGTTCCGCATTTTTCTCAGCAGCGGCCTCATTAAACTTTTTTCTGGCATAGATGAACTCATGGTGGGCAGAAGCGCGCAGGGGATAGAGTGCATTGGTCAGATCGAGGAGGTTCATCAGTTTGTCAAAGGCGTTGCCGGAGGCGATTACAGCTTTTCTGAATTTCTTTATTGCCTGGGCTTTTTTGCTCGGGATTTTGGCGATTTTCCATTGTTTCCTGGCCTCTAATCCATTGCTGAGACCGGTTTGCGCGGTGTTCCGGCTTGCTTTTACTTCCTTCTGCAGGTCCTGAAGCCTCTGAGCAATGGCCTCCCGCTCCGGCTTGGCGGCCTGGTGAAAAATTCTGTCGATAACCATGGCAAAGGCCATCTGTTTATCGGCATAGTGGTCAAGGGCCTGTTTGAGCGACATGATTTCGGTGCCGGCAATCAGGGCACCTCCCTCGGTGGCGTCGATAAAGCGCATCTCCTTGCTCTGGCTGATGATGCTCTGCAGGGCGAGCAGCTGGTTTCTGAGCACGGCAATGGTTTCCACCTCGCTGCCATTCCAGCCGGGGATTTTTATTCGTTGCTCCTGCGTAAATTTTTTCCAGGCAATGGGGCTGCCCTCGGCATGATCCTGTTCGCCGCTTAAGGCCAGGTCGAGGCCGATGAAAATGAGGGGATTGCAGCCAGCCACTTTGGCCAACTGGGTGGCGGCATGGGTAACGGAGAGCATGTGGGGAAAGGGGGTATCCTGCCCGGTAAAAAGGGGTGCCAGGTAGAGGCGGAAAAGATCATTGATGCCGGGAATGACAAACTTTGGTCCATTTCGAAAGCCTCTGATGGTTTCCGGGAAGGCCTCGGGCGTCCAGGCCAGGGCAATATCGGCGTGCTTAATAAGAACATTCCGCAGTTTCACAAGGCTTGCCGCAATGGGATCAATGGTCACAATGATGTGGGGGGTGATGCCGTGATCGATCAGCACCTTGACTGCACTGTCCACGGCAATGATAAATACGCTGTTTTCCCGGCCCTTGAGCTGGGCTATGTTTTTTGTCAGGGAAGGACCGGCCGCCACACAAACCGCGGGCAGCCCTTGGGCGATATTCTTTAGGACTTGCACAGTTGCGGATTCGTTCAAGCGGGGCGCATTGGTGATGGTATTGGTAAAGAGCAGGGGACCCTGTCTGACAATGGTCTGTAGCTTCCCTTGAAAATTTGCGAGTTCGCTCTGCAGCCTGGAGAACAGCGGTTTATAGATATCCGGGAAAAGTTCAAGAAGTTTCTGGTGGGAAACCAGGTGCATCGGCAGGGTGCGCAGCGCATCGTCTTCCTGTTGGAGGAGATTGGGGATATTGATGGTGCTGCCAACCAGGAGAACAACATTGGAATTGGCAAGCAGGAAAGAAAGGTCTACTGATTTGAGCGCCGCGGCAAATATCTGGGGATGCGGCTCAAGAATAACATAGCGAAATCCCGGGAATTTCTGCAGAAGAAACTTCATCTCGTAGCTAAAACCCATGCCGACCTGAAAAATGATAGCGTTCTGCTCTTTTGTCAGGAGGTCGACCAGGTCGGAAAAACCAGCGGCAAGATGCGCGGTGTCATGTACCAGTTCAGGAAGTTTGGTGAGAGGATGGGGTGCCCTGATATTCAGCAGCCCGTCCTGAGAGGTAACGATGTCGAAATTAACAAACTCCTGGACAGCCCCGGCAAAGGTGAGCAAATCGGGCTTATGCTGCTGCAGCAGGATTATATTGGCTTGCAAAAAGTCTGGTTGCGCGTCATTCATCGTCTTGCGGCCTTTGAGGATTGGAGGATCTCCAGCATTTTAGACGGCAGGGCAAAGTCCGGCTTTGCCCTGAGGGCTCCCTGCAATGCCTTTGTCGCATTTTCATCATCGCCCATGAGTCTTGCCACCATGCCCTGCAGATAAAAAATCTTGGCGCGTAAAAAAGCATGATAGGGGTCCGGAGGGCAATACCGCTGGCTCTGTTCCAGACAGATGATGGCGGTTTGGCATTGTTTGGTATCATAACAGAGGAGGGCGTATTTGTACCAGAGGATGGGGTCATTCTGCACAAAACTTACTGCCTGCTGGAAGAACAATTCTGCCCGCGAAAAGGCGGATCGTTTATAAAAGTAATCAGCCAGGTGGGTCAAGGTAAACCCGAATTCTTTTTTTTCATCTTCTGAACGGTGGAAGAATAAGGCAGCCTGCCTGGCCAGTGGCGCGATTTCAGCATCGGCGGAGGAGAAGAGTTGTTTGATGATTTCCGCTTTATCTGATAGGGAAGGGGGGATTTCATGATCTCTTTCCATAAGATCGAAGGCGCAACAGACAGCAAGAGCCGCATCCTGGTCCTCTTTATTCATTTCCCGGCGCCAGTCTTTTATTGGTGACGCAACACCGGCCTCATTCCCCGAAGGTGGTGCTATTTTCAGGAAGGCATGTGCTTTTTCCTGCACAGCCTGCGGGGAGTTTTGCAGTTTTTCCTGCTTGATGAACAGTCGGCGTTCCGGGGCAAAATTGGCAAAGAAATCATCGAGACCCTTTTGTTTTATGCAATAGGCCACCGCCATGGCAAAGGCGCTGGGTGAGGCAAAAAGATGGAGAGTGGTTCTGCTGAATTCCAGGGCAGAGTGAATGACCGCCCTGGGGTCTCTGCTTATGGCAATAAGCAGACAATCCGGGTGGGGGGCGGAGATGTGGTCGGGGATGAAAAGATAATCCGGGACCTTGTCGCCTACCACCCGGGCCTTGGTGTAGTCGGCAAAAAGAGCAAAGAATTTGCTTGATACCCTGGCGAAAATTTCTTTGGGGTCCGGGGATGATTGCAGACATTGTTGATAGGTGGCAATCAGTTGCCGGATGGTGTCGTCACTGAAACACAGTTTGGGAGAATGCTGCACAGGAGAGCGAAGAACAAGGTTGTGTTGCGCTGTTGTCTCAAAATCTGCCAGAAGATCACCGATCGGTTCTGTGAGCACATCGGTACGCTGCAGGGTTTGCCAGAGGCGGAAGAGGAGGTTTCCTTCCTGATAGAGGCAGGCCACCTGGGGGGAGCAGTTGAGCAGCCGTGCCAGCGCCGTGGTGCCGGAACGGGGGTGGCCGAGTATGAAAAAAGGGGTATATGCTGTCATTTCTCGTCGTTATGCTGCTGGGTGAAAACAAGGAACTTTCGCGCTCTGGTTGCACATTGTTTCGATTCTGTTAGCAGGGTAGCGTATCGGCTTTGGGTGTGTTGCCCTGTTTTTCGGGCCGGTCCATGCCAGCGCACGGAATAGAGCACCCTGGGCAGGTGGTAAAAGCGGCAGCCGGTCATGGCAAAGCGGAGATAGTGATCGTAGTCGTTGGCTGCCGTATACCTTTCATCCATCAATCCTGCTTTATCGTGCAGATCGGTCCGGTACAGTTTGCTGACCCCGAGATGAAACCAGTCGGCGAGACATTTTCCGAAGTCATAGTCGGGCAGGCGCATCTGGCGGACTATGCTGCCGTCGTCATTCACCAGATTCATATCGGAATAGACGAAGTCTGCTTTCCCGCTCTCAAGCACGTTGACCATCTCCTCGATCATGTGGGGATGGGGAAGATCATCGCCGACAATGTAGGTGCAGTATCTGCCGGTGGCCTTTTGCAGACCTTCGTTATAGGTGCGGGTTGCCCCGATATCCTCTGCAAAGGTCAGGATGGTGATGTCTCGGTTCTGGGGATAGGAGAATATCGGTGTGCGGATAATTTCCCCGTTGTCGTCGAGATGACTGACCGGTTCCATCTGCTGGCTGGCGATTTTGCCGGCAAGCGCTGCCAGATATTCCTTGGTTCCGTCGGTGGAACCACCGTCCACAAGAATGATTTCCAGGTTGGGGTAAGTCTGGAAGAGACAGTGGTCCACCGTGGCCGGCAGATAACGGCCCTGATTGAAGGTGGGGATGACGATGGTGACAAGGGGTTGGGGCATGCGAGGTGTTTTAGCTGTCAGCGATGCGGGGGAAGGCATAATTCGCCGGTGTTCAACCAGTTGACCAGATCCACTTTCTTGAGACAGGTGGCGCATGTGCGGTGGAGTTGCGGTCCGTCCACATCACAGTCATCAAGAATGATCACCGATGATCCGCTCACAGATCGATTGCGGGTAAAGATAATTTTGCGGGGAACGGGAAGCCGGTCAACC
Organism: Thermodesulfobacteriota bacterium; assembly: GCA_049323655.1. Classification (GTDB taxonomy): domain Bacteria; phylum Desulfobacterota; class Desulfobulbia; order Desulfobulbales; family SURF-16; genus DB1. Next base: position 106,459 of record JBMONO010000009.1, on the reverse strand, counting down.
GCCTGGATGTGTTCCGGGTTTTCCGATTCAAATTTGAAAAAAACATTCTCCAGATTGATTCTTTTGCTCCTTCTCTGCCATTTCTGCCTCGCTTCCTGCCGGGTCTTGTCATGGACAAAATGGATTCTCACATCCCCCAAAGCCCCGACAGGATAGGATGTTTTCTGGTCTTCCGGATGAAAAAGGACATCCTGGGCAAGATGGTACTCAACATCTTCTGCCAGCATGCAGAAATCCTGCGGGGGAACGATCAGATTGATAAATGGCGTCAGAAACTGTAACCCCAGCCAGCTGTAAAGAATTCCTCCCCAGCAATCGTCGGAAATCAGGGTGAAGCTTTTGTTGGTCAGCTGCTGCTGCGCGGCATGGGTTGCGAAAATTGAACAGCCGAAACTGTATGAGGCCCCAAGCCGGATAAAGCGGCTGTTGTCTATGCCGAATGTGTTGAGCTGGTGGATAATGTCGGCATAGAAAGGGGTGGCCAGCACCACGTAATCAAAGGCGATGGAGCGGATGGCTGAAAACGGAGTAATTTCCGTTCCATAGAGCAAAGTCCCATGCTTCTGTGGATTATTGTCGAGTAGTGCGGCAATTGAATAATCGATACCGGCGAGATCCTTTACTATGGCATGAAAGGCGCTGCCTATGCCGCAGAAGACGAGGCGTTTGCCGGCAATCATGCTTTTGAGACCGGGATAATTCATGAAAAGGGGAAGTTATTTGGTTAAGGCAAAGCCCAGGGTGAAATAAGGCCCGTGAAAATCAGAGAGAAAGACATCCGGTATTCTCATGAGGAGGTCGGCATTGAGCATGCAATCCGGAGTAAGAGCAACTCCACAGATCGCCAAATCTTTTTTGATATCCCACCTGTCAAACAGCTGTTTCCAGCATCGCCCCTGATACACATCGACGGTGACGAGCAGTTTCCCGCCCGGTTTCAGGCATCTGATCATTTCCCGCAGAGCAGGTCTGGCGCCGTGCGGGTCGAAGATCCGGGCGAGTTGTGGATGGTCGGGATCCTGGGTGGGGCAGACAATATGTTCCAGGACGCTGATACAGAAGATGACGTCAAAGGTATTGTCGCCAAAGGACATATCCCGGACATCCATGATACGGAGGTCGGACCTGGTGGCAAGGTCGCTGACATCCGCGCCCCAGGTTATCGAGTCAGACCATTTTCTCTTTTCCAGATCAATGAAGGTGAGATGGTGGTTGGCCTCAAGGAATGTGGCGTAGGGAAAGGTGAAATCCGGGGCGATGTCCAGAATGCGTAATCCCTTTTGCCCGGAAATCCCGCTGTGCTCAATGGCCCATGGATATTCCCAATGTCTTGAACCAAAGGGCTTTGTGCCACAGAGTTGTTGGCACTGCCCGGAGTCGAGATAGTGCTTGATATGTGCATGGGTGGCTATGGCCCATGAGTTATTTTTAGTGCTTGATTCCATAGTTATTCTTCTGCCTCAATGGCTGGAATGGCTGCGAGCAGGATCAGGCTGCTGATCAGACGACCCCGCCTATAGTCAGGTGACCGGTTGAACTCAGGAAATCATGCGTGGTGAACCGGCTGAATTCCTGATCTATTTCATGCGGCAGCGATAACGGAACATCAGAGATGCCCGGCGCGGTTCTGCTCTCCGCCTCGATGATTGTCCCTGCCGCGTTGGCAAATGCCTCAATAAACTGACAGCTCAGCCACCGATTGTGGTGATAGCCGTTCTTTTGGCAGATTTCCCGCCATTGCTGCGCCGGGTGGGTATACATATCAAAAGATGTTTTTTCCGGCCGATGGTCACCCGGGTGGATATGGTGGTAGAACATGCCGCCGGGCCGTAACACCCGGCAGCATTCCTCGATGGCCTTTTGCGGCTGTTCCACATGCTCCAGTAAATCGTGGGAGAAGATATAGTCGACCGAGGCTGAGGCTACGGCCAGGTTTTCCACATCCATGACCTGAAAAGAGACCATGGATGGATCAATGCTCAGCCCGTTTGTGGTCCTTTTAATAACAGCCTCGGGTTTCATGATGAAAGGCGCGGAGTCATTTGCATAAAACGTGGCAATGTGCTCATAGATTCTCTTTTTCAGGGACAGATCAGGGAAAAAGATCAATTCATCATCAAGATTTGAGCATATGACCCGGGCGCCTGCCATTGCCAGCAGGATATCGACCAGCAGCGTGTGGCCGACGCCGATATGCAGCGCCTTCTTCCCGGCCAGCAGTTTGTCGTGCCTGCGGAGGAAGGAAGAGAACTCCCGGAAAATTCGCAGATAGTGTTCGGGCTTGATGAGAAAATTGACATCAAGAAAGAAATCCTTGCCGCTTTGCAACCCATATGCAGCAAGCTGGCGCGCAATACTTTTTTTCCAGTGGGAGCAGATGATGATGACTTCATCAGAATCTTTTGCTTGCAGAACCTCCGGCGGAAAGATTTTATAACCTGCTACGGTTTTCCCCCATTTGCCTGGATCGTTATCTACTACCCGGAATATTTTCCCTGTCTGGCTGATATCAGGCAGTGTTTGCGTGAATCCGGAACCTGCTCCAAAGATGGTGATATTTTTAAACAAGCCCATCTGATTTTTATGATCTGGCCAAGGGTTGGCAGGGGTGGCCGGCAGCCGGTAGCTCAGTTAGGGAGGCCTGCATATCATCATTTTCCCCGAACTCAATAGACATATGTTTGAGCTGGTCAGGGGTCAAGGTTTCATAGGGGGATAGGTCAACAAAGCGAGAGGGTGGGAGGACCTCGAAAATTCGATATCCGTGCAGATTGGCCGGGGTTTTCAGCAGTGTAACCCGGGATGCCAGAGGTTCTTCCTCAATAAAATGGGGACGGAGGTTTTTGTCGAGAAAAAGTTCTTTGCCCGGCGGAAGTACCAGAAATATCCGCCGATATCTCTGGTCATGCCGGTAATAGTCAATATATTTGCACATGGTTGCCGTTGACGTTTTTTCCAGTTCAATGGGGATCTGCCAACTCTGCAGGGCTATGCCGAAAGAATTGAGATCTTGGTAAGTCAGCATCAGCAGATCCTGGGGTTTGATCATCCGGCGCAGGGTTACTATGGTCCTTCTGTTCTTTGTGGCAGGTGACAGGGGGGGCTCGAAATAGATGCTGGCGGGTTGACCAAACAACAAAGAAAATGAGCGCCGCCCCTCCATGGTGAGGCTAAAGGCCATGATGAGCAGACCTGCTTCTCCCATCTGGCCGAGCAGGAGGCCTGCCCAGAGCAGCCATACCGGGTAAAGGGTGCCGCCGGCCCTGCTTGCGAAGTGGAAAAATCGCCGGAGCTGGGAGTGAAACAGGATGAAAAAGAAGAGGTAAAAGCAGGAAAAAAGATACAGCGGCTGCACGGTTATTTCCCGGGATAGACAGGGGAGGATTATCATGCCTGCAAGGCCAAGAGGGTAGATAAGGCCGTTTGACCGGTAGAAACTGAAGCGCTGCCATGGAGCCAGCGCCGTTGCTGCGCCTGCGGCAAAGAGTTTAAGCATATCGCCTAACCGTCTGGGTGTGCTCCTGGTGGTGATGTTGTCTGGCAGGGTGCTTTGTTTTTCGTCCGCAAGTGAGTAGCCGAAGTATTTTTTCTGGCGAAGCAGGATGTTTACCACCATGTTTTCCCGCTGGTGGTGGATATCAATGAGGAAAGGACAGGCGATCAGACCCAAGCTAAGGAGAGACGGCAAGGCACCAAGGTGGAGAAACGGCAGGGTTACACAGATGCTGATTGCCAGAATGAACCCCGAAGTTTTTATGCGGATCACCAACCACCCGAGCAGGCCGAGAAGAACCGAAAAAATCACCGGCGGGAAGAATTGATGAGCCTGCATCAGTCCCAGGGCAGTGCTGATGGCGGTCATCAGGAAGATATCCGGCATAACGGTCAGGCTTAAATACAGGGGAGCGATGCAGCAGGAGGCAGCGACAAACGGAAACAGATACAGGGGCTGGGGCATGAGAGAAGACAGTGTCACCGTCATGATGGCAGTGAGTAGAAACTGAATACAAAAGGCGGCACTCATCATTGAGAGAGGTAGCCATCTGAAGCTAAACCCCAGGAGTTTGATGAATGCCGTGTATTCTGAAACCTGGAGTGGATGTTTTTTCCAGGACGGGTAGAAGTCGAAGTTTGCAAGAAGTTTTGCTGTCTTTCGATAGATATCAGCTAGGTGCAGAATGCCGCCATGGCGGTATTTATCGTGAAAACGCCGCCACAGGGGGATGCGGATGAGAAGCAGCAGGCTGATGCCCAGGAGGATTTGCAGTGCCTCATTGACCATGGGAAGTGTGTTAGATCGGGGTATTTGTCTTTTGCAGCCAGGATTCGAGGATATACGTGTTCCACAGCATGTTGGTGGTTTGCAGTGGCAGAGGGCCGGGTTGTTCGACTGCCTCGATGAGAGATTGAATGTGGCGATGATTGTAAATGGGGCGCTTCAGGAAAAAATCGCTGTTAAAGATGTTTGTGGCAGGATCTGCAAGCAGATCTCGGACCCATGCTCCTAGGGGGACAGTAAATCCTTGTTTCGGCCGGCGTGTGATTTGAGATGGCAGCAGGTCCCGCAGGCTGGATTTCAATAATTTTTTGCTTTGCCAGGGAGCAACCCGGTTATCTGCCGGCAGCCGGCAGACCATTTCCCAGAGTCTATAATCCAGGAATGGTGAGCGTGCCTCTATGGAATTGGCCATACTGGCCATATCCATTTTCGGCAGCAGATCATTGGGAAGATAGAACGCGGAGTCAGCATAGAGGGAGCCCTCAAGAGGAGTTCTATCACGGAAATATTGGCCTAGGAGTGACTCTGCCGGGGTTGCGGCATCAAGAAAATCGCGGGAAAACACATGCAGCAGGGTATTGTCCGAGCAGCCTGATTCCCAATTGATGTATGATTGGGAAAGTGACTGATGTGCTGCCTGGAAAAGTTTATTCATTCTGCTTTTCCCTGGAGTGAGTCTTTGGGCCAGGGCAATCAGACCCCCGGGAAGTTGATTAAGCCACTGCAGCAGTTTTGCCGCCTGATTTTTCCGGTACCCTCCAAAAAGCTCATCCGCCCCGTCTCCGGTCAGGACAACCTTGACCCGGGCAGCGGCTTGGCTGCAGATATGGTAAGTGGGCAAAAAGGAAGAATCGCCAAAAGGCTCACCGAAGCGCTCATGCATAATATCGATGAGAGGGGAGATATCCGCGCAAAAGCGGCTGGCAATAAAGGACGCTTTTGCCTTATCGGCGGTCTGCGCCGCAAAACGGGTTTCATCGTAAGACGGATTGTCGAATGAGGCGGTAAAACAGTAGAGATCGGATCTGAAGCGGGCCGCAGCGTTCAGGACCGCTGTTGAATCAACACCGCCGCTTAATAACACGCCGTTGGGAATGCCTTGCTGCAGGCGCAGCGAAACGGCATCAAAAAAAGTGGCCCGGAAGTTCTCGGAAAATTGCGAGTGGTCATCATCCGGTTGGGGAGGAGGCATATGCCAATATTTTTTTGTCCTTACCCCTGACTGATCGACCTGAATGATCTGGCCTGGCTCCAGTTTAAAAACATCGCGATAAATGGTTTGCGGCGCGGGAACGCAGAGAAAGGAAAAGAGTGCAGTAGCCGCGCTGGGATTCAGCTGGCGTGGAATTTTGGCAAATTCCAGGAGGGAATTGAGCTCCGAGGAAAAACAGAAAAAGTCCGGATTGTGCCAGTAAAAAAGCGGTTTTTTGCCCAATCGGTCACGTGCCACGGTCAGCAACTGCTGGTCGTGGTCATAGATTGCCGTGGCGAACATGCCGTTGAAATGGGAAAAACAGTCTCCGCCGTATTCCTCATAGGCATGCAGGATGATTTCCGTGTCGCATTCTGTATGGAAGTCGTGGTTTTTCTGTAAACGGATGCGGAGTTCCTGGTGGTTATAAATTTCACCATTATGCACGACAAAGATTGTGCCATTTTTTGAAGACAGCGGCTGTTGGCCCCGCGCAGGATCAACAATGGCAAGACGTCTGGCGCCAAGCGCGACATGGCCGTTGCGGGTGGAAAGGATATGCGATCCTTCTTCATCCGGCCCGCGGTACAGCAAGGGGGCAAGCATTTTTTTGGTGATCCCTTCAGGGTTTTCAAGAAAAATTCGGCTGTAGAAGCCGCAGATGCCGCACATTGGGTCGTCCCGGTTAGAAAATTGCCGTACCTTCAATTCCCTCGGACGGGGAAAGATGCAGAAGTTTCAAAATTGTCGGCGTGATGTCCAGCAGTGAAATGTCATCCCTGTCGGCCTCGGCAAAGGAATTGTGCCAGGCAACCATGCCGGTGGATTGACTCCGGATATAGCCATGCATGCCTCTTATCGGAGCGGTTTGAAAAAAGTTTGGCATGATGACCGTGCCTTCTTCAACAGCGACAAGATACTCGCCGTAACGGGCATCAAGTCCGTGGAGCCCGGCGGCCTGTCGCTCCTGGTCTGACAGCAGATGCCCTGCTGGAGCTAATGAGGCAATGCCTTTTTGTAAGATGTTTTCTTTGGCTGGATTTAACAGCCAGAATCGCGCCATGGTGGAATCCAGGAAAAAATCAAAGTCGATCCCCACGGTCAGCGGCCATTTGCTGATCTCCTGCCAGAAATTAATTTCGGTGTGCACCCTGCTCATGCCATGATCTGAATGGATGAGCAGAACTGCCTCGCGCCCCAGTTCGTATAGTCTGGCGCAGAGTTGTTCAGTTTCCAGGTCTATTCTGGCAGTCAGGTCCCGGATTTCCGGGCTGTCCGGTCCGTATTGGTGACCAGTCAGGTCAGGGGTGATGACATGTACACACAGATATCTGCTCTCTGGTTTTATTTTTTTGATTATCTGCATTAAGGGCTTTTGCCAGAACCCCTTTGTCGGTGGCCCGAAGAACTGATAGGGAACGTGTTGCTTTTGCAGTCGTTCGATAAGACTCGGTACCGGGCCGTCACCTCTGAACGTGGATACATGACGAGAGAGGGGCGGTTTGTCGAATCGCGGCAGAAATGATGCGGGTATTCCGGGCAGGAGCGGGCAGGGGTAATCGCTCATTACTCTGGTTGCCAGACGAACCAGAAAGCGTACGGCCACGGGAAGTGGATGAGGTTTTTGTAGCCAGCCTGGCAGAGCCCGGTAGCGGCTTGCTGCCGGATCCCGCCATAAATCGGTAAAAAGCTGGCTTTTGCCGGGGGAGAATCCGGTAAAGATCATGCCCCGCGAGCCAAAGGGGGCGACAGTCTTGATCGGCCGGCCTTTGCCGGCCCCGATTTTTTCAGACAGAAAGGGGGCATAGGCAAGATACTCGCTGGCGAAGCCGTCCAGGATCAGGTGAATGACCAGAGGCGTCTGCGCATTCATTCCAGTTCCGTCAGCAAGGTATTGATTCTTTCGTACAGCGGATCATGGTGAAAAGTTTGATACTTTCTTCTTCTGCCGCGCGTGGCCAGGTTGTAGATGTCGTTAAGCAAGGTCTGCAGCTTTAATTCCGGGACAGCCCCGAACAGGTGATGGCGGAACCGGAAGCTGCCCCATTTGCCGAATAGGGAGTAAATTTTCCCTGCCAATGAATTGTCTCCGTAAACCCCGCCTACCAGGGCAATCTCCCTGAATCGCTTTATTTCCTGGCGGTCACTTTCTGTCAGCCAGGGAACCCGCTGGGGAAAGCGCTGTTCAACTTTTACCCATTGCGTGAGGCGGGTGGGTGGGGTGAATCCGAGCTCCACACCTTTGTCCCAGAGTTCTGTGCCTGGAAAGGGCGCATAGATGAATATGCCGTATGTATGCATGGCGCCGAATCTGTGCCTCAGCTCGTTGATTAAATCGATGATTGCCAGTCTGTCTTCATGGGTTTCACCAGGCAGCCCCATGATGAATGATGTATGCAATTTAATGCCGCTGTCGATTAATTTCTCCCCCATGGCGAAGACGTCGGCAAGCTTGATGTCCTTTTTGATGCGGTCAAACATTTCCTGGTTGCCGCCCTCAACTCCTGTGAGCAGACGATCGCAACCTAAAGAATGAAGTTTTTTCAGGGTTGAGGGTTTGATTTGTCGGTGATAATCGACGCGGCAGCTGACACCTTCCCAGGTAACAGGAATCCCCCGGTCGATAATGCCTTGACAGATTTCATCGACGCGTTTGGCTGAGACAAAAAAGTTTGATTCGGTGCCAAAGCTGATGACCGGTTCTTTCCTGTAGGAGCTGCCCGGGCCGTATTCTTTCAGGTAATGGTCGATGAGCGCCAGTACCTCCTTGCTTTCCATGGCGCGCCACTTCCGGTGGTAATAAAAGTTGTTAAAACAGAAAGAGCAACGGTGCGGACAGCCCCGGCTGGTGATAATGGTCAGACGGGGATGGGGCTGTTCCGTGAATAGCCTATCAAGGTGAAAGGGCACCGGTGGCAGCAGGGCAAGATCCGGCGGAGGACCAGGGGGTGTTTGCCGCACGGCGCCGGATTCATCCCTGTAGACGATACCGGGTACGTCGTGCGGGACATTCCCGGAGAAAATGGCCCGAACAAGTTGCGGGAAACTGTTCTCGCATTCTCCGGTCAGCACATAATCGATATAACGGCTGGCGATGACGTGTTCCGGAACCATGGTTGCGTGTATACCGCCCCACACCACCGGCACGGAACTTGTTAGCTTTACCTGCTTTGCCGCCTTGAGGGCGAAGTAGATCTGCAGGCCGGTGAGGGAGGTGATGCCCACGCAGACGGGATTATGTTGCAGCTCTCCAGCCAGAAGTTGCTCCCAGTTGCGGTCAATCTGCTGATTTATGATAACAGTTTCAAAACCGTCGCTCAGCAGTGATCCGGCAAGGTGGAGCAGCGCCATGGGCGGAGTCAGCTCGTCCATGGCGTATTCATGTTCGGAAAAGGTCGGCTGGATTAAGATGATTTTTCTGGCAGGTGTTTTCTGTTCCATAAGAAACCGTCTGGTGCCCGCAGGAGGGTTTATTGGTGAATATTGCGGAACTTCCCGGCGAAAAGATGGCTGTAGGTTCCGATTATGCTTGTCAGGTAATGATATAACAGCGCAGGATGTCTGAGATCCCTGCACCGTTTGAGAAAAAAACGGGGACGGAAGTAAAATCTGCGATAGGCGGTATGGATCATTCTGTTCATGTCCGCCAGATTCTTGCCGGCCGGTAAGATATAACTGTCATCTTCGCTGCTTTTGCCGTCCAGAAAGCCTTTCAGCCAGTTGGTGGGTGCTCTGCCGGATTGCCTGGTCAGTTCCCGGTAGATAGCGGTGCCGGGCTTGACACTGAGAAGATTGAAATTTACCCAATCCGGATCAAGGCTGATAGCGGTGCGGATGGTTTCCAGCATTTGCTCGGGTGTTTCATCCGGCAGGCCCAGCATGAAATAGCCGAATGTCTCGATGCCGAGGGTGCGGCAATCCTGGAAGGCCCTTTGAATCTGAGTATGACTCAGTCCCTTTCTGATTTTTTTCAGCATGACAGGGCTGCCCGTTTCAACGCCGAAGCGAATCTGGCGGCATCCTGCCTGTTTCAGCAGTTTTAACATTTCGAAGTCAACATGATCGGCACGGGTACTGATCACAAATGAAGCCCTGATGCGATGCTGCAGGATGAGTTCACAGAGATGAAGAACCCGTTCCCGCTGCAGGGTGAAGGTCTCGTCGTAAATATAGATTTCTCGCGCCCCATGGGCCTGGCAATGCTGAATCTCTTCCAGGATCCATCGTGGTGAGTGAAAGGTCACCTTATTTCCCCAGAGACTGTGATCACAGAAGGTGCAGTGATACGGGCAGCCCCGGGAGGTAAGGATGTAGGTGACCGGGTTGTGACCCAGCAGGGTGCGATAGCGATGGTTCGGGAAGAGGTCGCGGGCCGGGTGGGCCAGCTGATCCAGATCGCTGATCCTTTCCCGCGGCCGGGTGCAACGGATTTCGCCGGTTTTTTCTTTGATGGCAAGGCCTGGTAATTCTGACAGGCTCTGCCGTTTTTCCGCCAACGCCGTGGCAAGCTCTGCAAAGGTGCGTTCCCCTTCGCCAATGATTCCCAGATCGAAAGCGCCTTCCTGCAGGGTTTGTTCCGGAAATGTCGCCATATGGGCGCCTCCCAGGACAATCGGCGTGGTCGGCCGTATTTTCTTGATCAGTGCCGCCGCCTCCATTGCCCCGGGCAGACCGTCGGTCATGGCCGAGATGCCTATCAGGTCGGGGTCGCTCTGCTGCACCATAGAGAGAAACTGTTTTTTGGTCTCGATGGAGACCAGGCTGTCGCATACCGTGACCGTCATCCCTGATTCCCTCAGGGTGGCTGCGAGATATGCCAGGCCGAGGGGGATAAGCTGAAAAGCGTGTCTCCTGTATGAGCCGTCAGCGAGGGCTGGCTGCTGGTGGTGGCGAATGAGCAGGATCTTGAGTGATGGCATGGCCTAGATGCGGGAAGTGACCGGAACCTGCCTTTGCCATGAGGGGTTGGCAAGGATGGCTGTTTTGATTGAAGTGGCTGGCGTGTAGCCGGGAAACCACGCCATCAGCCGATTGTACAGTTCCAGTCGCTGTGGCGATTTGTCAAGAACCGCCAGGGCCAGGGTAATCCATCCTGCCCAGATTCGCAGACAAACCGGTGCGAACAGAGGATGCAGGGACAGGGGAGGAATTCGTCTCTGCTGGGCAACGGAACGGTAGAGAAAGGAGAGCATATTGGCAGTAAAAGGCCATCCCTGCCAGGGCATGCGGACGAGCCGGGGGAGGAAATGATCCCAGAGCACCGCGGTGGCCGTAATTTTCTGGAAGGAGAGTGCCATGTAGTGCAGGAGAAGCCGCAGGGTAGCCGTTAACTGGTGTGCATTTACGGCGGGTTTTTTCCCCAGGTTTCCCAGCAGGGCGTCGTTGATTTTGTCCAACAGTGGAGGGGGCAGTCCTTGCGGGAGGTCGCTTTCCTTTTTTGCTCGATAGAGCGCGAGGAGACGGACAGCGGAAGGCTCGTATATCCCCTGCAGGAGACAATCACTGTGGAGACAGGCCAGCAGACCTTTTGTCAGCCGATGATTCAGCATCTCTTCGGGCCCATCCAGGGCTTCGAGAATGCCCCACAATCTGTTGGCCAGCAGCCGCAGCCCCTGCCCTTGGCTGAGTGGCTGCGCACTGTCTTTCCCTGGCAACATATCATCTCTCCCCCAGAGGAGGAGGCCGCCATGGCAGATGTTGTAATACTCCATGGTGCGAATACTGCGTCGGAGGCTGAAGCCGCTTTCCAGCGCCACGTCCGCCACTGCACCATGGCAGAGTTTCCAGGAGGTTTTGGGAGCGGCCAGTCGATAGCGGAGCACCTGTAAATGGGGAAGCACCATGACCAGATCGAAATCGCTGATGAATCGCCAGGTGGTGACGCCAGTCTGACGCATGGCGAAATCTCCGGCGCAGAAACTCCCGTACAGGATAAGGGCCTTGAGGTCCGGGTAACGATTCCTGGCCTGGTGTACCGCATCAGCCAGGCAGTCCAGGATGACAACGGCAGCAGGGGCGGGAATCTGATTAAGATAAAACGGGACCTGCATGTCCGGCTCGATGGAGATGTGCTAATATATCTTGGGCCAACTTGGTAAAATCGTGTTTCTCGCAGACGGTTTTCCTGGCATTTTCTCCCATTGCGAATGCATGGGCTTCATAATCGGAAAGGCGCCTGATGGCCTGGATCAAAAGGTCGATCCGGCCAGGCGGCACGAGAAGTCCATTTATCTCATGTTCAATGACCTCGGATCGTGATGGCCAGTCTGTGGAAATGACCGGCAGTCCGCATGCCATGGCCTGGTATATGACGCTCGGCAGTGGATCGTAGCCATTGGAGTAACAGATAAGAGCCCGGGCCCTGGCGAAGTATGACGGCATTTTCTCTTCCGGTACATTAGGGTCGAGATCTATATGGTTTTTCAGTGCCAGGTCGGCGATTTGTTTTTTTATTTTGTTGAAATAGTTTCTGTCGTCAATAAAGCCGATAAAGTGGAATCTGATGCTGGGATTTTCTCTGCAGCAGGTTACGGCAGCGTGTAGTGTATCATGAAATCCTTTCTCCCGGGCAAAACGGCCGACACAGAGAAAGGTATTGGTTCTCTCTTCCTTGGGGATTGGCCTGTAGAGTTGCGTGTTGACCCCGTTTCTGTTGATCTGTACAGGGCAGGGGGGCTGAAAATGACGGGTTAACAGATTTGCATCACTTGCGCAGTTGGCGAAAATGAGTTTTGCTGCCGCGATATTTTTCTTAAACAGAGGCAAGCTGATATGGCGGATGGCCATTTTCCGGAGAATATCCAGGGGACGGTTGCCAAGATTCTTTAAAAAGCCGCGGTTTACCCCCGGCACCATATAACAGAGAGAAATTTCATGCTGCTGAAGGAGGTCAAGTTCCCGCGTCAGGGGGGAAAAGGTAATTGCCCAGGAGAATTTTTGTCTGCTGCATTGTTGCATGACCAGGCGTAATCGTTTGCCGCTGAAGGTGATACCCCGGCGGTGTCCACCCCAGTGGTATGTGGAAGGGTAGCGATGAACAGTGAGGCCTTTGATGCGTTGTTGCGCTGGTTGATCCGGCTGTTGGCGGGCTATGACATGAAGATTGACGCCGAGTTCCGCAAGTGCCCAGGTAAGGTAGAAGGGGTGGTATTGTCCCCCGCAGAAAAGGGTTTCCCCGGGGTGCGCCGGAAAAGGGTAGGCACAAAAACAGAGTATGTTGAGTTCCGGGTGCAAGTGCTTCTCCCACCGAAGTTTATATTCCTGTGAAAATGGATTGGATGTAACTCGACTGTTCTATTGCGTTAAGGAGCGTGGCGTAGTGGGGTTGATTGGTCAACAGTCCAAGGCCTGTCCGCATTTCCATGCAGTATGTCAACTGGTCATCGGGAAAGGAGATGTTTTTCCTGAAATTGATGTGTTGAATGTGGTCGTGCAGGGAGAGGAATAAGTCAAGCCGCGTATGTGTTTCAGGCGGACCGGGTTCAGGCTGCTCCAGAGGCTGAGTCGGGAATTGATAGCCCAACTCTTTCATCAAGTTTGCAAAACCAAGTTCCGCCAAAATTTCTATATGCTTGTTGTTAAGATATTTTCGCCACTTATCCATGCCGGGCTGGAAGTAGTGGGCTTGATTGCTGAGAGGTCTGAATGCTGTCGTCTGCCAGAGATTTTCAATCGTCTCATCCGATATTTGCTGCCCTAGAAAGGAGGCCAGATTTTTCAATTCAGGGTACGGTTGGGAAATGAGATCTTCATATTTGATTAAATAGACACCGGAGGCCTGCAGAAGATTAGTATAGAACCTGTGCAGCGATTGGGCCAGATCATGGAACCATTTGTAGCTGGATAGTCTGGCGTGGCCAAGGGCCTGTTTAAACCCGCTCTTGCTTGCGTCCGGAATGGCGTCTCTGTCAATGAAGATGGTCGTATATTCATACTTGAAAGCATTTGATATCAAGGTGTCAAGAGGGTTTCTGATTGGCGCGATTATCTTGTATTGCAGCCTCTGGAACGTGTCGAGTATGTGATCTTCAAAAAAATCATGCCGGCTGCAGATGTCTTCACACAGATAGCGCTTTGATTTGATATTGAACAGGCGGACGAATTCATTTTTCTTCGCCCCGGAAAAGACAAAGGTATCCGCATGGGTCATGGATTCGTGTTTGACCGTGAGATCATGGCTGAGAAAGAGAGCGTTAAGGGTCTTAATCAGCAGTTCATGATGCTCTCTGGCCAGATGATGTAACAGGGAATGATTTGTTGTTGCAAGATGAGGGGGCTGTTCTGATGCGGTAAGGAGTTTTTCCGTCAGCGCCCTGACGAAAATGTTTCCCGAGCCGGGAAAGCCGCAAATGTAAACTCTGTGCGGGAAGGTGACGTCGATATAGTCGGCCAGGCAAACCGGATGGAGAATGCGGACCTCTTTCAGGTCAAGGAAGTTTTTTATGTAATCGGTTACCTCGGCGAACCTGCTCTCTCCGCTTTTGCTGCGGGCAATGACAAGCACGGGAATGTGGGATAACAGATTGGCCTCTTGTTTGTATTGCTCGGCGGAAAGAACCGGAACCTCGTGATAACCGGGCGAATGGTTATAGGTATCGACGATGCAGCGGCAGGTGATACCGGCCTTGGCGAGCAGTTCCAGATAGCGCCTGGTGTCATCGTTTAATCCCCACAGGATTGCCTGGGTAATATGCTGATTTGTCATTGCTCTGTTTCCGACGGGTTACATGAGAAGGATTTTTCTGTAAACAGTGGTGTATTTCGCTGTGATCTGGCTCCAACTGCAATTTTTCCGGGCTGTCTCGGCCGCGTTAACCATGACGGCTTGCTGCATTTCCCTGTTTCGGGCGATAATGCTGATCTTGTCAGCCATCCTTTGCGGGGAGTCAGACGGAACCAGAAAACCGTTGCAGGAGTCATCGATGATTGCCCGCAGATCACCGGCCTCTGTAGCAAAAACTATTCTGCCGCACGCCATGGATTCGGTCACCACGCTGGAAATCCCGCCGATTTTTCGGAAGGGAAAGACGCAGAAATGATGTTTGCGGATCTGGCCGGCAAGCTGGTGATGATTCAGTGAAGGAAGAAACATCACCGGCAGGCCTTGCCTGCGGGCGGTTTGCTGCATCAGCTCCAGCATAGGGCCATCCCCTATGACCGAAGCGGTGACAGGTTTGGACAGGTTTGCCTGGAGCATCCTGACTACTTCTAGGAATTGCAGAGGGCCGTTTGCCTCGGTTATACGGCCGAAGAAAAGCAGGCGCAATGTCTGGTTGGCGGCAACAGGCAGAATCTCTTCGCTGGCAGGAGGTGGATGGAATATATCAATGGCGAGCCCGACCGGGACAATATGTATTTTTTGTTCTGCGATGCCGTTGCGGGTCAGTTCGTCCTTGAGGTCCCGGCCGTTGACGATAATGGCATCCGCGGCCTGGAAAGCGTAGCGAGCCGGAAGTTGAAAGAAAAGCCCCTTGAACCAGTGGTATTTGTCTTCAATCTCATCACGTCGTTCCTGTTGGCGGAATATATTGCCGCCGAACCTGATCACCAGTTTCTTGTTAAGTTTTTTCCTGTAATACGCGCCGAGCAGTGCTGAAGAGTGGAGATCGGTGTGGATCAGATCCACTTTTTTCAGCATATGGCCGATTTTCCGGCTGGTCAGGATATTGTACAGGCGATCGGCGAGAATGGCCGGGGTTATGCGGTTAAAGTCACTGGGAAACTCATTGTAGACTCTGATCGGCTGCACAGGGTAGTTGAATTGCGATGTGTTGAGACCCATGGCCCACATGAGGGGGAAAACCATTGGCGAAAAATCAGGGGACCTACTCAGATGCTCCACAAGCATTTGATTCTGGACAGGCCCGCCCCCGAGTTTCGGGTAGAAGTTGTCAAAAATACAACCGATCTTAATTTTTCCCGGTGTGAGCATAAAAACGGTAGAGATATTTTTTTAGTTTCGGACTGAATATCCCTCTGATCATGTTGTAATAGTCGGCCAGTATGTCGACAAACAGGGCGGACATCGCTCTGCGGGGATGATCAGGCAGCAGACTGAAGAAGCGAAATCCTAGTTTCGCCAGTCGGATACGCCAGGCTCCCCATCCGGGATATCGCATGATGGAAAAGGATTTGTGGGAGAGAGGAAGTCGGCGGGTGGATATCCATCCTCTGGCTATGGCAAGCTCGCGGAGTTTCGTCCCCGGATAGGGCTGAAAGACTGAGACCTGCATGGCGTCAGCCATGATGTGGCGGTTCAGCTCGATGCTGGCCCTGAGTTCGGCAAAACCTTCTTCCGGCAACCCCACCATGTTGAAGGCATAGGTCTTCATGCCCGCTGCCCGGACGGTGGCAAAGGCCTCTTTGATGACAGCGTTACTCATCCGCCGACCCAGCACCTCTCTTCTGATTCTTTCAGAGCCGGACTCGATTCCCATCTGTACCTCGGTGCAACCTGCCTCTTTCAGGAGAGCGGCAATTTTCGGCGTCATTAATTCCACCCTGGCATTGCAGACAAAGGGCAGGTGGATATCCCTGCGGTATAAGGTGGTGAATTCAGCAAGCCAGGACTCGGAGAGGGTGAAGATGTCGTTGACGAACTCCAGACTTCGTACCTCATGACCTTCGGCGACTTTCTGGATTTCGCGGATGATGTTTTCAGGTTTGCGCACCCTGATATAGTCGGTTTTGTGAGAAATAATATTTTTAACAACATGGTTGATGCAGTAAGTGCAGTTAAAGGGACAGCCGCGTCCGGAAATGATATCCAGACGCCCGTCCCTTGCCTCGAGATATTTGTCGATATTGAAGAGTTCCCTGTCCGGCAAGGGAAGATCATCGATGCGTTGAGGAAGAAGGCAGGGGTTTTTGACCAGTTTACCGTCGCGCAAAAAATAAAAATTGGGAGTTGCATAGACCGTCTCCCTACCCCAATTGTCGCAGAGATGCACAAATGCCTCTTCTCCTTCACCGACACAGACCGCTGCAACACCCTCCCAGTTCAGAACCTCAATGGGTGCAACCGTTGGATGGACCCCACCGACGATTATCGGAATGTCCGTATGCCTTTTTAGGGTGGCAATCGCTTTCCTGGCCTGGGGTGCTTCCGGGCTGCGGATGGAAAAGGCGATGAGGTCCGGCTGCTCTGTGGTGACGGTTTGGGGGAGTTTTTTAATGCTGATGAAGGTACCGTCATGGAGGCAGGTTTGGTGGCCTGCTTTTTTCAAGGCCGCGGAAAGATACGCCACCCCGAGCGGGATGTACTCCTGGTGTGTTGCGTTTAGATAGACAAAAAGAATTTTCATTGGCGGTTGGCCATGACGCAGAATTGTGAGTTCATGCCAAAAATTTTTTCGCTTCGACAGGAGGACACGGTATAGCCATAGTCCTTAACAAGACGAAATAGGCTGGCTTTGGTATGAAAAATACTTATGAGCTCCCTGGAAAAATATTTTTTTATTCTGAGGGGAAGACGTCTGCCACTCAGGGTAAAAAAAAGGCCGTTTAAAAGCACCAGGGAGAGGTAGGCCATATGGAATACATGCAGGTGACGGCCCGCACTCAGCAGCGCCTGGGCAAAATAACCGCATCCCTGGGTGGTGAGCATGATCTGACATCCCGGCCTGCTAATGCGGGAGACTTCCTGCAGGAGTTTGTGGTTATCCACGTAGGCCAATATTCCCCGAAGAATTACCAGATCCGCCATTGTATCTGGGAGTGGGAGATGTTCTGCCGAGCCGCTGACGAAAAGGGCACCCGAGTCCCTATGCAGGAGACGAGCTGTCTGCAGGAGCGGCTGCTGGACGTCCATACCGATGGCGGTCTTTGCTCCGAGTCTGCGGGCCAGCGCCGTGTAGCATCCTGTACCGCAGCCAATATCCACCACATTCTTTCCTGCAAATAATGCACTGGGAGACAGTGGTATATCGACAGGATTGGCGCTTTCCCGTTGTTGGCGGTTTTCAAGGTTGGCGGATTCCAGCAGGCCATAGCCGATGGTTTTCCCAAGGTCAGTGAGATGAAAACCGTTTCTGTCTCTGCCAATCAGTTTTGCCGCAAGAAACCTGTCATCCCACGGTGAGGTGATCTGATCCGCCTTGATTCCTGTTGACGCGCGATGATAAGCGCGACCATAACGGACAAACAGGTTGCTGAGGAGGTGCCGTGCCTCCGGCGACGCTATGATGGATTTGAACTCTGTTGATTCCAAATGTGGCAAGCCTGACCCAGGGTGATGAATTCTATAGCGGGGATTTGTCGGAAGATTTCAACAATGGTCTTGTAATAGTGTTGGACAGGATGGTTAGTTTTGCCCTGCCAGACAAAATTAAAGGGGTGGACCAGATTGGTGATAAAATACGGCGGCCCAGTAAGCGATATCTGCCTAGGCGCGGGGAATGGTTCCCAGACCGGGAATTCCAGTAACCCGCTCGGCAGCCTGAATACGCTCTGGTTGCCGGTAATTTCCCGATCATCCATCCGGTGGCCATGGATGGTAAATTGTCTGCCGTAGGTAAAGGAGGAATCGTATTTCAGTCCGTTTTCTCCGAGGGCCTGCAATATCCGTGAAGTCCGCAGGAAACGACCGGACCGGAATCCTATGATTTCCTGATCCAGCAGAGATTCGACATAGGCTTTCCCCTGACGTATTCTGGTATATATCTCCGCCGTGTCTGTGGAGGCCGGGAGATTTTCCAGATGATAGTGCAAGGCGACTTCATCGTGGCGCTTCTTTATTTCGCCCAGGAGAAAAGGGTGCTCGGCCAACTCTTTCTCGTTGCAGTTGTAAAACCAGGTGATTGCCCCCTGCAGGTTATTGGCGGCAAAGAGATCGAGCAGGAACGGGCAACCCCTGGCAAAGGCATTCCGGTAACCGTGCTCATCCAGATCCACGGTGAGGCAGCAGTAAATTTTGCGTTCCAAACGCCGCCAGCGGGACCAACCCGCAGCAAGACGGACGATCCCGTCCAGATGTCTATAAACTCGCTGGATCAACATGCGTTATTGAAAACCTCCAGGTATTGCCTGCCGATTTCCGGCCATGCATATTTCCTGGCGGAACTGCCTGCCTCGGCAGGCATGGTGGACCAGAGTTTCTGCTGGTAGAATGTGTTGATTTTGGCGGCAAGATCATCAGGATTTGAGTGTTCGAAAAAAAGTCCGTTGACGCCTTCGAAAATGGTATCGGCCAGGCCGCCGATTCTGGAGGCGAGAACAGGGGTGCCTGAGGCAAGCGCTTCGAGGATGACGGTGGGCATCCCTTCGGTCTCCTGTCGTGTGGTGACGATGGAGGGAACGATCAGTCCGTCTGCCGCCGCAAGATAATCAGGCAATCTCGACTGGGCAATCTGGCCGGCGAATGAGATGGTTTTCCCTTCAGGATCAAAGTCTCTGGCCATGGCTTCCAGTTTTGGCCGATCCTCACCGTCGCCGAGCAGGGTAAGCCGTAATCTGGGCAGGATTCTCCTGATTTTATCCATGGCCTCCAGGAGATACCGGATACCTTTAACCTCTATCATCTTTCCTATATACAACAGCTGCCATTTAGGGGAAGCAGTTATAATTTTGCGACGGTAGAATATTTGGTCAACACCCATGGGCAACACCTGCAAGCTGCAGGGTGGATTTGGCACCATTTGCAGAAAAAGGTCGCGCAGGTAGGAACTCACCAGAAAAATTGTATGGCAACGGTTTGCGATGTAACGAAGCATTTTCTCCCCGCCCGGCAGCCGCCTCAGGGTGTGCAGGTCAGAGGAGTGGATGGTCAGAATTTGCGGGATGTCTTTCCCGGTGGCAAGCGATACGCAAAGACCCTGGGGGATAGCCCAATGTGAGTGAATGATGGCGGGTTTGATGGACTGTATCAGCCGGCGCAAGGCAAGGTGCTCCGCGTGCAGAAGCGCGGGAATCTGCATTTTCCCCAGCAGGCTGGCGCGCATATTGGGGAGAATGCCCCGGCCGTCGCATAATACCTGTTTGTTTGTTGGGAAAAAATAGGGAAAGCGGGACACCTTGATTTTTCCTAGTTTTTCCTCAAAACAGGCCTTGGGGTCATGAGGGGCGAGCACATGGACGTCATAGCGGTCACAGAACTGTTCACTGAGGTGCAGGACAAAGCGAGCCGGCACAATATCTCCCGCATAGCGGGGAAAGGTCGATGTTGCTACCAATAATTTTTTTTTAGCTGCGGCCAAGCATGTTCCTTTTGAGATGCAGTTTGCGCAATTGTGTCCAGATGATTTCCCCAGGGACCTGCAACAGGGCGCGCAGGTGGCGGTTGCGGTAGGCATACCAGCAGAACGGTACCAGAATTTTGCCGAAGTATTTTCGGAAAAAGGCCCGCATCACTAACTCCTCTCCCATTCGGAAGGCCTTGATTCTCTCTTTTTTGGGAAACTCGTTCGTTTCAAAGACCGGGGTCTCATCCCAGCGATCCAGGCTGTTAAGGTATCGGTCCGGGGAATAAAGAAAGCGTCCGTGCTGTTCAACCCAGCTGAAGAAATCAGTTCCCGGGTAGGGCAGGGCGTTATAGAAACGGACTTCCTGGGCGCCGCTTGTTTTGGCAAAATTATATGAATCAAGGAAATTGGTGAAGGTGTCACCCGGGGTGCCGATCATGAAAAAAAGGCCGAAATCAATGCCTGCTTCCTTGACGATCTTTATTGCCTGATGCGCTTGGGCAATGGTAATGCCCTTGCGCATGGCATCGAGATTATGCTGGTTAGCCGACTCCAGGCCGAATGCCACGAAGCAGCAGCCGGCCTGCTTCATTTTGGCGGCCAATGCCGGGGTAAGACGGTCCATGCGGATGCCATTTCGACATTCCCAGCGGATATCCAACTGATGGTTGATGATCAGATCGCAGATTTTTTCAGCCCGGGGGATGGCTGCTGTGAAGCAGTCGTCATTGATAATGTAATATTTATAACCCCGCTTGTGCCAGAAGGATATCTCGTTGAAAACATTCTCAGGGGTTCTGGTCCGGAAGTTACGGCCGAAGAGGCTGGCCACGGAGCAGTACACACAGCGGCCGGGGCAACCCCGGGAGGTAAGGATGGGGATCTTGTTGTCCAGATATTTGCCCAGGGGTGATTTCTCGTAGCGCGGAAAGGCAAAGGAATCAAGGTCAATACGCGGTTTTCGGGGGGAGTTTGTGAAGGTCGTCTTGCCATCCCGCCAGATAAGGCCGGCTATGTGATGGTAATCTGCCGCTCCCCGCTGGATCTGCGTCGCCAGTTCGACAATAGCGTCTTCTCCTTCGCCGACAATGGCAAAGTCAGCCTCGGTTTCATCAAGAATTGTGGCGGCAAAAGAGGTGACATGGGGCCCGCCGATCACAACCGGTATCTTGGGGAACTGTTTTTTGGTCTTGGCAATAAGTCCGTAAGATTCCTGATAGTTGAGGGTTGTAACCGTGATGCCGATAAGATCTGGCTGATAGTTTGTTACGGCAGCGGCCAACCCGGCAAAACGCCCACCAAGCCGCATATCAATGATCTTTGTCTGGAAGCCGTTTCTGGTGTCGAGAGCGCCGGCCAGATAGGCGATCCCCACGTGGGGTTGGCCGGGCTTAAAGTATTTCCCTTGAATATTTGGAATGACCAGCAGTGTTTTCATGTTCATCCTGACTTTAGCTGGATTTCTCACTGTTTGTCGGGGGGGGGATTCGCAGGAGGACGCTTGATTTCATCTTCCAGATTTTTGATTCTGACCAACGCCTCTTCAAGAAGCTGTTTCTGAGAACTGTTGATATCGCCCAAGATGCCGAGTGAAAATATGGATCCGCCCAGAAACAGAAAGAAGAGCGAACTTATGAACAATTTGGCGGCGTGCTGGGTCTGGCTGAGGACGGCCAACAGGAGCAAGGCAAATCCTATTGTCGCAATTAAAACCGCCGCATAGGTGAAGCTTTTGAGCGGTTCATAAAATAGATAGAGGCGCAGGAGAGTTGCCAAAGACTGTTTGAGATATTCGAAGGTTGTGGAAAAAAGGCGTGATTCTCTCACCCGCACAGGGTTTACCCTTATGGGGACCGAGACGACCCGAAGATTTTTCTTGCCCGCAAAGACAAGGGTTTCAAGGGTGTAGGTGAATTTTGTATGCAGAAAGATTTTTTTGGCGGTCTGCCGTGAATAGGCGCGAAAGCCGCTGGTTGCGTCAAGCACCCGGGTGTTGGTGATAAAGCGGACAACGCACGAGCCTAGACGCTGGAGAATCTTTTTTGCCGGAGAGAAATAGCTGATTTCCTCAATCGGGCGGCAGCCAACTACCATATCGGCCTGTCCATTGATAATGGGCGCGATCAGTTTTGCTATATCTTCTGCGCAGTACTGGTTGTCAGCATCCGTATTCACGATAATGTCAGCGCCCATTTCGCAGGCTTTCTCCAGTCCCCGGGCAAAAGCGGTGGCCAATCCCTGATGAGGTGCAAGTCGTGAAACCGTGGTACATCTGGCGTGGTCACTTGCCACGCTGCTGGTCTGGTCTGTGCTGCCATCATCGATAACGAGAATTTCAACCTGGTCGATTCCCGCAAAGGAGTCGGGAATGGCATCAATAGTTTTGGACAGATAAAGCTCTTCGTTATAGCAGGGGATCTGGATGACCAGTTTCATGACTTTTCCGATGGCAGTTCGTTGCGTTGCGTCAGGAAGAACTCCGCGAGCCTGATATCAGCAATGTCATGGACATCGAGGGCTTCTTCCCTGGGAATCTGATAAATTATCTGTCTGCGGTTTACACTCAGTTGATCAATGCGAATATAATTGGTGTCCGGATAGAGTCGATAAAGTGGCGGATAGTTGCGGCGGTCCAGGCCATGTTGATGCCAGATGGGAAAGGGGGTTTCCTTTTCTCCATGCAGAATGAAAAGGTGCGGGTCTACCTTGGTGGCAATGCAGATACTGCTCGCATCAGATTCCTGCAGTTTGTTGTACATGCCCCGGATCGTCGTTGCCGTGATCAGGCAGTGGTTACAGTTGAAGTGGAAAAGTCCCTTGACGTACGGGGTGATTGCCCCTCGCTGGATATCTGCAGGGGAGGCACTGAGGTCGCGAAGAATGGCCTGGTTTTGATAGTGATTGATTTCCTGAATATTGAAACCTGGGTCATCATATTCGACCATATGTTTTTGTCGCACAATGATCTGCCAACCAAGTTGCTGCGTGATTTCCATGATCTCCTGATCTTCGGTAAAGACATACAGTCTGTCAATGATGCCGCTCTGCCGGACTGCCTGCAAAATGTATGATATGAGCGGTTTGCCCAGAATTGGGAAGACACTTTTCCTGGGGAGCGAGCTGCCATTGCCGCGAGCCCAGATCAAGGCAATATTTTTTCGAGTTTCCACGGCGCATCCTTCCTGTGTTTGCGGTGTGATAGACGCACTTCGCCCCTGTCGGGTACACCCGATTTTTTATAAAAATAAGATAAAATCAGTATGTTGCGTTAAATAGGCTGAGCCTGCTCCAGCGCAATATCTACCGTGGCCGCCTGCCTGATCGCCTCAAGATTCAGGATCAGGCGGGTCTGATTTTTCTGTTTGCGAACAATGCCCTCAAGGCCGGAAAAGGGCCCGGCAATGATGCGTACCCGTTGCCCCTCTTTGGCAAAATCGCAGAGGGTCAGGTTCACCCTGGCCTGGGTTGCCAGATTGAGATTTGCCAGTTCGCGGGTGATTTTTTCCTGATCCTGAACCTCAAGGATCTGGGCGATGCGGCCGCCGCACAGGGCCTCATAGCGTCCCTGCTGGTCACTTTTAAAAAACAGATATCCGCTAAAAAGAGGCAGGATTGAGGCGCGCATTCTGCCACGGCAATTCTGGGGCTTTGCCACCAGAGGCAGATAATAGGGAAGCCCCTTGGCGTGCAGCTCCCAGGCCAAGGCCTTTTCCTGTCTGCTTTTGGTGCGGGCAACCCACCACACTGTTCCGTCATCGGCAGCCGGCCGCCTGAAAAGATCATCCGGAAAGCAGGAGGGCGGATTGTCGCTTGCCTTCAGCGTCATCTTAATCCTTACAAAGCGGCGTAAACAGCAAACAGAACCCGTAAGGCCCGCTGCTCGGTCCAGTGCTGTTCCATGAATTCCCGGGACTTCCTGCCGACTTCCAGGCGTAATTCGCGATCCGCAATCAAGGTGCGCAGTACGCTGTATAAGCCTTTCTCATCGCGGGCCACCTGCCAGGGCAACAGGTCTGTTCCGGTGAATTCCCGGATACATTTGATGTTCCAGTCGTCAAGACCTGCGATCACCGGTTTCCCCTGGCTGAGGGATTCGAGTGAGGAGATGCCGAACCAGCCGCGCATGTGATCAAAGACAACATGACAGCTTTTTTTCGCGTTGAGGCAGTCGAGGTGGTTCATCCTTTCCAGGATCACCTGCTCAAGGTGTGGGTACTTCCTGTGAAGTTGCTGGAAAACCCGGCGAAACACCTCGGTATGCTTATCAAATTTTCTGGTTGGTGCCTGACATATTTTGATCGGCGCGGTCGGCAGACTGTCTTCAAAGCGGGGCAGGTAATGGGTATCGTTGATGGGCACCAGATTCGGCACCCAGGTGGCGTTTTCGGCAATTTGGAGAAGGTCCGGGGTGCTGACAATGACCTTGCGGTTCAGGCTGCGATATTTCTTGTTGTAGGCTGCTGCATTGATCAGATAATCGGGATGACCGTGATGGTGATGGAGAATTTTTTTGCCACTGGTGAAGTCCCGGATGACCAGAGGGCCGAGATGGGCGTTCTCATCGGACAGCATATGAAAATGAATGATGTCGGCGTTTTTGAGGAGCTGTTCCACCTCGCCGAAGTCATCATCATGGATGTCCGGCAGATGAATATCCTTGCCGAAATCAATGCCGTAGCGGTCCTGACTGGTGATCAGCCGGCAGCGGTGTTCGCTGTAGCGGTTGATGGCATTGGTGAAGGCAATGCCCATGCCGGCCGGATCGTTGGCGGTGATCATCAGGATGTTCATGCTGTATCGAGGCCT
Source organism: Thermodesulfobacteriota bacterium (assembly GCA_049323655.1). Lineage (GTDB taxonomy): Bacteria > Desulfobacterota > Desulfobulbia > Desulfobulbales > SURF-16 > DB1. Next base: position 82,005 of record JBMONO010000009.1, on the reverse strand, counting down.
CGATAGATCGTTCAGTGAGTGAATGGTTTATGTTTCTGTTCGGCAGCCAGGAGCAGATCATTAAATATTTTTGTCAGAGCGGGTATGATTTCAGTCGTTCCAGGGCGGTAAGAAATCCCTGGCCGTTTTCCAGATGACCGCGCCACACCTCGGGGACCCAGGTGCCGCGATAGTCGGCAAAGAGCGGCATGATGCGGTCCAGATCGATGTCCCCCTCGCCGATCTGCATGCCCTCGCCGTCCAGGCCGTAGGCGTCGGCAAAGTGAATGTGGCGGATAAGCGGCAGCACGGTGCGGATATAGGCGTCGAGGGCCACATCCTTGGCATTGCAATAAAGGGCGGCATGGGAAAGATCAAAACAGATGTTTATCCTCTGGCGACTGCAGAAATCGGCAATTTCGTCTGCGGCCATGAAATAGTTTCCTTTCCATTGCCCGCCAAAGTACCAGGGGTAGGGCGGCAGATTTTCCAGGAGAAACTCCATGTCATCCCCCACCACGGGCAGGATCTCCTGGACCGACCTGGCCAGGCTGGCGGCAAGTTTTGCCTGGTCGAGCTTCTGGCTCAGGCTCATGGCGCCGGGGTGGGTAATGAATTTGGCTTTTCCCTGGAAGTGGGGGGCGATCTGTCTGGCCAGATCAATGGTTTTGAGTGTCGCCTGCACGGAGCGGGCGCGCACGGCTTCGTCCAGGCTGGCCAGGTCGTGCAGTTCATCGCCCATGTATTCCGGGGCATGAACCACCAGGCGGCAGGGATAACCGCGGTTGAAATGGGGAGTAAGGGAAAAATCTTTTTCCGCCAGGTGAAACTCAAGCACCTTCGGGGCATGGGCCAGCATGGCCTCGACGTCGGTGAACCGTGCGATCAGACCCCACTGGCTCCTGAAGGAATTGGTAAATTCACCGGCGCTGCTCCCGTTATCCAGATCGGCCTCTTGGAAGAAATCAAATTGCCTGATGGTGCGTTTGGCCGGAGTGCCGATGAGGTCGATCATTTTGAGCGGGCTCAACCCCTTGCCCGGCCCCCTGGTCATCACCATGTCGCGGGAGATGATGGTGCCGACCGGAATCTCCCGGCTTGCCACCAGACTCTTGCCGAACAGTTCGCGGTTGAGCACTTCACCCCGCAGCAGATAACGTCTGCTTTTGCCCACCGCCTGGTCGGCAACCCGGATATCGCGCACCAGGCGCTTGAATTCGTAGGGATCGAGGCTGACCTTGTGGTCCGGGCCGCGCAGGTTCTTGTCCAGGGTAATATGCTTTTCAATGATACTGGCCCCCATGGAGGCGGCAACCAGGGGAATGACAATGCCGACTTCGTGGCCGGAATAGCCCACCGGGCAATCGAACTGCCTGAGCCGGTTGATCATCCGCAGGTTGACCTCCCTGGGCCAGACCGGATAAACGCTGCGGCAGTGCAGCAGGGCGAATTCGGCGTTGCAGCGGCGCAGATGGCTGACCGCCGCCTCGATTTCCTCCCAGAGCGACATGCCGGTGGAAACGATGAGCGGTTTACCGAAGGATGCCACATGCTCCAGGAGTTCCAGGTTGGTGAGATCCGCTGAGGCGATCTTGAAGCCGTTGACCCCCAGCCCGTGCAGGAAATCGGCGCTTTTGGGATCAAAGGGGGTGCAGAGAAAATCAAGTCCGTGCGTATCGCATTGCTTTTTCAGGCGACCAAAACTCTCTTCTTGCAGTTCCACCTCTTTGAGCAGCGGAATCATGTACTGAAACGTCTGTTCGAATTTTTCCGGTGATTCGAGCACCTCCGGTGGGTAGAGGCTGGGCAGGTGGCGTTTCTGGAATTTCACCGCATTCACCCCGGCTGCTGCCGCCGCCTCGATCAGCTGCGCGGCCCGTTTCTCGTCGCCGTTGTGGTTGATGCCGATCTCTGCGATGATATAGGTCGGCTGCTCCTCGCCGATGATATGTCGTCCCAGTCGGATGTTTTTCATGACTGTTTACACCGCGGTGAGTCGCTGTACGGTAATCCCGTTTTTTTCGAGATGTTTGGTGGCATCGTAGATCTCATCCTGTTTGGCATAGGATGTTATCAGCACGCAGTCCGGCTTGATGCTAGTGATGGCATTCGGTTTTTGAACGGTAAAACCGTTGAACTGCTCGCCCTGTTTGCCCGGCTGGCTGTCAACGATGCCGGCGATTTCAACCTGGGGAAAATTCTCCAGCGCCCGCATGGCCAGTTCGCAGGTTGCAGAGGCGCCGAAGAGGACAAAGCGCAGCTGTTGCCTGCCGTTGACCAGCGTTTTGATGCGGTTTGAGATTTCGTTTTTTGCCTGGGCGTAAAATTGGACGATTTCGGCGGAATAGCTCATGAGCAGGGAGGCCAGTTCATTTTTTCCCTGTGGGGTGAGCTGATAGTTGCAATCGCGATTGTTGCGGCTGGAAACCGTAAGCGATCCTTCTGCTGTCAGCAGTTTGATGTAGCTGTTCACCATGGAGCTGCTCAAATGTGTTTCCTGGGCGATTTTATGCTGGCTGATGCGGGGAGCATGATGGATGGTCAGCAGGATGGTAAGACGCCTGAATGTCTTGGTCGGGAGGAGAAAGGAGGAATGATCGATATTAATCATTTGTTGCGGCCCGGGAGCGAGTGTTTTTTGTTCGTTCGGTGAATGATCATTTTGTGTCAAGGGTATCATTCCTGTTATGGCGCGTCAATGTATTCGTGCGCAGAGCGCGACTTTGCTGGTGCGGCGGCCATGAAGTCCCGAAAGCCTCGTTATGCGCTGTGCTGCTCTTGCCATTTGTTGCCATAGGCGAATCCCCGGCAATGCGGCAGTTCCCCCGGGCTGTCGGTCAGTTTCCAGCCGCGGCAGTTGCTGAAGCCGGCGGCCTGGACCATGTTGATCAGGCAATAGAGGGTGGGGGCCCACCAGTTGGTCTCATTATTGCCATATTCCTTGCCCGGATAGAACTCCATCACCATCTGGCGACCGGGATATCCCTTGCCCAGGCCGCCGTTGTATGGGCTGAAATCGTCGAGGATGGCGGTTTCGACAAAGATTTCGCCGTCACAGAGGGCGGCGAGCCGATCAAGGGCGAGGAGCGGATAGCGGAGGTGGTAGAGGGTGCCAAAGAAGAAGATGACGTCGAACCGACCAAGCCTGGCTTCGTCTGCCTCGTAGACGGTCATTTCCATGCGCTTGCAGCGGTCGTCGCCGTAGCCGAGCTGTTTTTTGCAGAAATCAAAGGTCTCCCACGCCTTGCGGTCGCGTTTTTCCAGCGAGCCCAGGTAATCGCTGAAGTCGTCGATGGCGACCACCTCCCGCGCCCCCCTTTTCAGGGCCGCGAAGCTCCAGTAGCCGTCCCATGCCCCGACATCGAGCACCCGTTTACCGGAAAGATCGGCCGGAATACGATAGGCGGCGGCATCAATGGGGGCATAGCCAGGCGTGACAATGCCGCCCGGCAGCTCGATTTTGTGGTACCAGAAGGGAAAGGCATTGATGCCGGCCATGATCGTCTCCCGGCTTTCGGTCGGTTGGCCGGGATCTGCGGCAAGAGGGGGCGATGCGCCCTGCACCGCCTTGAGCAGCTCGCCGATATTTTCCAGGGCGGCGCCGCCCTCCGGGGCGATCTCCAGGGTCTTGCGGAAGCAGCGCAGGGCCTCGTCGTACTCGGCGCGATGATAATGGAGGACGCCGAGATTGTTAAAGGCGGTGGCGCAGGCCGGATCAAGGGCAATGGCCCGGACAAAGAGGGCCTCCGCCTCAGCGATGCGTCCTTCGCCGAAAAGTTCCTCGCCTTTGCTGTTCAACTTGGCCGCCGTGTCTGTTGTCATGGTGTTCTCCTGATGGATGTCGGCCCGGGGGGTGATTGTTGCGCACCAGTCACGCCACATGGCCCGTAAGGCCGCTTCCATCTCCTGGGCGAAACGTCGCTTGTCGCAGAGAACAGAGGCGGCAAGGATGGCGCGGGCATGGGTTCTGAACCCGCGCAGTTGTTCGCGGTCATTGGCCAGGGCCACCGCCTTGCGGACATATTCCTCCGGGTTTTCGGCGATCAGATGGTTCAATGTGCAGCTGGTCAGGATGCTGGCGCTTACCCGGGCGCAGTGCAGGTCGCCCCGCAGGGCGATGACCGGCACCCCCATCCACAGCGCCTCGCAGGTGGTGGTGGTGCCGTTGTAGGGAAAGGGGTCAAGGCCGATGTCCACCTCATTGTAGAGACTGAGATGTTCTTCGGTGGAGGCGGTCCGTTTTTTGAGGAAAATCCGATTGGGGGAAATGCCGTAGCGGTGAAAGATGTCGAGATAACGCTGTCGGGTGGCGGGATCCTCGAAGACGATGCTTTTCAGCAGGATGCGCGAATCCTGCACCTGGTGAAGGATGTCGCACCAGAGTCGGATCACCGATTCCGAGGTTTTGGTGATGTTGTTGAATGAGCCGAAGGTGATTGTCCCCTGCCCCTCGGCGGGGAGTGTGCCGATGGCCGGGGCGCTTTCCGGCGGCGAGTAACAGAGAAAGCAGCCGGGCAGACGAACCAGCTTTTCCGTATAAAAGGGGTCGGAGGTGCCGGGAGGATCGGCAATGGCATCGGTGATGCGGTAGCCAATGGTGGCGACGCCGGTAGTGTTCGGGTAGCCAAGCCAGGCAACCTGGACCGGTGCCGGTCGGCGGGCAAAGACCAGCAGGCGGTTGTGAGCAGTATGCCCGGTCAGGTCAAAAAGGATGTCGATGGCGTCGGCCTGGATCTGATCGGCGACCGCCTCATCCGGCAGTCCGGTTGTCTGCCGCCAGTGATGGGCAAGGCCCTGGAGGCGGGCAGTCATGGCATCGGGCCGCGGGGTATCGGAATAGCAGAAGATCTCAAACTGATTATTGTCATGTGCTTCCAACAGGGAGAGAAAGAAAAAACTCACCGAATGGATGCAGAAATCGGGCGAGACGTACCCGATGCGCAGCCGGCGGTCCGGATCTGGGTCGTTGGTCAGGTGATAGCGATCAGCCAGATGCGCCGCCTGCTGCGTCCACCATTGGTGTGCCTCGCGGAGCATTGCTGTGGGGTCGGCCTTTTCGTCATAGTTCATGGCAAAGAGGATGTTGGTGTGGGCGTTGACGAAATCCGGCCGCAATGCGACCGCTTTGCGATAGGCGGCGATCGCCTCCGGAAAGTGCCCCATGTCCTTGTGGACGTTGCCGAGATTATGGTAGACCTCGGGCAGATCGGGATGAATGTTCAAAGCCTTTTGGTAGTAGTCGAGGGCATCGTGCAGCTTGCCGGTATGCTGGAGAACATAGCCGATATTGTTGTAGGGATCCGGAAAGTCGGGGCGGACCTCAATGGCCTTTAGATAGCTGTTGATCGCCTCCTGCGGCATCAGCATATCTTTGTAGGCGTTGCCCAGATTAATGTAGAGATCGGCAACCGTGGGATCGGCGGCAATGGCCTGGCGGTAGCAGGTGATGGCCTCGGTGAATCTGCCGAGATCCTTGTGGATGTTGCCAAGATTGTTCAATGTGGCGACATGGTTCGGCAGCTGGCGCAGAACCTGCCGGTAGCAGGATTGGGCTTCCGTGAATTTGCCTTGGTTCTTGTGGAGATTGCCAAGCTGAAACAGCGCCTCGGTGTTGTCCGGATCAAGGTGGAGGGCGCGGCGGAAGGCGTCCGCCGCGCCCTCATAGTCGCGCAGACCGGCCAGGGCCGCGCCGAGGCTGATGTGGAAAACCGCAATGTGCGGCGCCCTGGCAATGGCCCGGTTGATGAGTTCTCTGGCGGTGTCAAATTTTTGATCATGAATGGCGATCAGACCGCTCAGGTGCAGGGCGTCCTGATTGGTGGGATCTGTTGCCAGGACCTCCCGGTAAATTTTTTTTGCCCGGGAAAATTCTCCGCTGTTTTGCAATCCCACGGCGTTCTGCAGGTGCGTTATGATGGCGGATGCCGTTAGTTGCCGTGTTCCGGCATAAGGCCCGGTCTCGGATCGGTGGTGTTTTTGTTTTTTTTTCATTTGTGTTTTCCGTTGCCGGCAGACTTTTGATGATGTGCGGTGGGTTGTCTGCAATAAATATACCCGTTTGTTGTGTATTGTTGCGTAAGGGCCGGCTGTTGTAAAGGTTTTTATCTGTTTGGAGTAAGAGGAAAAAAAATTCAAGAGAAGAAAAGATGGGCCGATAAGCACATTGAAAACGACTTGTACGCATGTAAATACAAAGAAAACAGAAGGAGGTGGTAATTCCGCGATAAAAAATCTTCAGGATTCTGTTTTACAACTTTTTCACGTAACACACGGGAAAGGATTCCCAATCTCACTCTCATGGAGGAAAAATCATGGCATTACGCATCAACACCAACATCGCAGCGCTCAGTGCCCACAAAAACATGGTGAAAAACGACAACGCCTTGTCGTCATCCCTGGAGAAGCTCTCATCCGGTCTGCGCATCAATCGCGCCGCCGATGATGCTTCGGGCATGGCCATTGCCGACTCGTTGAAGTCCCAGGCCCTTGGTCTCGGCCAGGCGATCAGGAACGCCAACGACGGTATCGCCATGGTGCAGACCGCTGACGGTGCCCTGGAAGAGTCCATCAACATCGTCAACACCATCAAAACCAAGGCGATTCAGGCTGCCCAGGACGGACAGACCACCGAATCCCGGAAGGCGATCCAGTCGGACATCACCAAGCTGCTGGAAGAGCTTGATATGATCGCTCGCACCACCTCGTTCAATAATCAGAAACTGCTCTCCGGTAACTTCACCAACAAGAAGTTCCAGGTCGGCGCCTACTCCGGTGAGACGGTCTCAATCTCCATCGGCTCCTCGGAGTCAAACAAGATAGGCCACGTCACCTCCGGTAATCTGTCACTGACCAACTCGTCGGGCGGCACGGTCCAGCTTTCCATCTACAGCAACCTGCAGAGCAAGGCCTTCAGCGTTGAAGCGGTTGACATTAAGGCGAACAACAGTCGCGAAAACAGCATGGGCGCGCTCCAGGATGCCATCAATAAGCTTTCCGACGTGCTCGGTATCTCCGCCAAGGCGGTGGTTGAGTCCACCAGCGCCAATTCGGTTGCCGCCGGCACCACCGGTTCCGATTTCGCCATCAACGGCGTCTCCATCGGCAAGGTAACGGTCAGCGATAATGATGCCGATGGTGCTCTGGTCAAGGCGATCAACAATAAAACCGCTGATCACGGTGTCGTTGCCAGCACCAGCGCAGACGGCAAGTTGACCCTGACCTCCACCGACGGTAGGGCGATCTCCGTCACCGGCGGCACCGGCACCGTACTGGCCGGCTCCAACATGAGCACCTTCGGTCATATCCAGTTGACCCAGTATGGCGCCAACGAGCTGCTCGTAACAGACCTGGCCGGCGGTTCGGCTACCGACTTCACCACCAATGTCACCACCGCCAGTGCCATGAGCACTATTATAGACTCCACCCTGGCGGCCGGCTCCACCATCGCCTCGGCAAGTACCTTGGCGGCCGGCACCACCATCGGCGGCAATCTGGTCGGTGATACCAACTTTACCGCCAATATTTCCGGTACCTATGATTCCGTTATCAAGGCCGGTTCCACCATCGGCGGTACATCGACTATCGAGTCCGGCTCGGTGCTGGGCGGCAAGTTCACCACCTCCGCCGCCACTTATACCACCACCGGCGCGGCCCTGCTGACCGCAGGCTCCACTCTGGCGGCAAGCTCCACCCTGGCGGCCGGTACCGTTGTCACCCAGGATCTTGTCGATAGCAATGGCGACACGATCAAGGCCGGCACCGTGCTCAACGCGGATACGACCCTGGCTGCCTCCGCCGTGACTCTGAGTTCCGATATGGTCGTGGCCCATGGCACTGTTCTTAATAATAGCAGCACCCTGAATACCGGTTCCTATTTTGGCGTGGATCTGGTCACTGCCGGCAACACGACATTGACCCAGGATATGACCGTCAAGGCTGGAAGCACGATCGAGGCGACAGGCTCAACCCTGCTTGCCGGCAGTCAGGTCGGCGGCAATGTCACGACCACCGCTGCGTTGACTACCACCCAGGCAACGGCTCTCGAGTCAGGCTCCACCATTGCCACGGCTAGTACCCTTGCCGCCGGTTCCACCCTGGGCGGCAACGTCGTGACCGCCGCCGGCAGCACTCTGACGGCGCAGAATGCGGTCAGTCTGGCAGCCGGGTCTATTCTGAAAAGCGGCAGTACTCTGGCCCAGGGAACGGTGCTGACCAATGACATGAACGTGCTGGATGCCGGCGGCAGTACCGTTACCATTACCGCCGGAACAACCCTTGAGCGTGATTATGTCACCACCGGTGATCAAACCCTGGCGAATGATATGACTATCGCGAAGGATTCGGTTATTCAGTCCGGTTCCACCCTGGCGGCCAACGCCGGCGGCGCCTCGGGCACCAAGGTGGCGGACACCGAAACCAACCGTCTGTCCAGCTTGAGCGTGCTCACCCAGGAAGACGCCCAGATCGCCATCACGGTGGCGGATTCGGCCCTGAAGGATCTCGACAAGGTTCGTTCCGACCTCGGTTCCGTCCAGAACCAGTTGACCGCGACCATCTCCAACGTCTCGGTCACCCGGGTCAACATCTCGGCCGCGGAATCGGCGATCCGTGACGTTGACTTTGCCGAGGAGTCGGCTAACTTCTCCAAGATGCAGATTCTGACTCAGGCCAGCACCTTTGCCATGGCCCAGGCCAATGCCAGCGCCCAGAACGTTCTGAGTCTGCTGCAGGGATAATGGGTGGTTGAAAAACGTTGAAACGTGTGAACGTTGCAGCGTTGAAGCGGGAGTTGATGAAAACCTCAACAGGGGTGGCGGCGATGAGGCCGCCACCCCTTTTTCGTGGCGCGCGCCAGGGAGATAGAGGGGCGCAGGTCTGCGAACGATCGGTAAAAAAAATTCAAGTTCTCCGGTCCGGATGTCGATAGTATACTGTAGGAAAAAGGCGAAGGACGGCTATCGCCATTCATGGGGAGGCAGATATGGCTGGTGCAATCACAACGCTTGGCGTCGGATCAGGCATCGATCTTCAGGGTATGCTGGAGGATCTCCGCAAGATCGATCAGCAGGTCGTCAATCGCAAGCAGACCGAAATCACCAGATTTGAAAACCGGCTGACCGGCCTTTCCACCGTCAACAGCAAGCTGTTGTCCCTGAAAAGCGCGGCGCTCAAACTCTCCCTGTCCGGCTCCTTTCTCGGCCGCAGCGTCATCAGTTCCGATGAAAAGGTCGCCAGGGCGACGGTACTGGACGGCACCACGGCCCAGACCCTGTCGCTTGATGTCACCAAGGTGGCCTCCCGCAGCTCCTGGCTGTCATCCGCCGGCATGGCGGATACGGGCACCAGCGTCTATGTGCCGGTGAGCGCGGAATCCGGCAGCGGCGTGGCTGATCCGGCCGTCGATATCGTCGCCCGGGCCGGGGAAACGCTCGACATCACCTTTGCCGGCGCGGATACCATTTCGCTCGCCATTGCCGGCGACATGACGATGAACGACCTGGTGACCGCCATCAACAGCCATGTTGATAACGTCGGCGGCGGCGACAATGGTCGGCTCGTCACCGCCGAAACCTATGAGCTTAATGGTGAGACATTTTTGCGGGTCAAAAGCGATGTCAGCGGCGGCACCGGCGAGACCAATCGGGTGGCGATCAGCGAGACCCTGGCGGATCTCGATTTCGCCGCGCCGGACAAGACCTTGTTTTACAAGGTGGGCGACGGCGACGTGGTCTCCATTGCCGTGGCCGCCGACACCACCCTGGCCGGGCTCGCTGATCTCATCAACGGCGCTGCCGATAATTCCGGGGTCACTGCGAAGGTGATCAATGACGGCGATGCCGCCACCCCGTACCGGCTGAGCCTGCAATCCGGCACGACCGGCGAGGCCGGCCGCATCTCCTTTCTCTCCCAGTTGCCGGATATGCTGATGGCCGAGCAGGAGGGAGCGGGCGGCGCGTCGCTCAATGCCCAGTTCGCGGTGGACGGCGTCAACTATCAGCGCCAGTCCAACACGGTGTCCGACATTGTCTCCGGCCTGACCATCAATCTCGAAAAAGCAGGCAGCGCCACCATCACCATCAGTAAAAACGATGAAGCAATCCGGGAGATGGTCGAAAGTCTGGTCACTGCCTATAATGCCGCCCTGACCGAGATAAAAACGACCACCGGTTACGACAGCGAAACAGAGGAGTTCGGCGTGCTGGCCCGCACCACGGTGCGGGATCTGCCGTACACCCTGCAGCGGTTGATGACATCTTCCGTGCTGGCGGACGGGACCGGCGCTATCCGTTCCCTCTTTGATCTCGGACTGGAGTTCAATCGTGATGGCTCCATCTCCTTAAATGAAGAAATGTTCGACCAGGCCCTGGCCGACAACCCCGACGGGGTCAGCGCCTTTTTTCTGGGCGACAGCGACCGCAATATCGAGGGCTTTGCCGACAGGGTCAACGATCAGTTGCGTTACATCACCGGGGCGGGAGGACAGATCGAAGGCGAGAAAAGTTCGGCCCAGGTCCGCATCACTGACCTCAAATTGAAGATCGAGCAGGAAACGAATCGTCTTGATAAAAAATACGAACTGCTGACCAAACAATTTATCGAGTTGGATCGCTACATGAATCAGATGACATCGTTGTCAGGGTATCTTGCCAACCAGTTTGACAGCATCGCCAAGGCATGGGGCGGTCGCGACAAATAATGGCAGATGGTGTCTGATGAAGAATGGTCCACAGAGGAGAGACGCATGAATGCAGCCAAAGCCCGCAATGCCTACCGACAAACCGAAGGCCAGTCGAAAATTCACCCGGTCAAGCTTATCCACCTCATGTATGAGCGTGCCCTGATTCATCTTGACATGGCGCTGATCGGCATTGAGAAGAGCAATCCGCAGCTCAAGGGAGAAAATCTCGGTAAGGCCATTGCCATCATCACCGAACTCAATGCCTCGGTCAAGGAAGATGACGGATCCGATGCCGCCCTTTTCCTGCGCGGGCTCTATAGTGCGATTCTGCTGGAGTTACCCAAGGCCTCGGCGAACAATGACGGGCAGATCGTGCGACAGACCATCAGTTATATCAGGCGGTTGAAGGAGATCTGGGAAGAAACCGCGATGGCGGAACTGGAAAGAAAGGATGCCGGCGCCCTGGATGCCTGTGGCGGGGCGACTGCCGGCATGACCGGAGAAGTCGAACGGAAGGGTGCGTTCTCCTCCGGGGTTTCTTTCTCCATTTAGGAGCCGTGCGGAAATAACCTGTACCATTATGCCTCTCCCATGCGACTCCTTATGTCGTATGGGAGAATAAAATGTTCAAATAGTTTTTGCTCAACGGCTTAGCCGAAACGGTGGTGGAGGTGAAGGTGGATGACGGACAAGAGGGAGAGCTGATTGCCGCCCTGGAGGAATTTGCCGCCTTGCAGCGCCAGCACGCCGCCCTTCTTGCCGAAGGGCGGCTCGGCAACGTGCAGGAGTGGACCGAGAAACGGCAACGGGCCTTTTGCCGTTTACAGCAACGGTTGGAGCATTTTGATCCGACTCTGCTGGATGGAGCGGGCCGGGCGGCCGCCCAGGTGCAAGCCCTGATGCGGGAAATTCTCCATGATGAGGAAACCCTCAGAAGTCAGGTGGACGGGCGATTGGCGGCGCTTCGCCGGGAGCTGAACGGATTGCGTCGGGGAAAGACCGTCCTCAAGGGCTATCGTCTCGAGCAGGGGGCGGGACCGCCACCGAAATATCTCAGCAACAAGGCATAAGATCATTATCGCTGGAGGTTGTCATGGATGTCAACGTAACGACTGATGTTAAAACGTATGGCGTGCCGACCGTATCGACGGTTGAAATGGAAGACGCGGTAAAGCCGCAGGTGCAGCCCGTGCCGGAAAGCAGTGAGGCGGTGACGGTCAAACTCAACGAGCAGGCCCTGCGCGGCAAGGCTGAAAAAGAGGGGAAAAAGGAGAAAGAGCTGTCCCGGGAGGATCTGGAAGAGGCGGTGAAGGATATCAATAAGCGTCTCGAATCCATCGGCAGCGCTTTCCGTTTTGGTCTGTATAAGGATCTGGAGTCGAAAAGCATTGTCAGCCAGCTGCGGGATAAAAAAACCGATGAGGTAATCAAACAGTTTCCTTCCGAAGAGGTGTTGAAACTCAAGGAAAAGCTGCGCGATCTTATCGGTCTGCTCTTTGACGAAAAGGTCTAACAGGCAAGCTTTTTGTTTTTCGCCGCGTTACTTTCCCCTGAAGCGGTCACCGCCGTGACCGCCCCACTGTAGCTGCGTTCATTTTCCATCGTCTTGGCGGCGGACGACGCCGACCTCCATTCTTTTCCCTTCATTTTTTTTTCTTGACAATCACCCAGCCCCAATTTATATAAATGTGTCTAAAAATGAATACGGGTTCATTTCTGTTAGAGGACATATCTGACTTTAACTACAATTAAAGGAGACGGAAGCAAATGGCAAAATTAGTTGCGCCTCATGGCGGGAAAGGTCTTGTGTGTGCATTGCTGCATGGCAGCGAGCTGGCTGCGGAGAAAGAGAGAGCCGCCGGCATGAAGAAAATCGAGGTCAGCGCCCGCGCCAAAGGCGACCTGATCATGATGGGCATCGGCGGCTTCAGCCCGCTGAGCGGCTTCATGACCAAGGCCGACTGGAAAGGCGTTTGCGAGAATTTTCAGATGGCGGACGGCACCTTCTGGCCGGTGCCGATCACCCTCGATATTTCCAAGGATGAGGCCAATGCCATTTCCGCCAACGAGGAAATCGCTCTCGTCCATAAGGGCGAGCTGATGGCCACCATGAAGGTCACCGAGAAATACGAGATGACCGAGGCTGACAAGAAATGGGAATGCGAGAAGGTCTTCAAGGGCAACGGCGACGACAGCGCCGACGACAAATTCTGGAAGGTGGCCATGGAAGATCATCCCGGTGTGCAGATGGTCATGGCCCAGAAAGAGGTCAACATCGCCGGTCCGGTCAAGGTTCTTTCCCAGGGTGAGTATCCGACCGAGTACAAGGGCGTCTACCTGACCCCGGCCGAAACCCGCGCCATGTTCGAGGAGAGGGGCTGGGCCAACGTCGCCGCTCTGCAGCTGCGCAACCCGATGCACCGCTCCCATGAGTTCCTGGCCAAGATCGCCATCGAGGTCTGCGACGGCGTTCTTATCCACTCCCTGATCGGCAACCTGAAACCCGGTGACATCCCCGCCAACGTCCGCGTGAAGGCCATCGATACTCTGGTTGAGCATCACTTTGTTAAAGACAACGTTATCCAGGCCGGATATCCGCTGGATATGCGCTACGCCGGTCCCCGCGAAGGTCTGCTCCATGCCACCTTCCGCCAGAACTACGGCGTCAACAACATGCTGATCGGCCGTGACCATGCAGGTGTTGGCGATTTCTACGGCCTGTTCGAGGCCCAGGAGATCTTTGATAAGATCCCCACCACCGGCGATCCGGGCAAGGATCTGCTCTGCAGGCCGATGAAGATCGACTGGACCTTCTACTGCTCCAAATGCGACGGCATGGCCTCTCTGCGCACCTGCCCGCATGACAAATCAAACCGCGTTATCCTCTCCGGTACCAAACTGCGCAAAGCCCTTTCCGAGGGCGCTCCGATTCCGGATCACTTCGGTCGTGAAGAAGTTCTCGTGATTCTGCGCGAGTACTATGAAGGTCTGACCGAGAAGGTCGCAGTGAAGATGCAGGGCGCTGCTTCCGGCTCCGCCATGTAATCAGAGCAGACGACCTTCCGTTGCGAAACGGGAATTGAAAAAGGAGGCGCCGCGTCGGCGTCTCCTTTTTTTTGTGAAGGAACGGATCGTGACCCTGCTGGTCTGACGGAGGGTTGCGAATGTTGATACGATCAGCATTCCTCGGAAAGTGAGATGATCGAACCGTCCGGGGAAAAGGCGATTTTCCCTTCACGGGCGAGCCAGCCGATGGCGCAGTAGACCATGGCGTTCGAGTTCTGCCGGTGCATAATGGCGTGCACCAGCTGTTCGGTCGGCATTTCCCCTTTCTGGCAGAGGTGTTCGAAAATTTCTCCGGCAACAAAGCCCATGGTCTCGGTCACCGCAATCCCGCCTTTTTCAGTGAAGGGAGACTTGTTTTTTTTTGCCTTGCCGGCCACACGGGACACGGTTTCCTCAACCTTCTTCTTGATTTTCCTGCCGGTCTGTTCCGCCTGAAAGGAGGAGCGGGCCAGAGCCTTACCCACCTCACGGCCTGCTTTGGTTAACTGGGAGTTCTGGAGCTGTTTCGTTTCGTCTTCCTTTGGTGCAATCATGGCGCCTCCTTTTTCCGGAAAAATCGTCGGGTCAGCAATTGATGATCTCGCAAAAAGTCAATTTCGGGGATGGCTAAGCAAAAAGTCGCCATCAGCAATTGTTTCTTGTAATAGTCTAGTGAACCTGTTTTTCTTGTCAAGTGTTTCGCAGAGGATGTCGGCAGAAAGCAGGAGGAGGTGAGGAAGTATGCAGAAGAGCGCCCAGATACAGAAAATTGATGTCGGATTGGGAAGTCGATCTTATCCGATCATGGTTGACAATGGTTTGCTTGATAAAATCGGCCCGGATCTTGCCGACCGCGCGGTCGGCAAGCGCTATGTCATCATCGCCGATGACCGGGTCGCGGAAATCTATGGCGTCAGGGTGGCTGATTCCTTGCGCAGTGCTGATCTGGCCTGTGAGATGCTCTGCTTTCCCCATGGGGAGGCGAGCAAGAATCTCACCACCATCGGTGAGCTGTGCAGCGGTCTGGCCCGCCTTGGGGTTGATCGCAAGGATTGTCTGCTCGCCCTTGGTGGCGGTGTCACCGGTGATATGGCCGGCTTTGTCGCGGCGATCTACATGCGGGGCATTCCTTTTGTCCAGGTGCCGACAAGTCTGCTCGCCCAGGTTGACAGTTCGGTGGGTGGCAAGACCGGGGTTGACATTCCGGAAGGCAAGAACCTGGTGGGCGCCTTTTATCAGCCCAAGGCGGTCTATATTGACAGCAGTGTCTTGCTGACCCTGCCATTTGCCGAATTGCTTAACGGCCTGGCCGAGGTTATCAAGTACGGGGTCATTTATGACCGGGATTTTTTTTCCTTTCTCGCCCGGCAGCGGCAACGCATCCTCGCCCTCGATCTTGCCGTTCTTGAGGAGGTGATTCTGCGCTGCTGCGCCATCAAGGCGGCGGTGGTGGCAGCGGACGAAAAAGAGGCGGATCTGCGCCGCATTCTCAATTACGGCCATACCATCGGCCATGCGGTTGAGGCGGCCTCGGACTTTTCCATCCCCCATGGCGCGGCGGTGGCCATGGGGATGGTCGCTGTCAACGAAATTGCGGTGGCGAAATCGTTGCTCAGCAGGGCGGAGGCCGACGAAATCTACGCGCTGATCGACAGTTTCCGGCTGCCGGTGACGATCCCGGCTGATCTGGATAGAGCGGTAATGAAATCTTTTCTGAAAACGGACAAGAAGGCAATCGCCGGCACCCCGGTTTTTGTGCTGCCCACCGCCATTGGCCGGGTCATCATGACCGATGAGGTGTCTGAGACGCAGATCGATCACGCCCTGTCCCGGTGAGGTGGGGCGGCCCCCATCCGGCTCAGACCGCGCAACGAAAACCGATGATGTTGGACCAGGTGTCATTTTCCAGGCGCCGGCCGGCAGCGGTGACGGGTTCCCGGGATATCCAGCAGCCCCCTTTCAGGACATGGATCAGCTGCCCATGACCCCGGCTGCCAGGCGGGAGGCTGGTGGCGGTCCACTCGAAGACATTTCCGAGGAGATCACAGAGGCCGAAGGGGCTCATGGCGGCGCGGCCGTAACGGCTGACCGGCGTCGTGTCACCGAGCAGGGATGATTCGGTGTTGGCAAGACCATCACGCCACTCGTTGCCCCAGGGAAAGGGCAGCCCCTGCGGCCCCCGGGCCGCGGCCTCCCATTCATCTTCGGAAGGCAGACGTTTCCCGGCCCAGGCGGCAAAGGCCAGGGCATCACGGCGGCTTATCTGCACCACCGGATGATTTGCCTTATGTTTCACTGAACTCTCGGGGCCGGCGGGATGACGCCAGTTGGCTCCCCGTACCCGTTGCGAAAAGGCGCCGCGGGTAATGACCATGATTTTTCGGCCACTGTCGGGGTCGATACGGGAGCTGACGCGGCCGGTGAAGACGGTGCCGGACCCGGCCTGCTCGGCATCGGTTTCATAGCCGGTCTCCCTGACAAAAAAATCAAAGAGGTCATTGGTTACAGGCACTTGGCTGATATAAAAACCCGGCAGCCAGATTGTGGCAGCCGGGCGTTCGTCGCGACCGGGTGCGACCGCACCGACCGGATAATGACCGGCAGGTATCTTGATAAACCGGGGCATGAACCGTTCAAGGATCTGGGCGACATACTCATCATGGGACTCGGCCATGGTCTGTTCCGGTGCGGCCAGCGCTTCATCGGCTTCCAGGTAATGGCTCAGGTCAAGGGTGCGGTTTGACGAAAAGGGTGGTGGCGGGACTGTCCTGTCGGCGTCCGGGCCGGTCAGCACGGAGGGGTGATCGCCAATGGCACTGCCTTCTCCTTGTGGTGCGTCTTCCCCGTCAGTAATCCCGTCATAGATCTCGCCCCCACCCAACGCCTCGCTGATATCCTGGTCGCTGACCTCGACCTCGTCGACCGGCTCGGTGATATCCTGGTCGCTGACCTCGACCTCGTCGACTACCTCGGTGATTTGCTGGTCGCTGACCTCGACCTCGTCGACCACCTCGGTGATTTCCTGGTCGCTGACCTCGACCACGTCGACCGCCTCGGTGATTTCCTGGTCGCTGACCTCGACCTCGTCGACCGCCTCGCTGATTTCCTGGTCGCTGACCTCGACTTCGTCGACCAGCTCGGTGATATCCTGGTCGCTGACCTCGACCTCGTCGACCGCCTCGGTGATTTCCTGGTCGCTGACCTCGACCACATCCACCGCCTCGATAATCTTCTCGTCAACAACCTCGATCTCTCCCGGCGCCGCAGGAACTACGGCCGGTTCCATCTCTATTCCGACCTCGTCCGCTGGCTCAGGACCGGCGCCGGCCGACTGAGCGTCGTTGTCGATGATCTCCTCGATGATTTCAAACTCTTCATTTTCGCCGAGAGCGACTTCCTCCACCACCATTCCGGTGCCGTCAGTATCGCCTGTCGCTTCTCCCGTTCCCGCACCGGAGCCCTTTTCCTCAATGCCATCGCCAGCCGGGCTGCCGTGTCCGGCGGCTCGCATGATCATCTCCCGTGCCTTGTCGAGTTCGGCAAGAAGCTGGTCGGCCTGCTTGCGGGAGTCGCCTTTGTCCAGGATGCCACCGAGAATTTCCCGGAAAAGCGCGGCGAGTTGTCCGGCATCCATGGTCGGACTGATTCCCAGTTGCTGCAGAATGGAGTCCTTGTGTTCATCGGAGATGGTGAAAACATAGTCGCGGCCGATGATGATTCCTTCCGGGTTTTTGCCTTCCTGCCCCAGCTCCTTCAGGGCCTTGTTCAGGGCGGACTTGAGACTGGAGAGATTTTTGCGTCTTTGCCGAATTCGGGCCGGATCGTCCTCGCCCCACAGGGCGCGAATCAATTCTTCCGGGGCAATGGTCTGCGGTTGCTGCAAACTCTCTTCACTGAGAAAGGCGGCGCGAATCAGAGCAATAAGCCGGCCTTTCAGGGTGTCCGGACTGGCGTTGAGGTTGGAAATGGCTTCGTCGATGCCGTGCAGAGTGATCAGGGCCATGGGTGCGCAGGGTCCGAGTTTGGAAGGCGGGATATCAGAGGGCTTTCTTTCAAGCATACCGAAGCAGGGCGGAAAAATCTATATTTTGCTTTTTAGTATTGAAATCGATAGAATGGGTTGCGAAGCCGATTATTTATGATGGAATCGTAATAACTGAAAAGCAACCACAGAAACCGCAGGGCGAACAGGGGTAACTAGTTATAATTAAAGATGTTTTCTCTGCGTTCTCTGTGCGTTCTGTGGGAAAAAAGACCTTTTACGCTTATTGCGCAGGAGCCTCGCCCATGGCAACTCTGGTGATCGTTGAATCCGAGGCAAAGGCAAAGGCGCTGCGGGAACAGAGCAACGGAGCCTGTGAGCCGTTGCTGGTGCGTTCCGCGCCGATGACGGTAATTTATAATCCCGCTGCGGCAAAACTGTGGACCGGGGAAACCGGCTTTCAGTTCGTGCCGACAGAAGGGGGGCGGCAGGTTGCCGGGGCGCTGCTCGCCAGTCTCGACAAAGACATCTATCTGGGCTTTGACAGCGACCAGCGGGGCGAGCTATGGAGCTGGATGCTGAACGGCTTTCTCTTTGCCGCCACCCGGGGGCAGAAAAGCGCTCGCCGGATTCATCTCTCGGGCCTCACCGCCGACGAGCTGGCCGCCTCCTTTCACCTGGTGGAGCCGGTCAATGCGGCCAGGGCCGCCGCTCTTTATATCCGTTCTCTGTTTAACAACTGCCTCACCGGACATATTAGCCGATTGATCGGTACCGGCGCAGGGCCCGGCGGTCTGCCCCTCACCTTTTCCTCCCTGACTATCCTTTTTCTCCTTGACGAACGAAAGAGGGAGTGTGCCGAGCCCAACATGGCAACGCACTGGGGGATCGAAGTTCGCCTGGCCGGTCCCGGGGGCGTATTCTCCGCCAGGCTGCGCGAGGTCTACGGTATCTCCGACGATGGGCTGCTGAAGGATGCGGCCGAGGCGAAAAGAACAGTTGCTCTTTTCGAGGGACAGCCGTGCGTGGTGGAACAGCTCGGTTCCGAGCCGTTTCAGGTCGAGCCGCCCGTTCCATACCGGCTGGCTGAATTGCTGGAGGATGGGCATGTTTTGATCGGTATGGGTCCGGTTGAGGTGGCGCGGACCTTGTGGAAATTTTACCATGGCATCGAGATCAACGGGCGCTGGACTGGGCTGGTCAGCAATCCGCTTGCCGAGTCCGGTTGCCAGGCCAGCGCCGTCCTGGCGCTGATTCGGGCGGAAGTGGAAAAACGGTTCGGCAGCGCCTGTCTCGTTGCCAGGGAAATGGCCGGCCAGGGTATTCTTCCCCTGCTGCCGGAGTTGACAGGCGAGGCGCTGCCGGAAGTCGTGTCTCCCGCGGAGCGGCGGCTCTATGAGCTTATCCGCAGCCGGGCTCTGGCCAGCCAGATGGGCGCCGTTTCGGGAAAAATGATATCCGTGACATGCGCCGGCGGCGGAGGGTGTCTCTTTGTCGGCAGCGCGCCGCTGGTTGAGGAGCAGGGTTTTCTCCGTTGTTTCCATGCCGGTGTTTCCGCCCCGCTGTTGGATCCCTGCCCGCTTGTTGGATTGGCACCCGGCCTGAACGTCCGGGTGGAGCAGATCATTCCGGAGCAGAGTGCGGGAAGCAAGCCGACAACCTCTTCCTTTGCCGTGCTTTTTGATGATCTTGCCGACTTCGCCATGCCTGCGGATCCCTCCCTGATGCTTTTGTTGCAACAGATGATCGACAGGGAGTATCTTGGCATCGACGCAGCCGGCGCTTTTTATCTGAAAGACAATGCAAGCAAGGTACTTGCCGCCCTGAACCGCGCCTTTCCCGCCATGAAGGGGATCAATCTCTCCGCCTATTTCGAGCAGACGGTTAATGAGGTGATCAGTGGCCGGAAAAAACTCGATTTTGCCCTGAAGCAGTTTGATCAGAACTTCATCATGCATGGCGTGCCCCAGGTCCGGGTCCGGATTCCGACCAGTGTGCCCTTGCCGCAGAAACGTTCAAAAAATATCATCAAGAGCCCCGGTCAGGACGCCAAGGATGAGGCAACCGTCGAGTCTCTGGGCCCGCTCGGCACTGAAGAGGCGCAGCCGTCCATTCCGTCGGCCGGAGACGTGAATGAAGCGGTGATTACCGAACAGACGCAGGATGCTGACGGGGAAGTCGTGAGCGAGGTGGAGGCGATTGGCGCCGACGAAACAATGAATACCGATGCGGTTCCGGAACCGGATGCGGCAGAACTGGGAGAATCGCTGTCTTCTCCGAACGAGCAGATGGCCGGGGCGGTGCCGGTGGAGCCGGCAGAGCAGCAGGCAAACGACGCGGCCGGCGGTGATGATGCGTTGATGGATGTTGCCGGCCATGAGCGCGGCGAAAAAGAGGCTGAGCGGCCGGCAGCCGCCACTGCCGAGGAGAGCGCCGCCATTGCTGCGGAGATACCGGCTGATCTGGCTGGGCCGATGGCAGCACCGGACCAACCGCAACCGGTGGTCGAAGGAGAAGGGGCATCTGGGCGATGTCCGGTCTGCGGGCGGGAGATGGTCATCCAGCGGGATTCATTCGGCCCGTACCTTGCCTGTTCCGGCGCGCCGGCCTGTCGCCACTCCGAACCCCTGCCGAGTCAGACCGATGCAGGAGGGGTGATCTGCCCGCTGTGCCGGACGGCGCCGCTGGTGGTCAAGCCGACCGCCACCGGGAAACAGCTTCATGTCTGCACCGGCCCGGGCTGTGAGTTCATGGCCTGGTCCCGGCCCCATGCCGTCGGCTGCCCTGAGTGCGGCTCGCCCTTTCTGGTCGAGAAGAGGGAGGCGAACGGTCGGGTTGCGCTCCGCTGTCCCCGCGCCGGCTGTCGTTATGTCGAGCCGCAGGACGGCAAGGAAGAGAGTGACGGCGAAGAAGATCCAAAAGCCAGGAAGAAAAAGATTCTGGTGCGTCGGAGAAAGGGGAGCGCACCCGGTGCTGTCACCAAAAAGGTGGTGGTGCGCCGGGTCAAGAGGTGATGGGGGCGCACAGCCCTCGCATCCTGTCTGCGGGCAGAAGGTCAGAGCGCCGCTTTCCCCAGGCGCAGCAGAAAGAGATGTCCGGTAATCCACTCCCCTTTTTCCCTGCGCAGCTCGGCCGGCTGCCGACAGGCAACGGTGAAACCGCTCTGGCGGGCGAGTCGATCAATATAGTCGGTGCCGTGGGCAAAGCGGCCTGATGAGCGGAGCTGAAAATCGTCGATACCGGTTTCCGCGGAAAAGAGAAAGAGCGCCCCGGGCCGCGCCCTGTCGCGGACCAGGGTGAAGATCGCTGCCAGGTCGCCGAGATAGACAAAGACATCGGCCGCGAGAAAGAGATCAAAGCGTTCCGTTGTTTTGCCGAGAAAGGTGCTGATATCAGCCAGATAGAGTTCGTCGTAGATCCCTTTTTCCCGTGCTTTGTCCAGCATGCCGGCTGAGATGTCAAAACCGCTGAGGTGCTTTACCCGATCTCTGAAGGCAAGGCCGGAAAGGCCGGTGCCGCAGCCCATGTCGAGGCCCCGGGCAAAAAGAAGGCCGGCAACGTGCTGATCGAGGAGTTCCCGCAGTTGTATTTCCACCGTGCTTGCCAGTTTATCCGTCATGGTGGTTTCATAGGCAGCGGCAAAACGATCAAAAAGTTCCTGGACATAGGTAAGGGGTGAGGCTGTCGGCGTCTCCCCGGAAAGAGCCGCGATCATGTGGCGGGCGGATTCATTCCCCGGGTCGAGCTGCAGAATCGTCCGGTAGCAGACCAGCGCCTTCTTCGTGTTGCCGAGCAGGTGGTGCAGGGCGCCCAGATGTTTGTAGGCGGCAAGGTAGCCTGGGGCAAGGGTCACGGTCCTGGTAAAGGCGGCGATGGCCGCGTCCGGCTGATCCGTTTCCCGCAGCAGCACTCCGAGATTGTAGTGGGTGTCACTGTCGTCCGGATTGAGGGCAAGGACCTGTTGGTAGCAGCGCTCGGCCTCGTCATAACGCCCCAGATTTTTGCAGGTCAGGGCCAGATTAAAAAAAATGTCCGGATCTTCGGGGGCGAGCTCGGCGGCCCGACGGTAGGCGGCCTCAGCCTGGTCAAGGTTGCCGGCGCTGTAATACAAAACTCCCAGATTATAGTGGGCGCTGGCCAGGTCGGGTTGCAGCTCGCTGGCTCGGTTGAAATGGGTGACGGCGGCAGGGATGTTATCCAGTTGCCGATAGAGCATGCCGAGGAGAAAGTGGATACGGAAGTCGGCCAAATCGTGCGCCAGCAGCGGCAGGCAGCAGGTCAGGGCCTCTTCGGCGCGCCCTTCCCTGTGCAGCCGCAGCGCCGCTGCGATGTCTTCGTCCAGCGTCATTGGTCTTCCTCCTCCTTTTTGTCGGTCGGTTGTTGTTTAAACGGGATCGCTGCGGCGGTCAACGGATCTCGTCCATATAGCGAATCAGTTCGGCGGCCAGCCGGGTGCTGTCGATGAGCAGGGACATCTCGTGATTTGAACTGAGGGCCGAGTGGGTCAGATTATGGCTGCCGAGCAGAACGTAACGCCGATCAATGACGACGATTTTGGCATGGGTCGTTCTGGCGGCGGAGTCAAAGGAAACAGTGACCCCGTTTTTGCGCAGCCGACGCGCCACCCGCTCGTTCTCCCGGTTGATGGAGTCGTCGTAGCCCGACCGCTCCAGCAGAACATGGACCCGCACCCCTTTTTCCCGGGCTTTTGCCAGTTCCTTGACAAGAAGAGCCGGCCGGTTCTTCGGCGAGTCGGTGGTCTTGAAAAGAAACATGGTCATGGCGATGGAGTGCTGCGCCTGGCGGAGCAGATCGACGAGGGTGGTAAAGTATTGTTCATCGGCGAGCATGACGATGTCGCCGGGGCGGGTGGTGATGGGGCGGGAAAATTCGGCAGCGGCGACCGGGGGGGCGGGTACGGCGGAGCCGATAGTCAGATAGGGGATAATAGCGTCGAGGGAGTCCCGGCCGATGCCACTCACCTCAAGGAGCTGGTCGACACGGGTGAACGGGCCGTTTTTTGTCCGGTAGGCGATAATAGCCCTGGCCCGGCTCGCGCCGATGTAGGGCAGTTCTTCCAGCTCCTGCCGGCTGGCGCGGTTGAGATCAACGGGGCCGGTGAGTTCGCGGGCGGACGCCGGCCCCGATACCGTCAGCAGGACAATGACCAGCAGCAGGCGCAGGGCTCCTCGGGGCAAGACCGTCATCGCCGCCTCTGGGTCAGGCTGATTTTTTCGGCCACCACGCCACGCCGAGGCGGGATATGACGTTGAAGCCGCCGCCCAGCACCAGGCTGGTGGTCCGGCCGATGCTGTCGAGGAAGACCTGTACCTCGTAGGAACGGGTACCGGCGTCGCAGATGATGATCAGGGTTTTGTCCGTCGGCAGTTCAGTCGCCCGTTTCCGCACTTCGTTGTATGGCATGGCCAGCCAGATCGAGCCGAACTGTTCGGCAAAGGGGGCGACCTCTTTGGGATGGCGGATGTCGAGGGCCATCCAGTCGGCCCGGCTGGCGGGGTTGTCGAGCCAGGCGAGGAAGTCGGCCACCGCGACGTTGCGCTGGCGGCCGCGGGCGATGTTGTCCGCCACGTTGGCCGCCGCGTTCAGGGCGTCGATGGCGGTGGCAAAAGGCGGGGCATAGGCCATCTCCAGCAGGCTGCAGTCATCGATGGTGCCGCCCTTGGCAATGAGCGCCGCTGCCGCGTCGATGCGGGCCAGCACCGCGTCGTTCATCGGCCCGAAGGCCTGCACACCGAGCACCCGCCGGCTTTGCCGGTCAAAGACCAGCTGCATCGGCATCTTGCTTTCGGTGGGAAAGAAGTGGGCCCGGTCGGAGGGGGCGGTGAGGGAGGCGTCGGCGTCGAACCCTTCGGCCCGGGCCGTTTCCAGGCTGAGCCCGGTGGCGCCGATGCAGCTCTCAAAGGCCTTCATGACGAAACTGCCGATCACGCCGGGAAAGGTGGAGGGGATGCCGGCCAGGTTATCGCCGACCACCCGGCCCTGGCGGTTGGCAAGCGATCCCATGGGTGCGTAAAATTTCTTACCGGTGATCAGGTTGATTGTCTCGATGCAGTCGCCGGCCGCGTAGATGCTGGGATCCGAGGTCTGCAAACGGTTATTGACGACGATGCCGAGCGGCGAGACGAGCAGGCCGGCGGCCCGGGCCAGTTCGGTGCGCGGTCGTACCCCGGCGGCCATGACGACGATGTCGGCCTCGATGATCCGTTTCGGCGTCACCACCCGGCAGACCCGGCCGTTATCATCACCCTCGATGGCGCTTGCTCCCTCGCCGGTATATATGGTGACCCCGTGCTTGGTCATGTGGTGGGAAAGCATGGCGGCAAAGGGGGCGTCGATGATGCGCGGCAGCACCTGGGGCATGAATTCGATGAGGGAGGTCTCGACCCCCCAGAGATCGGCGAATGCCTCGGCCATTTCGAGACCGATGGCGCCGCCGCCGATGATCACCGCCTTGCCGATCATCCCTTTGCCGAGCCGTTCCTTGATGGCAATGGCCTTGTGCAGGTCGCTGATGGTATAGACACCGTCGAGATCGGCGCCGGGGATGGGCAGGACAAAGGGCTGGCTGCCGGTGGCGATGACCAGGTTGTCGTAAGGGATTTCCTCTTTGGCGCCGCTGTCGAGGTGTTCAACGGCCACGCATTTTTTCTGACGGTCAATGGCCAATGCCCGGGTACGGGTGCGGACCGTGACCCCTTTTGCGTCCTGAAAAAAGGCGGCATCGCGGGTCATGTGAAAACTGGTCTTGCGCAGCTGGTCTTCGTCGTTGACATCACCGGAGACATAATAGGGAATCCCGCAGCCGCCGTAGGAAATGAGGCTGTCCTGATCAAGAATGGTGATTTCCGCCGCCGGCATGAGCCGTTTCGCGTGGCAGGCCGATTTCGGGCCTGCGGCAACGCCGCCGATGATAACAATCTTTTTTCCCATTTTTTACTCCCCCTGTGCCGTGTGCGTGAAGGATGCCGGCGGCCATGAGCCATTCCGGGCCAGCCAGCGTGCCATTTTCTATAGTATGAAAAGTTTACGGTGTCAATTTGCTTGTCAATCGGCAGCGGTCCGGTGAAAAGCGGCAGTCCGGCGTTGTCGGTAGGTAAGGTATGGATATCCCTTTGTTTTGCCCAATCTCTTCTGTTACAGGCTTTTTTGATGAAATTTCACTAAATGCTTAAACTGCCGCTTGACATCCTCTGGTTATCGTCGTATATGTGAGCATATGCACATAACTTTTGCAACAGTGATTTTTTTGCCGGAATCGTAAAAAGCCATGATTCCGACCGACGGTGCATTGTAGCTCGTTGTTTTCTCGTTCCCGCCCGCCATGGTTTGCGGGTTGTTACGAGACCATCATTTTTTTTCATTCACCCAAAAAGGAGACGGAGATGAAGAAGGATCAGGTTTATGCGACGGAATCGGCAAAGAGCACAAAGGAGTTTGTCAAGGCGTTGGGCGCGGTGGCGAAAAAAAACGGTTTTGTTCTGCACAATGAAACCACCATGGATATGGCGCACTCTTTCGGCAAGCACGGCGCCGAGGTGGCGGAGGGATTCGATCTCCACATGATTCAGATCTGCAAGCCGGAAAAAGCGGCAAAGAGTCTGAGCGCCAATCCGGAGCGGGCCATCCTCATGCCGAAATTTGTCATGACGTTTACCAAAAACGGCAAGACCCAGATCCGCTTTCTTACCTTCAGTGCCGACAACATCCGGGCGGTGGTTGATGATGAGGCGTTTCCCGCCTCCCTGGCTGAGACCTACAAAAAGATCATCGAGATGATCGAGGAAGCGAAATAGTTGCGGATTTCGGATCGCGGATTGGCGAAGCCAGTGCGGCCGGTTCCGGCATCACGCAACGGCGGGTCCGTCCGTTTAATTAAGAAGGTGTTGTCATGTGGAAACTTCTGATCACAATCAACAAGAATCTCGTTGTTGCCATTCCGCTCATGATGACCGCCGGATTTTTCTTCGGCGTCATGGGTGATCCGGCTTTCGTCAAACAGCTGAAATCCTTGATCGTTCCCTTCACCTTTCTCATGGTCTACCCGATGATGGTGACCCTGAACATCAAGCATCTGCGGGAGGGGGTCAATTTTCGGCTACAGGCGGTGACCCAGGGTATCAATTTCTGCGTCATTCCCTTTCTGGCCTATGGGCTGGGCCGCTTTTTCTTTCACGATCAGCCCTACATGGCCCTCGGACTGCTGCTTGCCTCGCTGCTGCCCACCAGCGGCATGACCATTTCCTGGACCGGTTTTGCCAAGGGCAACCTGGGCGCGGCCATCAACATGACCGTGATTGGCCTCACCCTCGGCTCCCTGGCCACCCCCTTTTATGTCCAGTTTCTTATGGGCGCCAGGGTGGATGTGGACATCGTCCTGGTGGTAAAGCAGATTGTCGTGATTGTTTTCGTTCCCATGCTGCTCGGCTATCTGACCCGCCAGTCCCTGGTGAAAAAACACGGAATGCCGAAGTTTAAGGACCAGATTGCCCCGCGGTTTCCGGCCCTGTCCACCGTTGGTGTGCTGGGCATTGTTTTTGTCGCCATTGCCTTGAAGGCGCAGCAGATTTATGACAATCCGGCGGTCATAGCGGTGATTTTCATGCCGCTTTTGCTGATGTACGGCGCCAATTTTCTGCTCAGCACCCTGGTGGGCAGATTCTTTTTCAACCGGGGAGACGGCATTGCCCTGGTCTACGGTACGGTCATGCGCAATCTGTCCATTGCCCTGGCCATTGCCATCAACGCCTTCGGTAGCCAGGGAACCAATGCCGCCCTGGTTATTGCCGTGTCTTATATCATTCAGGTGCAGTCAGCAGCGTGGTATGTCAGGTTTACCGACACAATTTTTGGCCCGCCTGCCAAGGGGGCGTGAAAAAAGGAGAAAGCCATGAAAAAAATAAAATTAGCGGTGCCGACCAACAGTCCTGGTGGGATGAAGGCGAGCCGCTCCGATCATTTCGGCCACTGTGATCTCTTCACCGTCATCGATCTTCACGAGGGCAAGGTCATCTCTGTCGAAACCGTGGAGAATGCCGCCCATGAGGCGGGAGGCTGCATGGTGCCGGTTCGGTTGCTGCAGGAGCGCGATGTCGACGCCCTGGTGGTGGGCGGCATGGGGGCGCGGCCGCTCATGGGCTTCAATGAAGTGGGGATTGACGTCTATTTCGCCGAGCGGGACGAGTTCCGCGACGTCGAGGCGGTTGTCAGCGGTTTTCTACAGGGGCGTTTTCCGGTCATGCAGCCCCAGCACACCTGCCAGGGCGGCGGCGACTGTCACCATTGATAAAATCGTAAAAGGTCTTTTATTTGATAGTCTCGTAAATACTGAAAATTAACCACAGAGACTGCAGAGCGTGCAGGGATAAGTAATTGTAATAAAAGACGTTTTCTCTGCATCCTCTGTGCGCTCTGTGGTGAAAAAAGACTTTTTTCGGGTTTGTCATCTATTGACAGGGATTAGCAGGGCTCGTCCTGTTGATCCCCGTCTTCGGATGCCCGACCGGGGACCAGGGGCTGGATCTGTCGCACTTCCGGAATATCCACCTGAAAAACAAGGGCGGCGCCGGTTACCAGGGCCTCGGCCGTTTTTCGGCGGGCAGTCGTCAGAATGCGCTGCACCGTCCCTCGGGAGATCCCCATCTTCAGTCCTGCCTCCTCCTGGGTCAATCCCTCCAGGTCACAGAGCTTGAGTGATTCAAGCTCGTCGCGCAGCAGATCGATTTTTCGCAATTTCGGCATGGGGGTGCCGGTGGGTTTGAAGGCCCGCCCGCACATGCCGCCTTCGCAGAGTCTCGTTTTTTTTGGTCGTGACACGATAAATAATTTTGTGTTAAAAATGGTGGTTTGCGTTTACGCTGCGCAGTGTCGGGCAGATACCCAGGCTCTGCAGCAAAAGGAGGTGCCGGCGCGGTGAATGAACCCGCATTTTTTCGGTCCGGCTGCCGCACCAGCCGCACGGCGGCCGGTGCTCAGCTAAAAGAGATAGTTGCCTGGAAAAATCAGCGCGTTGTCATTCGCCTCCCATTTAACCATGGTTTGTCTGAAAAATGTCTAAAAAAATACGATTGATCGCCGGTGCGGGGGTGATTCTCTGCGGACGCGCCATGTCCGCCAGAACAAAAGGATGGTCGGTAAATACTGAAAAAAAATAACCACAGAGACCCAGGGCACACAGGGGTAACTATCGAAATTAAGGCGTTTTCTCTGCGCCCTCAATGGGCTCTGTGGTGAAAAAAACTTTTTACGGGTTTGAAAAAAAAGGATCACAGCAATAAAAGGACCTGGAAATGCTGTGTATCATATTGATTTTGCACGGGAAAAAACCCGAGAAAGAGGAAACGGCGGAATTCCGTCATTTTCATTATTTCAAATAAAGATTTTTTGTTGACAAATCGTTGGGAGATGGATAAGTTCGTCCAAACTGAATTACTATTCAGTATTGTGTTTGTTCATTCCGTAGCGGAAATGGAGCGTGGATAGGCGCGTCATCAGGGAGAGCTGACGGGTGAGCAGGTTATAGGCTTACATATTAACAGATCCTTAGGAGGAAACGAGAAAATGCCAAAGCATGATACGCCCTTATTGGACGAACTCGAAAAAGGACCTTGGCCGAGCTTTGTTACAGATCTCAAGCGCCAGGCCGAGACCAAACCGGAGTGCTGGGACATTCTGGGACAGCTGGAACTGTCTTACAAAGACAGAATCACCCACTGGAAGCATGGTGGCATCGTCGGTGTATTCGGATACGGCGGCGGCATTGTCGGTCGTTACTCCGACGTACCCAAGCAGTTTCCCGGTGTCGCCCACTTCCACACCGTTCGTATCGCCCAGCCGTCCGGTCTGTACTACAGCACCGAAAAACTGCGGGCCATCTGTGATCTGTGGCAGAAATACGGATCCGGCATGACCAATATGCACGGCTCCACCGGCGACATGGTTCTGCTCGGCACCACCACCCCGAACCTGGAGCCCCTGTTCTACGACCTGACCCACAACCTCAATCAGGACCTCGGCGGTTCCGGCTCCAACCTGCGCACCCCGGCCTGCTGTCTCGGCAAATCCCGCTGCGAGTGGGCCTGTTATGACACCCAGGCGGTCTGTCATACCCTGACCAATCGCTACCAGGACGAAATCCACCGTCCAGCCTTCCCCTATAAATTCAAATTGAAATTCTCCGGCTGCCCCAATGACTGCGTTGCCGCCATCGCCCGTTCCGACTTTGCCGTTATCGGCACCTGGCGCGACGATATCCGCATTGATCAGGCAGCGGTCAAGGCCTATATCAATGGCGAGTACCCGGCCAACGGCGGCGCTCATGCCGGCCGCGACTGGGGCAAGTTCGACATTCAGAAAGAGGTGATCGCCCTCTGCCCAACCGGTTGTATGTGGATGGAAGGTGACACCCTGAAGATCGACAACAAAGAATGCACCCGCTGCATGCACTGCATCAACGTCATGCCGCGCGCCCTTCGTCCGGGTGCGGAGCAGGGCGCAACCATCTGCGTCGGCGCCAAGGCCCCGATCCTCGACGGCGCCCAGTTCGCCACCATGACCATTCCCTTTGTCAATGTCACCGAGGACAATGAGTTCGAGGATCTTGTCGAGGTCATCGAGAAGATCTGGGACTGGTGGATGGAAAACGGCAAGAACCGCGAGCGCGTCGGCGAGACCATGCAGCGCGTCGGTCTGCCCACCTTCCTCAAGGTCATGGAAGTCGAGCCGATTCCCCAGCATGTCAAGGAACCGCGTTCCAACCCCTATGTCTTCTGGAGCGAGGACGAGGTCGAGGGCGGCTGGGAGCGCGACATTCGCGAGTTCCGTAAACGGCATGCGCAATAAGTGGTGTTCTTCGCTTCCACTAACTGAAAGTTTTCTTACTTATTGATATAAGGAGGTAGACACATGGGTTACGATCCGAATAATCCGATGGCCGACAGAATTACCGACATCGGTCCCCCACATTACAATGATATGATGCCGCCGGTGATCAAGAACAACTTCGGCAAATGGCTCTATCATGAGATCACTCAGCCGGGCGTGCTGATGCACAAGAGCGAGAGCGGCGACGAGTGCTGGACCGTCCGCGTCGGCGCCGCCCGTCTGATCAGTATCGATCTGATCCGCGAAATCTGCGACATCGCCGACAAACATTGCGGCGGGTATGTTCGCTGGACCACCCGGAACAACGTTGAGTTCATGGTTGACTCCAAGGCCAAAGTTCAGCCCCTGCTCGATGACCTGGCCAGCCGCGGCAACAAGTTTCCGGTCGGCGCCACCGGCGCCAGCGTTTCCAATATCGTTCACACCCAGGGTTGGGTACACTGCCACACCCCGGCGACCGACGCCTCCGGCGTGGTCAAGGCGGTTATGGACGAGCTGTTCGATTACTTCACCAGCATGACCCTGCCGGCCCAGGTTCGCGTGGCCTTGGCCTGCTGCCTCAACATGTGCGGTGCGGTTCATGCATCCGACATCGCCATCCTTGGTATTCACCGCAAGCCGCCGATGATCGACCATGACGCCATCACCGGCCTTTGCGAGCTGCCCCTGGCCATCGCCGCCTGCCCGCTGGGCGCGGTAAAACCGGCCAAGGAGACCAACAGCAAGGGTGAGGAAGTGAAATCGGTCAAGGTAACCGCTGAGCGTTGTATGTTCTGCGGTAACTGCTACACCATGTGCCCGGCCATGCCGCTGGCCGATCCGGAAGGCGACGGCATTGCCATCCTGGTGGGCGGCAAGGTATCCAACTCCCGTTCGATGCCGAAATTCTCCAAACTGGTCATTCCCTTCCTGCCCAACAATACTCCTCGCTGGCCGGAGACCGTTGCCGCAGTGAAGACCATCCTTGAAACCTATGCCAAGCATGCCCGTAAATACGAGCGGCTCGGTGAGTGGGCCGAGAGGATTGGTTGGGAGAAGTTCTTTGAACTGACCGGCATTCCGTTCACAATCAAGTCCATCGACGATTACCGTTTGGCCTATGATACCTGGAGAACCTCGACCCAGTTCAAGTTCACCAGCCATATCAAATAATAAACTGCCTTTCAGCAGTTGGGTCTTCCGTGGTGACTGCGGGTACGATATGGTGTCCGCAGTCACTCTCGCTTGGCAGAGCGGGTGAAAATGGAGGGATTCCGGAACTCTATTTTAGAGGAGTAATGAAATGGCACTGAGTAAAGATGAATTGAAGGCAGCAATGATTGAGAAGGCAACAAAAGCACCGAAACCGCAGCTCTATGTCAAGGACTTTTATGCCTGCGATCCCGACGCCAAACCGCGTGAGATCAAAAACGTCGCCAATGAGCTGGTTAAGGAGAGTAAACTGATGTTCTGGTCGAGCGGCAGCACGACCATGTATGCTCTTCCCTCGCGGATTAAAAATGAAGAATCCCGTGATGAGGCAGAGGCGAACAAATAATCAATTTCGCGTCTGATTTATCTTCGTTCATTAGAAAAGCCGTCTTGATCCAAGGGATCAAGACGGCTTTTTCGATTAATGAATCCTTCCTCCGACCTAAGCAACCTTAAGGATCTCTTCCGCCTTCTGCTTGAGCGTTGCGGCGTGGCGGCTATGTTTGTATCGTTCATGGATGCTCGCCGCGGTTCGGTAGCAGTCTGCAGCGTTTTCCCGGTTGCCGGCCGCCATGTAAATCTCGGCGAGGGTCTGCAGGGTATCAACCGTGCCCTGGGGGTTGCGCATGGCATTGTATTCATCGATGATGGCGAGATAACGGGTGATTGCCTCATCGTACAGACCGCAATCGGCAAACAGACGAGCCTTTTTTTTGTCGATGGCAAAGACGCTGATGTTGTCCCCCTGATCGAAGCAGATGGTGGTGACCTTGTCATAAAAGTCAAGGGCGCGGTCCAGCTCCTTTCTGCCGGCACAGATATCGCCGAGCTTGTCGGTGGCGTTGGCGATGCCGTTGATATCGCCTTCCTGCTCGAAGCCGATCAGGGCGTTGTGAAACATATTGGCCGCCTGGGCGGCTTCCCCTTTTGACAGCAATTCCATGCCAGCCTCGTAATCAAGGCGGGCTTGACTTTTTTTCTCTTCTTTTTTCTGTGCTTCGGTCATTGTCCTGATTCTCCTGATTCTTGGTGAAAAGGCACGTCTTCCTGCGCCATCAAGGCAAGCGCCTCGCGGGCCAGGTTGCCGACCGTTGCGGCCACCGGCAAACCTTTTTCGTAAACGACGAGAGGGGCAATGTCATTGACCTGCGCCTCAATTTGTGATTGCAGTTCACGGGCATTGATGCGACCGAACAAACGGATGGCATGCCCTCTGGTGATCGGCTCCGGATGATCAACATAGGGGAAAACGCTGTAAATCGGGGTGTTACGAACCACCTCCGGACTCGTTTCCGCGATGGTGCCCATGGCCCACAGCACCTGGACCCGGGAGGTCGGCACCCCGCGGTACATGAGGAGATGGCGGGCAAAGGCGCCGAAGAGGTCGGGCCGTGCCGCGATGATCGAACCGATCGCCTCCAGCAGCCCCCAATGAGACGAGGCGGAATCGGTGCACGCCTCATACATTCGATGCAGCATGTCGCTGACGGCTCCGGGTTTGCGGGTCGCCAGCCGGGCACAGACCTGGCCGATGACATGGGCGTAATACCAGCGTTTATCCTCGCTCGGGTCATAGAGCAGTCGCTGCATGAAGCGAAGGGTGCGGGGATCGTCAAAGCTGAAATCAACCAGAGCGTCGATGTCGCCGGCAAAAACAAGTTCCGCGATCTCCTTCTTATCGGCCTTTTTCTTGTTGCGCTTGGGATCACGCTGTGGTTCAAGCGGCGGGATAACCAGTTTGCTCATCGGTCGACTGGCGCGCTCGTCCGTCCGTTGTTTGTGCTGCTTGAGTCGTTTGGAGAGCTCGGCAAGATCACGGGTCAACCGGATGAAATAGAGGACACCGCCGACCCGGCGGCCATCGACGTTTTTGACTTCATAAACCTGATGGGTCTGCTCGTCGTAATTGTCGATGCGGCCGGTGAGAAAGTCCTCATCAGCCACCAGTTCCCAGGCGAGATCCGGGTTATCGTCACAGGCGTAGACCATGCACTCGACCATGGCCGCGCCTACGTTGAAGCCGGTCGGGTCCGAGGTGTAGACTGCACCGCACTGGCAGGTGCCGACCTTGAATTCATCCATTTTGCGGCGAACCGGTTCCTGGGGCGGGTTGACATCCTGGCCGCAAAAGGGACACCAGGGGCGTACTTTAATGTTCGGGCTTTTTGCCATGATTACAGCTCTTGGTGGACAGCCTTGATGAAGTTTGGATCAACCGGATAGCCGAGGCGGGACGCCTCGTCCATCGCCTGCTTTGCCGCCTGGTAATCCTTGGCGTAGTAACAGGCCACGGCAAGATTGTTGTGAGCCATGGCAAAGGCCGGATCAAGCTCCACCGCCTTGCGGGCGGCGGCAAGCGCACTGGGGAAATCGCCGCTCATGATCTGGGCCGAGGCAAGATTAACCCAGGCAAAGGCGAGTTTGGGGTCGGCCAAAGTGGCCTTGGTGTAAGCGTCGATCGCCTTTTCCTGTTCACCCTTCTGCTGCATGATAAGGCCGATGTTGGTATGGGCCTGGGCGGGATTTACGGCATAAAGCAGAGCCATTTTGTTGGCCTGCAACGCCTCCTCGAGCTGACCAAGTTCAAAATGCACCGCCCCCAGGTTGATGTACGCCTCAGCGGAATGATCGTCAATCTCCAGACATCGTTTCAGTTCGCGCAGGGCATCATTATGCCGGCCGGCCTTGCGGTACACCAAGGCAAGATGATGGTGGGCCATGATGGAGTCGGGATGTTCCTGGCACTTCTGTTCCATCTCGGCAATGACTTTGGTGAGATCTTCTCTGAGTTGTTGGTCGGGCATGGATTTCCTCATCAATAGAAAGAATGCACGTCGGCGCGTGACAGTAGTGATTGACTCAAAAAGAAAGAATGATCGGAACAGGGAGCAATACCGATTTCACAAGTTTTCAGACTTTAACCATGAAGAGGGAGAATTTCAAGCCTGTGGCGCATGACGGAAAAGATTTCTTGTTGCAATGAGTGCTTGACTTGGTCGGCGGAGGGTGGCAAGTAATGAGAAAATTTTCAGGGGGTGTGAAAAGACGTGGCGAATGAAACGGGGAGGACGCCGAAAGGGCTGGTGGTTGCGGGTCTTGGCGGCGGCTCCGGCAAAAGTGTGGTGGCGGTGGGCCTGTCGGCATTGCTGGCCCAACAGGGATATCAGGTCGTGCCGTTTAAAAAGGGTCCGGATTATATCGATGCCGGTTGGCTCGGTCTTGCCAGCGGCTGCCCCTGTTTTAATCTTGATCCCTATTTGATGGAGGAAGGGGCCATGCTCGCCTCTTTTGTCGAGCACGGCGGGGAGGGAGATTTTGCGGTGGTCGAGGGCAATCGCGGTCTCTACGACGGGGTTGACGTTGAGGGCACCTACAGTACGGCCGAGCTTGCCGTGCGGCTCGGACTGCCTGTTCTTCTCGTAGTCGACTGCACTAAAACGACCCGGACGGTGGCAGCCCTGGTGCTTGGCTGCAGGATGTTCGATCCCCAGGTGCGGATCGCCGGGGTGGTGCTCAATCGACTTGGCAGCGTCCGGCATGAAAAAATCGTTCGGGCCGCAGTGGAGCGCTATGCCAGCGTGCCGGTCCTCGGCGCCCTGCACCGGATGAAACGTGATATCTTTCCCATGCGGCACCTTGGGGTGACGCCTTTTCAGGAGCATGACGGCGCTGCCGGGGCGGTTGCGCAACTGGCCGGATTGGTGGCTGAATGCGTCGATGTCGAAGCGGTCAAGGCGATGATGGCCCCACTGGCGATTGCCGAGGGCCGGGTGGCAACTCGGAATGAAACGGTCGGCGGCGGGGTGAGGATCGGCGTTATCCGTGATGCGGCCTTTCAGTTCTATTACCCGGAGAATCTGCTCGCCCTGCGCCGGGAGGGGGCGGAGATCGTTGAGATCAGTTCGCTGCACTGTGCGGAGCTGCCCCCCATCGACGCCCTTTATATCGGCGGCGGCTTTCCGGAGACCAGCGCCGCCCTGCTCGCCGCCAACGAAACATTCCGGCACTCGGTGCGGGCGGCAGCCCAGGCGGGCATGCCCATCTATGCCGAATGCGGTGGGCTCATCTATCTCGGGGAGCGGATTACCCTGGAGGGGAAGGATTATCCTCTGGTCAACGTTTTCCCGGTATGTTTTACTCTGGAGAAATCACCCCAGGCCCATGGCTACACGGTGCTGGAGGCTTGTGCGGGTAATCCTTTTTATTCGCCGGGCATGGAGATCCGGGGGCATGAATTCCGGTACAGCCGGGTGACCCAGTGGGATAAAGAGGGAGCGGCGTTCGGTTTTACCATGAAGCGTGGAGTTGGTTTCGCCGAGCAGGGCGATGGTTTGATTTATAAGAACGTCCTGGCCCTCTACACCCACATTCACGCGGTGGGGACTCCGGTCTGGGCCCCCGCCCTGGTGGCCAGGGCCAGAGAATTTGCCGCAGCAAGGGGCTAACGAAGGGCAGGTTGGGTGGTGTCGGGAAACTGCCCGTTGCGTGCGGCGGATCATGGTAACGGCTTTTCAGGATTTTTCTCGCGCAACTCCCGCAGCAGTTCATCAAACGATTTTTTCCCGAGAAAACTGCCGAACTGGCTGCGATAGTTGGCCACCAGGCTGACCCCTTCGATGACAACGTCATAGATTTTCCATTCGTCGTTCTTTTTTTTCACCCGGTACTCGATGTCAAACTCCGGATATTTCCTGCTCAGGATCTGGGTCAGCACGCTGGCGACCGCGCCTTTGTTCAGTTCTTTTTTATAGAGAACTTTTTCGTCCGAATAGGTCTCCACCCGCAGGATATAGAAGTTGTAGAGCCGCCAGTAGAAAAGGTCGGTGAATTCCTGCTGTTTTGCCGGTGTCTGCTCCTTCCAGTATTTGCCGAGGGCGCGCCGGGACATATCTTCGGCGTCAAAGTTCGCGTCGATGATCGCCTTGATGCCAGAGCGGCGTTTTGCCATGTTTTCCTCCGGTCCGGAGACCGGGTAGGTTTGCAGAGTGTGAAACACCTGGCCAACGACGCTGCGGATGAAGTCCGTGGGGGTGGTTGCCGCGCCGGCGGTCGGCAGAGGAACACAGAGTAGCAGAGCAATCCAGGCCGTCAGTGCGAAAGAAAGAAAATGTCGTGATGTCATCGTTTGGTGCCGTGTCCGGACGGGTTCAATGGGTTGGTCTGGTGCCGAGAACCTTGGCCTCGATCATGCGTTGCGTTTCCTGGTTCGGGACGGGTTCGACCCAGTGGATGAACTCTTCGGTGACGCGCATGTAGGCGCCGTTGTCCGCCTTGCACTTGTCACAGATGGAGTCGGCTAGATCCCGATAGATGATGACCTTGCTGGCCGGATCGCCGTTTTTGTCCACCGCCGCCATTTTTTTGCAGCCGCAGTCAAGCCTGACAATGGCCACCGCGATTCCTTCCGGGCTGCCCTCCAGTATGCCGGCGATCATCGCCTCCTCGGATTTTTGGGCGGCCAGTTTTCCGCTTGTCGGTTGTTGCTTGTGCCGTTGTTTTTTCATGGATTCTCCGTTAGAGGAAAAGCGGGATAACGTATGGTGAGAAAAAGATATTTCACCCTATTTAAATTATTGGAAGGCGAAGGTCAACCGCATAAAAATTGTGTTGACAAATAACAGGCTATGATTTAATGGAAATCAGATTTGTGCTGCCTTTGTTGAACCAGCTGAAAAATTTTGATGTCGTTCCGCCCGGTTGGTCGGTGGTCAGTGATGTTCCGACTGACGCACAGTGACGAAGCACCGGACACGATGGCAGCAGCGGCCAGTGAGAAGAAGGGTTGATGCCGGGGGAGAACTGATCGCCACCCCCCAATATTTTTAATGAACAGGAGGTATAATTATGTGGGAAGTTGTCGTTGATAAGGACAAATGTGCCGGTGATGAGGAGTGTGTAAGCGCGTGCCCTGCTCAGGTCTATGAGATGGTTGACGGCAAGGCCGAACCCGTCAATGCCGATGAGTGCCTTGGTTGCGAGACCTGCGTTGAGGTTTGCCCCGAGGGTGCCATCACCGTTACCGAGGTGTGATGTAGTCATCTCGTCATTTTTTGCGGATCTGTTAGGCCTGTCTCTTTTTCAGAAGGAGGCGGGCCTATCTTTTTTTGTCGGGTGTTTCCTCTGGTTGGGAGTCCCGATCTTTTTCCGGAACCAAACAGCATGCTCTCCCGTTTCAAACCCGCCGCGTCGCGGAAAACCCTGATTTTCGCCGCAGCCCTCTTCTGGACACTGGTTGGGGCGATGCTCCTCTGGCGCGGGGCCGCTGTCCTCGGTAGGGGCGGTCATTTTTTCCATCTTGCCGCGGGATTACTGATCGGCACCGGCAAGGGCCTGCTCATCTTTCAGCGCAGCGCGGAGAGAAATATCACTCGTATTCTGGCCCGGCAGGACGGTTCCTGTCTCGGTGCCGTATTTTCCTTCAGATCGTGGGGGCTTATTCTTGTTATGGTCGCCGGCGGACGTTTTCTCCGCCTGGTTGGTCTGTCGCCCATCATCTACAGTCTGGCGCTGGTGGCGGTCGGCTGGGGACTGCTGCTGGCCAGTCGGCCGCTGTGGCGGCAATGGAGCGTGCTGTGAGCCGGCCGGCGCGCTGGGTGGAAATCGATCTTGCCGCGCTGCGGGACAATGTCCGCGCTCTGCGCCGCTGCCTGCCTCCAGGGACGGAGCTGATGGCGGTGGTGAAGTCCGACGCCTATGGGCACGGCATGGTGCCGGTCGCCCGCTGTCTGGCCGCCCACGGGGTGACCGCCTTTGCAGTGGCCGATGTCGGCGAAGGGGTGGCTCTGCGGCAGGCCGAAATTGCCGGGCGGATTGCCGTTTTTCTCGGCGCAGGCAACGAAGAGGTTGATGATGTCGTTCGTTTCGATCTTGAACCGGTCGTCTTCGACCGGCGCCAGCTGCCGATTCTTTCCCGGGCAGCCTGCCGCGCCGGCAAACAGATCGGGGTGCATGTCAAGATAGACACCGGCATGGGCCGCATCGGCCTGCTGCCCGACGAGATTGCCGAATTCGCCGTCAGTCTGGCCAGGACGGCGAATGTCTATCCTGTCGGCATTATGAGTCACCTGGCGACGGCGGATGACCCTGATCCGGAATTTTCTCTTCTGCAGAGACGGCGATTTATCGAAGCGATTCGACCCCTGCTGGTCGGGAGAAATGAAAAAAGCATGCTGCATCTGTCCCATTCCGCCGGGCTGCTGCGTTTCCCGGATATGCTGTTTGACATGGTGCGGCCGGGGCTTGCCCTCTATGGCTGTCGGCCGGCGGATGCGACCTGGGCCCGAGCCGTGGCGCTGCGACCGGTCATGAGCTTTAAAACCAGGATTCTGCAAATCCGCGAAATAGGGGCCGGGGTTGGCGTCAGTTACGGTCATACCTATGTCACCCCTGCGCCGAGCCGGCTGGCGGTGCTGCCGGTGGGCTATAACGACGGGTATCTCCGCGCTCTTTCAAATCGGGCCGAGGTGCTGGTGCAGGGTCGGCGCGTGCGTCAGCGCGGGCGCGTCTGCATGAACGTTACCATGGTGGATGTCACTGCTCTTCCCGGCGTCTCCCCCGGTGACGAGGTGACTCTGATGGGGCGGCAGGGTGATGAGGAAATCAGCGCCGACACCCTGGCCGGCTGGATGGGCACCATCAGCTATGAAATCCTCTGTCTGGTCGGCGGCAGAAACAGCAGGGTCTATTTGTCCGGCAGCTCCGGTGAAAATGAAGTATGATGGTCTTGTAAAAACAGAAAATCAACCACAGACCACGGAACACCAAGATAACTGACAGCGGTTCAGCTTGTTTTCTCTGTGCCATTCGGTGATTTCAGTGGTAAAAAAATGACTTTTTGCGGCTTTATCACGTATAATGCGCCGAAACGAAATCATCGACCACGAACAAACGGCAGCACCTGGCTGTAGTCAAAAATGTTTTTCCGAACTCCTCTTTGCGCAGGGTGAGGAAAAGAGATTTTTGCACATTCATCAACTCTCAGGCTTTACGTCATTGTCATGATCAAATTGCGTCTGAAAAACTATATTGATTCCTGTTTTGTCCGGGGAATCGAACTGGGCTACTGGTCCGCAGCCGCGGCCGGCGGCTATGCGGTGGAAGAACCGAAATTTGAGGAGCAGGGCGATTTTTCCTGTAACGCCGCCATGGTGATCGCCGGAAAAGAAAAAAAGGCGGGGGGCAAAAAGCAAAGTCCCCGTCAGGTGGCCGAGCAGCTACTCGCCCTGCTCGGCAGGGAAAGCGAGCTCTATGACAGGGCGGAGATCGCCGGACCAGGCTTTATGAATTTTTTCATCCGGCCGGCGATCTGGCAGTCGGTGGTGCCCGAAGTCTGCAAACAGGGGGATCGCTTTGGTCTGGCTGTCGACAAAAACGGCAAACGGGTATTGGTGGAGTTTGTCAGCGCCAATCCGACCGGCCCCTTGAGCGTCGGCCATGGCCGCCAGGCGGTACTGGGTGACGCCATTGCCCGCTTGCTCGCGGCAAGCGGCTATGAGGTGGAACGGGAATACTATTACAATGATGCCGGCCGCCAGATGAGGGTACTCGGCGAATCGACCCGGGCCCGTTATTGTGAGCTGCTCGGCTTACCCTGCCAGTTCCCGGAGGACGGCTATCAGGGTCAGTACATTTACGATATCGCGAGGGAGCTCGTCGCAAAATATGGCGATGCCCTGAAAGACACGGTTGAGGTCACCCCGTTCAAGGAGGCGGCGGAAAAGGCGATTTTCGCCGATATTGACCGCACGCTGAAGCGCCTCGATATTGTTTTTGATACCTATTACAACGAGCACAGCCTTTATGAAAACGGCCTGGTGGACGATGTCGTCACCACCCTGCGGGACAAGGGGCTTGTTTACGATAAGGACGGCGCGGTCTGGTTCAGGACGACCGCCTTCGGCCAGGAGCAGGACCGGGTCATCATCAAGAGCAGTGGCGAACCGACCTATCGGCTGCCGGACATCGCCTACCATCGCGAGAAATTCCGACGCGGCTATGACTGGATGGTCGATATCTTTGGGGCCGACCACATCGCCACCGTGCCGGATGTATTGGCCGGGGTCAAGGCGCTGGGCTACGACGACGCCAAAGTGACCGTGGTTCTGCATCAGTTTGTTACTTTGTTGCGCGACGGCCAGCAGGTTAAGATGTCCACCCGCAAGGCCAACTTTGTCACAGTCGACGAGTTGCTCGATGAGGTCGGTCCGGACGCGGCCCGCTTCTTTTTTCTCATGCGCAAGGCGGACAGTCAGCTTGAGTTTGATCTTGATCTCGCCACCCGGCAGAGTCAGGAAAATCCGGTTTATTATGTCCAGTACGCTCATGCCCGCTTGGTCAGCATCGCCCGCCAAGCCGCAGAAAAAGGGGTGAATGCCGGGGATCTGGCCGTCGCCCCGCTCCATCTGCTGACCACCCCGGAGGAGCAGCGTCTCATGAAGGCGATGGCCGGTTGGCCGGCCCTGGTGCAGGACGCGGCGCGGGAGCTGGCGCCGCATCGCATTGTCTACTTTCTCCAGGAGCTTGCCGGGCTCTTTCATAGTTATTACAACAAACACAAGGTGCTGTCCGACGATGATGAGCTGAGTCGGGCCCGGCTCTGGTTCTGCGCCGGTCTGCGTACCGTCCTGCGCAACGGCCTGGTGTTGCTCGCCATGAGCGCGCCGGAACAGATGTGAGATAATGGCGGCGGCACGGCGACAGAAAAAGCGCTTTGCCTTTCGTTTCGAGCTCGGCATCGGCGGTATGCTGGGGCTGGGAATGGTCTGTTGCTGTATCTTCCTCTGGATGTTTCTGCTCGGCGTCTGGAGCGGCCAGACGATCCTGCTGCCCTCCGCGCCGGGCAAGGGGTCGGCCATGCTGACCGGCATGGCTGCCGGGTTGTGGGAGAAAAGCAGGGGGCTGCGCGAGAGCGGTCGCCGGGCCGTCGACCTGCCGGCAACGGCGCCGACAGCCGCTGTTAGCGATGCCTTGCCGTCGACGGTGACGACGACTTCTTCTTCAGCGGAAGCGTCATTCTTTTCATTGCAGGTTGGGTCGTTTCGCGATAAGAAAAAGGCGCAGCGGGAGGTGCTGGCCTGGCAGGCCAAGGGCCGCGAGGCCTTTTCTCTGCCGCCTGAAGAAGGTACGGATGTCTACCGCGTATTCATCGGCCGTTTCGAGCGCCTCGCCGATGCCAATCAGCTCGCTGCAGGACTGGAAAAAGAGGAAGAGGTGCGGGTCTATATCACCCTGTTGCAGGAGTCCGCCGTGACCGGCGCGGCAGGACAGTAGCCGGCATGGCAACCTCTTGCCGCGGAAAGATCCGGCTCGGCCGGTTCCTGGCAACCGCCCCACAACCGAAAGGAGATGACGATATGATCCGCAACGCCCGCATGGAGGATGTCAAGGCGATCTACAATCTGCTCCATCATTTTTCCTCAAAGGGGTTGCTGTTGGCCAGATCGTACAGTTCACTGTATGATCAACTGCGGGATTTCCAGGTTTTTGTCGAGGCGGAGGACGCCGGAGAGCGCATTGTCGGTGTTGGTGCTCTGCATATCTGCTGGGAGAATCTGGCGGAGATCAGATCCCTTGCTGTCGATGAGAATTACCAGCGTCGGGGCATCGGTTCGCAGCTGGTTTCCTCCTGCCTCCGAGAGGCAGAGGCGTTCGGGATCCCCAGGGTGTTTACGCTGACCTATCAGCCTGGTTTTTTCAGGACCATGGGTTTCACGGCTATCGATAAAAAAGAGCTGCCCCATAAGGTGTGGAGCGACTGCATCAATTGCCCGAAATTCCCTGATTGTAACGAAGAGGCAATGATCTGGCAAAAAAAGGGGTGAAACCGGTTGCTGTGAGTCGGTGAGCGCGATGAAAATCGTGTGTCGACGGCATATCGGAACAAGGAGTGTTCATGATCGGACAGGTATTGACCAGGTTGTTTGGCAGCAGAAATGAGCGGGTGCTCAAGCAGATTCAGCCGTTGGTGAATCGCATCAACAAGCTTGAGCCGGCGATGCAGAAACTCGATGACGCAGCGCTGGCGGCAAAAACGGTCGAATTCCGGGAACGGCTCGCCAAAGGGGAGACCCTCGATGATCTGCTGGTCGAGGCCTTTGCCGTGGCCCGTGAGGCGGCGGTTCGGGTGCTTGGCATGCGGCCCTACGACGTCCAGCTCATTGGTGGTGTCGTGCTCCATCAGGGCAAGATCGCTGAGATGAAGACCGGCGAAGGCAAGACCCTGGTGGCCACTTTGCCGGTCTACCTCAACGCCCTGGCCGGTCGCGGAGTTCATGTCGTTACCGTCAACGATTATCTCGCCCGCCGTGACAGCGAGTGGATGGGCGGCATCTATCGTTTTCTCGGGCTTACCACCGGTACCATTCTCCACAACATGGATGACGAGGCGCGCAAGGCTGCCTATGCCGCTGACGTCACCTACGGAACCAACAACGAATTCGGTTTTGACTATCTGCGCGATAACATGAAGTTCCGGCTCGAGGACTTCTGCCAGCGCGATCATTTTTACGCGATCGTCGATGAGGTGGACAGCATCCTGATCGATGAGGCGCGCACCCCCCTCATCATCTCCGGGCCGGCCGAGGTTTCCACCGAGCTTTATCATGTTGTCAACAAAATCATCCCTCATTTTCGTAAGGATCTCCATTATGAGGTGGACGAAAAGGCGAAATCCCTGGCTCTGACCGAGGAAGGGGTGGTCATGGGCGAGGAACTGCTCAATATCGACAATCTTTACGACCCAAAAAATATCGAGTGGCTGCATCACCTCAATCAGGCCCTGCGCGCCCACCATCTCTTCAGCCGCGACGTCGATTACCTGGTCCAGAACGGCGAGGTGGTCATCGTCGATGAATTCACCGGCCGGACCATGCCGGGCCGGCGTTACAGCGACGGGCTCCATCAGGCCCTGGAGGCCAAGGAGGGGGTAAAAATCGAGCGGGAAAACCAGACCCTTGCCTCCATCACCTTCCAGAATTACTTCCGCATGTATGACAAGCTGGCCGGCATGACAGGCACCGCAGACACCGAGGCGCCGGAGTTCAAGAAGATTTACAATCTGGAGGTGACGGTCATCCCCACCCATTGTGATATGATCCGGGTCGATTATGCCGATGTCATCTACAAGAACGCCAAGGCGAAATTCCGGGCGGTGGTCAGGGAGATCAAGGAGCTGCACGAAAAGGGCCAGCCGGTGCTGGTCGGCACGGTCAATATCGAGATATCCGAGATGCTGTCCGCCATGCTGAAAAAAGAGGGCATCGCCCATTCGGTATTAAATGCCAAACATCACGCCCAGGAGGCGGAGATTGTCGCTGAGGCGGGTCAGCAGGGCCGGGTGACCATCGCCACCAACATGGCGGGTCGCGGCACCGACATCAAGCTCGGCCCCGGGGTGGCGGAACTCGGCGGTCTTCATATCCTCGGTACCGGACGGCACGAATCGCGCCGCATCGACAATCAGCTCCGTGGTCGCTCCGGCCGTCAGGGCGATCCGGGCTCATCGCGTTTTTATCTTTCCCTGGAGGATGACCTGCTGCGGATCTTCGGCTCCGACCGCATTGCCGGCATCATGGATAAACTCGGGATGGAGGAGGACGAACCCATCGAGCACACCATGATCACCAAGGCCATCGAGAACGCCCAACGCAAGGTGGAGGGCCACAACTTCGATATCAGAA
Organism: Thermodesulfobacteriota bacterium; assembly: GCA_049323655.1. Classification (GTDB taxonomy): domain Bacteria; phylum Desulfobacterota; class Desulfobulbia; order Desulfobulbales; family SURF-16; genus DB1. The sequence goes on along the minus strand of JBMONO010000009.1, from coordinate 38,552 downwards.
AGCATCTGCTTGAATATGACGATGTCATGAACATGCAGCGCGGGGTGATCTACAAGCAGCGCCGCGAACTGCTGAGCAGTGACAATATCAGGGACATCATCGAGGATATGTTTGTCGATCTGGCGGGCGCCATGGCTCAGGAATTCTGCGATGAAAAGATCCCTTCCGAAGAATGGGACTGGGCCGCCATTCATGAACGGGCTTATGCCGTCATGGGCCTCAGGCTCGACTGGCCGGAGGCCGACCGCAAAGGACTCAGTGCCGCCACCTTCTCGGAGAGGCTTCAGCACCTGCTGCACCAGGCATATACAGGGAAAGAGGAGGAGATCGGCGAGGACAACATGCGCTACCTTGAGCGGGTTGTCCTCCTGCAAATCGTCGATGCCCACTGGAAGGATCACCTGCTCAGCATGGATCATCTCAAACAAGGCATCGGCCTGCGTGGTTACGGCCAGAAGAACCCGCTGAACGAGTACAAGAAGGAAGGGTACAATATGTTCATGGAGATGATCCAGCGGGTCAAGGAAAAGACCGTCTCGACCCTGATGCGGGTCCAGTTGGCCCGCCAGGAGGAAATCTCCCGGTTGGAGGAGGAACAGATCCGCCGGCGGCGGCAGATGGAGATGAGCCGCAGCGATGAGCAGCAGAATGCCGGGCCGGCTGGTCCGCGTCGGGAGGCGGCCCTCAAGGTGGGCCGCAACTCGCCCTGCCCCTGCGGCAGCGGCAAGAAGTATAAGAAGTGTTGCGGCGAGGCGAATTGATCACAAAGACGAAAGACGGCAGGCCTTCAATGAGCGAGACGGAAACGGTTCGAGGTTTTCAGGCAGGGGCGGTTAAGGCGGGCATCCGCGGTAAGGATCGTCTCGATGTTGGATTGATTTATTCCGAAAAGCCGGCCGCTGCCGCCGGGGTCTTCACCACCTCGTTGGTAAAGGCGGCGCCGGTGCTGCTTGACATGGAACACCTCAGAAGCGGCCGGGCCCGGGCGATCATTGTCAACAGTGGTGTTGCCAATGCCTGTACCGGCGAGATGGGTATGGCCCTGGCCCGCGGCACGGCCGGGCTGGTGGCCCGCCGGCTCGGCCTTGCCGAGAACGAGGTGCTGGTGGCCTCCACCGGGGTGATCGGCATGCAGCTTGACCTTGCCATCTTTGCCAACTGCATGGAGGCCCTGGCGGCAAGCCTTACCGTCAGCGGCTTTACCGCGGTGTCCCGGGCCATGATGACCACCGACACGGTGCCGAAAACCGCCGTTCGGGTAATGGACCTGGCCGGCCAGCGGGCCACCATTCTCGGTCTGGCCAAGGGGGCGGGAATGATCATGCCCAACATGGCGACCATGCTCGCCTTTATCGTCACCGACGCGGCGGTGCGGCCCGCAGTCCTGCAGGATATGCTGGCCCGCAGTGTCCGCCACTCCTTCAATGCCATTACGGTGGACGGCGACACCAGCACTAACGACACAGTGCTGGTGCTGGCCAACGGCGCGGCCGGTAACCAGGAAATCGGCGATGGGAATAGCGAAGACGGCCGCCAGCTCCAGCAGGGGCTCGATGCGGTGTGCCGTGATCTGGCCCTGCAGATCGTCCGCGACGGCGAGGGGGCGACCAAACTTGTCACCATCCGGGTCGTGGGGGCGCAAAGCGACGACGACGCCGAAAGGGCCGCCCGCACCGTCGCCAACTCGAACCTGGTGAAGACCGCCTTTTTCGGCGAGGATGCCAACTGGGGCCGGATCATCGCCGCCCTCGGTCGTTCCGGCGCCGTGTTTGACCCATATCGGGTCGATATATCCTTTGATGATGTTATGCTGGTCCGCGACGGTCTGGCCCGCGGTTCGGCCGCTGAGGAAAGGGCCACCGCCGTGCTGCGGCAAAAGGAATTCACCGTGCTGGTCGATCTGAAAAACGGCACGGCCGGTCATGACATCCACACCTGCGATTTTTCCATTGACTACGTGAAGATCAACGCCGATTACCGCTCCTAGCGCCGTTCCACGCCTCCGACTGCCCGGCAGAGGCCTGTGGTCCCCGCTCCCGGGCAGTCGGGCGAGGGAAGTAACCGCATCACGTTTATCGATGTCTCCACCAAACCACCTTTCATCATGTGTTTATTTCGTTGACATTGTTGTGTCTTTCCCCCTAGACTTTTATTAAATGCAAATGTTCGTGCCACATTGTGTGCGCGGGAAATTCAGATCGTGCGGAGGAGAATCGCGATGAAAATGGGGAAATTCGCATGGATGGCAATGGCGGTCGCACTGGTAATCACTCTTGGGGGCTCGCTTGCCGCGGCCGACATGACGATCGGGGTGCTGGCCAAGCGCGGTGCGGAAGTGGCCATGAAGCAATGGGGCCCCACCGGTGAGTATCTTTCGGAAAAGCTGGGTGAAAAGGTGACTGTGTTGCCCCTCAAATTCGAGGCGATCGAACCGATGGTCAAGGATGGCAAGGTCGATTTTTTTCTGGCCAACTCCGCTTTTTACGTCGAGCTGGAGAAGAAATACCAGGTCCGGGCCATCGCCAATATGATCAACTCCATCGGCGGCAAGGCGATGGATACCTTCGGCGGCGTCATTTTTGTCCGCAAGGACAGCCCGATCCAGACCATTGCCGACATCCGCGGCAAGAAATTCATGGTGGCCGATTTCGCCTCCTTCGGCGGGGCGCACATGGCCTGGCGGGAGCTGATTGAGAACGGTATTGATCCGCAAAAGGACACCGCCGCCTTCCTCGAAGGCGGCAACAAGCATGACAACGTCGTCCTTGCCGTGTTGAACGGAGTGGCGGATGTCGGCACCGTCCGCACCGACACCCTGGAGCGGATGGAGGAGGAGGGCAAGATCAAGATGGCCGATTTCCGCATCATCAACCCGATCACGGATGATTTCCCCTTTGTCCGCAGCACCCGGCTTTATCCGGAATGGCCGATGGTGGCGGTCGCCCATGTCGGCAAGGATCTGAGTGACAGGGTGGCGGCGGCACTGAAGGCGATGCCCGCCGACTCGCCGGCGGCCAAGGCCGGCAAGATCGTCGGTTGGAAGGATGCCGGCGATTACGCCAGCGTCCGGGAATGCCTCACCGTTATTAAATATGGTGTTTTCGCCCAGTAACGTGGCCTTTTATTGACTTACAGGAGCGGCGTGTGAGAAAACAGAGCGGTATCACCAGTAAATTCATGACCGGCGTCGTCCTGGTCAGCGCCTTGCTGTTTGCTGTCCTGACTTTTGTTGTTATTTCCTCCGCCACCAGGTCTCAACGCGGCCAGGCTGTGGATTTCGAGAATATTGTCCAGGAGCTTCTCGCCGCCGAGAAGAAAACACTGCACGATAAATTACTGGAAAAGGGTAACTCTCTCGCTGGATTACTGGCCATGAACGCGGTGCCCCTCATTCTCGGCTATGATTTTGATTCTCTGCAGAAGATGGCCGACAATGCCGCCGCGGATACCGATGTCAGTTCTGTCCTTTTTCTCGACAAGGAGGGGAAACCACTGACCAGGGTGGCGGAGCAGCAGGAGGAAGGGCTGAAAATCTTGACGGCGCCGGTGGTCTTCGAAGATGGTGAGATCGGTTCGGTGAAACTCGGGCTCAGTCTCGCCCTGATCGCGGCAAAGGAGGCGGAGGCCAGGGAGCGCAACCGCCAGCTCGCGGAACGCGCTGACACTTCTCTCCAGCAGGCAAGTCGGTCGCTGATGCTGGCGGTGCTGATCAGCGCGGTCGGTTGCGTGTTGACCCTCTGTCTGGTGATTTTTTTCTGTCTGCGCCGCTATGTGGTGAAACCGGTAGAGACAATAGCCGCACACCTCACCAGCGGCGCCGAGGAGGTAACCGATGCCTCACGGCAGCTGGAGAGCTCCGGACAGCAACTGGCTGCCGGCGCCTCCAGCCAGGCTGCCTCATTGGAGGAAACGTCGGCCGCTCTTGAGGAACTGGTGGCCATGACCAGAAAAAATTCGGAAAATTCCCGGCATGGCGACGAGTTGATGCGGGATGCCCAGGAGGTGGTGAATCAGGCGAACCTCTCCATGGAGCGGCAGACCGAGGCAATGGACGCCATCTCCCGTTCCAGCGAGGAGACCTCAAAAATTATTAAAACCATTGATGAAATCGCCTTTCAGACCAATCTGTTGGCCTTGAACGCCGCGGTGGAGGCAGCGCGGGCCGGCGAGGCAGGCGCTGGTTTTGCCGTGGTGGCTGAGGAGGTCCGTAACCTTGCCATGCGCGCTGCCGCGGCGGCCAAGGATACCGAGAAGCTGATTGAGGGCATCGTCAGGCAGGTCCATGACGGGGCCGGTCTGGTCCATCAGACCAACGAGGAATTTGCCCGGATGTCGGAAAAGATTGCCCGGGTGGCAACCCTGGTCAGTGAAATTGCCGAGGCGTCCAAGGAGCAGACTGCCGGGTTTGATCAGATCAGCGTCAGTATGGTGGAGATTGATCGGGTCACCCAGGACACGGCGGCCAATGCCGAAGAGTCGGCCAGTGCGGCCACCGAGATGCACGCCCAGGCCGTCAACCTCGCCAACTTGGCGGTACAGTTGGTGACCCTGGTGAAAGGGGGCAGGTCCACCACTGGAGAAGCGGACAGGGGTGAGGGCGGCAAGGAGATGGAGAAAAGTACCACGGCGGTTGAAAGAGCGGCCAAGCCGGCGCGGGTCAAGGCTATTGCCGAGAAGACGACGGTGGCCGACGATTTCGAGGAGTTCTGACGTCGTTCAACGGTTGTACTTTTCCTCACAGGAGAGCAGCAGTTCCTGCCGGGCATCGGCCAGCACCGTTTTTGCCTGCCGAATGTCCTCGGCAATCTGCCGGGCCAGTTCTTCAGGCCCGGCAAATTTTTTTTCCGGCCGGAGAAAACGCAGCAGGTTGATCTTAATCGGTTTGCCGTAGATGTCCTGATTAAAGTCGAAGATGTGGGTCTCGGCGGCAAGGCGCTCATCGCCGAAGGTGGGATTGTAGCCGATATTGAGGACCCCGCCGTAGCATTTGCCGTCATAGACGACCTGGGTGACATAGACGCCGTGGCGCGGACAGAGATCCTCTTCGGAGATGTGGAGGTTGGCGGTGGGGAAACCGAGTTCGGCGCCCCCCCGCTGCTTACCTCGTATGACTTCGCCGCGGATCTGGTAGGCGCGCCCCAGCAGCTGTTTGACCTCATCCATTTTGCCGGCACTGACCAGTTCCCGAACCTTGGTGCTGCTGGCGAGCACCCCATCGACATAATAAGGCTCCACCACGGTGACCGGAAAATTTTTTAGTTCCCCCTGTCGCCGTAAAAAGGCGATATCGCCCTCCCGTCCCTTGCCAAAGGCGTAATCATAACCGACGACTAGCTCCCGCATGCCGATGGTCCGAAGCAGGACCAGGTCGACAAACTCTTCTGCCGGAGTGGCGGCAAACTCTCCGGTAAAGGGAATGATGATCAGCACGTCGAGACCGGCAAGCTCGATCAGTTCCCGCTTCTGTTCGCAGTTGGAGATGAGTTTGATGCCGCTCTGCGGGCGGACCACTTTGAGGGGGTGCGGGTTGAAGGTGATGGCGACACTGGTGCCCTTGTGGCGGTAGGCTCGGCTCATCACCTCACTGAACAGCATCTGGTGCCCGAGGTGGACCCCGTCGAAGTTGCCGATGGTGACGAAGGAGTTGGGGATGGGATCCGTGATGTCGGAAAGATCGGTATAAATTTTCATCGCGCCATGATAATCAGAGAAGCGTAAACGCTCAAGGGTGAAAATCGTGATCCCCCTAAAAAAAGTCCCCGACAAAAAGCTTGACAAGAAAGTGCGAAACCCGGTAATAAGATCGCTCATGTCGCGCCGAAGTGGCGGAATTGGTAGACGCGCTAGGTTCAGGGTCTAGTGGGCGTATGCCTGTGCGAGTTCGAGTCTCGCCTTCGGCACCAGCAGAAAACAAGGGAATTGTACGGTATCGTGCAATTCCCTTTTTTTTTCACGCGCGCATCTGCCATGCCGTATAACATGGCCGCCTGCGGCCGGATGCTGAAAATAGTTGTCGTTTGCCACGATGGCGCTTGATTCAGGCAGGAGAGTGCTTATAATTGAAATTCACATCCTGCAATTACTCTGTTTATTCTTTCCTTCGGCCGGGCCAGCCATTGCTGTCGTCTGACCCTGTCCGGAGGGGAAGCGGTGCCGTGATCCCGTGTCCGAAGAACGTAAATGGGTGACCCTTGCCCGGATAAAAAATTACCGTCAGGCAACCGTCTGGTCGCTGGTGCTGCAATCGGTTCATGTGCCGCATCGCCTTTTGCGGCAGGCCAATCTCTGGCTGCTCACCGTTGATGAGCGGGACAAGCCTTTTGCCGTCGGCCATATCGCCGCCTTTGAACGGGAGAACAGAAACTGGCCGCCCAGGCAGGAGGAGCCGGTCGGCTTTTTCTCCTTTCGGGAACGGCAGTCGCCCACCCTGCTGCTCATGGGATTCCTCCTGATTTTTTACTGGATCACCGGGCCATGGCGGGACACCAGCCGCTGGTTTGCCGCCGGAGCGGTCAATTTTGACGCCATCATACAGCAGAGCGAGTGGTGGCGCCTGATCACCGGGCTTACCCTGCACGCCGATCCGGTCCATGTCCTCGGCAATGCCGTCATCGGGGGCATGGTGATCCATTTTCTCTGTAAAATCCTGGGCAGCGGGCTGGGATGGCTGCTGGTTCTAATTGCCGGCATTTTTGGCAACGGCCTCAATATTCTGTTGCGTACGGAGCAACATCTGTCTGTTGGTTTTTCCACGGCTGTGTTCGGGGCGATCGGGATTCTCACCGGTCTTGAGCTGAAACGCCAGGTTCGCGTGCAGGGGGTCATCCTGCCCCTGGGGGCCGGTTTGAGTCTCCTTGCCATGCTGGGAACCAGCGGTGAGCGAACCGATCTCGGCGCCCATTTCTGGGGGCTTGTCGCCGGCTGCGGTATCGGTTTTCTTGCCGCGACGTTTCCGGCGTTTCTGCTGTGGAGCTCGCCCTGGCCTCGGCAGTTCTTTTTTCTGCTGACCATGCTGCTGCTCGTAATCGGCGGTTGGTGGCTTGCCTTTTTGGGATAAAACTGGTGTAATGGAACAAAAATGACCGCGCCGTGTCGTCATAATGCTGCTGACGGAGAATGGAAAGCGGTGAAGTGAAGAGGGGCGGTGCCGCATGGCCGGTTTTGCCGCACAATCATATTGCAAAAAAAACAGGAGAAGAGATGGCGTTTGATGATCAACAACCACCGTGGGGCCAGAAAAAGCGTCCTGCCTCCCCTGAAGAAATGCTGGCCGCCCTGCTGAAGAAAATCAAGGACAGCTTTGATGGCAGCGGCAACGGCGACGGGGCAAAGCCCGGTCCGGCAGACAGCGGTCCACCGAATATCGGCGGCAGCATCATGCGCATTGTTGCCATTGTTGCGGTGATTTTTCTGATCCAGATTATCTACTCGTCGTTTTACACCATCCAGCCCGGCGAAAAGGGGGTGGTGCTGCGGCTCGGCAAATTCAGCAAGGTCACTTCCTCTGGACTCAATTTCAAGGTGCCGATCATCGATGAAGTGGTCAAGGTCGATGTGGAGACGGTGCGAAAACAGGAGTTCGGATTCCGCACCAAGGTGGCGGGCCAACGCTCCCTGTATGAACCCAAGGAGGGGCTGGAGACGGAATCCCTTATGCTGACCGGCGACAAAAACGTCATCGATGTGGAGTGGATCGTTCAGTACAAGGTGGCTGATCCCTTTGATTTCGTTTTCAAGGTACAGGATGTTGACCAGTCGGTCCGTGATATCTGCGAGATGGCGATCCGCCGCATTGTCGGCAATCAGGACTTTGATTACGTACTGGGCAACCGTGAACTGCTGGAGGCTGCCACGGCCAAGGAGTTGCAGGGAATTCTCAACAAGTACCAGAGCGGGGTGAAGATTCTGGCCGTCAAGCTGCAGGATATCAACCCCCCTGAACCGGTCAAGCCCGCCTTCAACGAGGTCAACGAGGCGGATCAGGACATGAAGCGGCTGGTCAACGAGGCGGAGCAGACATACAACAACATTATTCCGAAGGCGCGCGGTGATGCGAAGAAGCTGCTCGAGGAGGCGCACGGCTATGCGGTGGAGCGGACCAATCTGGCCAAGGGGGAAACCGCACGTTTCCTCGCCATTCTCGAGGAATACCGCAAGGCCGAGGATGTGACCCGCAAACGCATGTATCTGGAAACCATGCAGCGGGTGCTGCCGACGGTGACGGAGGTCTATGTGGTCGATAAGGAGCAGCGGGCGATTCTGCCCCTGCTCGATCTGTCGGCCGGCCAGAAGGCGCCCGCTGCCCGAAGCGGGCAGCAGTAATCGCCGCCGAATAACTCAAAAAAGAAGGAAAACGTCGTGAATACAATCGTTCGTTCCATATTGATCGTCCTGGTGGTCGGCGCCGGTATTACCGTCTGGGATGGCTTTTACATCCTGCCGGAAGGCCGGCAGGCAGTGGTGACCCAGTTCGGCGCCCCGGTAGGAGATTCGGTGACCGAGGCGGGGCTCAAATTCAAAACCCCGTTCATTCAGGATGTACGCTTTTTTGAAAAACGGGTGATGATCTGGGATGGTGATCCGAACCAGATTCCCACCAATGACAAGACCTTCGTCTATATCGACGCCACCGCCCGCTGGCGGATCTCCGATCCCCTCCGCTTTCTCCAGTCGGTCAACAATGTGCCGCGGGCCCAGACCATCCTTGCCGATATCATCGACAGCACCATCCGTGACATGGTCAACAAAAACGATCTGGTGGAGATCATCAGAAGTTCGGACTGGGTGCCGGGGGCCATTCGGAGTACGGTGGCCGAGGCGGAAGCGGCAAAACCGATCAAATTGGGCCGGGACAAGATTTCCCAGCTGGTCTTCGAGTCAGCCTCCAAGCTGACCCCCGAGTACGGCATCGAATTGGTGGATGTCATGTTCAAGCGGGTTAATTACATTGACAGCGTCCGGCAGAAGGTCTATGACCGGATGATTTCCGAGCGCAAGCGGATTGCCGCCGAAAAGAGATCGCTGGGCGAGGGTGAGAAGGCGGAGATTCTCGGCAAGGTGGAACGCGAGCTCAAGGAGATCACCTCCAAGGCTCGCCGCGAGGCGGAAGAAATCAAGGGCAAGGCGGATGCCGAGGCGGCCAGGATCTATGCGGACGCCTACAATCAGGATCCGGATTTTTATGCGTTTTCCAGGAGTCTCGATGCCTATGGCAAAGGGATCGGCGCCAATACCCGCCTGATCATTTCTTCAGACTCCGAATTCTATCGCTACCTGCAGGAGCTGAAGTAGGGCAGGAATCGTCGGGCGATGCCGGGCCGCCGTCCTCCGGGTGTCGGCGCTCAGGGGTCGTCGTTGCCGGCGCCAGGATAGCCGGGACGCTGGCGCAGGGCGTCATAGGGGATCCGTCCTTTTTCGTTGAGCAGTTCATGGAATGCGGCCAGGTCTGTTTCGTTCCGCAAATGTTTTTTGCCGGAAACGGTAAAACGACAGTTGCAGCTCGTCAGCTGTCCGTCGCACCAGGGGCAGACCTCCACCGGGCAGCCGAGGGTGTGCAGCTCGCCATCCGCGGCGGAGCAGAGCGGGCAGAGGGAGGCGTCGCTGTTGGCGGGGATGTAAGGCTGGCAGCTGGTAAGGCTTTCCGACGTGCGTACGCTTTCGGTACGGCTGCGGAAACCGAAGAAGGCCAGGACCTCATCATCCCAGATGCCCTCGTCGCAGTTGCCGAGAAATTCGACCTGTTCCTGGCTCACCAGATAGAGATAGTTGGCGATGGTAGTGGCAGCCGCCAGCAGAAAAACCCCCTCCTTACGGGCCAGCAGATAGAGATCGCAGACGGCGTCGTCAAGTCCTTCCGGGAGAAAGCTGTAAAAACTGTGCAGCAGATTGAGGGCGATGCGATCCCCGCTGAAGCGGTCAAGCAGGTCATTGGCGACCTGCTCTTCGCCGGCGGGAACGGCATACTCCATGAGTAATTTGATTTCCTTGACCTGTTCCGTTAGCATCATTTTTCTCCGGCTGTCCTGATTCCCTGACGGATGGCCTCATCCCAGCGTGCGGTTTCGCCGGCAATGTCATCTGCCTGGGTGAGGGCGGTGACGATCGCGATGCGGCGGGCGCCGAGGCGGGTAAGCTCCTCGACATGGTCCAGCTTGATGCCGCCCATCACCGTAAAGGGCAGATCGGAGACCGCCGTGAAGCGGGCAATGGCCTCTGGGCCGAGAAACTGGCGCAAGCCTGATTTGGTGGCGGTGGGGAAAAGCGGGCCGATATTGAAGTAGCTCGCCCCCTGCGCCCCGGCGGCGGCGGCCTGCTCGATTGTGTTGGCTGAAACGCCGATAATGAGCCCCGGAGCGATGCGACGGACCTCCGCGGCGGGCAGATCGCTGTTGCCGAGGTGGACGCCGTCCGCTTCGACGAGCAGGGCGATGTCCGGACGATTGTTGATGATGAGCAGTGCTCCGGCGGCGGCTGTCTTTTGGCGAAAAATTCGGGCCTTGGCAAAGAGGGTGCGGTCGTCGGAGATTTTGTCCCGCAACTGGACGATGCGTGCGCCGCCGGCCAGCACCGCCTCCAGCCACTCTTCGTCGCTTCTGCCGCAGGCCAGTTTTTCGCAGGAAACGGGATAGACCGTTACCTGTTCGATGAACTGGATCATTCGTCGCTGGTGGATGTCGCTCTGGTCTGTCACGCGTCGTTGTCCTTGGTGAACGGAGAAAGGGGAGTGCCCTGTCGGGAAGTCGTGCGCGAGAGGTTCTTGTTGAAAGTTACGGCAAACTTCCCTATAATCACTCTTTTTATATAATGAATCACTGGTCGTTCGTCAATCCTTGATACGCCGGCGATACGGAAGGAAAACACCATGATTGACACGTATATTACAGACAAAAAGGCACAGCTGATCCTGGACGGCAAGACATATACGCTGCCGATTATCGAGGGCTCGGAAGGGGAGAAGGCCATCGATATCAGGAAACTGCGGGCCCAGACCGGCTATGTGACCATTGATTCCGGTTACATGAACACCGGTTCCTGCGGCAGCGCCATTACCTACCTCGATGGAGAACAGGGGATTCTCAACTACCGCGGCTACGCCATTGAGGATCTGGCCGAAAACTGCACTTTTGTCGAGGTTGCCTATCTGCTCGTGCACGGGTCGTTGCCCACCCGTCGGGAGCTTTCCGAATTCAGTCATAATCTAGGTCGCTTTGCCTTGCTCCATGAGGATATGATCCACTTTTTCGATCATTTTCCTCCTTATGCGCCGCCCATGTCCATCCTCTCCTCCATGGTCAACTCCCTCTGTAATTTTTATCCGGAGATGACCGAGAATCCGTTTGAGAACATCGATCTGATGAGCGCCCGGCTCATTTCCAAAATCCGCACCATCGCCGCCTTTTCCTACAAGAAGTCCATGGGGCAGCCGCTGGTCTATCCGCGCCACGATTACTCCTACTGCGCCAATTTTCTCAACATGATGTTCGATTCGCCGGTCAATCCTTATGAGGTCAATGATGCCGTGGTGGCGGCCTTGAACAAGCTCCTCATTCTCCACGCCGACCACGAACAGAACTGTTCGACCTCTACCGTCCGGCTGGTCGGCAGCGCCCGGGTCAATCTTTATGCCTCCATTTCGGCCGGCATTAACGCCCTGTGGGGGCCGTTGCACGGCGGCGCCAATCAGGCGGTGATTGAGATGCTGGAGGAGATCTATGACAACGGCGGCGACTATCAGCGTTACATCGACCGCGCCAAGGATCCCAAGGATCCCTTTCGGCTGGTCGGCTTTGGTCATCGGGTCTATAAGAGCCATGATCCGCGTTCCCGCATCATCAAGGGCGCCTGTGATCAGGTGCTCGCCGCCCTGGGGATGAAAGGGGATCCTTTGCTCGACATCGCCCGCGAGATCGAGGAGGTGGTGCTGCGCGACGACTATTTCGTCGAGCGCAATCTTTACCCGAATGTCGATTTTTACAGCGGCATCATCTACCGCGCGATCGGCATTCCCAACAATATGTTCACTGTCATGTTCGCCCTTGGCCGATTGCCGGGCTGGATTGCCCACTGGAAGGAGATGTGGGATGATCCCAACTGGCGTATCGGCCGTCCCCGTCAGGTGTATACCGGCCCGACCCGCCGGAGCTTTGTGCCGATTGATCAACGAAAATAGATAAAGTCGGGAAAGGACTACCCGGCACCATTCGGTGTCGGGTTTTTTTTTGAAAAAAAGGTGAAGATATTGCACGAGTGATCCGATAAGAATTATGATTAGCTTATCCCTGCAAAATTGCTGACAGGTTGTGAACGGTTTGCCTGAGGGTGTGATTTCGTGACTGGAATATCCTCCATAAATGTGCGCATTTTTCCTGGTGCCGTCACCCCGGCTTCTAGTTCTGCGGGCGAAGGAGAAGCCTCATTTCCGGCAGGTCGACGGGAAGGTGCGGCTGGTGATGTTTTTCAGGCCGGTCTGTCTTGGCAAGGCCGGACCAATGGTCAGGCCAGTTCGCTGGCCGCTGGCTGCCGATGCGGAGGGTGCGCTCGCTGTGCGGCCCAGGCCTATGCCTTACAGGAACAACAGTTCATGGCTGGCCGGAGGGGCGGTGCCGGCATGGATCGTGACGCCGGTTCTCCGGCGGCGGTGGAAGCTAGGCACGGCGCGGTGACTGAGAACTCCTCTGCTGAGACCGCCTCCAAAGCGACGATGTCGGCACCGTCCGAGGGGGCTGATGGCGAGCCGCTTACGCCGCAGGAGGTGGCATTGCTCATGGAGTTGAAAAAGGCTGATGCCGCGGTCCGCGCCCATGAGCAGGCCCACTTGGCCGCAGCTGGTGGGCTTGCCAAGGGCGGCGCCAATTTTTCTTATCGGAAAGGCCCGGACGGCAGGCGGTACGCGGTGGCCGGTGAGGTGGGGATTGATACCTCCAAGGGGGCCACCCCCGAGGAAACCATCTCCCGGATGGCAAGGGTCAGGGCCGCGGCCCTGGCGCCGGCCGATCCTTCTCCCCAGGACAGAAAGGTGGCCCAGGCGGCGGCCATGACCATGAGCGAGGCTCGGACCGAGTTGCGTCTGGAGAGAATGGAGCAGAAGGGGACAGCCGGCGTGGCGGATGCTGCTGAGAAACGGTCAGAGGCAGCTTCTGGTGCTGTCGAGGCGGCAAACACTGGACAGGGTGGCCCGGCCGTTGCGGTGCGGGGCTACTCCGTTATGCCTTCGCTCTCCCGTCAGCTGGGCGCCTTCCATCGTCTGGCGTGATGCCGTTTTCCCCATGATCCTCCATTAAAGGCTGCCGCACATGGCGCGGTAGTTTTCACATTCGCGTCGATTGATGAACGGACAGGGTTCCTTCATGAACCACTGGGTTTTCGGGCACCAGTAGCGATTTTTGAACGGTTCGTTGCAGCCGTTGGCGGTAAGCTGTGTTCGCTGCCGGCTGCCGCATATCACCCTGTTGTTGTCGATGGAAAATGTCCATATTTGTGCCATTTTCTTCCCTCCCTGGAAAAAGTGCTCTTACCTTCCTCATCGGCACCTTGTCCCGACAGCTTAACCCCTTATTGACTATATGGGGCGGGTGTGGTAGTAAATCCGTTTGTTCATTTTTGTCGGAATCGTAAAATCCACGATTCCGACGGGCCGTGTTTTGTAGCTCGTTGTTTTTACTTTCCCGCCTGCCAGGAGTTGCGGGTTTTTGAGAGACCATTCATCTCATCGTTATTGACTCACGTTTTTCCCGGACTGGGAGCAGAGGATCGAAGAAATGCGTACCGATATCGTCCACATTGGCGCAGGAGAACTGACTTACGAGATTCGCAATATTGTCGGGGTCGGAGAAAAATTACAGAAACTGGGAATTTCCACCTACTGGGAGAATATCGGCGATCCGGTGGCCAAGGGAGAAAAAATCCCGGCCTGGATGAAGGAGATCGTGGCCGAGCTTGCCATGGAAGATCTCAGTTACGGCTACAGCCCGACCCGTGGCATGCTGGAAACCAGGCAGTTTATCGCCGAGCAGACCAACAGGCGGGGCGGCGTCCAGATATCGGCGGATGATATCCTTTTTTTTAATGGACTCGGCGACGCCATTACCAAGATCTTTGGCATGCTGCGCCCCACCGCCCGGGTGGTGGTTCCGACGCCGAGCTACACCACCCATTCCTCTGCCGAGGCGGCCCATGCCGGCGACCGGCCTGTCACCTATATGCTTGATCCGGAAAACAACTGGTATCCGGATCTCGATGACATGGAAAAGCGGATCAAATACAATCCGGCTGTGGCCGGCATCCTGATCATCAATCCGGACAATCCGACCGGTGCCGTCTATCCGGAATCCATTCTCCGCGGCATCGTCGATCTGGCCCGGCGCTATGATCTTTTTATCATCTGCGACGAGGTTTATCATAACATCGTCTACAACGGCAAGAAAACCGTGCCTATTTCCGACATCATCGGCGATGTGCCGGCCATCGCCATGCGCGGCGTTTCCAAGGAAATGCCTTGGCCCGGCTCCCGCTGCGGCTGGATTGAGGTCTACAACGGCCACCACGATTCCATGTTTGAGCGCTATGTCAACTCGATTCTTAATTCTAAGATGGTTGAGGTCTGTTCGACGACCCTGCCGCAGAAGGCTCTTCCCCGCATTGTCAGCCATCCTGAGTATGAAAATTATCTGGCCGAACGGGTGGAGCGATATGAGAAGGCTTCCAATATCGCCTATGAGGCATTGAAGGATCTTGACGGGGTGCTGGTCAACCGGACCAACGGCGCCTTCTATATGAGCGTCGCCTTTCGCGACGGGGTGCTGACTCATCGGCAGCGGCTGGAGATCGAAAACCAGCAGGTTCGTGAGGAGATCGAACGACTGGTGGCCCAGCCCGGCGTCTCCCTCGATAAACGCTTTGTCTATTATCTGCTGGGTGCGACCGGGGTCTGTGTCGTGCCACTTTCCTCCTTTGCCACGCCGATCCAGGGATTTCGTGTTACCTTGCTGGAACGCAATGAGGAAAAATTCCGGATGATCTTCCAGACCATTGCCGACAGCATCAGGGCTTATCTCGCCTCCTGATGGAGGTCGGGGGAGTCTCGCTCGTTTTCTTCTTCATGTTGTTTACTCGGTACTGTCCTGCTTTGCGGGCTGCCGGCCGATAAAGGTCAGCAGCCCCGGCGGGATGGTGCGCAGCAGTTCCATTTTTTTGATCACCGCGTCATTCTTTTCCCCATTGATGTTGATAATGATAAGGCGCCCGACCCCTCTGCCGTATGTACCGGTAAGATCATACACACTTCCCACCACCAGCAGCCGACCGTTGGCGACGCGGTCGCCATAGCGGCCCATGGCCTGTTCGACCTGATAGTCGACATTCTCTTCCACTTGCCGACGCTCCTTTTCCCTGTTCTCATTATCTTCCATCGTCGTTATGCCGACCAGGGCCGGATAAAGATGGTTCAATTCCTGGCGAATAGAAAGGTCAAGGTTCGCGTAGCCCGATGAAAAGAGGCGGAGCGTTTCACTGTCTGTGTTGCCGGTAATGAGCAGGACAGGGCTGTAGAGGTGGCGGATGCCGAAATCGATGGCGGCCAGACAGGAGGTGATCTGATTGCCAAGGGAGCGAACGGCAAAAATTTTCCTTTCCGGCCGGCTGATGATGTGGTGCGGCTGAATTCTGGCATCCGGATCGGCCAGCCAGGTGATGAAAGGGGCTGCGTCAGGGCCGGGCATGCCAATTTCGTAAGTGTGCCGCTGCTGGGTTGCCAGGATTTCTCTGAGGACGTCAGCGGGGGGGACCCCAGCTCGATTTTTGAGCAGAGGGTGCATTTCCGCCCGGGAGACGGCTGGATGGCAGAGGAGCAACAGCAGTATGATGAGAATAATGGCGCGTTGTCGGGTGTTCATGGGCATGTATCGACCTATGTTCGGCGCTGTAAACTCGCCGTCGTGTTTGTCCGCATAGCTGTGTATTCTGTCCCAGACTAACAGATACGGTTCGGAAAAATCAAGCATCACAAATGGTTTCAGTTGCTGCGTCCGAGGGATGTGACAATATCGGCCAACAGCTTGACATGGGAAACGACTATACTTATTGTACCCCACAATGATGCGCAGCCCGCCTCGTCCTGCTGATGGGCAAAATGGAAAGGGCGGCGGGCGGCGCTTTACGAACAGGCGAGTCCTCGTATAAAGCGCAGGACGAGAGGGGATATATTTGTGTGGAAAGGGGGAGCTGGTGACGGAAAAAAATACAACCATCGAGGACGTGCACGACGAAGAAATGCAGGCCGGGGTTGGCCATCCGGAAAAAGGTGACAACGGGCAGGTGGCCGGCGGGGAGCCGGAAGAATCGGCGGCTGATGAACTGGCCCGGCTCAGGGCGCAGGTAACGGATCTGCAGGACAAACTGTTGCGGTTGGCTGCAGAATTTGAAAATTACCGGAAACGGATGGAGCGGGACCGCAGTATCGCCTTGAAATATGCGGAAGAGCCTGTCCTCAAGGAGTTGCTGCCCTTTATTGATAATCTGGAAAGGGCGATTGAGCAGGGACGGAAAACCCACAATGCCGATGATTTACTGGCAGGAGTGGAGTTGATCTGTAAGGGGCTGCTGACCACCCTGGAAAAATTTTCCCTGGCGCCCCTTGCCAGCATTGGCCAGCCGTTTGACCCCAATGTTCATGAAGCCCTGGCGGTGGAGGCAAGCAGTGAGGTCGAACCCAATTGCGTTCTGCGGGAATTTGAAAAAGGGTACATGTATAAAGACAGGCTTATCCGCCCGGCAAAAGTTGTCGTGGCGAAGAAAGATGAAACAGCGGCCGAGCAGCCGGTGTAGTCAACATAGATTTGTGGAGAGTTATCATGGGGAAAATCATAGGAATTGACTTGGGTACGACAAATTCATGCGTGGCGGTCATGGAAGGCGGTGAGCCGAAGGTGTTGACCAATGCGGAAGGGAACAGAACCACTCCCTCGGTGGTGGCCTTCACCGACAGCGGGGAACGGCTGGTCGGCCAGGTGGCCCGTCGTCAGGCGGTGACCAATCCGGAGCGGACCATCTTTGCCATGAAGCGTCTCATCGGTCGCAAGTTCACTGATCCTGAGGTGAAAAAATCCATCGAGGTCAGCCCGTTCAAGATCGTTGAAGGCAAAGGGGGGGATCCGGTTATTGAGGTAGCCGGTAAGCAGTATACTCCGGCCGAACTCTCTGCCATGGTGTTGACCAAAATGAAACAGACCGCCGAGGAATATCTAGGCGAAGAGGTCACTGACGCGGTCATCACCGTGCCTGCCTATTTTAACGACAGCCAGCGCCAGGCCACCAAGGATGCCGGTCGCATCGCCGGCCTCAACGTGCAGCGCATCATCAACGAGCCGACCGCGGCATCGCTTGCCTACGGCCTCGATAAGAAGGGTGAGGAGACCATTGCCGTCTATGACCTTGGCGGCGGCACCTTCGATATATCCATCCTTGAAATCGGCGACGGTGTTTTCGAGGTGAAGTCGACCAACGGCGACACCTTTCTCGGTGGCGAAGATTTTGACATGCGCATCGTCAACTGGCTGGCTGACGAGTTCAAGCGGGATCAGGGGATTGATCTGCGCAACGACAAGATGGCGCTGCAGCGTTTGAAGGAGGAGGCGGAAAAGGCGAAGAAGGAACTGTCCACCACCATGGAGACGGATATCAATCTGCCTTTTATCACCGCCGACGCCTCCGGCCCCAAACACCTGAACGTGAAACTGAGCCGGGCCAAGTTCGAGTCGCTGGTAGAGGATCTGGTCGATCGCACGGTGCAGCCCTGTCTCACCGCCCTGAAGGACGCCGGTCTTTCTCCTGCGGACATCGATGAGGTGGTACTGGTCGGCGGCATGACCCGAATGCCGCGGGTGCAGCAGAAGGTGAAGGATATCTTTGGCAAGGATCCTCACAAGGGCGTCAACCCCGACGAAGTGGTGGCCATTGGTGCGGCCATTCAGGGCGGTGTTCTGAAGGGCGATGTCAAGGATGTTCTTCTGCTCGACGTCACGCCGCTGTCCCTCGGTATCGAGACCCTCGGCGGGGTCACTACCCGGCTTATTGAAAAGAACACCACCGTGCCAACCAAGAAGAGCCAGATCTTTTCCACCGCATCGGACAACCAGCCGGCGGTATCCATCCACGTTCTGCAGGGTGAACGGGAAATGGCCCAGGACAACAAGACCATCGGTCGTTTCGAGCTGACCGATATCCCGCCCGCCCCGCGCGGGGTGCCGCAGATTGAGGTGACCTTCGATCTCGACGCCAACGGTATTCTCCATGTCTCGGCCAAGGATCTCGGCACCGGCAAGGAGCAGTCCATCCGCATCACCGCCTCCAGCGGCCTTTCCGAGGCGGAGATTGAAAAGATGAAACGTGATGCCGAGGCCCATGCCGAGGAGGATAAGAAACGTAAAGCCCTGGTTGAGGCGAAGAACAACGGCGATTCGATGATTTATGCCACGGAAAAGAGCTTGAAGGAGGTCGGTGACAAGGTGGACGCCGACACCAAGGCGAAGGTGCAGGCAGCCATCGACAAGCTGAAAAAGGCACTGGAGGGCGATGATGTCGACGCCATCAAGGCAGCCACCGATGAGCTGACCCAGGCCTCCCATAAGCTGGCTGAGATCATGTACTCCCAGGCCTCGAAAAGCCAGTCCGGCGGCACCGGTGGCGCAACCGGTGGCGCCGGTTCTGGAAGCAAGAAGGATGATGACGATGTGGTTGATGCCGACTTTGAAGAGGTGAAGTAACTTTTTCTTTAAGGAAATAAAATAAAAGATGATGGTCTCGTAAAAAAGCAAAACATCAACCGCAGAGGTCCCAGACCATCAAGTGGTAACTCGTTGTAATTAGAAAGGTTTTTTCTGTTGCCTCTGGGCGCTCTGTGGAGGAAAAGATTTTTTGCGATTTTATTAAATACTGTGAAAGGCCGGGCGGGCTGTGCTCGCCGGCCTTTTTTCTTGAACGGGACAGGAGCATCCCTTTTCCTGGTGCGGATGAGGACAGGTGGAGTGAAAAGCAAGGGGCAGATGGAGGCCGAGGTCAGCGAGGCGATTATTCAGTTTGAAAAAGAGTATATGGGGCGCGGGCCGCTGGAGACCAAGACGTATATCATCGACGATATGGTGCTGGTGCGGTTGAAGAATGTTCTGACCCGGGCTGAACACCAGCTTGCCAGCCCCGGCGACGATGCCGAGGGGAGAACCCTGATCAAAAAGGTCCGCACCACCCTGCTCGAGAAAGGCCGCCCTCTGCTTGAGGCGGTGGTTGAATCGATCACCGCCCGTAAAGTCCTCAGTATGCATACCGATATCAGTACCGTCACTGGAGAGCGTATCATTTTGCTGACCCTGGATGGCAAGGTGGAGTTTAAGTAAGTACTGAAGTTTTCCCTTGACAGGGAAGGATCGTTTTTATAAGTTACTTTAACGATATGGCAGAGAGTTGAGGGGTTGATAACCTGTCAAGATTAGCCGCGCTGTTTTGTCAGGCGCTGTATTTCTATGCCGTCTTCGATAATTCGCGAGAGTTCGACCGGGGGCCCCTTGGGGAACGCGGTCCGGAAAAGAGCCGAAGAATGCTGCTGAGCATCTCTTCGGCTCTTTTTTTGCCTTTTCCCGATCGCCGGCAAGGGAGGAGGGTGTTTGGTCCGCTGCTGGCGGCAAGGAGAAGAAGTGAAATGACTGCACTGATGTATGCCCCTGCCGGGGCTTCTCGGATGCTCATCAGACGTGGCAAGGTGCGCGACGTTTTTGCCACCCCGTCATCGGATCATCTAGCCATCGTGGCCAGCGACCGGATTTCTGCCTTTGATTGCGTCTTGCCGACCCCTATTCCACAGAAAGGGGTCATTCTGACGAAAATGGCGAATTTCTGGTTTGCGATAACCCGCCATATTGTAGCCAATCATTGTGCTGAATCAGCTCAAGCGGCCCTGGAATGGGTGAGCGATGAGTTCAAGGAGCGCACGACCTTTGTGAAAAAGGCAGAGCCGTTGCCCGTCGAGGCCATCGTTCGCGGCTATCTGAGCGGCTCTGCCTTGCAGGAATACCGAAAATCAGGAACTGTTTGCGGGATTCGGCTGCCGGCCGGTCTGCGTGAATCGGTGCGGTTGCATTGCCCGATTTACACCCCCTCCACCAAAGCGATGACAGGGGCGCACGATGAGAATATCGATTTCGAGCAAACCGTGGCTTTGCTGGGGCGGGATCTGGCCGAGCAGGTCCGGGAGGTGAGCCTGAAACTTTATTGTTTTGCCGCGGATTATGCCTGGAAGAGGGGGATCATCATCGCTGACACCAAATTTGAGTTCGGGTTGGTGAATGGTGAACTGACCCTGATTGATGAGGTGCTTACCCCGGATTCGTCACGGTTTTGGCCGCTTGCCTCGTATATGCCGGGTCGTAGTCAGTCAAGTTTCGACAAACAGTATGTGCGTGATTATCTGGCGGGCCTCGGCTGGGACAAAACATTGCCCGCCCCGGTATTGCCGCCGGAGGTGGTGGCAAAGACGGCGGAAAAGTACCGGGAGGCGCTGGTTCGTTTGACGGCGTCGCTAAATTGAAGAGGCAAGAGAGTTTCTGTTTGTCCCCCATGCCTGCCTGGCCATGGGGCATGAAAAGATGTCCATAGCCGGTTCTGGGAGCTTCTTTCCCCTCACTGTGTCGGATGACGTGCCGCGTTTCAGTCTGGGAAGCCGGTGAGGGGAAAAGCCTTTCTCCTTGTTTGTTCACTCTTTTTATGGAACAGTAAGGGGAAAAGAGAAAGAAGCCATGCGAGAAGGGGGAGCCATGAAAATACCGCGGGTCATGTCCACCCAACACCCGGACAATGTCCAGATTCCGTTTTTTGCGGAAAATCAGGACATGTCCGGCGACGATGAGATTCAGGAGGCCTATTATGCCTTTTCTCATCTGGGCTGCGACGAACAGATGTGGGACTGTGAAGGCAAGGAAGTCGATGCCTATGTGGTGCGCAAGCTGCTCACCAAATATGAGCATTTTTTTCATCAGACCCGGCTCGGCGACGATGTCCGGCTGACACTGCGCCTGCCCAATCCCGACGTCGAAAAAGGTGAAGTCAAGGTCTTTGTCGAGGCACTGGACAGCATTCCCCGGTCATGCGATGCGGCCAGCCTCTTTTACGGCTGTGAGTCACCGCCGGTTCGGGAGGTGATCCTCCCCATGACGATGTCGGCGGAAAGCCTCAACCGGGTGTATCACTACTACAAGGACTTTGTTGTCGGCAAGCAGGACAAGCCATTTTATCCGGGCGACATCAGCATTGCCGACTGGCTCGGCGAGTTCAAGCCGCGCCAGATTGATGTCATTCCCCTTTTTGAAGACCGGGAGCATATGCTGGAGGCCCATTCCATCATGCGCGTCTATCTGGCGGACAAGGATATCGAGCACCAGCGGGTCTTTCTCGCCCGCTCCGACCCGGCGATGAATTACGGGATGGTGAGCGCTATTCTCTGCAACAAGATCGCTTTGCAGCGGCTTCATCGACTTTCCCGGGAGATCGGCGTGCGCATCTATCCGATTCTCGGGGCCGGCAGTGCGCCGTTCAGGGGGCATCTGACAACGGATACGGTTGACATGGTGCTGCGGGAGTATCCTGACGTGCAGACCTTCACGGTCCAGTCGGCTTTCAAGTATGATCACCCCGTCGCAGATGTCTGTTCCGCCATTAACACCCTGCGCAACTCGACCCTGGCGCCGCGGCGGGAAATTGACGAGGAGAGGTGTCTGCAGATTGTCGATAAGGTGTCGACGAACTACCGGGAGGTCATCACTCACCTGGCCCCGCTCATCAATCATGTGGCTACATTCGTGCCACGCCGGCGGATGCGGAAACTTCATGTCGGTCTGTTCGGCTATGCCCGCAATGTCGGAGCGACATCGCTGCCGCGGGTTATCAGCTTCTGTGCCGCCTGTTATTCCATCGGACTGCCCCCTGAGATTCTCGGACTGAAGACCTTGACCCAGGAGGATCTCCGCTGCATGGAGGACATGCATGTCAATTTTCTCTTTGACACCCAGGTCGGTATGTCCTTTTTCAATGAGGAGGTGCTGACCATCCTCCCTGACGAGGTCCAAAAAAACATTCGGCTCGACTGGGGGGCATATGAGATCAATGAGCAGCATCGGGCGATTACCTCGCGGATCATCCGGGCTATCAGAGATCAGGATAACACCGCCATGCAGCGGGATTTGATTGAGGCGGCGCGGATCAGGAGATTCATCGGCTAACAACCGGGTCGTTGCATAAAGGCGGCCCGGCACGGCAACGGGCCAGAGGAAAAGGCCCGGAGTGGCAGAACAGGAGAAAAAGGTTGCCGCATTTGCTGTTTATTCGTAAAGTATCCGTTTTTTCAGCTGCGCATCCCCTGTGAGCCGTGATTTTTTGTGGCCCGGGAGAGCGCTGTTTGTGGACCCAGGTCCGGCGATACTTTTTGAACAGGTTAGAAAGAGCGCACCATGAGAATCCTATCCGGCATTCAGCCTTCCGGTAAGCTGCATATTGGTAATTATTTCGGCATGATGAAACCAATGATTCACAACATGGATCATGGTGAACTTTATGCCTTTATCGTCAACCTCCATGCCCTGACCACGGTCCATGACCGCAAGGCCATCGCCCGGGATACCCTGGAGGCGGCCGCCGATTTCCTCGCCCTGGGACTCGATCCGGACAGGTGCATCTTCTGGGTACAGTCGGATGTCCCCGAGGTGACCGAGCTGACCTGGATCCTTTCCACCCTGACCCCCATGGGCCTGCTCGAACGCTGCCATTCCTTTAAGGACAAGGTGGCCAAGGGAATCCAGCCTAGTCATGGGCTC
Source organism: Thermodesulfobacteriota bacterium (assembly GCA_049323655.1). GTDB lineage: Bacteria > Desulfobacterota > Desulfobulbia > Desulfobulbales > SURF-16 > DB1. Next base: position 15,702 of record JBMONO010000009.1, on the reverse strand, counting down.
TTCTCCTACCCGGTGCTGATGGCCGCCGATATTCTTCTCTATCAGGCCAATCTGGTACCGGTGGGCAAGGATCAGAAGCAGCATATCGAGGTGGCCCGAGATATTGCCATCAAATTCAACAACACCTTCGGCGAGACCTTTGCCCTGCCTGAGCCTGGAATCGACGACAACCTGGCCACGGTGCCTGGGCTGGACGGCCAGAAGATGTCCAAATCCTACGGCAATACCATCGGCATTTTTCTCGACGCCAAGGCATTGAAGAAAAGCGTCATGGCCATCGTCACCGATGCCGCGCCGGTGGAGGCGGTCAAAAATCCCGACACCTGCAATCTCTATAATATTTTCAAGCTGTTCGCTCCGGCCGACCGGCTGCAAGAGGTGCGCGATCTCTACCTCAACGGCGGCGCAGCGTACGGATATCTGAAGCTCGAACTGGTCGATATCCTTTGGGAATATTTCCGTGCGGCTCGCGAAAAACGGGAACAGCTCGTCGCCGACCCCGGCTATCTCCGGGAGGTTTTGGGCCAAGGGGCTGCAAAGGCGCGGACAAAGGCGGCGCCCACCCTTGATCTGGTTCGGCAACGGGTTGGTCTTGTCTATTGACCCGGTGAGGTCGCTCTGATTGTCCCTCTGTCGCTGCCGTGGGCAGAAATTTCCTGCGGCAGCGCTCCTCCTGTTTCTTCCCTCCTCTCTCCACCATTCTTTTTTTCTCATTGACGTAAAGCAGCACAGGGGAAATGCCGATATTGATGTTAGAAAATTGACGCCATGGTGGCGGTGCCGACGGCGACACTGTTGCCGGCTACGATGATGCGGCAAAATTTGCCGACCGGTTTTTCTTGGTCAGTTTAGTTTTGAGCAAAAAAAACTGTAAATTCAATGACTAACGAGAGATGGCTTTTTGTGGAACTTGTCCCCTTGTTTGGCATGGAAATGGCAATTATGGCTGGGCAAGAGTTTTTCCCCAATAAAGGAGTTGTGCAATGAGTGAATCACTGTCGGGAAGGCCAACAGAAACGATGATCGCGGAAATGTGCCAGATCGATATGCCCAGTCTCATGGCCGAGCTGGATCTGTTCCGGAAAAAGACCGCCCGGCTGGCCCAGTTGAATGATCTGCACGGTCGGCTGGCCGGGGCGGTGGATCTGCCTGCCATGATCGAGGCGTTCTCCATCTGGTTGATGCCGCTGGTTGAGCATGATCTGGTTGCCTATCACAATCCCCAGCGTCAGCGCAGTTATATGTACAGCTCCTCCCACGGCCCGGATCGCCAGCGGATCTTTGAGCTGGCGGAGAAGCTTTTCCATACCGCCTCGGGAAATGCCGGGCATGGCTGGTATGAGGATGATTTTTATGTGCAGAACTGGCATCTCGGCTCCCTGGATTCGAGCGGGCTGGTGCTGGTGCTCCGTCAGGTCAAGGTGCTTGAAGGCGACGAGACAGCCCTGATCAACGAGGCCCTGGCGGTTTTGCGGGAACCCCTACAACGGGCGCTTGATTATGAGGATCTCTTTGAGATCGCCCGTCGGGATGCCCTCACCGGTCTTGCCAACCGTCGGGTTTTTGAGGAACGGATTGCCCCCCTGATGGATAGCAGCCGGCGGCATGGTCATCCCTTGACCATTGCCTGCATGGATCTTGATCGCTTCAAGCAGGTCAATGACAATCTTGGTCATGCCGAAGGTGATCGGGTGTTGAAAAAGGTGGCTGGCACCTTCCGGTCCATGGTGCGCAGCAGTGACCTGCTGGTCCGGATGGGCGGTGATGAGTTTGTTCTCGTGCTGCCGGATACGGGTCTGGACAGCGCTAAAATTCTGGCAGAGCGGCTGTGCCAGGCGATCGATGACCTGGAAATTTATGCAGCCCCGGGCATGCGTCTCGGTGTCAGTATCGGGCTGACGCAATGGCAGCCGGAATTAAGCCGGGATGCCTGGCTGCAAAAAGCGGATGAGTTGCTCTATCGGGCCAAAAGCAACGGCCGTAGTCGGGTCTGTGTGTGATGGCGTGCTGATACCGGTTTTTTTGCTGTTCTGGATAAGGGGAAATGTTTTCGTTGAAGCGGAAAACATTTCCCCTTATGCTTTTATCGGAATCGTATTAAAAACCACGATTCCGACGGACGGCGCATGCTAACTCGTTATTTTCACTTTCCCGATTGCCATGGTTTACGGTTTTTACCAGACCAGCTCGCTTTTAAAAGGGGTGTGAAGGAGTCAGGAAAAAGAAAACATCAGGTTCCGGACAGGAGAAAAGGATGGAGACATTCCGTATCAGACTGGTTAATAAAATAGCCATGGAGGGACTTGCCCTGCTGGGGGCCACTTATCACGTCTCCCCCGATGAAGCCGATCCGCACGGGCTCATTGTCCGCAGCAGCCGGATTGATACGGATGTCTTCCCCTCTCTGCTCGCGGTGGCCAGGGCCGGGGCGGGTGTCAACAATATCACGGTTGATCGGGCGACCGAGCGGGGCATTTGCGTTTTCAACACTCCCGGGGCCAATGCCAATGCAGTGGCCGAACTGGTCTTTGTCATGGCCGGCATCGGGGCCCGGAACATTCACCGTGCCATTGAATTTTGTCGCGGGCTGGGGCAGGCGGCATTGACTAATGAGGAACTCTCCCGCGAGGTGGAAGCGAAAAAATCGGTCTTCCGCGGCTTTGAGCTGGCCGGCAAGACCCTCGGGGTTCTGGGGCTGGGGCAGATCGGCGTTCGGGTGGCCAATGGCGGGGCGCAGCGACAGATGCGCGTTTTCGGATTTGACCCGGCTCCGACCCTGGCCAATATTCACATGCTCTCTCCCGATGTCATCCTGTCCCGTTCGTGGGCCGAAGTGGTGGAGCGGGCCAATATCCTTTCCCTGCACATGCCCTTCAATGACAAAACAAAGGGGTTTGTCAACCGCGATCTGCTCTCCCGTCTCCCGGAAGGCGCCATGCTCATCAACTACGCCCGCGGCGGGGTGGTGGTGGAGACTGATGTTCGGGCCGCGCTCGATAGCGGACAGCTCGGTTGCTATATCACCGATTTCCCCTCCGCTGGTCTGATCGGGCATTCCCGGGTCATCACCTCTCCTCACCTCGGAGCCAGTACCGAGGAATCTGAAGAGCACTGTGCCACCATGGCGGTCGGCGAGTTAAAAGCCTATCTTGAATATGGTTCCGTCACCCACAGCGTCAATTTTCCCAATGTCGAGTCGATCCCAGGTGATACGGTGCACTCTCGCTTTATCATGATCAACCGCGACAAGCCGGGGATGATCGGTTTCGCCTCGCAGATCATCGGTGAACAGGGAATCAACATTGCAAGCTATCTCAACGAGAGTAACGGCCGCATCGGCTACAACATCATTGACCTGGAAAGCGCCATTTCGACCGACGTCATCAACCGCATCGAATCTCATCCCGACGTCATCCGCACCAGGGTCATCGTCCGGCGCTGAGCTTGTTTCTGCCCCAAAAAGGCTCGGAGAAACATGAGGTTCTCCGAGCCGATGTTCTCTTTGCCGGCGGTGTGACGCTTATTTGCCGGCCAGCATTTCCTTATAGGGCCATTTGGCGATGCCGCCTTTGAGAATGGTCAGTTGGTTTTCCGGAACCCCCTGTTCTTTGAGGTAGTCGTAGCAGCGTTTGGCTCCTCCTCCTCCCCTCGGGCAGACAACCACCACGTCATGTCCTTTTTCTTTGTATGCAACCACCGCCGGGTCGATCATCCTGCGCTGCTCTTCCGTTTCCACCGGAAAGGCATTGGTTTCGATTGACCCTTCGAAGTGATGGGTTGCGAATTCCTCGGCAACCTGGATGTCAACAATCAAAAGTGGTGTGTTTTTTTCCAGCCGCGCCTTGAACTCTTCCGGAGTGATGAAATTGTAGCTGCCGGCGAGGGCCGATGCTGTCGTCAGCAGCAGGAAGGCCGCGAGAAAGACGAGTGTTTTGCGAAGCATTTTTTTCTCCTTTGATGCTAGTAATGGAAGGAATGAAGCAAACATCGACAAAATATATTTATTTCATTGATAAGTCAAAAAGGAAATGTCGATCTATTTTTTGCTGATAACAGGAAGGGGCGATCGTCTCAGCGCCACTGTTGCTTGACAAGAATCGCTGCGGGACTTACAAGTATTTTGCAAAACCTAACACTTTTTATTTCTTTCTTGGCGAAATCCGCCCCGTGCGGATGCCAATCATTTTGTGGAAACGCCGGACATCGGCGAAGGAGATGGTGGGATGCAGTTTGACAAGTTTACGGTGAAGTCCCAGGAAGCCCTGCAGGCGGCCCAGAGCCTGGCCGGCCAGAAAGGGCATCAGGAATTGACCCCGGAGCATCTGCTTGCGACTTTGCTCCAGCAGCCGGAGGGGGTGATTGTTCCGGTGCTGCAAAAGCTCGGGGCAAATCCCGGCCAGCTTGCCGCCGAGGTGGAGAAGCTTCTGCAGAAATTGCCGCAGGTGAGCGGTTCCGGTTTCGGTCAGGTTTATGCCTCCCAGCGATTCCGGCTGCTCCTCGATCAGGCCTTCAAGGAAGCGGCGACCATGAAGGATGACTATGTCAGCCAGGAACATCTCTTTCTCTGTATCCTCGATGAGCGCGGCGCTGCGGGGGCGGAGTTGCTCAAGGCCAATGGCGTGACCAAGCAGAGCTTTCTCACGGCCCTGGCCGAGATCCGCGGCAGCCAGCGGGTAACTGATCCCAACCCGGAGGAAAAGTATCAGGCCCTGGAAAAATATGCCAAGAACCTCACCGATCTGGCCAGACGGGGCAAACTCGATCCGGTCATCGGCCGCGATGACGAGGTGCGGCGGGTGGTGCAGGTCTTGAGTCGGCGCACCAAAAACAACCCGGTCCTCATCGGCGAGCCCGGGGTGGGCAAGACCGCGATTGTCGAGGGGCTGGCCCAGCGCATTGTCAGCGGCGATATCCCCGATACCCTGCGCAACAAGCAGGTGCTGGCCCTCGACATGGGGGCGCTGGTGGCCGGCGCCAAGTACCGGGGTGAATTCGAGGATCGTCTCAAGGCGGTGCTGAAGGAGGTCGAGAAGCGTCAGGGCGAGATCATCCTCTTCATCGATGAGATCCACACCCTGGTCGGTGCCGGCGCGGCAGAGGGAGCGATGGATGCCTCCAACATGCTGAAACCAGCCCTGGCCCGAGGAGAGCTGCACTGTGTCGGCGCCACCACCCTCAACGAGTACCGCCGCATCGAAAAGGATCCGGCCCTGGAGCGCCGCTTTCAGCAGGTGCTGGTCCAGGAACCGTCGGTGGAGGACGCCATCGCCATTCTGCGCGGCATCAAGGAGAAATACGAGGTGCATCACGGGGTGAGGATCAAGGATACCGCCACCGTGGCGGCGGTGACCCTGTCCAAGCGTTATATCTCCGATCGTTTTCTGCCGGATAAGGCCATCGACCTGATCGACGAGGCAGCCTCGCGGTTGCGTATCGAGATCGACAGCATGCCCACCGAGATTGATGAGGTGGAGCGGCACCGCATCAAGCTGGAGATCGAGCGGGAGGCCTTGAAAAAGGAAAAGGACGCGGCCTCCCGTGAACTGCTCGAAAAGCTGGAGGCGAAACTTGCTGATCTCAACGAAAAGCTGAACAGTATGAAGAGCCACTGGACCCTGGAAAAAGAGATTATCCAGAAGATCCGCACGATCAAGGCGGAGATCGACGAGGCGCGGATGGAGGAGCAGAAGGCGGAACGCCAGGGGGATCTCAGTCGGGTGGCGGAGATCCGCTACGGCCGCATCCGGGAGCTCGAACGCCGCTTGGAGGAGGAGAACGGCCGGCTGGCCGAGATTCAGAAGGATCGCAAGATGCTCAAAGAGGAGGTCTCCGAGGAGGATATCGCCGCAGTGGTGGCCAAGTGGACCGGCATTCCAGTGGATAAGCTGCTGGAAGGCGAGAAGGAAAAACTGGTCCATGCCGATGAACAGCTGGCTAAACGGGTGGTGGGACAGAAGGAGGCCATTGCCGCCATTGCCAATGCCATCCGCCGCGCCCGCGCCGGTCTCCAGGATCCGAACCGGCCGCTGGGCTCCTTTATTTTTCTCGGCCCCACCGGGGTGGGCAAGACCGAACTGGCCCGATCGCTTGCGGAATTTCTTTTTGACAGCGAGCAGGCAATGATTCGCCTCGATATGTCAGAATTCATGGAAAAACATTCGGTGGCCCGCCTTATCGGCGCGCCGCCCGGCTATGTCGGCTACGAGGAGGGCGGTCATCTTACCGAGGCGGTGCGGCGCCGGCCCTATTCGGTCATCCTTTTTGACGAGATCGAAAAGGCGCATCCCGATGTGTTTAATGTGCTTTTGCAGATCCTCGACGATGGCCGCATGACCGACGGCCAGGGACGAACGGTGGATTTCAAGAACACCATCCTCATCATGACCTCCAACCTCGGCAGCCATATTATCATGGAGCTCGGGGAGGAACGACGGGAGGAGATGAAGCGGCGGATCGACGAGATTCTCCACCAGCAGTTCAAACCGGAATTTTTGAACCGGATTGATGAGATCATTACCTTCCATGGTCTCTCCCAGGATGATCTAGCGGCGATTGTCGATATCCAGTTCCGTCTGCTGCAGAAGCGTCTGCAGGATCAGAAGTTCACCGTGGAACTGACGGAGGCGGCCAGGCAATTCATCATTCGCCAGGGCTATCATCCGGCCTTTGGGGCCCGTCCTCTGAAGCGGGCGATGCAGCGCTTCATTCAGGACGGGCTGGCCCTGGAGATTCTGGAGGGGCGGTTCCGGGAGGGCGATCACATCGTTATCGACACATCCGGCAGTGGCGAGGGCTTGCGATTTTCCCGGAAGTAACGGTCGCGGGCAGTGATGGCTAGCTGGTGGCGGGCAGCAGCAGAGACGGTCGCCCTGTTGCCCGCCTTGTTTTTTGTCGGAATCGTAAAACGTCACGATTCCGACGGGCCATTTTTGTAACTCGTTGTTTTCACTTTCCTGCCTGCCAGGGTTTCGGGTTTTTACGGGACCATCATTTTTTGGTGAACAGTGAAAAGAATCCCCCCTCCCTCGGTTTTTCCGGCAGCGCGCGGATCTGTTTCATCGTGTCGTTGAGGACACGACGCATGTCGCTCAGGATTTTGTTCTTTTCCATGGAGTTCCCCGGATGCCGCTGTACCGTGTCGAGGATCAGGTCGATTGTGCCGATGAGGTCATAGATCTGTTCCTCCCGGGCCAAGGGAACGGTCTGCAGCAGCAGATGGTGGCAGAGGCCGTTGAAGGCGTCAATGAGCAGCAAGCTTTGCTGCATCCTGAGGCTGCCTGCTTTGTCGCATGCCGCCATGATGGCCTGGTGGTTGACCTGTGGTGCACTGCTTAAGTGGAAATCCTGGAGAAGGCGTTGCTGGGCCGGCGGCAGGTTGCCCTTTGCCTGACGGATCAGGGTGCTTGCCGGGACCCGGCTGACTGCGGCGATGGATGCGGCAATTCGGTCAAGAATATTCGTGTAGATGGAGAGGATGCGATCGATCGTGAAGCCGCTGGCCGCGAGAGGGTTGGTCTCGATCTTTTCGATCAGCCCGGAGGCCAGCAGGGAATAAAGAGACTTGTAGACCGTGAAGTCGTCGTAATGGCTTGCGGCAATGATGTCGCGCACGCTGCGGCCGTTTCCGGCCAGCTCGAGAATGCATTTTTCCAGGGCGCTGCAAGCAGCTATCGCTTCCTCGTTTTGCCGTCCTGCAACTTTTTCGTAAATGCAGTTGTCCCCGCGAATCTGTTCAGTGAGCAGCGACATCTCGTCGATGCGACGGGAGGCCTCGAGGATGAGTTTCATCGGATTGAGCTGGGTCACCACCATGCGGTCAAAACGCAGCGTCGCGTCCTGGTAATCGAATCTGCCCTTTGTCCAAAAGAGCATGGAGTAGAGAATGTCTTCGACCTGGCGGGTATTGTACTGACTGAAAACGTCGAGGGTGATGGCATTCTGTTCCAGCAGCACCTTGCCAATGGCGATATTGAGGCGTCGAGCCCTCTGCAGGGCCTCCTCCAGTTGTTCAGCGGTAATGATGCCGTCCCGCAGCAGCATTTCCCCCAGGCGGTAGCGGCTTTCCGTGCTGATGGCGTAGACGATGGTCCCTTCCTGAAAAAACACCTTGCAGCTTTTGCGGCTGCAGGTGACCTGTAACACGCCGGTGTTGTGGTCGTCGCAGAGGAGCTGGAGGATAGTGGTCAGAAAGGATCCTTCGAAGTCGCCCTGGAGATTCATTGCCGTTCCTGCCGGGAGATGAGAGCCGTTGTTGTCATGATCCAATAATACGGGATGCGGCGCGTCGAGACAATGGCAATTATTTATGGCGGGAGGGCACCTGGCGGGCGGTTGTTCTCTTGGCAGCAATGGAGTATGGCAGAGGCAGGTGGATTTTTGGCGGCGAATCGGATATGCTGTGTCGCATGATTTCTCTTGGCCATTGACCACATGAGGTTGCCATGGAAGAGTTGCTGTCCCTTTCGCTTTATCGTACCATCGGCCATCACCTCCTGCTGCTGCTCTTCGGACTTTCCTGTCTGACGGGAAGTCTCGGGGTGGCGAACCTTCTCCGTTCCGGCCCTTTGTGGCCGCGGTGCGGTGAGGTGCTTTTCGGGGCGGTGAGCTGCCTTTTCGTCGCCGGTTTTGTCTGGATCTGCTGGTTTCATTATCAGATTTTCCATGCCCTTGCCCTGGAACTGCCGCCGGCGGTCGCCAACATGCTCAATCAGCACCTCGCCGACCTCAATCAGGGTGCCGCCTATGGTCTGCCGCTTTACAGCGAAACCGCGCCACCGCGTTATTTGTTGCCGCCGTGGCTGGAGAATGAAAAATACTATTTTTGGTTCATGTGTTTTGCCCTCTTGGCCCTGGTCTTTCATCGCCGTTCCACCCAGCACCGGCTGCGCGGCGCCTTGGCGCTTGCTCTTGCCCTGCAGGTGGCGATTCTTTTTTTCTGGGCCGATCCTTTTGTCATTCCCCTGCCGAAATTCTTCGGAGAGATTGCGCCCTGGATTGCCGTCAGCGCCTCCGTCGGAGAAAAGCTGGGGCTCTTCATGCAGCTCTACCCGAAGATGGTTTTTTATTACAACGCCCACTATATGTGGTTCCACCCCCCACTGCTCTTTCTCTCTTATGCCTGTATCACCATCACCTTTGTTGCCTCGCTCTTTATGCTGGCCGGTCGGGAGCCGGCCGTGGAAAAGGTTGGCTATGACAGCGCCATCCTCGGTTTTTTTCTCCTGACCCTGGGCATGTTGCTCGGCTATCCTTGGGCGCTCAAAGCCTGGGGCCCGAACTGGTGGTGGGATCCGAAGATTTGCAGCTCCATCATGATGTGGGCAATTTACAGCACCTACCTCCACACCCGGCTCTTCATCAACCGGCCGTCCATGTGGTATTTTTCCGCCATCCTCGGTATTCTCTGCTTTCTTGCCATGCTTTTTACCTTTGTCAGCTCGTTTTTTTTCCCCGGCGAACACAGCTTTGTTTCCTGAAGGATCTCACAATGAATACGCGAAAATCCTCATGGGATTTTTCCCTGATCCTGGCCACCGTGGCGGTCCTGTTCATTATCTCGCTTATCTGTGTTGCCGCCATGTTCTATTTCAAGTTTGCCGGTATCCAGCAGCTTCCTGCGGCGGACAAGATTGTCTATATGGAACGGATGAACAGGCTTGTCTCACCCTTTCTCATTGCCCTTATACTGCTGCTGGGCATCTGTGTCCCGAAAAGACTGCTGCCGGTGGTCTGGCTCAATCGTTTTGCCATGCTGCTTGTCGGTGTTGGGGTGGTCGTTTTTTTCTGGCAGGGCATGAAGATCGCCCTGCTTGGCGTCCTCTGCGCCTCCCTTGTCTTGCAGCTGGTGGTATGTGCTTTGAGTGCGGCGGGCAGCCAGGCTCTCCATTTTGAAAAAAATGGTTACTGGCATCGACTTGGCTCTTCGCTCATTCACCTTGGCGTTCTTCTTTTTGTGCTGGATCTCTTTTTTTATCGGCATCCCGGCCTGCACCTCGCACTCTTCTGGGTGACCACCGCCGCCACTGTCTCTGGTATGCTTTTTTGTTTTTATGCGCCTGCGGTTGCCGCGCTGGCTCGCAAGATAAGGAAGGCCTTCTGATGTGAAATATTTTTTGTCAGGCACGGGCACATAAAGGCGATTTGGAGGTGAGTATGGGATGCTGCCGGAAATTTTTCCAGTCGGAGACCAGGGGAGGCCGGGCTGCACTCTGTCAACGCCTCATTAAACCTCTGCGCCTGCTGGCCGTTGTCAGTCTGTGGATCAGTGCTGCTGGCGTGGTGCTCTATCGTGAGCAGCTGACTGCCCGAGTCGAGCTGGCCCTGCTCATCCACCTTGTTCTGGCGTTCTCTCTTCTGCGAGAATGCCGGCGCAGTGACCTCTATTACCGGGCGTATAATGCGGCAGCCGAGAAAAAACATTGACAGGAGGATGGGGATTCATTAATTTTTATTCATGACCAAATTAGGTATGCCTAATTTTATTATGTGTGTTTGATTTTTTGGCGGAGGGCGTGTGATGCAATTTGATACCCTGCTGGTTGTTGTGATTGTCGCCGCAGCTGTTATCTCTGTGGTGCGAAGATTCTTTGCAGCTACGACCGGGTCGGATTGTTCCTGCACCGCGAGCTGCTGTAGGGAGACGAAAAAAGAGTTCATCGTCGGGAATGCGAAAGGGGTTGAGGAAAAACCAGACGGAGGTAGTGCGGCAACAAGATGTTCAGGCTGCGGTTGCGGAGGAAGGTAGGCAATGGCGCGAATGATGTTGCGGAAAATGAAAAGAAACCAGAAGGGAGTCATCACGGCGGTCAAACAGGGCGGTGAACTGGGCCGGCGTATCCGGGATATGGGGCTGGTGCCGGGCACCGAGATCGTCGTCCAGGGGAGGGCACCGCTTTATGACCCGGTTGCCCTGCGCGTGCTGGGCAGTGTTCTGACCTTGCGCAACAACGAGGCGGATTTCATCGAAGTGGAGGTGGAATCTTGAGCGTGATTGGGGAATTCTGGCAATGACGATCGGATGGGAGTCGTGAAGGGGTAAGCATGAGCTGCTGGAGATCGCCGTGATCGCGGCGGCGGTCTTTGTCATTGCCGGTTTTTTCGACCTGCTTGAATTCACAACCGACTTTGCGGATCAGCATGAGGAATACGAGATTTACCAGATCGTGATCACCGTGATGGCGCTTGCCGTCAGCCTGGGGGTTTTTCCCTGGCGGAGTTGGCGGGACGCTGTGCGGGCAGGGGAAGAACCGGAACGCAAAAAACAGCGAGCTGTAAGCCGCCTTGGCGGAAATACGGCAGCTGGAGGGAATTATCCCGATCTGCTCCTTCTGCAAGAAGATCCGCAATGACAGAGGGTTCTGGGACAGGGTCGAGACTTGTCTCCAGCACCATTCATCCGCCTTGACGAGTCATAGCATCTGCCCGGACTGTCTGAAGAAGCAGTTCCGGAGCTTGACCGCTGAATTTCTGTTGCTTTACCTCCTCCGTGCGCCGCTATCTTCCTTTTCTTATGATTTTTTACGGGCTCATTTCAAATGGTTTCAGCAATTAAAATCGCTCTGGCAGGTAATCCCAATTCCGGCAAGACCACCCTGTTTAACGCCCTCACCGGTTCCCGTCAGCATGTCGGCAACTATCCCGGTGTGACGGTAGAGAAAAAAGAGGGAACCTATCAGCTCGACGAGCAGAAAATCAACATCGTCGATCTGCCCGGCACCTATTCATTGACCGCCTATTCCGAGGAGGAGGTGGTGGCGCGGGACTTTCTCATCTTTGAGAAGCCGCAGGTCATCGTCAATATCATCGATGCCTCCAATCTGGAACGCAACCTCTATCTGACCACCCAGTTTTTCGAGCTCGGCATCCCGCTCATCATTGCCCTTAACATGATTGACGTGGCCCGCGACCGGGGGATCGAAGTAAAGGCGGAACGACTGGCCGAGTTTCTCGGGGTTCCGGTGGTGCCGATCATCGCCCGAAGCGGTTACGGGACTCGCCAGCTGATGGAGGAGGCGGTACGACTCGCGGCCCGAAAGAAGGAGTGGATCCCGAAGCGGATTTCTTACGGCGAGGATCTCGATTCAACCCTGCTCGATCTGGAGGAGAAAATCAGGGCGGGAAATTTTCTGACCGACGCCTATCCTGTCCGTTGGGTGGCCATCAAGTATCTGGAAAAGGATGCGCAAATTCTGGAGCGCGGGAGACGGGAAAATGCCGCCCTGTCCGGTGAGCTTGAGCAGCGGGTGGAGGCAGTTTCCCGTCATCTGCGCGAGACCATGGAGACCTATCCCGAGGCGATGGTGGCGGACCATCGCTATGGCTATATCAAGGGTATCGTCAAAAAAGGAGTCATTGTCGCCAAGTACGATGCCAATCGGCTCTATACCTCCGACCGAATCGACAAGGTGCTGACCAACCGTTTTTTCGGGCCGCTTTTCATGGGGTTTGTTCTCTACGGTCTCTACACCTTCACCTTTTCCTATAGTGAATTGCCGGTTTCCTGGTTGGATACTTTTTTTGACTGGCTGTCCCGGACAGCGGACTCGCTGTTGCCGGACGGTCACCTGAAATCGCTCGTCGTCTCCGGCATCATCGACGGCGTGGGCGGTGTCCTTGGCTTTGTGCCGCTCATCATGTTCATGTTCTTCGGCATCGCCGTACTGGAGGACTCAGGCTATCTTGCCCGGGTTGCCTTTATGTTGGACCGGGTCTTTCGTATCTTCGGCCTCAACGGCAGCTCGGTCATGGCCTATATCGTCTCCGGCGGCATTGCCGGCGGGTGCGCGGTGCCCGGCGTTATGGCCACCCGGACCCTGCGTTCGCCCAAGGAGCGGATGGCCACCCTGCTCACCGCCCCTTTCATGAACTGCGGGGCCAAGCTGCCGGTGCTGGCGCTCTTTATCGGCGCCTTTTTTTCGGCGCATCAGGCCCGCTACATGTTTCTCTTCACCCTCTTTTCCTGGCTGGTGGCCCTGCTGGTGGCAAAATTTCTGCGCATCACCGTGCTGCGGGGCGAATCGACCCCCTTTGTTCTGGAGCTGCCGCCCTATCGTTTTCCCACCCTGCGTGGACTGCTTATCCATACCTGGGAGAAGACCTGGCAGTATGTGAAAAAGGCGGGAACCGTCATTCTTGGTTTTTCCGTTGTTATTTGGGCGATGATGACCTTCCCCGCTCTGCCGCAACAGGACAAAGCGGAATTTGACCGACAACGCCAGCAGGTGGAAGCGGCCTATCCCGCCATGGTCCTGGGTGGGAAGAAAATGGTGATCCTTGAGGAGGAGCAAGCTGAGCGCGCCCGGCAACTGGGGGCCATCGATCAGGCGGAGGCGAAAATGGCACTGCGCTGTTCCCTGGCCGGCCGCATCGGCACTGCCCTGGAAAAGGTCAGCTCCTATGCAGGATTTGATTGGCGAACCAATATCGCCCTGATCGGCGGGGTCGCGGCAAAGGAGATAATCCTCTCCACCCTCGGCACCGCCTATTCGCTCGGCGGCGACGGGCAGCAGGAGGGCTCACTGGCCGAGACCCTGCGTAAGGATCCCGGCTGGAACCCGGTCAAGGCGCTCAGTGTTCTGCTGTTCATTTCCTACTATGCGCCCTGCTTTGTCACCGTCATCTGTATCGCCCGGGAGGCCGGCTCCTGGAAGTGGGGGGTGTTCTCCATGCTGTTCAACACCCTGTTCGCCTTTCTCCTGGCGGTTGTCGTTTATCAGGTCGGCTCGCTCATCATCTGATTATCCTCTGGTCAGTTGCCGGTACTTGATCCGGTGCGGCTGCTCGGCTTCGGCGCCGAGACGCTTCTTGCGGTCCGCCTCGTATTCCGAATAGTTGCCGTCAAAGTAGGTGACCGTGCTGTCTCCCTCAAAGGCGAGGATGTGAGTGGCGATACGGTCGAGGAACCAGCGGTCATGGCTGATGACCACGGCGCACCCGGCGAAATTCTCCAGCGCCTCTTCCAGGGCGCGCAGGGTGTTGACGTCAAGATCGTTGGTCGGCTCGTCGAGCAGGATGACGTTGGCCCCTTCTTTTAACATACGGGCCAGATGCACCCGGTTGCGCTGGCCGCCGGAGAGCTGACCCACCTTTTTTTGCTGCTCGGTGCCGGAAAAGTTGAAGCGGGCGACATAGGCGCGGGAATTGACCTCGCGGTTGCCCAGGGTGATGACGTCCTGGCCGTCGCTGATCACCTCCCAGATGCTCTTTTCCGGATCTAGATCGTCCCGGCTCTGATCGACATAGGCGAGCTTCACCGTCTCACCCAGCCGGATGGTGCCGGCATCCGGCTTTTCCTGGCCGGTAATCATGCGAAAGAGGGTGGTCTTGCCCGCCCCGTTGGGACCGATGACCCCGACAATGCCGCCGGGCGGCAGGGAAAAGCTCATTTCGTCGACCAGCAATTTGTCGTCATAGGCCTTGCGGACCTTGTCCGCCTCGATCACCACATTGCCGAGACGCGGGCCGGGTGGTATGTAAATTTCCAGATCCCGCGCCTGTTTCTGGCGCTCCTGACTCAAGAGCTGTTCGTAGGACTTGATCCTTGCCTTGGATTTAGCATGCCTGCCTTTGGGGCTCATGCTGATCCATTCCAGCTCGCGCTGCAGGGTCTTCTGCCGGTCGCTCTCCTGTTTCTCTTCCTGTTTGAGTCTTTTTGATTTTTGGTCTAGCCAGGAGGAGTAATTGCCTTTCCAGGGAATCCCCTGGCCCCGGTCGAGTTCGAGGATCCAGCCGGCCACGTTGTCGAGAAAATAGCGGTCGTGGGTGACGGCGATGATCGTGCCTGCGTAGCGCTGCAGATGATGCTCAAGCCAGGCTACGGACTCGGCGTCGAGGTGGTTGGTCGGCTCGTCGAGGAGAAGGATGTCAGGTTTTTGCAGGAGCAGCCTGCAGAGGGCGACCCGGCGTTTTTCACCGCCGGAGAGCACGGCGATTTTCGTCTCACCGGCCGGGCAGCGCAGGGCATCCATGGCCATCTCCAGTTTCGAATCGAGCTCCCAGGCGTCGAGAGTGTCGAGTTTTTCCTGCACCGCGGCCTGGCGGGCGATCAGCGCATCCATCTCGTCGTCAGTCATCGGTTCGGCAAATTTTTCGTTGATGCGGTTGAACTCAGCCAGCAGATCAACGGTGTCCTGCGCCGCCTCTTCAACCACCTCCCTGACCGTCTTGTCCGGATCGAGGGAGGGTTCCTGTTCCAGCAGTCCCACGGTCAGTCCCGGCGAAATAGAGGTGCGACCCTCAAAATCACGGTCAACCCCGGCGAGAATGCGCAACAGCGAACTTTTGCCTGAGCCGTTCAGGCCGAGGACGCCGATTTTGGCGCCATAAAAATAGGAAAGGTTGATGTTTTTTAAGATCGGTTTTTTGTCGTAATATTTGCTCACTCCGATCATGGAGTAGATAATTTTGTCCGGTTCGTTGGTCATGACTGTCTCCTTGTGTTGGTGCGCGATAGAACGATAGAAAACTAATTATTTTACTGGAAAAAGGAAAGAATAACCAGTGGGAAATGCAGAGGATCAGGACTCCGTCAAAGTCAGCGAAGGTCTTGTGAGCCGGCAATAAGCACATAGTGCTGACTTTTTACTTTTCACAATGCTATGCTGTTCTCATGAACAGCACAGCCCCTAACCAATCTGCTGCCCCAGACCACCATCTCAGACTACGTCTTGCCCGACGCGAAGAGTTGCCGAGATGGCGCGAACT
>JBMONO010000008.1:0-20924 GCA_049323655.1 Thermodesulfobacteriota bacterium | reverse complement strand
GAATCGATGGTGCGAAGAGGTGCTTTGGAAAGATGTGAAACGGGCGCAAACCCTTTAGAAACAAGGGGAAAAAGAAAACCCGTCACCCCGGAGAATGACCCCAGAGAGACGGGTTTGTCTTTTCTAACTGGTGGAGGCGGCGGGAGTCGAACCCGCGTCCGAAAATACTCCCCTGCAAGCGTCTACATACATAGTCCTGTTTAGCTGTTTATCGCGCCTTGGCTCCTCCAGGACAAGAAACTTTCGGCGCTACCCTCTGTTTTGTTTCGCCGCCATGCCCACAGGTGAAACATGGAAGCTATCCCGCTAGTCGATGCCCGGTCCCGGTTTCGCAGGAGCAACCGGGTAGGACAGTGGCTTATTTATGCTGCCACAGCATATGCATAGTCGTCTGCGACTATTTTTAGTTCTGACGTTTAACGAGCAATCAGAGACCTCGGTATGCAGCCTGAGCTTATATATCCCCGTCGAATCCGTTTCGCCCCCTTATGCGAATTTTGTTTGTTGAGTTGTTTGTGAAATTATTTATAGGTTTTTCGCAGCCGGTCCATTTCGCGGTCGGACTCTTTCTTCTTTATGGAATGGCGCTTGTCATACAGCGTCTTACCCTTGCAGAGACCCAGTTCGAGCTTGGCCAGCCCTTTTTCTGTAAAATAAATCCTAATTGGTATTAAGGCAAATCCTTTTTCCTGTACCTTGCCGATCAGCTTTTTGATCTCCCGGGCCGAAAGAAGAAGTTTTCGCACCCGCAGGGGGTCCGGCGCATCGTAGGTCGAAAATTTGTAGGGCGAGATGTGAACACTGTAGAGAAAGACCTCGCCGTTTTTGATTTTCACATAGCCGTCCCGCAGATTGACCCGGCCGGCCCGCAACGATTTGACCTCAGCACCCATGAGGACGATGCCCGCCTCGATGAGCGAATCGACATGGTATTCATGATAGGCCTTCTTGTTGGTGGCGACGATCTTTCTGCCTGTTGTTTCTTTTTTTTGAGACATTCCTGTAGTTTTTTTGTTCCATTCATTATTTATTAATCGAGTTCAGCCGCGCCGGTGACCCGGATCGCCTCCTCATGGGTGGTGACGCCACGCATCACCTTGTGCCAGGCGTCCTCCTTCAGGGTGGTCATGCCCTCATTGCGCGCCACCTGGCAGATCTCGCCGGCGCTGGCCTGGCGGCTGATCAGCTGTTTGATGCGGCTGCTCACGGGGAAGATCTCGAAGATGCCGCAGCGGCCGAGAAAACCGGTGCCCCGGCACATACGGCAGCCCTTGCCGCGCCGCAGGGTCATGGTCTGCTGCTCGGGCAAGGGAAAACCGCAACCCTGCAGATCGGCAGCGGCGACAACAACGTCTTCGGCGCAATGGGGGCAGATGGTGCGCACCAGGCGCTGGGCCATGGCGCCGAGCAGGGTGGAGCTGACCAGAAAGGGCTGCACCCCCAGTTCCAGCAGACGGGTGATGGCCGACACCGCGTCATTGGTGTGCAGGGTGGAGAAAACCAGATGGCCGGTCAGCGCCGCCTGGATGGCGTTGGTCGCCGTCTCCAGGTCGCGGATCTCGCCGATCATGATGATGTCGGGGTCCTGGCGGAGGATGTTGCGCAGGATGGTGGCAAAGGTGACCTCGATCTGCGGCTGCACGGCGATCTGGTTGAACGACTCGTGGATCATCTCCACCGGGTCCTCGACGGTGACGATGTTCACCTCCGGTGAGGAGAGATTCTGCAGGGTCGAATAGAGGGTGGTGGACTTGCCGCTGCCGGTGGGGCCGGTGACCAGCACGATGCCGTGCGGCGCCTCCATAAATTTTTTGTACACCCCGTAATCCCGCTCGGAAAAACCGATGGAACGGATATCCTGAAAGAGGATGTCGGAACTTAAGATACGCATGACCGCCTTTTCACCAAAGGCGACCGGGATGGTGGAAACGCGGATCTCCGCCTGCTTGCCGCCGCGGTCCACCTTGATGCGACCGTCCTGGGGCCGCCGTTTTTCGGCGATATCGAGGCGGGAGAGAAACTTGATGCGGGAGATGATCGCCGCATGCACCACCCTGGGCAGTTCGTAAATGGTGTGGAGCACCCCGTCAATCCGCAGCCGCACCCGACTGATGTCCCGTTTCGGCTCGATGTGGATGTCGCTGGCCCGCTCATCAAAGGCGTAGTTGAAGAGATGGTCTACCGCGGTCTTGATGTTCTGGTCGGTGGGGGTGATCTCCCGGGCCGAGGAAATCTTGACATACTGCTCCAGGTTACCGAGATCGACCAAGGGGCCGCCGAGATGGGTTTCCGCCGCCGAGATGGAGGACTTGAAACCGAAAAACTCGGCGAGGATCTTTTTCAGGTCACTCTTGGTGGTGAGATAGGGCCGCACCTTGATCTGGTTGGCCTTCTCGATGTCCTCGAGCAGGGTGCGCTTGGCCGGATCATAGATGGCCACCTCCAGCACCCCGTTGGTCACGGCAAAGGGCAGAAGCAGATGCTTCAGGGCAAAGGATTCCGGAATGGTTTTGGTGACCACGTCGAGTTCGAGCTGCAAGGGGTCAAGCTTCTTGAAACGCAACCCGAGGTCGCTTGCCATGGCCCGGACGATCATCTCCTCGCTCAGGGCCACGTTCTGCTGGCCGGGAATAAGCAGATTCAGGGAGACGACGACATCGACCAGATCAACCTCGTCCTCGATTCTACCCTTGCGTCCCTTTTCGCTGTCCCGCAGGGCGCGCAGCAACACCTGGCGCTGCTGTTCCTTCTTGAGGGCCACCATCTTTTCCTGCTCCGGCGTGATCAGCCTCTGTCGCAGCAAAAGGTCGAGAAGATAGGATGGGTTGTCGATGTAGTGCATAAAAGTGTTTCAGGTTTTGGCGCCGAGATGGTAGATTGCATCGCCATGTGATGATTGCCTGCCAATCGCGTTATTTTACCACAAAAAAAGAGAAACGCCCTGAAAATACGGATCATGGAACGCCATGCCGTTTTATCCTGTTTTCAGGATACCGGTTGCCATGAAAATTCTCATCGTTGAAGATGACTTTCTGTCCCGCAAGCTGCTGAACACCTTTCTCGCCCTCCATGGTGAGATCGACAACGCGGCCAACGGTCGGGAGGCGGTGGAGGCGGTCACCATCGCCCTGGCGGAAAACTGGCACTATGATCTGATTTTTCTCGACATCATGATGCCGTTGCTGGACGGGCAGGACACCCTGAAAAAAATCCGCCAGCTTGAACGGAACAGTTGCCTGACCAAACAGCAGGAGGCGGCCGTTATCATGACCACGGCCCTTTCCGACCGGGACAACGTGCTGAAGGCGGCGAAGGCAAACTGCAACGGGTATCTGATCAAGCCGCTGACCCGACAGAAAATCATCGACCAGCTCGCAATCCTGGGCCTGCTTGCCGAGACGGACAACAAAAAAGACTGACTATGAACGACCTCCCTTTTATCCAGGACATCCAAGACGGCCAGCAGATAGACGGCGTCTTTCTCCTAAAAGAGCTGATTCGCTCGGAAACCCGGGCCGGCAAACCGTATCTCACCCTGAAGCTGCTGGACAAGACCGGCGAGCTGACCGGCCGAATCTGGGACGAGGCGGACCGCTGGGAACAGGAGTGCCTTGCCGGTCAGGCCATCTCCGTCAGAGGCCGAGCCCAGAGCTACAAGGGCAGCCTGCAACTCGTTATCAGCACGGTGCGGCGGCTGGAGGAGGAGTCGGTGGACTTCTCTCGCTTTATCCCGACCGCAGCCGGCGACCTTGAGACAATGGCGAACGAACTGCTCGCCCTGGCCCGCAGCGTTGACGACGCCTTTATCCGCAAACTACTTCTGAAATTTTTCAGTGATACTGGTTTGTTCGACCGTTTCAAGCGGGCGCCGGCCGCCAAGAGCATGCACCACGCCTATCTGGGCGGACTGCTCGAACATACCCTCCATGTCGCCCGGCTGGCGGACAGGGTGTGCGGCCTCTATCCCTCCCTCGACCGCTCCCTGCTCATGGCCGGCGCCATCCTGCACGACGTGGGCAAGGTGGAAGAACTCTCACTCTCTTCAGGGCTTTTTGACTACACCGACCCAGGTCGCCTGGTGGGCCACATGGTGCTCGGCGTCGAGATGGTTGGAGAGAAGATAGGCCGAATCAAGGATTTTCCACCGGAGCTGGCGATGCGAATCAAGCATCTCATTTTGAGCCACCATGGCCGGCATGACTTCGGCGCCCCCACCCTGCCCATGCTGCAAGAGGCCTTTGTTCTGAACTTCATCGACGACCTCGACGCCAAGATCAACTATATCGAACGGCTTGCCGCCCGGGTGCCGGAAAACACCTACCAGTGGAGTGAATACCAGCGTAATCTGGAGCGTTTCCTCTTTCTCGCCGGCCACTCCGCTCAGCCGCAGCCGCCCGATGAAGAACAGAAGAAAAGAAAAAAAGAAACGATCGAGCCGGAAGTCCGGCAGCCGACTCTTTTTTAATCGGCGCCCGCCCGCCACAGGCACGGCATTACCCTTATGCTTATCCCGTTTTCAACGATTATCGGCCAGGACAAGGCAAAGCAGTTGCTATTGCAGGCCGTTGCCGCCGGCAGGATCGGCCACGCCTATCTGTTTCGCGGTCCAGCCGGGGTGGGAAAGAAAACCTGCGCCCTGGCCTTTGCTGCGCTGCTCAACTGCCATCAGCCTAAGGGGGCCGAGATCTGCCGCGTCTGCCCCTCCTGCATCAAATACGCCTCCGACAACCACCCAGATCTCGTCGAGCTGCTCCCCCAGAGCGGCAGCATCAAAATCGACCAGGTGCGGGAATTGAAAAAGGCTCTCGCCTATCCACCCTTCGAGGCCCATTTCCGGGTGGTGCTGATCCCGGACATCCACCTCGCCATGCGGAGAAGAGAGGTGACCAACAGCCTGCTGAAAACCCTGGAGGAACCGCCGGCCGACACCATCTTTATCCTGACCGGTGACGAGGCTGGCGACATTCTGCCCACCATCCTTTCCCGCTGCCAGATCATCACCTTTTTTCCGCTGCCCTATGCCGAAGTTGCCCATGCCTTGACCACGGACGGTCTCGATCCGGCTGCCGCCGGAGCACTCAGCGCCATCACCGAGGGCAGTCTTGGTCGGGCCCGTCTGCTGGCCGGCGAAGAACTGCTGCCCCTGCGCCGCCACATCGTCGAAGAACTCATCAGCCTCGTCCCGGATCGACCGGAGACGGTGGAGGCGGTCTTCCAAATGGCGGAAAGGGCTGCTGACGCCAAGGAAAACCTTGACGAGCTGCTCGATCTCCTCGTCATCTGGATCCGCGACATCATGCTCTGCCGCCAAGGTCTGGCCGACCGGGCCATCAGTGTGGATCTGCGCGATCTGCTGCCGCAGGCAGCGGCCCGCTGGCCCCAGGAGGAACTGGAAAAACAGCTCTTCCTCATCACCAGGGCGCGACGGCAGCTGACCCGCAACTGCAATCGAACCCTGGTTTGCGAAGTGCTTTTCTTTGGCCTGGTTTGATGGTATATACAGAAATCCTTGCGCAAAAAGGCATACGGCCCCGGAAAACGTCTCGCGCACCTGTTGCCCTGCCGTCGGATGCCTGCGCACAACCAACTCCCCGGATACAACGACAAGAACATGCAACAGGAACCGCAGCAAGAGCCCGGCAAACAGGAAAAGCTCTATAAAATCCAGTTCCGTGAAAACAGCCAGATCTTTTCCGCCACTTCCCAGCTCCAGAACCTGAAAATCAACGAGATGGTGATGATCCAGACCGATCACAATCTCGAACCGGCCAGGGTTGCCGGTCTCGGACCGTTACTGGAAGAGGATGGGGGGCTGAAGACCTTTTACACTATCCAGCGCCGCTGTAATCGTGACGAGATAGAGAAATACGCCCGGCTGGTGGAACGAGAGCAAGAAGCCTTTTCCTTCTGCCAGGCCCAGATCATCAAACAGAACCTCTCCATGAAACTGATCCGGGTGGAGCGTTTTTTCACCGGCAGCAAGATCATCTTTTACTTCACTGCGGAAAACCGGGTCGATTTTCGCCAGCTCGTCAAAGATCTGGTGCAGGAATTCCGGACCCGGGTCGAAATGCGGCAGATCGGCGTCCGCCATGAAACCAAGATGATCGGCGGCCTCGGTTGCTGCGGTCGCGAACTGTGCTGCGCCTCATACATCGACAACTTCGCCCCGGTGTCGATCAAGATGGCCAAGGAACAGAACCTGCCCTTAAACCCGGTCAAGATTTCCGGCATCTGCAACCGACTGCTCTGCTGTTTGACTTACGAGTACCCGACCTACCGCGACATCAAGAAGGAGATGCCGCGGGTCGGCAAAAAGGTGACGGTGGACGGCAAGTCATACAAGGTCATTAATCAGAATGTGCTGGAAGAAACCATCACGGTGATCGACCCCGAGGCTCCGGAAACTTCGCTCACCCTGTCCCGCTCGGAATGGGAACCGCCGAGCGGCAGGCCGGCGCGCCAGCACCCCACCCGACCGCGCAAAAAACCACAGCAGCCTAAACCTGAAAAGACCGACAGACAGAAAAAAGAATGAACTGTTATATCACCACGCCGATTTTTTATGTCAACGCGCAGCCGCACCTGGGCCACGCTTACTCCACCATTGTCGCCGACACCTACTGCCGTTTTCGCAGAATGTGCGGCGATAGGGTCTTTTTCCAGACCGGCACCGACGAGCACGGCGACAAAATCGTCCAGGCCGCGGACAAGGCAGGGGTCTCACCCAAGGAATACGTCGATCGCATCAGCCTCCTCTTCCGGCAGGCCTGGCCACCCCTCAACATCATCCCGGACAACTTCATCCGCACCACTGATCCGCTCCACATCAAAACGGTGCAGAGCATCCTGCAACAGGTCTATGACCGGGGGGACATCACCTTCAGTGAATACACCGGTCTCTACTGTAAGGGCTGCGAGCGTTTTCTGACGGAAAAGGAACTGATTGACGGCAACTGCCCCGATCACCTCACCCCGCCGGAGGAGATCAGCGAACAGAACTATTTTTTCCGCATGTCGAAATACCAGGACTGGCTCATCGACCACATCCGCCAAAATCCCGACTTTATCACCCCGGAACGCTACCGCAACGAGGTGCTTTCCTTTCTGAAGGAGCCACTGGAGGATCTCTGCATCTCGCGACCCACCAGCCGGCTGACCTGGGGCATCCCGCTGCCCTTTGACGATCGCTTCGTCACCTATGTCTGGTTCGATGCGCTCATCAATTACCTGACCGGCATCGGCTACCCCGACGGCGATCAGTTCGCCAGCCGCTGGGCCGCCGCCGAACACATCATCGCCAAGGACATCCTGAAACCCCACGCCATCTACTGGCCGACCATGCTGCAGGCCATGGGCCTGTCTCCCTATCGCCGGCTGCACGTGCATGGCTACTGGAACGTCGGTGAGACCAAGATGAGCAAAAGCCTCGGCAATGTGGTGCAGCCGGGGGAGATGGTGGCAGCCTATGGGGCGGACACGGTGCGCTATTTTCTCCTGCGGGAGATGTCGTTTGGCCTTGATTCCGCCTATTCGGCCGAGGCCCTGGTAGCGCGGCAGAATTCCGATCTGGCCAACGACCTCGGTAACCTGGTCAGCCGCTCGCTGACCATGGTCAGCCGTTTCGCCGGCGGAATGGTGCCGTCCCCCGGTGAAGCCGCTGACATCGACCGGGAATTGGCAGCAGCAGCACTCGTTATGCTGGAAACCTTCCGGCAGGAAATGGCCGGCTTTTTCTTTAACCGGGCTTTGGCCTCTATCTGGGAGGTGATCAGCCGGGCCAACAAATATATCGTCGCCACCGCCCCATGGGAGCTGGCCAAAGATCAGGCCAACCAGGAGAGACTGGCCACCGTGCTCTATCATCTGCTGGAAACCCTGCGTCTGCTCTCCCTCTGCCTGGAACCGGTCATGCCGGAAACGGCGCAAAAAATGGGTAACGCCCTGGGACTTTCCGCCAAGGGCAATCTCACCGACCAGGCCCACTGGGGGCAACTGCAACCAGGTACTCCGATTACGCCGCCCCCGGCCCTCTTTCCCCGGCTGGAAAGCACAACGAATAAAGAGGCGCCAGCTCCGCCTGCCGCCGCAACCAAAAAGGAAAAAACCGTTGTGACCGAAGAAAAAGAGCAACAAGAGGAACTTCTCTCCTTCGACGACTTCAAAAAAGTCGATCTGCGGGTGGCCGAGGTGGTGGCCGCCGAAAAGATCAAAAAATCGGACCGGCTGCTCAAGCTCACCGTCATGGCGCCGGAAGAACGCACCATTGTTGCCGGCATCGCCGAATTTTACAGCCCGGAAGAGATGGTCGGCAAACAGGTCATTATTGCCGCCAACCTCAAACCGGCCAAGTTGATGGGTGTCACCTCGCACGGCATGGTGCTGGCGGTGCGCGATCAGGATCGGCTCTTTCTCTCCGCGGTCTCCGCCCCGGTGACGCCGGGCAGCAAGGTATCCTGAAACGGTGGCGCACGTCAAACAACAGCAGCACGGTGGCAGTTTCGCCGACTTTCTCCGCTTGATTGCCGGGCAAGCGACGGATTTTGCTGTAGAGTGCGTCCGGGTTGAAGGTGAAGAACACCCCTGGCCACCGGCCCTACTCCTGCTCGATCCGGCCCTGCCGCCGGCCGCCAAGCGGGAGCTGCGCCGCCGGGTTGGCGCGGATGGGGAACTTGCGCCGAATGTTCCCCTGCTGGAAAAACAGAGTGGTCCGGCCGAGATGGACTCCTTGCGCTGCCGCGTCGACCGGGAACTCGACCGGGTGAAAAAAAGCCGGATCCCCTGTGGTCTGCTGTTAATCCGCTTCAACGGAACAGCCATCGAGCGGGCCCTGCCGATCATTGAGGAGACAATCGGCCCAGACAGCCGGCCTGCCCTTTATGACGAATGGACCCTGGCCGTGCTGCAGACAGGAATGAACCGCCGATCGCTCATGGCAATGGCTGAAAGGCTTTATCAGCGCTGTGCCGCCAGGCTGACGCGGAATGTCCGCATCGCCTGTGCCCTCGGCACCGCCCGTGATCTGGCGGGGGCTGACGAGTTCATTGCCCGGACAGCTCGTGAACTTGCGCGAACGGATGACAAACAACGGCGGGTCTTTTCCGCCTTTGCCGAGGAAGAGCAGGATCATTCCTGCCAGGTGACGGCCGAGGAGCGGGCCCAGCTCTTCTCCTTTCGCGCCGGGCGCCCACAATGAGTGAACAAATGAGTGAGCACAACACAAAACCGCAGATAATCTGCATCAGCAGCGGCAAGGGCGGAGTAGGCAAAACCTCCTTCACCATCAATCTGGCCGCGGCCCTGTCCGGGAAAAAACAAAAGGTGCTGGTCATCGACGGCGATCTTGGCCTGGCCAACATTGATGTCATGCTCGGCCTCAGTGTCAATCACACCCTGCGGGAGGTGGTGGAGGAGGGGCGCGACCCGCTTGAAACACTGGTTGAAATTATGCCGGGTTTCTTCGTGCTGCCGGCCAGTTCCGGGGTGCCGGAAATGGCCTCGCTTTCTTATGAGGAACAGGTCTTCCTTCAGGACAGCCTGGAGCAGATCATCGGCAGGTTCGACTTTGTCCTGGTGGACACGGCAGCGGGGATCGGCGATTCGGTGCTCTGGTTCAACGAGTGGGCGGACACCACCTTTACCATCCTTTCTCCTGACCCGACCTCCATGACCGATGCCTACGCATTAATGAAAGTCTTGAAAACACGTTACAACAAGAGTAATTTTCAGCTGATCATCAATAATGTGAAAAGCAGGAAGGAAGGACAGGAGGTTTTTGCCAGCATGAAGGCGGTGCTGGAAAATTTTCTTCACATCACCCCGGATTACCGGGGCGCAATCCCCCAGGACAGCGCGGTGGCCCAGGCCGTGCGGCGCCAGAAGCCTTTTCTGGTTTCCCAGCCCAAGGCCCGGGCCAGCCTGGCGATCATGGAAATCTGCAACTCGCTGCTCGACTGAAACCAAAGAGGACAGGGGACCGTCTCCCTGTCACAAGGAATACACCATGTTCATCATCGGCAATTTTATCAGCGCCGTAGCCAGTCTCATCCACTTCATCCTCGGCGCCTACATGTGGGTCATTGTCGGTCGCGCCATCATCTCATGGGTCAACGCCGATCCCTACAACCCCATTGTCCGCTTTCTCCATGATATTACCGAACCGCTACTGTGGCGGATCCGGCGCGTCATCCCTTTTGCCGCGGCCGGGGGGATTGATTTTTCTCCGATGATCCTTATTCTTGTCATACTTTTTTTACAGAGCTTCCTCGTGCCGACCCTGCACCAACTGGCCAGATCGCTCGGATAAAGCTCTGTTTTCGATACTCAACCCGCACCCAAGGAGCCCGGGTATGTCGCTGACTGCCGAGGATATACAAACCAAACAGTTTCACGTTCGTTTTCGCGGTTTTGATGTTGAAGAGGTTGACGCCTTTCTCGAACGCATCGCCGAAAATTTCGCACTGCTCCAGGACGAAAAACGGCAGTTGAAAGAACAGGTCGACAAACTGGAGATGACCATCAGGGAATTTCAATCACAGGAGCGCACCTTTCAGCACGCCATCATATCGGCCCAGAAAATCGCCGATGAGATGCTGGAAAAGAGCCGTCAGGAATCCCAGGAAAGGCTTGCCGCCACCCAGGCGGAAGTCGAGCGGCTGCGGCTCGCCGGCCAGGAGGAACATGCTGCCCTGCAGCGCCAGATCGAGGAGCTACGGCAAAGCCGGGAAACCATCAAAAATGAAATGAAGAGCTATCTGCGCACCTATCTCGACCGCCTGGACCGCGATGAGCCGCTCTCCCCCCAGGGAAAAGGGGGGGCGACCCTTGCCACCGGCCTGATTGCCGCCGGGGAATCCCCCCCGGCCGACAGCCACAAACGGGCGGCGCATGACCCGGACGAACTGTACGAGAAAATAGATCTTCCCGATGAATTGCCAGCGGATGATACACCGCTGCCGGAAGGAAAACGGTTTCGAACGGGGGAGCCGGAACTCCCTCCCCGACAACAGGAAGATGAGGAGGAGCTGAACCGGTCACACATTCCCGATCTGGAAAGCGACATGCTCTTTTCCCTGGAGGATCCCCTGGACGACGACCATGAACCAAAGGTGGCCTTCGACCACAACCATGACGACAACTTGGGGAATGTCCGGGTGAAATGAGCTTCCTGGAGCCGCTTTCCGGAACAGCGATCGCGCTGGCCCTGTACATCCAGCCAAAGTCGTCGAAAAATGCGGTGTGCGGGCTGCGCGGCGACGAACTGAAAATCGCCCTCACCGCCCCACCGCTGGAAGGCAAAGCGAACAAGGCGGCTATTGCCTTTCTTGCCGAACTATTTGGGGTATCGAAATCATCGGTCACCATTATCAGCGGCCTGCAGAGCCGCCACAAGCGCTGTCGGATAGAGGGGGTCGGCCCGACTGAGGCGAAAAAAATCATCAGCACCGCCTTTCCGCCGGACCAAGGAGAGAGATGACTACACAGATCGGCATCCTGTCAGACACCCACCTGCTCGGCCCCGCTCCCCGTTTCCGGTTGCTGGTGGAACGCTGTTTTGCCGATGTCCCGGTCATTCTCCATGCCGGAGATCTCACCGATCTCAGTATCCTCGATGCCTTTCATGGCAAGGAGGTTCATGCCGTCCACGGCAACATGTGCCATGCCTCAGCCCGTCACCACCTGCCTGAGAAAAAGGTGGTGGAAATCGACGGCTATACCATCGGCCTGATCCACGGCATGGGCTGGCGTCATCATGTTGAGGACCATCTTCTCCGTGAGTTTCCGGAAGTGGACTGTATTGTTTCCGGTCACACCCACCAGCCGGTCTGCCATCGCCTCTACGATATCCTCTTCATCAATCCGGGCAGTTTCACCGGCACGGGCCGCTATGGTGCGGCCGGCACCTATGCCCTGCTGGAAACAGGACCGATCCTGCACGGAAAAATTCTTCCTGTTCCCCCGCTGGACTGACTAATGAACCGTGCCTCTCTTCCCGCCTTTTTCATGATTCGCCCGCAGCCATGACTGACCAGACCAGAATAACCCCGATGCTCCGCCAGTATCTGGAGATCAAGGAGCAGCATCAGGACGCCATTCTCTTTTATCGGTTAGGCGACTTCTATGAGATGTTCTTCGAAGACGCCGTCACCGCCTCGCGGGTACTGGGTATCACCCTGACCTCCCGCAACAACAAGGACGATGAAAACAGAGTGCCTCTGTGCGGGGTGCCGTACCATGCCGCCTCTGGCTATCTGGCCAAGTTGGTCAACGCCGGCTTCAGGGTGGCGATCTGTGAACAGGTGGAAGATCCGAAGGAGGCCAAGGGGGTGGTGCGGCGGGAGGTGGTACGGGTGGTCAGCCCCGGGGTGGTGACCGATGAACAGATCCTCGACGAAAAAACGAACAGGTATGTCGCTGCCATCCATCATCGCCAGGGTTGGGGACTCGGTCTGCTTGACCTCTCCACCGGTGAATTTTTCATCGCCGAGTACGACGATCCGGTCGAGCTGATTGATGAACTGAACCGTTTCACCCCCTCTGAACTGGTGCTGGCGGACGACGACGGCAACAGTGCGACTGACGTTATCGCCCGGCTTCCCCATCTCTGCCTGACTCGCCGCTCCTATTTTTCCTTTCATCGGGATACGGCCCGCGAAACCCTGCTGGAACACTTCCGCACCACCAGTCTTGCCGGCTTCGGCTGCGATCATTTCCAGGAAGGAATCTCCGCGGCGGGCGCCCTGCTGAAATATATCCAGGAAACCCAGAAAACCGATCTCTCCCACATCGAGCGCATCCAGGCCATCGAACGTGATAACCTGCTGCTGGTGGATGACGCCTCCCGCCGCAACCTGGAACTGACCCAGACCATTATCGACGGTCGCAGGGAAGGTTCGCTGCTCGCGATTCTCGACCTGACCTGCACGCCGATGGGGGCGCGCCTGCTGCGCAAAAACCTTCTTTTCCCCCTGCGCAGCACCGAGGAAATCAACCGGCGACTCGACACCGTCGCCTTTCTCAGTGAAGGTCACGAACAGACGATCCCCCCCCTTACCGCCCTGACCGTGGGCCAGTCAACAATGGAAGAATTGAGCGGGGAGGTACTGCGCAAGGAACTGCGGAACACCTTGAACGGCATGTATGATTTGGAACGATTGAACAGCCGGGTGGTGCTGGGCAGCGCCAATGGCCGGGATCTGATTGCGCTGAAACAGTCTCTTGCCCTGTTGCCCCGTCTTAAAGAACGTGCCGCTCTGACCCGCGGCCTTCTCAGCACGGCGAGCGGACCCCTCGACTGCCTGGAGGATATTCACGCCCTCATCGATGACGCCCTCCGCGAGGATTGTCCGGTCACCTTGCGGGAAGGGAAACTGATCCGGCCCGGCTTTCATGGCGAACTCGATGAGCTGGTCTCCATCATGACCGACGGCAAAAAGCACATCCTCGCCCTGGAGGAAAAGGAGAGAATCCGTTCCGGCATCGCCAAGCTCAAGATCGGCTTCAACAAGGTTTTCGGTTATTTCATCGAGGTGAGTAAAGGACAGCTTGCCAATGTGCCGGAGGATTACATCCGCAAACAGACCCTGGTCAATGCCGAGCGCTTCATCACCCCGGAGTTGAAGGAGTTTGAAGGCAAGGTGCTGGGGGCCGAGGAAAAGCGGATAGAACTCGAATACGAGCTCTTCTGCCGAATCAGGGAGCAGGTGGCGGCCATGAGCTCCAGGATTCTCCAGGCCGCCTCTTTTGTCGCGCAGGTCGATTTTTTCACCACCCTGGCGGAGGCAGCCAGACGATATCACTACATCAGGCCCCGGGTGGACGACGGCGAAGAAATCATCATCCGTGAGGGACGCCATCCGGTTATCGAACGCTCCCTGCCGGCCGGTCGCTTTGTCCCCAACGACATCCATCTCGATCAGAGCAGCCGGGAAGTGCTGATCATCACCGGCCCCAATATGGCGGGTAAATCAACCGTGCTGCGTCAGACCGCGCTCATCGTTCTCATGGCGCAGATGGGCAGCTTCGTGCCGGCGGCAGCGGCCCGGATCGGTGTGGTTGACCGCATCTTCACCAGGGTGGGGGCCATGGATGATTTGCGGCGCGGCCAGTCCACCTTCATGGTGGAGATGAATGAAACCGCCAACATCTTAAACAATGCGACAGACAAAAGCCTGGTGGTCCTCGATGAAATCGGCCGGGGAACCAGCACCTTCGACGGTCTCTCCATCGCCTGGGCGGTGGCCGAGGATCTGGCCAATCTGGGCGGCAGGGGGGTGAAAACAATTTTCGCCACCCATTACCACGAACTGGTCGAGCTCTGCCTTACCCACAACAGGGTGCAGAACTATCATATCGCGGTGCGGGAATGGAATGATTCCATCATCTTTCTCCATAAACTGCAACCAGGCGGGACAAGCAGAAGCTACGGCATCCAGGTGGCGGCCCTGGCCGGTGTGCCGGCCAGGGTGGTCGAACGGGCCAAGGAGCTGCTCCACAATATCGAAAAAGGCGAGCTGACCAGTGACGGGGCTCCGCGGATCGCCCCGGAAAAAAAGGGGCGCGGCCATCATCCCGGTCAGCTTACTCTCTTTCCGCCGGAAGAGGATCCGATCCGCCAAAAAATCAAGGCCATCGAACCGGATCGTCTTACCCCCCTCGATGCCCTCAATCTCCTCTATGAATTGAAACGAGATGCCTGAAAAGACGGCCTTTCTCAGCATCCTCCTTCTTCTTCTCCTTCAGGGCCTTTTCCTGCCGGACAGGGGCCAGACAGCGCCTTCGGCAGCACTGCTCGACAAGCGCTACGACAAGGCGCTCGCCTTCTACCGCACCCTTTCCTTCAACAAGGGGGACCGCGAGCGGAGCCGCTGGCAGTCGTGCGTCAGAAACTTCCGAACCATCTATCACAGCAATCCCGGCCACGGCAAGGCGGCGGCCTCTCTCTACCTGCTGGGCAGAATTCACAACGATATGCACGACCTTTTTGGCGAAGAAAGTCACCTGATCGAGGCCGCGGGTTACTATGAGGATCTGACCATGATCTTTCCCGGCCATGATCTGGCCGACGATGCCCTCTTTCATCTCGCCACCATTGCCATCGACAAAAAGGAAAACGGCAGAAAAGCGGAGATGCTGCTCGCCCGTCTCGTCACGGTCTACCCAAAAGGCGACATGGCAACAGCCGCAGCGGATAAGCTGCGGCAGATGAAAACAACCGCCGGCCAGGATAGATCAGGTCCTAAGGTTGATTCCACCCCGGCCCATCTGAGCCAACCCATCCGTTACTGGTCCACCCGTGATTATACCCGCATCGTCATCGAGACGAGCCGGCCGGTTACCTTCAAGGAGGCCTTTCTGCCCGCCGAGGGCGGCCAGCCGAAACGGCTCTATGTCGATCTCTTTAACGCCCGCATCGCGCCGACCTTTCAGAATCCGATCCCGATCCGTGATGGACTGCTGAAGCGGGTACGCGGCGCCCAGTTCGATCCGATGACGGTCCGGGTGGTGCTTGACACCGAATCCGTTGGTTCCTACAAGATCTTCGCCCTTGATGACCCCTTTCGGGTGGTGATCGACGTCACCGCCAGCACGGGGCACCATGAGATCAAAGCGCGAAAGACACCGGACAAGATGAAGCGCGAGCCGGCACAGGCGCCGACAAGAACAAGGGACCGACTACCCACTCTGGCTGAACAGTTCGGCCTCGGGGTGAAAACCATCGTCCTTGATCCCGGCCACGGCGGCAAGGATCCGGGAGCAATGGGCGGCGGCGGCCTCCTGGAAAAGGATATCGTCCTCAATGTGGCAAAAAAGGTGGCCGACATCCTGCGACGGGAAACCGCTTTTCACGTCATCCTCACCCGCGATCGCGATGTGTATCTGCCGTTAGAAGAACGAACCGCCATCGCCAACACCAGCGAAGCGGATCTCTTCCTCTCCATCCATGCCAATTCCGCTCCGAACAGGCATGCCAGCGGAGTGGAGACCTATTACCTGAGCCTCGCCACCAGCCGGGAGGAGATGCAGGCAGCCGCCCTGGAAAACGCCGCCTCGGCAAGCCGCCTGAGCGATCTGCAGAGTATTCTGCAGGATCTGATGCAGAACAGCAAGATAGAGGAATCGGTCCGTTTTGCCGGCAGCGTCCAGAACAGCATGGTCAACGGGCTGAACCGGCACTATCGAATCAACAACCTCGGGGTGAAAAAAGCCCCCTTTATCGTGCTGATCGGGGCTCAGATGCCGGCTGTTCTCACCGAGATCGCCTTTCTCAGTAACAGCGAGGATGAAAACCGCCTGCGCGATGATCGTTATCTGGACGCGGTGGCCCGCCATATCGCCGACGGGATCCGCCATTATGCATCAACTCTGAACGGCGGTTGACCGTGATGGCGCAACCGGCATGTCTCATTTCTCAACCCGGGCCAAAGTGAGGACATCGACCCGGGCCGCGCCGGCCGCCATCAGAACCCGGGCGCACTCGTTGACGGTGGAACCGGTGGTGAAGACATCATCAATCAGGATAATGGCACGGCCACGTACCCGCTCCACCTGATTCACATCAAAGGCGTCGCGCATGTTTTTCCGGCGGGCCGCGCCGTCAAGGCCGGTCTGGGCCGGGGTGTCACGCCGGCGCTGCAGGATGCCGGTGACGATCTTTTCCCCCTCTTCCGGGAAAAAGCGGCGGGCAAGAAGCAGGGCCTGATTGAACCCACGGCTGCGCAAACGTTTTGGATGAAGCGGAACAGGCAGGATAAGATCAGGCTGGACAAGGTCAGTGCAACAGTAACTTTGCTCCTTGAGACGCTGGAAGGTCGGCAGGCCGGCCTTGCGGCCGCCGAACTTGAAAGAGAGAATCGGTTTGGCCACAGTCTCGTCGTAAAGGAAGACTGCGCGCGCCTTTCTGAAGTGCCAGTTTTTTTTCAGGCACTGCCCGCAGAGATGACTATCGCCGGCGGCAAAGGGACGACCACAGATCAGACAGAAGGGTGGAACGATGAATCGGATTTTCTGCAGGCAAACGGGGCAGAAGAGCAGATCCGCGTTGTCGAGATAAAGACCGCAGGCAAGGCAGGAAGGAGGAAAACAGAGCCGGGCAAGGGCCTGTCGACACCAGCGGCTGCCTACTCTCATTTTTTGGATGATTGAACTGCCGACCATAACATGATACCCTTATGGAGTGTTAACACAATAAACGACCCCTGCTTTTTTCCACTGAAATCCGGATTACCGACATGAAAACCGCCCTCTTTTCCGTCATATCCCTTGTTGTCGCCGTTCTCTTTACCCGTCGGATCATGCGCAGCACCTCCTGCACTCCCTGACTGCTCATCTATGGATCCATAGGCGTGGGTCTGCTCACCTTTTTCCTGTTGCAAAAATTTTTCTAAAAAAACGGCAAAAACCAAAATGAATGTCACAAATCGTCACTATCGCACCATCTGGCCTGACCCTGATAACAGAGCGGTCATCCATATCATCGACCAGCGCTTTCTTCCCCACCGCTTTCTCATTGAGCCACTGAAACATGTCGATGATTTCGTCATCGCCATTCGTGACATGCATGTGCGGGGTGCCGGCCTGATCGGTGCCACCGCAGGTTTTGCCATGTATATCGCCACCCTCAGTGCCCCGTCCGCCAATCCGGACTCTTATTTACGACAATGCGCGGATAAACTGACGGCAACCCGACCAACCGCCAGAAATCTTGGCTGGGCGGTGGAACGACAACTTCAGGTAATCAACAAGAGAAAAGATCGCCGGGAACGGGAGGAGGCGGCCTTCCACACCGCCTGCGCGATTGCCGACGAAGATGCCGAATTCTGTCGGCGTATCGGTGAGCATGGCCTGGCCCTTATCCGGGAAATCAGCGAAAAAAAAGGGGGTGCGCCGGTCAATATCCTCACCCACTGCAATGCCGGCTGGCTCGCCTTTGTCGATTTCGGCTCAGCCACTGCGCCTATCTATGCGGCCCACGGAGCAGGCATTCCATTGCATGTCTATGTCGATGAAACCCGACCCTGGCTGCAGGGCGCCCGGCTGACAGCCTGGGAATTGCGGGAGCAAGGGGTCCCTCATACCCTGATCGCTGATAATACCGGCGGTCATCTCATGCAGCACGGCATGGTGGACATGGTTATCGTCGGCACGGACCGAACCACTGCCACCGGCGACGTTGCCAACAAAATAGGCACCTATCTGAAGGCCCTGGCCGCAAAAGACAACAACGTGCCCTTTTATGTCGCTCTGCCGTCATCCACCTTTGACTGGACGATCACCGACGGAGTCCGGGAGATACCTATCGAGGAACGTTCCGGTGATGAGATCACCTTTGTCTCCGGTATAACCGCGAACAATCTCTTGGAGACCGTTCGTATCGCTCCGGAAAAAACCAGGTCGCTGAACTGCGGCTTTGACGTTACTCCGGCCCGCCTCGTCACCGCTTTAATCACCGAACGAGGTATTGTCGCCGCAAACCGAGAGGCGATCTGCTCCATGTTTGCGGATAAACAAGAGATGTGAACACCGCTATTAGCGATCAAGCGCCGCAAAAACCGTTTCATGAAAGATAGGCCGAAATTGTCTGATCTGGTTGTTTTCCCGGCTCGGATGGACTCGATTGGTCAGCAGCACCACCGTCGTCTCCCTCGCCAGATCGATCCAGAACGAGGTACCGGTGAATCCGAGATGACCGACGCTGTTGGGGCTGATTCTCGGGCCGGCGGACGAGCCCGGCATGGTGGGAGTATCAAAACCAAGAGCCCAGCTGCTGCCCGCGACCCTATTCTGCCTGCTGCAATATGACCTTAGCCTCTCGGCGGAAAAAAAGGGATGGCGAGCTGTACCGACGAGCATCTCCAACAACAGTCCCACCAGTTGCAGCACAGCTTCAAGATCGGCAAAGAGTCCGGCTTGGCCGGCCACCCCGTTTAAGGCAAAGGTGTTCTCGTCATGCACCTCACCCTCCAGCATCCTGCCTCGCCATGCGCAGATTTCCGTAGCCGCAAAATCATTCTTCCCCTGCCGGCGCGGATTATAGAGAATTCTCTTCCCAAGACCGACTGGTGCCATAATTCGGGAACAGACATAGTCATCAAGGCTGCAACCGGATTTCTGCTCGACGATCATGCCGAGCAGGAGAAAACCGAGATCACTGTATAGACACATCTTTGCCGGTTGATACTGGAGAGGTTCGGTGAGGAGCGCATCGACCAGACACTCCTTACGCGACTGCGGCGCCAGCCGGGTTAACTCGCTGAAATAGGGACGGTGGGCGGCAAAACCTGCGCAGTGGTTGAGCAGGTGGCGCAAGGTGATATTTTTTTTATCACTCGGAACCTCTCTTTCCAGCAACAGGGCAAGGGGATCATCAAGACGCAGCCGACCATCCTCTTCCAGAGAAAGAATGGCCAGAGTGGTGGCCAGCGGCTTTGAGAGAGAGGCAAGATCAAAGAGAGTGTGCGGAGAAACGGCTCGGTTGCCGGGGAAGAATGACGTTTTTCCCCAATAACCCTGAAATAGACCATCTGCCAGCCGATACACGCCTGCGGCGGCACCGGAAAAGACGTGCCTGGTCAGGGCTTCTTCCATGAGGGGATCAAGGCAGCCGGCGAGCGGCAGCAAGCGCTTGCCCATGGGCTAATTGATGAACACCTTTTTATAGGCCTTAAGATTTTCCAGGGCAATGCCGCTTCCCATGGCAATGGCCAGTAAGGGATCTTTGGTCAGGTGACAGTCTATTTTCGTCTCGCGCTCGATCAATTTATCGAGCCCGCGCAGCAAGGAGCCGCCACCGGCCATATAGATTCCCTCCTCGTAGATATCAGTCACCAGTTCGGTGGGGGTTTTTTCCAGGGCCCGGCGCACCGCCTCGACAATAGCACGAACCGGCTCCTGGATCGCCATGCGGACCTCCTCGGCGCTCAGCGATACCTCGCGAGGATTACTGGTCAGGGCATCTTTCCCGATGAGACGGTAGGTTTCCGGAAACTCATGGGTATCAAGGGCTGAGCCTATCTCAATTTTACATCGCTCCGCACTGTTCTCACCAATGTGGATTTTGTGCTTAGTAAGCAGATGGCGAATGATCGCCTCATTAAGTTCATCGCCAGCCACTCTGATGGATTCACAGTAAGCCACCGATGACATGGTGATGACCGCCACCTCGGTGGTGCCGCCACCGATGTCAATGACCATCCTTCCCCGGTTTTCGCTGACATCGAGCCCGGTGCCGATTGCAGCAGCCATCGGTTCTTCGATAAGATACACTCTGCCGCAACCGACTTCCTCCGCCGCCTCAATAACCGCCTTTTTTTCCACCTGAGTGATACCGGTGGGTACGCAGATCACGACTTTCGGTTTAAAGAAACGACCCATCTTCTGAATCTTCAGAAAAAAATGACGAATCATCGCTTGGGTGATGATGAAATCGGCAATGACACCATCCTTCATCGGCCGCACCGCGCTTATATGCTGGGGGGTGCGACCGAGATATTTCTTTGCTGCCTTACCCACTGCCAGGATCTCTTTAGAATAGCTGTTATAGGCAACAACCGATGGTTCATTAAGTACTATTCCGTGTCCCTTAACATAGATAAGGGTATTGGCAGTACCAAGATCCATAGCCATATTTTTTGAAAAAAAATTAAAAAGACTCATTTTTTTGCATATATTCTCTGTAAAAAAGACTGCCTATCTTATATAGTATTTTTATTTCCCTTGCATTCCATTTTTCTTTATTTTTTTTAATAAATGATATCAAACCTTTGTTTTCATAAAAAGAAAGGGGAAGCCCAAAAAAATTATTTATATTTTCTATTTTTTCATTTTTGTTTAAAATATATGAAGTATCATTTTTTTTTATATTTTCAAGTAATAATTCTTTATTATTTTTTATAATCAACCCACAAAATCCATATTAATCAAAA
>JBMONO010000007.1:0-21023 GCA_049323655.1 Thermodesulfobacteriota bacterium | reverse complement strand
GAACAAGGATGTCAAGGTCACTTTCTGGTCCAGCCGTGCCACGACTGAATGACCCAAATATTGATAAAGATTCGACATTGAACCTTGTTTTGAGTTCTGATTTATGTTTTTCCAATATGCTAATAAGTTGAGAGTCAAGTTTGTTTGGTTTCATTAGTTAGTTGGTCTGATTGGTCTTATTGGTTTGATTGGTCTGATTGGACGGGTTGATTTTCATGGGAGTTTCTCCTTTATATGCAAACGAGAGGGCTTATTGGTCTGGTTGGTTTAATTCGTCGGTTTTGATGAATTCTGTGGTGTCCATTTAGTGGAGCTTGTTTTTGATCCAGGCAGGATCGCGCCTACAATCAAGCACTGCAAATATTTTAATTTCTTTATCTCCCATCTTGTAATAAATAGCAAAAGGGAAACGCTTTGAAAGTAACCGGTAATATTTTCCAAAAACGACTTGATGTGTGCCGGCGAATAGTTTCAAAGAATCGATATCTGAATATATTGATTCGATAAACTCAAGTTTCTGACTTGTCATTATTGGCGATTTTTTTAGTATAATATTTTGAAATTATTAAAATAAAATAGAAAAGCCTTTCGCTTTTTGATATATTGGGCTTTCGCCAAAAAGTCTAATAAAATCAAAAAGGAAAGGCTGATATGGATACTACCAAACAATTCGAGGAGCAACAAGAAGCAAAACGGCTGCATGACAGAATTGCCGCCTTCATGACTGATCTCACCGTGGGTACACTGCTCCACAAGAGTGGAATTCGTAAGCTCCGCGGGGCGCCTCCACTCCGTTTGTTCACCGCCATCTTCAGGCTGCCTTTTGAGGGCGTGAACTTTTCCCGTGGGATTGTCCTGAATGCATCTCTGGATTTCAGGAAGGATGCGGCTTACGAACTGCTGCGCAATCCACGGCATAACTGGCGCAAGTTCCTGCTTGCATTGACAACCATCATGGTCCGCTTTTTTACGTTGCTGACCGATGATGAGCGAGAAAAGGTCCTGATTCTTGACGACAGCACCTATGACCGATCTCGGTCCAAGAAGGTCGAGCTGTTGTCCTGGATCCATGACCACAACAGCGGTCGGAGCCTGAAAGGGTTCAAACTGCTGACCCTGGGATGGTCTGACGGCAACAGCTTTCTGCCGCTGGATTTCGTACTGTGCGCCTCCGCAAAAGCCCAAAAGCGCCTCCAGGGAATCACGAAGGTGCTTGACAAGCGTTGCTGTGGATATCGGAGAAGAATGGAGGCGATTGCCGGGGCCACGGCAAACCTGAAGAGCATGGTCAAGCGGGTATTGAACCTGGGAATAGAAGCCGACTATTTGCTGATGGACAGTTGGTTCAGTTTTTCCTCCCTGCTGAAAACGCTTGCTGAATACCTGCCGGTGATTTGCATGGCCAAGGATATGCCGAACATCTTTTACCGCTATGATGGTGAACTGATGCGGCTGAGCCGGTTGTACGGCAAATTGACCAAAAGGCCTGGCAAGGCAAAAATCCTTGCCTCCGTGATCACGGAAACAACCAAGGGGCAAAAGGTCAAGATTGTTTTCGTTCGTCACCGACATAAACGGGACTGGCTGGCCATCTTGTCCACGAAAACAGACCTGCATGATGCCGAAATCGTTCGAATTTACGGAAAGCGCTGGGACATCGAGGTGTTTTTCAAGATGATGAAGCACTACCTCAACCTGGAACGCGAAGTGCAACTGCGGGACTATGACGGCATAATCGGCCACATCACCATTGTCATGACTCGCTATGTCTTTTTGTCTCTTGAACAACGCCGTCACGATGACCCCAGAACTCTCGGCACCCTGTTTTTTGCCTGTTGCGCCGAATGTGCAGATTTGACTTTGGCTGGAGCGCTTGAGCGACTCCTCCATTTTGCCACTGAAAAAATGCAAACCGCAGGCGTTGCCTTCGGTGCAGCTATGAAAAACCAGATTGAAGCAATTATGTCCGCAGCTCTTGACATACTGCATTCCAATCGCCTTTTGTCGCAAAATAATAACGAAGTTACAATGTGTTAAGCAAAGTCAGAAAGTTGAGTAATTATTGAGCAGTTCATTGTTGGTAATTTTGTCGAGATTTTTCAGGCTTTCTCCAATTGCGATCAAAAGCATGCAGATTGAATCGAGCTTTTCTGCGCCTCGTGGGTTGGCAGTGAAGTCTTGAACCGATTCGACCGTTGAAAACCTCTCGACAATTGTCTGTACGGTTCGTTTGACTTGCGAAACCACATGATAAGCAAGATCCCTATCATACATAGATGGCTTCTTGGTCGATTTTCTTTTTTAAATAAGGGTCCATAGTATTGCGGTAGCTGACGAGATCCACGTGTGTGTGAAATTTATCTTCAAGGTCCTGTTTTATCCCGATCAGGTCAAAGAGGTCTTGTTTCTTCAGCTTCACGACAATATCAATATCGCTTTGCGGCCCTGCCGTATCTCTTGCATGGGAACCGAAGACGCCAATGGTGTCAATTTGATATTTTTGTATCAGATTGTTTTTTTGCTCTTTCAGTATGTTAATGATTTCTTTGCTGTGCATTGGTTTTATTGGTCTGATTGGTCTGATTGGTCTGATTGGTCTGGTTGGTCTTATTGGTCTTATTGGTCTGGTTGGTCTGGTTGGTCTGGTTGGACTTATTGGTCTGATTGGTTTGGTTTTGCAGGTAGGTTATGAATTTGTTAATGCGTTTCCAGGTTATGTCCGTCAGTTGCTGGGCGTTGGCAAGTTCGGCATTAGTGATATAGTTTTGGTCCAGGGCGACGTAACAGTGGCTAATCGTTTCTGCCAGTGAGGCTCTTGCGTAGTCGAGAAATTTCGTGAAATCTTTGTCGGAGTTTCTATGGAAGCCCTCGGATATGTTCGCCATGCCTGAGATCGCGCTTCTGCGGACCTGGTCTTTGAGGCCATAGTCTTTCCTGAATTCGTCCTTGCTTGTCAGGGCATAGATATAGAATACCAGTTTTCTTGCATCCTGCCAGCAATGAAGGTCTTCGAAGCGATTGATGGTGGGCATGGTTTTTAGTTTTGTTGGTTTTATTGGTTAAGGTTTGTTCTCTTTATATGCGAATGAACCGAAAACTTTATGGGATTTCGCTCCATGTGTCTGAGCGATTTTCAGAATTTCAGCTCTATGTTTTGCGAGTATTGGGTTCATTTTTTTTGTTTTATTGGCCAAATTGTCTGATTGGTCAGGTTGGTCTTATTTGGCCTGGTTGGTCCGATTGGTTTAATTAGTTCGGTTGGTTTCATTGGTTATGTTCGTTCAATGTGAGAGTCTCTTTCAGTTTCGATAATATCACGAATACTCTCTTCCACTTCTGGTAAATCTCTTTTAATTGTTTTCCATACGATAGCAAGATTGACAACGAAATAGCCATGGATGAGTTTGTCTCTCAATCCTGACATTTCTCGCCATGGAATTTCGTGGTGCTTAATCTTGAGATTGTCTGGAATTTTTTTAGATGCTTCTCCAATTATTTCTAAGGCACGGATCACAGCAAATGCTGTCTTTTCATCTTCCAGGAATTCCTGTTCAGATAAACCTATAGTGAAGTTATGAATTTTGGATATTGCGTCAAGAATATCTTCAAGATAGTCAATACAATTCGCTTGTCTTTCATAGCATTTCTACTTCATCTAAAATTCGTTTACCGATATTAGGCTTTAAGGAATTTTTCATTACCAGGTCTACTTTAATGTTCAGTATGTCTGTCAGATAGTTTTCAAGTTCGAGAAATTTGAATAAGCTTGGTGTCTCATTAAAAGTGACAAGAATATCAAGGTCGCTTTTTTCAGTTTGTTCGTTTTTTATGTATGAGCCAAATAGGCCTAGTGATTGTATTTTGTATCTGGCGTTAATTTCTGGTAACTCTTTTGCCAGCTTATCTTTTATTTGATTTATCGACGGTTTCATTTTGGTCTTGTTGGTCCTATTGGTCCTATTGGTCCTATTGGTCTTATTGGTCTGGTTGGTTTGGTTTCGGTCCTTTCTCCTAATCATTATAGCTCAGGCTGTTTGACGGGGCACTCTCGATGCCGTTTGCATCGATGGCGGTGAGAGTGAATTCCAGCGCGCCGTCAGTCTTCGGGATGAAGCAGGACAGGGTGCGTG
Organism: Thermodesulfobacteriota bacterium; assembly: GCA_049323655.1. Taxonomy (GTDB): domain Bacteria; phylum Desulfobacterota; class Desulfobulbia; order Desulfobulbales; family SURF-16; genus DB1. The sequence continues at coordinate 16,893 of JBMONO010000007.1, read as the reverse complement.
CCTGCGGGTCCGCAGTGGTGCAGACCGGGCTGTTGTTCAGGTAAACCGTAAAGCCTGTGACCGGTGCGGTATCGCTGTATTCCCAGGCGAAGGTTGCCAGTTCGTAATGGCTCAGCATCTCCGTCGGGTCAAGGGTCATCAGGTTGGAGGGTGCGCTTTCTGCTCCGTTTGCGTCAACCGATGTCAACGTGAAGGTCATTGTTTCAGCGGTGACGGCAACGGCGCAGGTGATCTCCCTGGCTGTTGGGTCGCTGGTTGCGCAGACCTGTTCATCGTTCAGGTAGACGCGGAAGGCGGTGACCGGTGTTGACGAATCAAAATCCCAGCTGAAGGTTGCCAGCATCGTTGCCGCGGTTGTCGCATCGCCTGGTTGCGGCAGGGGCTCCGGAGCGACGGTAGCTGCGGCGGTGACCGTCACGGTTACCGTGCCGAGGGCGTTGCCGCCCTTGCCGTCGGTGACGGAATAGGTGAAGGTGTCTTCACCGGTGAACCCGGCTTCCGGAGTGTAAACAACCGCGGTGCCCGAGATGGCGGTGGCGCCGTGAGCGCCCGGCTGAACCTGCAGGAGAGTTAAGGGGTCACCCTCGATCTCGGTATCATTTTGCAGGACCGGGATGGTAACGGCCATTCCGGCCGTGGTTGTGGCGGCGTCGTTTGTTGTAAGCGGCGCATCATTGACCGCGGTGATAACAACACTCACCGTGGCGGTTTGCGAAACGGTGCCGTCGCTCACCTTGACGGTAAAGCTGTCGGTGCCGTTAACATTGGCGTTGGGGGTGTATGCGAGGGCGCCGGTCTGGCTGTTGGTGATGACGGCCGTGCCCAGTACGCCGTTTGCCGCGATGGAGAAGGTCAGGGCGTCGCCATCCGGATCAGTTGCGGTGACGGCGCCGGTAACCGGGGTGTCTTCCGCGGTGGTCAGGGAAAGGGGAGAGACAACCGGCGGATCGTTGACCGGGGTAATGGTGACGGTGGCGGTGGCGATATTGGAGTAGGCCTCGCCGTCGTAAACAACAAAGCTGAAAGTATCGGTACCGTTGGCGTTTTCCGCCGGCGTGTAGGTAAAGGCGCCGGTCTGGTTGTTGGTGATGACCGCCTTGCCCTTGCTGCCGTTGACCGCGATGGTGTAGGTCAGCGGATCGTCGTCCGCATCGGAGGCGCGCAGGGTGCCGGTGACCGGGGTGTCCTCGGTGGCGGCAAGAGAGGTGGCAAGGGCCACCGGCGGGGTGTTGCCATGCACTGTTACCGTGGTGGTGGCAATGGAGCTGTTGCCGGTGTCATCGGTCACCGTTAAACTGACGGTGTAGATACCCCCAAGGGCGAAGGTGTGGCTTACCGCCGAGGTGCTTGCCGTGTCGCCGTCGCCGAAATTCCATTGAAAGCGGCTGATGGCGCCATCCGCGTCGGTCGAGCTGCCGCCATTGAAGAATACGGTATAGGGCGCGTCGCCTTCAAGGACGACCGGTTCGGCGGAGGCCGGCGTGTAGGTGAGTGGTCCGGAGAAGAGGCTTTCGTTGCCGCCGGCGTCAACCGACTTCATGGCAAAGGTCATCGGGCCGTTTTCCCGATAGGTCAGGCAGCTTATTGATCTGGCCGCCGAATCGGTGGTTTCGCAGGCCAGGCTGTTGTTCTGGTAAAGGCGGAAGGCGGTAACCGCCGAGCTGTCCCCGTATTCCCAGTCCGCCGTAACCTTGTGCTGTTCGGTGGCGGTGGTGATGACGGCAACCGGCGCCTGGCTTTGCGCTGTGGTTTCGAGGCTGGAGACGGTCACCTGGACCTGGGCCTGGGCGGCGGCACCTTCGTCGTCTTTCACGGTCAGGGTGACGGTGTAGGTGCCGATGGCGGCGTATGCGTGTTCGGCATAGGAATCGCCGGCCGTGGTGCCGTCACCGAAATTCCAGGTGTAGTTGACGATGAGGCCGTCCGGGTCGACGGAATCATAGGCGTTGAACTGATGGCGGGAAGGGGAGACGGCAACGGAGCTGATGCTCGCGGTCGGCGGTTGATTGGCGGTGCCGTCCACCGTCGCGGCGGTGTCGGTCACCGTGATAATGGTGGTGGCGGTCGTGCTGGCGCCGCTGTTGTCTGTTACCAGCAGGGTGGCGGTATAGGTGCCGGGCAGGTAGTAGGTATGGGTGGTGATGACGCCGCTGCCGGAATCGCCGTCGCCGAAGTCCCAATCGTAGCCAATGATCGTGCCGTCAAAATCGCTGGAGGCGGAGCCGTCGAAGGTGACTGTCAGGGGAACCGGGCCGCTGCTGGTGCTGGTCTGGAAGGAGGCGGTGGGGAGGTAGTTGCCGTAGGCGTCCATCTGCGGCGGCACCAGGGTAAAGGGCGCTGAATGCGGGGTTTCGCCGTCCGGGCCGATGGCGGTCATGGTAAAGGTGATCGGGCTGGTGCCGATGAAGGTCTCACAGTCCATGGCCATGGTCGTTGTATCGGCGCTTTCGCAAAGCAGATAGCCTTCCTGGTAAAGGCGAAACGATTCGGCAACGCCGCCGTATTCCCATTCCGCGTGGATGGTTTTCAGGGTGGCGGCAAAGGCGTGAAACGGTTGCCCGGCAATGAGGAGCGCCGTCAGGAAAAGGCGGAGGTGGCGGTGGAAGGATTTCATGCGGGTCGCCTCTTTGATTGGTGGCTGGTGGTCATCAGATTGAGCGTGTTCCTTAAGATGGGTAATGCGGTTTCTCAACATGAAGACCTCGACATGATTATATGAGGAAAAAGTGTCAACTTTCAAGTAACAATTGTGGAAAGTGCGGTTGTTTAGGGCGGCAACAGTTAAATTTTTAATGGGTGCCTTTGGTTTTGCCGGAGGTGGACCGGAAAAGCCCATTCGTGGGCGCGGCGAATGGGTGGGAAGCAAAGGGCGTGCCTTTGGTGCTTTTTTGCTGAAAATCGTTTTATTTCAAATGGTTATCTGGCTGTGCCTGGTGGTGGGGAGAGTGGTTTGTTAAAATGATTTGTTTCCGTGCGGGTGAAACGGCTTTTTTCTTAATTTTTTTTGTCAGTCAGCAGTCGCGTTTGTCGGTGCCGGCGGGAAATAGGTGATCCCTGCCGACAGGGTGCTTTCCTTTCCTTCCCGGTCGATTGCCTTCAGGGCAAAGGTCGTGGGGGAATCTTCAAGGATGGTCAGGCAGCTCAGTTCCCGCGCCTCGGGGTCGTGGGTCTCGCAGACGAAAGTTTCGTTCCGGTACAGGCGAAAGTTGCTGATGGCGCTGCGGTCGTTGTAATCCCAGCTGATCGTCACTTTGCGCTGGGTGGGCGCGGCCGACCAGGTGAGCCCGTTTGAGGGGCGGCTCTCGTTACCGTAACGATCTACCGCTGTCATGGTAAAGGTTGTCGGCTCATTGTCCAAAGTGGTGAGGCAGCACAGTTCCGTCGCCTCCGGGTTACTGGTCTGGCAGACCAATTCGCCGTTGCGGTAGAGGCGAAAGGCGCTGATAGCCGTTCTGTCCGCATAGTCCCAGTTGACGGTGATCTGCTGTTGCGCCTCCGCAGGGGAGGTGGCCGGCGGGACAGTGATGCTTGTCTGAGCTTGTGCCGTTGCGCCATCGTCGTCCGTGGTTGTCAGGGACACGAGATAGGTGCCGGATTGGCTGAACTCGTGTTCCGCATAGGGGCCGGTTGTCGTGGTGCCGTCGCCGAAGTTCCAGTTATAGCCGATGATCAGTCCCTCGGCGTCCTCGGAGTCGTAAGCGCTGAAGCGGTATAGATAAGGGGTGACGGCAACGACGTTCATGATGGCCGTTGGCGGGGTGTTGGTGGGAGAGAGGCTCGGAAGCTCATTGACGACGATGGCGACTCGTGTCTGGGCGGTGCCGCCTTCGTTGTCGGTTACCGTCAGGGTGGCGGCGTAGGTGCCGGGCAGATAAAAGGTGTGGTTCGTCAACATGCCGGTTGCGACGTGACCGTCGCCGAAATCCCAGGCAAAGTCGATGAGGGAGCCATCCGGGTCGGCGGAGAGGGAGGCGTCGAATGCGACTGCCAGGGGGGCCTGACCACTGCTGACGTTCGCCGTGCAGGCGGCGGTCGGCGTGGTGTTGCCGTAGTCGTCGAGCGGTGGCGGCACCAGGATGAAGGGGGCGGAATGCGGGGTTTCGCCGTCCGGCCCCATGGCGGTCATCGTGAAGGTGATGGGGGTGGTGCCGATCAGCGTTTCGCAATCCATGGCAAGCCTGGCCGTGTCAAAACTCTCGCAGAGCAGCGTTCCTTCCCGGTAAAGGCGGAATGCGGTGGCGTTGCCGCCGTATTCCCATTCGGCGTGGATCGTTTTCAGGATGTCGGCGGCAAGTGGAGCCGGCAGCAGGGCCGGGAGCAGGACAATGAAAAGGAGTGCAGCGTGGTATGGTGCGAGCTTCATTCTGTGTCGGTCTTTTTATGTTGGGGCGAACAACGAAAATAGCTTCAGGAGGTTCGGCGTCTTTTCCGATTGGGGGGCGCAAGAGGAGAGACACGAGTCAAACGGCGGGTATTTTAGCAAAACGCATGCCGCGCTTGTTGCTGCTTGGGTGTTTGGTGAAGAATTAACCGGCGGAGCGGGTCAGCTTTTTTTCGATTTGCGGGTCAGGGCCGGAAGAAGACCGATGAGGCCGGTGCTGAAAAGGGCAAGGGTGGAAGGAAGGGGAACAGGGGCGGCGGTGATTTCGAATTTCAGATCGCTGCTTGCCGACAGGTACGGGGTGTCCGAGTTGAAGAGGTACATGCTGCCGGAGGAGTATGGGTTGGAGGCGGTGTATTCGGCGAGCCACTCGTTTGTATCATTGAACAGGGCAAAGGAGTAAAGCTCGCCCGCGGTGAAGGTGAAACCGCTGATGTCGATGTTCAGACGTCTGTTGTCGCCATCCACCAGAGGAGAAAGGTCAATGTCGTTCCATGTCTGGCGGACGGCTGTGAACGCACCGGTGTAGAGGGCAAGGGAGATGGTGCTGTCGATGCTGGAAGGGCTGAAGAGCGTCGTTCCGTTGAATGATTCGGAGGCATGATAAAGAAAGACGGCGAGAGAGTCGTAACTGGTTGTCGTGGCGGTGAAGGTCTGGCCGATTCCTGATGTGCTGTTGGGGGTGAATATTGCTCGTCCACCGTTGGAGTCAAGTTGGGAAATGGTGGTGGCGCCGGCAGGGGAGACGCCGGCCAGGAGAAGGAAAAACGCGAGAAAAAAATCGTTTTTGTTCATTTTTCGTTGTTCAGTGCGGTGATTGGTAAGAGAGCATGGTTTGTGATACTTGATTCGGTAAGGGAACGCAAGCGAATTGATGGCGCGGCGCATCTGTGGACACCTTGTCAGCCGATGGGAGGCTGGCAAAACAAAGGGCGACAGGAGATGGAAGGTGAACGGTGCGTATAGTCCTGTCCTTCACGGTAAATGACGATGCGGCGTTATCGTTTCCGGGCGGGGATATCGGTGTCGATCGCCCAGGTGAGCCATTCATACTGCTTTTCGGAAAAGCTTGATCGTTTCCGTTCCAGAAATGCCTTGAGGTCCTGGGTGTTGCTGAAGGCCACCTTGTAAAGGCCGTCGGCATAGGCGGCATGGCCGGTCAGCGAGATGGATTTTTCTTCAACGCCGAGCATCAGGTCATGGTTTTTGTAGGTGGTGAGAGGCCCGGAAACGGTTATTTCCCCGAATTTTTCGAGGTTATAGGCATTGTAAGAGTAGTAGCCGCTGAAACCGATGCCGACCAGCAGCAGGACAGCGACAGCCCGCATCACCTTGCCGGAGAGCGGCGAGTTGAAAAGATCCTTCATGCTGTAAGGGATGTGCTTGATGATGCCGGTTTTGATCTTTTCTTCGTGGGCGAGATAGGGTTTGACCGCCTTGTCGAGGTACTGCTCGATGTCGCGGATCGCCTCATCGTCGGAGGGGTCGAGCATGGCCAGTCGGACAACGTTGCTGCCTTCGAAAGAGAGGGGAATGACCGAGTAGCGGGTGCAGAGATAGCGGGGCATGAGGGATTTGACTTCGGGTTTGATTGTCTTGTCGATATCGGCAACCTCGACGCCGGCATGCTCCTCGAGAACATTGAGGAGCTGATCGTTGGTCAGCACCCCCATGCGGACCAGGATATAGCCGAGACGGCGTTTGCCGCCGGCCTGCATCCGCAACGCCTCTTTGATCTGCCCTTCGTTTGCCAGCCCCTTTTCAATTAACACCTGTCCCAGTTGCTTTTTTGCGGCCATGGTGCGGACTCCCTTGTCATCTCATCGATAATAACCTGCGAAGAACCAGCTCGTATGTCAATATGCTACGGATTTGCCGGGGGAATTGTCAAGTACTTCGCGAAAAAAGGAGAAAAAAAGGTTTAAGCTGTCGCCGGAGGGAGACGGGCAGAGAATCCTGGTGCCGCAACGAAAGGACGCACCTTCCCTTCTCTCCTGCCGGGCATATTGTCGCAATGCGGCGACAGTGCGGCGAGGGAGGCCGCGGCGTCACGTCATCCCCGGAATGGAGCCGGATTGCCCGCTTGGCTCGCCCCCCTTCGTCGGTCTCCTGGCAGGCGAGGGTGGGGACGAGTCAGGCGATGCTGAGGCGAAAACAGTTATTGATTATCATGTAGCAGTTTTCGCGCCACTTCACGAAAGCGATGATCCCGACCTTTCTCCGCGGCAAAGAGCAGGTATTTGCGGGCCTTGTCGGATGCGTTCTGCTGGTGGAGGACGACGCCGAGGTGAAAATTGACCAGGGCGTTGTCCGGTTCGGCGGCATAGGCCTGTTCCAGCAGCCACAAGGCGCGGCCGGCCATGTTCTTGCGGGCGTAGATCCAGCCCAGGGTGTCGGCAAAAGCGGGATTGGCGGGGGTCTTTTCGTAGGCAAGCTGGGCCAGGCGCATGGCCTCGTCGATGTCTTCCGGCTGGTGCTCCCCATAGAGCCAGGCGAGATTGTTGGCAAGTTGCGCGGATTGGGGCGCCGCGGCAACAGCGTCTTCCAGCAGGGCAATGGCCCGGCCTGGATCGTTGTTGCGGCAGTAAAGATCGGCGAGCCTGGCGTAGGCCTCATCAAAATCCTTGTGCTCGCTGATCGCTTTTTTGAGAATCTCTTCAAGCTGTTGCGGGTCATCGGCGAGCAGGTCGAAAAGGTGGCGATAGGATGATTTGAGGCCGGCGGCAGCTGTGATCGCCTGCTGGAAAGCGGTGATGGCCTCTTGTCTTCTATTGGCGACAACAAGAATCTCGCCCAGCAGATGATTGTGGTAGGTGGTGTCAAGGGCTTCGTCGGTTTCATTGAGCCAGCCGATGGCAATGCCCGCCTGGCCGCCTGTGGCGAGAATTCTCGTGTAGTGGAGAGCGGCGTCGATCAGCTCCGGGTGCTCATCGAGGAGGGATTTGAAACGCCGCAGCGCATCCTCCCTGTCGCCGGCCAGCGAGGCGGTGAGGGCCTGATAATAGGCCGGCGAGGTGATGCCCGGGTTGAGCAGGCCGGCGGCGTGGAAATCGGCCATCGCTTCCGGGTATTGGCGGCGGGCGAGACGGATGTTGCCGGCGATCAGGCAGGCCCGGTAATTATGCGGTTCCCGTTTGCGGATCCGCTCGGCATGTTCCAGGGCGAGATCATGGTTGCCGCTTTTGTAATAGACCGACGCCAGGGTCAGTTCCGCATCGGTGAAATCCGGATTGAGGGAAAGGGCCTCGATCAGACTTTTTTCTCCCAGCTTGCTCTGGCCGCCGGCCAGATAGGCAAGGGCCAGGAAGTAGTGGGCAAGCGGTTGTTTCGGCTCATGTTCGAGGATGGTCTGAAACTGGGAGAGGGCGGCATGGTATTCATTGTTGAGCAGAAAGTATTTGCCTTTGAGCAGCAGCAGCTCCAGATCCTTGACCGTTTCCCGGGCAAAGGTGTCGAGGACGGCGCGGGCCTCAGCCAGTCTGTTGCCCTGCAGGAATGCTTCGATCAGCAGCTTGCGGGCAAAGGAGTTGCCGGGCTCGATCTTCACTATCTCCTGCAGACCAGTGATGGAGTCGTCCATCTGCCCGGTGCTGATAAGAAAATCGACAAGCTGAAAACGGAGATGCAAATCGCGGGGATGAAGGGTGATTGCCCGGTGAAAATAGGTGCGAGCCAGGTCGGTCTCGCCGAGCAGTGAGCAATAGAGCCCCATCTGCAAGAGAAGTTCGCCGTTATCCGGATTGGCATCGCGCAGGGGCTGGAAAACGGCCGCTGCCTCCCTTTTTTTCTGCTGGGCAAAAAGGACGAGGGTCAGCCGCATGCGGGCCTTGTCGTTTTGTTGATTTTCATCAATGCATTTTTGGTAGACGGCGGCGGCCTCATCATATTTTTTACTGAGCAAGAGGAAATCGCCATGGAGAATTGCCGTTTCGCCCCGGCGATGCTGGGGAGCGATCCCGTTAAGGGTGGTCTCGGCGCCGGCAAGATTTTTGGTGATGAGTTGGATTGTAAGGATGGCCGGACGAATGGCAGGATCCTCCGGGGCGAGCTTCAATGCCTCCTGATAGGCGTGCAGGGCATGGGGGTAGAGGGCCAGATGATAGTAACAGTCGCCGATCCGCTGCAAAATATCCGGGGTCGGCTCGGTGAAGGTGAGGATTTCCTGCCAGGACGACAGCGCCTGCCGGTAGTCGCCGGCGGCAAGCTGATCCTGGCCCGTCGCCAGCAGCCGCTGGTATCGTGTTTCCGGCGATTCTCCGCAGGCCGTAAGCAGCAGTAGCGCCAGGACAAGCAGGCTGATGGTTGTGCTGCGGCAGGCGAGGAGCAGTCGGATGGGTAGCATGGGTTCAGGAACGGGAGCCGAAGATGATGTTGATCAGCAGGAGGCTGAAAAAACCGACCACCAGGGCGGTGATCTTGTGTTCCAGCAGGTAGCTGAAGATCTTGAATGGCAGTTCGAGAATCCAGGGCAGGGTGATGGACTCCTGGTAGGAAGACACGGACGGCGCAGTATGTTCGGGGTTATATGTTTGGGGCCGGTTCGCAAGTGGTTGGCCCGAAAAGGTGGCAGGTGATCTGGCGCCACTTTTTTCGGCGGTCGCGATGGTCGGCGCGGCCGGGAAAGCGGAGGGCGGCGGCGGATTGATTGCCCGGTTTAATTGCTGAAAGGCGGTGAGCAGCGCCTTGTTTTCCTGTTGTGCCGGAGATTTCTGCTCCTCCTGTTCGGCAACCTCGGGGAGTGCGGTTTCATCGAGGGCGGCCAGGGAGAAATAAATTTTTTTGAGGTCCTGGTGGATAAAGCCGGATTGGCTGAGGGCGGACTTTTCCGCAGAAAAAGCTGACGGTTCCTCCGCCAGCAGGTTTTTGGCCCGCTCCTGCAAAGCAGCATATTCTTCGAGGAGTTTTTTGATTTTCAGATTGGCGTAGAGCATGCCGGCGACCGGATCGGCTGACGGGCCGGCGGGGTGGCTGAAGACGCCGAAAATGGGCAGATTGACCTCAACAATGTCGGCGGGGACAAAGAGATCGGAGTGGGGTAGGAGCAGCGGTGCTGTTCCGGTGGGCTCGGTGAATCGGCAAAAATTGTCCTGCACGGTGAAAAAAAGGCCGGCAGACGATGGCGGGGCATGTTCCCGTTCCCGCAGGGAGAAGGGTTCCGCTGCCTCGATGGCGTAATATGCCCGGCTCCCGGTGCTGAGGAGGAGAATGACGGCAAAGAGCACGGCAATGTGGAGGCAGAGGCGGACGGAAGAGCGCACGCAATGATCCCGGAAGCGTTTGCGGAATATAAACCGCTTAAATTCGGCAAGCGTATTCGTTTCCGCCGGGGATTTCAAGGGTTATTCAGCGGGGGGCACGATAGCCGAGGCCTGACGCTGGGGATGAACGGGCAACAACGCAGCCACCAGGGGACGGCGGGTTGCCGTGATCGCCGGGTGGCTGCTCGTGATTTGCCTCAGGCAACGAGGCGTTACAGTTGATGAAATCGGAAAAAGCTTTTTGGCCACAGAGAGCACAGGGAAAATTTTTTAAATTACGATGAGTTGCCTCGTCGTGCTCTGTGATCTCTGTGGTTGATTTTCTGTTTTTACGAGATCATCACAGTTCGATCAGGGAGCGGATCTGCTCAAGAACCTTGTCGCCGATGCCTTTGACATTCTTGAGGTCATCGATGGATTTGAAATTGCCGTGTTGGGTGCGGTAGTCAACAATGGCCTGGGCCTTGGCGGCGCCGATGCCGGGCAGCTCTTCCAGTGCCTTGACGTCGGCGCTATTGATATTGACCGCGGCCAGGGCTGAGGCAGCGAAGAAAAACAGCATGCACAAGGTGAGCAGTAGTTTTTTCATCGTATTCTCCTTATGGACAAATCGTTTTTCTGAATTTTTCACGGGATCCGTGAAAGGTGAGTAGGTGCTTACTGTCCAGTTGTTTTCATGCGTTACGCATTATGCCTTTCGCTGGCCGGCCAAGGCGAATCAGGGAATGCGAAATGACACAACTGGCATTACAGACCATTCTGCAAAAAGAAAAACGAGTTTGGCAATGTGGCAAATTGTCGCTGTTTTTCTGTTTTAGGAGATCGGTTTTGGCTATTGATTTTATTTTCTCTGTCATTTTAAAGTGATATTTCTTATGCGACAATGTGTCACATTGTCAATCGCTGCCGTTGTGGTCCAGAATATTTTTCATGTCAATGACTCAACCCGTTCATGGTGGAAATCCACGGCAGGAGAAAAAGATGCAGAAGGGTTTTTGGCGAAAGCCGTTTCAGGAAGCCATTTCCATGGCAGCTGCAATGCGTTTTGCCTTGCGGTCGCGGAGACAGGGCCGGAGTGCATGGAAAGGAACAGCAGGATGGTTGGTTTTGCTGCCGCTGTTTCTCATGATGCTGCCAACCGCATCGAGCCGGGCCGCATCGATCATCATCGAGCCGCCCCAGGTGCTCGACAACGGCGGGGTGGTTGTCTCCGCCACCGGCACCTTTGCCACCTGCACGACCTGTGATGCAAATGGTGAAAATTGTGTCAGTAACGACAGCGGAGCGGTGTTGCTCAAGAGAGATAACGCGGCCTTTTACTATCCTGAATGTGTCAAAAGAGGTAATGGATCAGCGACATGTACCTACACCTATGATCGTGGCCTTTTGCACGGGGATCATACGTTTTACGCCAAGGCCACGGACTGCACCGGCACCGCCACGACAAGCGTCAGCTTGACCCTTGATAATACACCGGTTATTCAGGCGATCAGCCCGGGCGGCGCTACCCTCAGCGCCCCCTTCGACATAGTCGCCCGTGTCAGTTTTGCGCCGACGCTGAACACGACCAAGGGGGCGATCTACGCCTATCTTGTCTTGCCATCCGGCGTTGCAAGTTATGTGCGGGCCAAATCATGCACCAGCGAGGAATGCGGGTTCAGTTATCAGGAGTTGGCCGGATCGCTCTATGATCTGAATCACGGCGGCCCCTACAAAATAAAAATCCGGGCCACCGGCAGTGGGGCATCCAGCGAGAAGGAGGGCGAGCCGTTTTCCATCGACAAAACGCCAGCCATCGGCGCCATCACCCCGGGCGGGGCCACCCTGGACGCACCCTTTGACATTACGGCCGGCGCCACTTTCAAGCCGACGCTGAGCACGACGAAAGGAACGATCTACGCCTATCTTGTCTTGCCATCCGGCGTTGCAAGTTATGTGCGGGCCAAATCATGCACCAGCGAGGAATGCGGATTCAGTTATCAGGAGTTGGCCGGATCGCTCTATGATCTGAATCACGGCGGCCCCTACAAAATAAAAATCCGGGCCACCGGCAGTGGGGCATCCAGCGAGAAGGAGGGCGAGCCGTTTTCCATCGACAAAACGCCAGCCATCGGCGCCATCACCCCGGGCGGGGCCACCCTGGACGCACCCTTTGACATTACGGCCGGCGCCACTTTCAAGCCGACGCTGAGCACGACCAAGGGGACGATTTATGCCTGGTTTGTCCTGCCGAACAACGCGATGATTCCCCTGGGAGGGAAAACCTGCTCAACCCTTGACTGTGATTACAGTTATCAGGCACAAAGCGGAACTCTTTATGATTACTACCACGGAGGTCCCTACAAAATTAAAATCACTGCCTCCGGGAGCGGGACAAGCGTGACGGAATTTGGCGAAGAATTTTACATCGACAAGACGCCAAGCATCAGTTCGATTACTCCTGGGGGTGGCACGGTGGATGAACCATTCGACATCACGGCTCGTGCTGCCTTTAAAGAGACAACCAATGTGACCAAGGGGACCATTTCCGCCTGGTTTGTTCTGCCGAACGGCGCGATGATTTCCCTGGGAGGGAAAATCTGCACAGTCCTTGACTGTGATTACAGTTATCAGGAACAAAGTGGAACTCTTTATGATTATTACCACGGAGGTCCCTATAAAATCAAAATCATTGCCTCCGGGGGTGGAACGAGCCTAACGGAGTATGGCGAAGAATTTTACATCGACAAGACTCCTCATATCACGCCGATCGAGCCGGCTGGCAAGACGCAATCCCCCATCAACATCCAGGCGAACGCCACCTTCAAGCCGACACTGAGCGCGACAAAGGGTTCCATTTACGCCTACCTTGTCTATGCCTCCGGCAGCACTTCTCTGTTTGGTGTAAAATCCTGTGCCACCGAGGAGTGCACCTATAATTACCAGGAGGTCACCGGCAACCTCTATCGTTTGAAGCCCGGCCGCTATCAGATCAAATTCAAGGCAACCGGCAGCGGTGCCAGCGCCGAAGCCATTGAGCCGTTTGAGGTTGTCGAGTACGCCGACAACAGCGACGGTCCCTGTCAAAGCAGGCCATTGACGAAAAATCCGATCAACTATGCAAGCGGCAATAAATTTTTCCAGCAGCAGGATCTGCGCATCGACGGTCCCGGTCTGCCCTTTGCGTTCAGCCGTTACTACAACAGCAGGCGCGAAGCAGCCTCTGCCGCCGGTTACGGCTGGAGCACCTCTTTTTCACGGCATCTGGAGTTCCCTTCAGCCACCACCATCACCCTGGTCCATGACCGGGGCAGCGAAACGACATTTCGGCAAAACGCCGAAGGGATCTTTGTCTCCATCACCGACGAGGTGCAGGAAATCGAAGCTGTTGCCGAAGGCTATGCGCTGACTCTCCCGGACGGCGGCAAGAATTATTTCAGCAGCAGCGGCCTCCTCATCCGCATCGAAAACCGGCAGGGCAACGCCCAGTTCCTGGATTATGAGGGCGGCAGGCTGGCCGCGGTCGAGGATACTTTCGGCCGGCGCCTCGACTTTTTTTATGATGCCGCCGGCAAACTGGCGACCGTCAGTGCGCCGATGGGTGATTACCGCTTTCTGTATGACGGCAACGGCAATCTTGTTGAGGTGGTGTCACCGGCCGGCACCGGGAAGAAATACGTCTACGAGGATGCCAATGACGTTCATAACCTGACAGCGATTATCGATGAAAATGGCATGGTCGAGGCAGCGGTTACCTATGACAGGTATGATCGGGCCGTGACTTCGGAACTGGCGGACGGCCTGCACAAGGTGACGGTGACCTATCTTGCCAACCAGACCCGCATCCTGACCGATTCGCGCAATGCCAGCAAGACGGTCGAACTGTATGTGGATGCTAATGGTATCGTCCGCAAGCAAGCGGAAAGCGGGCCAGGCTGCACCACTTGTCCGGCCGGTTCCGGGGTATCGTATGTCTTTGACGATCGGCTCCGCATCACGCGCGCAACCGATGCCCTGGGCCGGGTCACCACCTCCACCTATGACGAGCGCGGCAACAAAATCAGCGAGACCGAGGCAGTGGCAACCGCGGAGGAGCGAACCACCACCTTTACCTATCATCCGGATGACAACCAGGTCACCTCCATTACCAGGGCAAGCGTCGCCAGGCCGGGCGCGCAGACCGTCACCACCTTTACCTACGATGCAAACGGCAACCTTGCCAGCCGGACGGAGAGCGGTTACAACGGCGCGGCGATGGTCAGCGCCACCACATCGTATGCCTGTAATGACCATGGCCAGCTTGTTGCCATTGATGGGCCGCGCACCGATGTGGCCGATGTCACGACCTTCAGCTATTACGCCAATGTTCCGGAAGAAGGGGCAAACCGTGGCCAGCTTCGCGCCGTTACCAATGCCCTTGGCCAGCGGGTGACCTTTGCCCGCTACAATGCCTTCGGCAAAGCGGAGGAGGTCAATGACGAAAACGGGGTGAAGACGACATTGATTTACGACGAGCGGGGGCGCCTGATTGAGACAAGCACCCTTGGCAGGAGCACCGTTCTGCGTTACGATGCGGCCGGACGCCTGACCTCGGTGCTGCTGCCGGGTGATCGGATCATCAGCTACACCTATACGGCGGCGAATCTGCTCGCAACCATCGCCGACAACCTCGGCAACTCGATCAGCTACAGCTATGACAGCGAGGGCAACCGGATCAGGGAAGAGGTGCGTGATCCGGCAAATGCACTGGCCGGTGCTGTTGATTTCGCTTATGATGACGATAACCGGCTGGCGCGGATCATCTTGCCCGGTGGCGCGGTTGAGGAGCGACATTACGACGACAAGGGCAACCTGGTGGAGGTGGCTGATCCCAATATCCTGCTTAACCGCTATGGCTATGATGCCCTGGACCGGTTGATTGCCCACCATGACCCGGATTTCTCCGCCACCGTTTTTCGCCATGACAGCGAGGATAATCTCGCCGAAGTGCGGGATGCGGAGGGTACTCTCACCCGCTACCACTATGACGATCTGGGCCGGCGGGTGGCGGAGCACTCGCCTGATGCCGGCACCACCACCTTTGCCTATGATGCGGCCGGCAACCTGATCAGGAAAACCGATGCCAGGGGCGTAACCGTCGCCTTTGCCTACGATGCCATGAACCGGCTGATTGCGGAACAGTACCCGGACGCGAGCCAGAACATCACCTACAGCTACGATCAGGGGATAAACGGCATCGGCCGGTTGACCGGCATCACCGATGCGTCGGGCGCCACGGCCTACCGGTACAACGAGCTCGGCCAGCTCGTCGGTCAGGAGCGAGTCAATGACGGCATGCCGACCGCGAGTCTGCGCTTTGTGTATGACGGGACAAGCAGCGAGCTTGCCGGCATCACCTACCCCAGTGGCCTGCATGTTTCATATGTCAGAGATGGTGATGGCAAGGTCTCCGCAATGGCGCTGGATGGGCGGGAAATCCTCAGTAACATCACCTACAAACCCTTCGGTCCGGTGGCGGCGTATAATGTCGGAGAAAATTCCCTTGCCGTACAGCGCACCTATGATCAGCAGTACCGACTGACCGGAACAGAGGCCGCCGCCGTCTACGGTCTTTCCCTTGTCCGCGACGGGGCAGGAAATGTCCTGGCGATTCATGATGTTGTCGATCCTGCTGCTGACCAGAGTTTTGCTTATGACAGCCTGTATCGTTTGATCGATGCCGCCGGCATATACGGCGGCATCGGCTATACCTATGATCGGGTGGGCAACCGACAGACCAGAATCAGTGATAGGGAGTACGATATATACAGCTACCTTGCCGACTCCAATCAGCTTCTCAGCGTAACCGCATCAAACCCGGCAACCTATACCTACGACGGCCATGGCAATATCATCGACAATGGCACCCTGGCCTTTGTTTATGATCAGGCAAACCGGCTGACCATGGTCCGGGAGGGCGAAAGCCTGGTGTCCGAATACGGCTACGATGCCCGAAATATGCGGGTGAAAAAAACGGTGAACGGCCGAACCACCTTTTATCATTATGATCCCCAGGGCAAACTGCTTGCCGAGACGGATGGCAGCGGCAAACCGCTCCGGGATTACATCTATCTCGATGATGAGCCGGTGGCAATGAAGATTTATGGTGAGCAGGCCGGCATCTATTATTTTCTCACCGATCACCTGGGAACCCCGCAAAAGCTGATCGATGCGACCGGTCAGATGGTCTGGCAGGCAAATTATCTTCCTTTTGGTCAGGCCATGATTGACCCGGCCTCGATCGTGGAGAATAATTTCCGCTTTCCGGGCCAGTATTATGATGCTGAGACCGGCTTGCATTATAACTGGCACAGATATTATGATCCGCAGGCGGGGAGGTATTTAACCCCTGATCCGATTGGCTTGGCTGGGGGGATGAATCTTTATGCGTATGCTAACTCCAATCCAATCATGTTTATTGATCCTGAAGGATTAGCTTATTTTTCCTATCGACCTTTAAGAGGAGCTGGTCGCATCTTCGGAGTCGTTGGAGGCCAAACAGACGACCAGATGAATACGGTCATCGGCCATGAGCAACTATTCTATCAGGATGGCAAGACTGATCCCAATGTCGGCTTTTTTGATGATGGAAAAGTAAAAACAGAGCCTAACCCGCAAGGATATGAGCCTTCTCATGACTCTGGCTGGAATGATTGCGTAATGAGAGAAGCCGTTAAGCGTGTCAAAAAACGTGAACGGAGATACAACCTCCTGTGGGAACGAGGTACAAATTATAAATATAACTGTCAAGACTGGGCGGATGAAGTTAGAAGAATGTATCGAAAATTGATTCAAGATCCTGCTATCATTCAACGATGTAATCCTAGCTGTAGCGAGATGAATAAATGATAAAACTATGTCTCATTTTTTTATGTGTTGGTGTGATTGCTTTTCTTCTCGCATTCAAGGCGTCATTAAAGACCAGGCTGCTGATAGCTTTTCTATGCTCTGTTGTCCCTTTGGCAATTTCTTTTATAATCATTTTCTACTCAGGAGATAAGGCCGCCGAAGACGCTGTTGAGTATAAAGGACCAGAGGAAAGTATAGTAGAGATGGGCAATTCAGACAATTACCAGAGAGAGAAGTAGCCAGTTGGGCGTGGAATTTGGGGTTCCTCAGCAGAATTTGTGGGTAAACTCAGGTGTAGGCAGGTCACCAAGGGCATGATACAAGGCGATTTTCAGCATATCATAGGTACGGAAGCCATAGGATCGCTTCGTGATAACCTTTGCCTTA
>JBMONO010000006.1:0-115951 GCA_049323655.1 Thermodesulfobacteriota bacterium | reverse complement strand
CGGCTCCGATCTCGGCGGCAATAGCCCTGATCCGTCCCGCAAAACTTCCCGTATGCGTTCCCATGATCATTACCCCTTGAGCCCTTTCTTAACCGCGATCCGCGCCATCTTGGCGTCGATCCGGTCCGCCCCGCCGGCCGCGTTGGCATACTGCACCAGTTTTGCGATATCCCGTTTTACCAGCCGGAAATCTCCTCCGGACGCCTCCATGAAAACCGCCGCCACATCCGGGGACATGGTAAGGCCGGTGGCCTCCTTGCAGTAGAGCATGATATCGGTGGTGTCGATGGGGGTGAATTCCATGTATTGGAAGGTGCGGGACCAGACCCGGCGGTTCCGCTGCATCATGGGGATCAGCTCCTCCTCCCCGATCAGCACCACGTGGGCGCGGGCCACCTTGGTCAGGTCGCGGGCCACCTCGATGCCCCAGTGGGGCATCAGGTCAGCCTCGTCGATCAACAGCGGGGCCTTGCGCCGCTCCAACTCGGCGGCGGCGGCCAGGAAGGCGTCGCCCTTGCGGCCGAAGGTGGCCTTCAGCTCCAGCGCCCGGCAGATACCGCGCAGGAACTCCATTTCGGAATTGACGTAGATCCTGAGCATCTGCATGTAGACGCTGCCGTTTTTTGCGGCATATACCGTGGCCGTCTTGGTCTTGCCCAGGCCGGCG
This sequence comes from Thermodesulfobacteriota bacterium, assembly GCA_049323655.1. Taxonomy (GTDB): domain Bacteria; phylum Desulfobacterota; class Desulfobulbia; order Desulfobulbales; family SURF-16; genus DB1. The sequence continues at coordinate 115,284 of JBMONO010000006.1, read as the reverse complement.
CGGCCGGAAACCGCCCCCAGACAGCCCTCGCCGGCCAGCAGATCGAGCCCGTCCATCAGGACCCCGAAGTTGCGCACGTTCTTTGTGTTGACAAAGGACGGCTGAATTTGTATTTCTTTCATGGATACCTCATATCAAACGTTTTATCCCAAGGGGCGGAACGCCAATTCCGCCCCACCTCTTTATCTGCCCTGCAACGATTCCCTCTCAACCTGCCAGCAGAACGCCATCTTCGCCCGGTATTCGTCCCAGTAATCGAGCTGCCTGGTGTAATCCGGCGTCTGCTCGAAATAATCCATCCAGGCCCGCCACCGTTTGGGGATCAAGGTGCCGCGCACCGACAGCTCCACCAGCCTCTCGTAGCGCTGCGAGCCGTCCAGGCACTCCACCTCCTCCCAGACCATGGCCGCGGCGGACACCACGGTGGGGACGTATGCCTCCGGCTCCTCCGTGGTCGCCTCCGCCGACTTCATTTCCTCGTTTTCCCGCAGCCGCTGCTGGAACTCGGTTTCGATCCGCTTGACCTCTGAGCTGGACAGCTCTTTCTGCTTCTTCGGCTGCCGCTGCTTGGCCGCTCCGCCGTTGATCGGCACGATCCCCTTGCCTTCAAGCTGCCGCATGTAATCCGGCATCACCTCGTTTTTCAGCAGCTCGCGGGCCGGGCCGACAGTCTGGGCGGTGAGGGATTTTTTCAGCTCGATCTGCTCGCGGAGCAGCTCCTGATCCTCTTCGCCGCCGAGCTTGGCCATGGGGTGGACGCCCGGGCGCGGCGCCGCCTCGCAGAGGAATCTACCGTTGTCCTCGTAGACCAGCACCGAGGAGCGGTCCATCAGGTCGTAACGGACCTTGACCTGATCCCGCCGGCCATAGAGGGCAGGATGGTAATACTCCTCGTTGAACAGCCGGATTCCGTCCTGGCCGATGCGTTTGACCACCGCGTCCATCATCAATTCCCGCAGTTCATCGCGGTCGACCCCGGGGCCGCGGCCCTCGTTGAAAACGTCGATCGGCTTCAGTCCGGCCAGGTGGCTGTCCGGCCCCTGCTCGCGGTTGGCGTATTCGTCGAAAAAGGCGGCGATAAGCTGGTGGGCCTGGTCCATGGTCAGCGCCAGCCCCTGGGTGGCCTTTTCCCACAGGGCCACGTGCAGCTTTTCGCCCCGGTTCATGCGGGGCGGTTTGGCATAGACATTGTTGCCGACGTAGGTCGGCATCCACACCTCAGCATCATGCAGCACCCCGAAAAAACGCTCGACCGTCTTTGACTGGCCGTGGTAGGCCCAGGCAAAGGTGGTCTCGATTCCCAGGCGGGCGTAAAGGCCGGTGAGCCCGGCCTCGTCAAATTCCGGCGCGTTGGTGAAAAACCTGGCCTTGAAGGCCCGGCCGTTGTCGAGATAGGCACATTTCGGATACTTGCCGAGCACGATGATGGCCCGCCTGAGCGCCGAACTGATCGCCGCCGTGTTCTCGGTGGGCATGATCTCCCAGCCCAGCGGCATGTTGCTTTTCATGTCGTAGAAGAGGATCAGCGTCATTCTCTTTGGTTTGCCGGTCCAGGGATTGATGATCTCGAAATTGAGCACATGTCCGTCCGCCACCACCACGTCGCCCACCTGGATCTTCGAGTAATCGCGCTTCAGGTTGTAGGCGACCTTGTCGTTCAGCCCTTTTTCTCCTTCCCTGGCGAACACCCAGGTGTCATAGTGTTTGGCTTTGTACTCTTCCAGGTAGCGGCGGTAGGTGGCTTTCGAATGGTGATCGATGCCGCGCTTTTCCATGATGATCTGCGCCATCCGCACCACAAAGCTGATCTTCGGGCGGTTCGGGTTCAGCGCCAGCCGCTCCAGGATCAACGCCTGCTCGGAGAGGATGCTGCGCTTGCCGCGCTTATGAGAGCCGCGCCGGTCCGCCAGGGCAAAGGCGTCCCCGGTGTCGTCCATGATTTTTTTCCACCGCTCGATGCTCTGCAGACTGACCTCGCCCAACAGCGAGTGGAGGTGCGGCCATTCCTGGATACTGTAAAGGGAGAGGAAATCCGCTTTCGCCTGATCCTTCTTCCCCCAGGGCGCCCTGGCCACGTGGGCGACATAGAGCCGCATCAGGTCAGCCCTGGCCAGGGCGGTTTGCTTCTGGGCGTCGGTGAGGTTTTGCGTGGCTGCTGGTTGTTTCTTTTGGCCGTTTGACACAATCAGGCTAAATCTGTCCGCCTTTTTCCTGGCCAGAATGGCTTCCTTGACATACTCCGGCAGGAGATGGGCAAGAAACGCCCGGCGTGACGGCCCCTGGCATTTCTCATAAATAAAAGCCCAATTTTCGCGTTTTGCCCTTCTGAGAATATTCTGCACCGTATTCGGCAGACAGGGGAGATCGAGGTCGAGCAACTCCTTGGCGGTGTATTTCGCATTCAATGCGGGCTTCATCTTATGCCCTCAGGCTGTTTTGATCCTGCATCAATTCAACAAAAGCCTCTTCCATTTCCTTGACCGTCTTGTATGGACCGCAATGATTCGGCCAGCCGCCTCCGGATCTGATCTTGATATGCATGCTGCTTTTATCCATCCGGAATAGCTTGAAACCTGCCTTCTCAAGCTTGACCGCATCAATGGCCCCGCCGTCCCAGGCCGGTTCCTCCAGGGCCGAGCCGGAACTATTCACGATCGCCCCGATCTGCCGCAGGCAATCAACGATCGCCAGGCGGGACGTGCTCCTGTATCCGCCTTGAATTTCCTTCTCCAGTTGATCAATAAAGCTTTCAAAAGCGTCTCGGAATTCAGCGCCGATAACCTGCTCTTCCCGGACTCGCTCCTTGGCGGTCCGCACTGTTGTGGTTACCGTCTCCCCCAGATATTTCTTCACCACGCTGTTGACCAGCCCAGCGGTAACCTTTTTTCTCAGACCGGCGTTTTTCACCACCGCCTGCCAGACTTCCCGCTGCTGATCCGGCTGGAGCCGGACCAAGGGTCTGACCTGCGCCTCGTTCATCGGGACCATGTCGATAACTGGGTCTGTTTCAGCTTGTCTCCAATTTGGAGACATTTGCGAAAGGTTCTCCACCACCTGAGCCGCGCCGATCAGTCGGTAAGCGTGTCCTCTGCTGAAATCAAAAATCTTCTTGCAGTACCCTTCAAAAGTCCGGTGCTCCTCCCGGTAGAGTTCCCGCTCCCGGATTTCGATGAGGGCGCAGCCAACCCGGTAAAAGGCCCGCATATCCTCGAAAATGATCTTGTTCAACCGGTCGAACTGCGCCCGTTCTCCTTCGGATAATGGTTTCGGCATGTGCGGCTTGACTGTTATCTCTTCTCTCATGGTTGACACTCCTTGCCTTGGTTGGTAACATTTTTCGTCCCAATTTCTTCAAGCACCTGTTCAGCGATGTCAGCGAGGTCTTCAAATGAAAAAGGCAAATGCCCCTTTACCAGACAGTAAAACTGCCCCTTTAGTATTTGGTCTGCATGGGAGAATGGATAAAAAGGCTGTCTATTTACGTATTTCTCGTGATCCACGATACAGAAAGCCTCGGCTGCCCTTTTCTGGAAGCGCAACCTGGTTGCATCGTCAGCTAGAACCATGGAAAATTGCGTGTGTCTGTCTGGAAGAATCCCTGCCAGAAACTCCAGGAGTTGACTTTCAGAGATATCGTCATATCCGCGCCCTTTATAGATGCGAGGTTGAGGATGATTTCCATGCGGAACAGTGCGTTCTTGGTAAACGATGGCTTGACAGTGGCGCTCCATATCCGATGACGGTTGAAGGCTTCTGTCTCTTTTCATGGTCTGGTCAACTGTTTGTGATTGCATCTGATCTTTCTCCTCTGCCGGATGTCGCCGCCCTACCTTTTCCCAAAGATTTTGACCTTAACCTTGTTGGTCCTTTATCTGTTGCGGCCGGATTTTATAACCACTATGTCGCTGCTCTCTATGAGAAAGGCTATCTGCTGTTTCCATCCTTCCTGATTGAACCGCCGCTCTTGCATTTGGTTCACCCGTTCCCGGAAGAATCAACCTTCGATATTTAAGCGGCCTTCCGCATATCTTCCGGCAGATCGAGAATGTCCGCCGGGCACCCTTCGTTGAGCAACAGGCGCAGCACCTGCCTGTTGTTCCATTTGCCGTTAATGGTGTTGCTCACCATCACATGTGCCTTGAAGCCAAGCTCTTTCTGGATTCTGGTCACGCTCCAGCCGTTCCGCTTCATCCAGACATGTATTTCAACGGTGTTCCTCATCCCAGTTCGTCCTCCAGTTGCCTGATTTTCCGTCTGGCCGCCTTGACCTTCTGCTGGTATTTCGCCAATTCAAGCAGCTTGATATCATTGTCGGCAATAACCATGAATCCGAGGGGCTTCACCATGGCGGCAAGAGGTTCCTGGGAGGAGAGAGCGGCACAGAAAATAGTGAGCGCCTTTATGGAAGGGATTCTGACCTCATCTTCAACGTTGAGCCATTTTTCAAAGACATCCTTGCTCAGCTCTTTGGCATTGCCGCCATTGAGGTTCACCCGGTGGCGCCTGGACAGCTGGTTCATCTTGTCCCGCACCTGTTCACGCGAGAGGGCAGACTTTTTCACCGCCTCATTCATAGCCGTTTTGACATCACGGACAACACCGCCGAGGGTTGGTTGGTCGAAAAGACTGAGCTGCTTCGGTGTCAATTTTTTCTCCGTCCGCGTAATTTTTTGCGTCTGTCCGATCTTTCAGGAATGTCGGACATTGACCCTTCGTAGTATTTCCGGTAATTTGTTTTTAGACACTTACCGTTGTAAACATGAGCACATTATAAACGCAGTAATTGGCGCATGTAAAGCTATTTCTGGCGTTCAAACTGAAAAATTACGCCATTGTTGACACAAACCGCGCAACTAATTGTTTTTTTGTGCTTATTTGATAGATTTTCTAGTCGGAGAATCTTCAACTTGACGTTCAAACTGACGTTCATACTTTCCTGGTCTAGTTTGAACGCTGGAAATGACAGAATGACACTCACTGAAAAGCTAAAAGTAGCGCGAAACTATTTAGGTAAAGATCAAAAAGAAATGGCTGACGCTACCGAAACCAGTCATCGGACTTGGCAGGCATATGAGCAAGGGGAAAGGTTCCCTTCCGGGAAAGTATTTGAATCTCTGACCAAACTAGGTTTCAACGCCAACTGGTTTTTCTCTGATGATCCGGATGTCCCGATGATGTTGCATGGCGCAGAACTAGAAGACCACAAGGAAATGGTCAGAGCCGTTCTTGGCGACAAGGAAGCTTCCGCCAGGCGTGATGAAAAAATAAAGGATGTCGGTCAGTTGATGCGTTCCGCCCGGCACAGATTCGAGGATATAGTCAAACAACACAAGCTGGACAGCCTGCCGGAACCGGCCACGGAACGAGAAAAATTGCTCGTTTCTGCCATTTCCGGTATGCGCGAACTTTTCAAGGCCGAAATTTTCGGCCGAATCAGCGCCGAGCATAAAGCGGAAGAATACGCTGCCAAACAGGCGGCGGAAAAGGTGACGGACACGGTAAACGTCCAGGAACTCCTTAACATGACCGCCGAGGTTTTGGTGTCAAATACCTTGTACCGGCCCGCCCTGGCTGCCAATATCAAGGCATTCCACCGCTCCATAGCCTTGGAGCATGACAACAGGCAACTTATGAACGAGTTGAGAAGATAGAGGAAAAACTATCGAGGATGGACCACGTCCTGGCCGAACACAACCGCCTGGCCATGGAAAACGTCAGGCTAAAAGCTAGACTGAAAAGTGGCGACAAAGAGGATGCAGCTAACGGCTAAAGGGATGGTGGGTGGGAGTAAACTCCCGGCGTTCATCACCAAATGACCGCCGTCAAACTCCACCGAGACCACTACAAATCAAGCCATCAAGGCAAAATAATCCACCCATTCACCTATATATAATGATACAAATTAAAATCAGGCCGCTTCGGCTTTTTTTAGACCATTACTTACCAATATTAACAGTCAAATACTTAAAGAAGGAGAGACAATGAGATACAAACTGATCGCCCTTGTCTTGATCACGCTTATCATGGCTGGATGCAGCAGACCAACCGTTGATGCCTCAACAGAAGAAACCTTGAAATCATCCGTTGCCAAGGTAAAAGCGTCATTAACACCAGATAAACAGGCTGAATTTGAAGAAGCCATTCAAATACTGGCGATCAGTCAGATAGATTTTGGCTCGGTATTTTCAGGTAAAATTGAAATCATTGATGATTTGCAATTAAAAATAAAGGAAACCATTAACGGAAAAACAGCTGAACAGATAATCACTGAAGCAAATCAGGTTAAGCTGCAAAGAGAAAGAGAACAGAAAACACAAGCTTTGCAAGAAATAAAAGAACTTGAAGAAAAAAGACTTACATCTGAACAGGCAAGAGAACAGTTAAAAAAGTTCAAGGTAATAAGATCAAGGCTTTACAGGTATAAAACTGAATTCAGCATTTCAAAAAATGTAATTGACCTGACTGTAAAAAACGAAACTGACCACGCGATATCAAGAGCCTATTTTCATGGAGTTCTCGCAAGTCCAGGGCGCAGCGTACCATGGCACCAGGACGATTTTAACTACCAGATATCTGGAGGCATTGAGCCAGGAGAAGAGGTTTCCTGGTCTTTAACCCCAAATATGATGAGCAAATTTAGCAATATTGATATACCTGAAGACGCCATTTTTACCGTAACGGTAGAAGGAATAGACGGACCTGAAGGCAAGACACTCTTTTCAACAAAAAGCTTCGGCGAATCAGAAGAAAAAAGACTCGCCGAACTCAAAGCAAAATTCCAATAAAAAAATCTCATTCTATATGAAAATTTGGCGGCAAAATTCCCAAAAATCTCATTTATCAAATTTTGTCGCCAAAATTCCAAAATCCCCTGTATTCCCAAGCATTCCCACCTAATCCCGGCCAAAATTCCTTTTTCTCATTCTCTATGTCTCTGGAGACCAACACAAATCACTTCAAAAATGTCCATGCCAACAAGGCCAATTAGCGGAAAGGCAAGGTTTTCCGGGCAATTGCGGGTAGCGCGAACCTGCCGGGGATTTCATGGCAACTCATGGTTCGCGTACCATTTCAGACGATGAGCGGCCCTTCCTGATCGATCCCCTTCTTGGCGCCCACATGCTCCACCCGGTGTTGCCAGTTTGAGCCGAGAAAGTAAAAGCGCAGGCTGTCTGATTCCGGGTCAATTTCATCAATCAGCGTTTGCCGCAAGACCGTCCATTGGGCCGGGTCGACGATGCATTCAAAAACGGAAAACTGCACCCGCTGGCCGTAATTCTTGCAGGCTTTTGCCACCCGCCGCAGCCGTCGCTGTCCGGCCTTGTCCATTGTCGAGACATCATAGCTTACCAGAACAAACATGGGCTATTTCCACAGAAAAACCGGGTAACCGTCAAGGTCGCCCCGCAGATGCCGGGTCAGCAGCAAGGCCTGGGAATGAAAGAGCAGGCCGACCTCCATTTTTTCCTTGATGAATGGGTGCATAATCTCTTCCTGCTTGCGGGTCTGATAGGCGGTCAGCACCGTCTTGCGCGTGTCGTCATCCATCAGGACCGCCCCGGACTCCATGATCCGAAATCCCTTGTCCTTCACTTGGGCAAGATTGATCAACGACAGGGCGAGACGGTCGGCAAGAAAGGGGCGGAACTCCTCCATGATGTCCAAGGCCAGGCCGGGGCGACCGGGGCGGTCACGGTGCAGAAAACCGACGGCCGGATCGAGGCCGACGCATTCCAGGGCGGCGCGGACATCGTGCATGACCATGGTGTAGAGAAAGGAGAGCAGGCAGTTGACCCGATCGAGGGGCGGCCGCCGGCTTCTCTCGTGAAAGACGAAACTGTCCTTCTGGGCGGTGATCAGATGGTCAAAGACGTCGAAATAGATTTTGGCTGCCTCGCCTTCATAGCCGCGGATGGTATCGAGCGGGATGTCCTCCCTCACATGGATGAGAATGGAGCCGAGGCGGTCGATGGCGTTCTTCGTCGCCGTGCCATCGACTTTTTCGCCATGGTCGCGCAGGGCGCGCTGCAAAACGGTCCGACAGTTGCCGATTTTGCCGATCACGGCGGAGCGGGCAATCGATGCTGATTTCTGCCGGTCATCGGCCCAGCGGTACTGTTCGCGCCGGAGCAGAACATTGCCGGAAACCGGCCCCTGCACCCTGGCGAGAAAGCGACCATGCTCGGAGAGAAAACTGATGGCTACGTCTTTTTCGGCGCAGAAGCCCATGAGATAAGGGCTGCACGACACCTGGCCGAAACAGACGATGCCGCCCAGGGTGTGAATCGGCAGTTGCAAGCGGACCTTGCCGTCAATCTTCACGGCCACCGTCTCGCCTTCCTTGGCGAGATACGCCCCTTGCGTGGTGACAAAAAGGGTGTTCAGATGTTTTTTCATTGTCCCTCGCAGGCCTGAGCCAGATACCAGCCAATCTTTCGCCTTTTCTCCAGAGCCTTTGGCAGGCAGATTTCGTAAAACGAGCAGGAATCACACCGTTTTGTATAAACCGGCGAGGGTGTTCTGCCGGCGGCCATGAGCGCATGCAACTGCGCTGCGGTCTCTTCGGTTTCCCGTCGCAGCGCGTCGGAAAAGAAAACGTCCTGCCGCCGGCGATTCTTGCCGTAAAACAGCGCTCCCGACGGCACGGCAAGGCCAAGCATCTCTTCAAGGCAGATGGCCTGGGCGCAGAGCTGCACCTTGTCCCAGTTCTCCTTCTTCGCCGTGCCCCGCTTGTATTCCACCGGGAAGGGCTGCCACAGGCCGCCATGCTCCGGCCGGTGAAACTCGACCACATCGGCCTTGCCGATCAGGCCCAAACGAAGAGAGCGCAAAGGCATGCCGGACTCGATGCGCACATCCCCCCGTGACTCCCGGCCACCCTGATCCACCCGGTCATGCAGCAGCCGGCCCTGGGCGGTAAACAGGTTCTCCTGCCACACCTGCTCGATGTGGATGAGGGCGCATTGCCGAGGGCAGAAAAGCAGATGCTGCAAGGCGGAAAGGGGAAGGAGATCATCTTCTGTGTAAATAGCCATTTGTTTTACTCGCCAACCCCGGATTGACAAAACACGTTTGGCTCTCTAAAGTATTCTTACAACTTTCTTACCAGGAGGATACTTATGGTAACGACCGTATTATCCAGTAAGGGACAGATTATCATCCCCAAACCCGTGCGGGACGCCCATCAATTGGAACCAGGCCAGAAGCTGGAGGTGCTTGACACCGCTGACGGCATCCTGCTGAAACCTGCCCGGCCCTATCCGCCGACAACTCTCTCTGAAGTGGCAGCCTGTCTCAAGTATAACGGCCCGGCCAAAAGCCTGAAAGAAATGGATGAGGCCATAAGGAAAGGCGCCATGGAGAGTGCCAATGACCGGGGTTGATACAAATATTCTTGTCCGGCTGCTGACCCGCGACAATGAAGAACAGTTCCAGAAGGCCTTTATCCTCTTCAATACGGATACTGTTTTTATTTCCGACACCGTCATGCTCGAAACAGAATGGGTTTTACGTTTTGCGTATAGTTTCAAGTCCCATGAAATCTGCGATGCGTTTATCAAGCTGCTCAGTCTGCCGAACATCAAAACGAAAAGTCCTGACATCTTGTTTCTTGCCATCGAATGGGCCCGCAAAGGCCTTGATTTCGCCGATGCCCTCCATCTTGCATGCAGCAAGGATGCAGACCATTTCGCCACCTTTGACTCTGATTTCATCCGCCGATCCAAGGGATTGAGTAAATGTGTGGTAAAAAAACCATGAAAGACACTCTTTCCCGGATCTCCATTATTTTTCCGCAATCAGGTTCATGATCAGCCGGATCATCAATTGTTTTTGCCCGGATTCGCTGGCTGCGGTGAGCAGGGCCAGGGCCACGAGCGTGCGGTTATTCAGCCCCTTTTCATCCAGCAGACCGTTCCCCTGGAGAAACAGCAGAAAGAGAAAGGAACCGATCCGCTTGTTGCCATCCGAGAAGGGGTGATCCTTGATGACAAAATAGAGAAGATGGGCCGCCTTCTCTTCCACGCTCGGATACAGATCCCGGCCGCCGAATGACTGCTGCACCGCGCCGATAAGGCCGGCCAAGCCGTGACCCCGCTCGTGGCCGAAGAGATAGGTCGCCTCTCCTCTGGTCAGCAATTCGTTTTTCAGGGTACCATCGCCTGCCTGGCCTGGTCGATCTCCAAAACCGATCTGGTATCGTGTTTTCGCTCAGGCATTGGCAGCCTGTCTTCATCATATTGCAGCAGGAGCTGCCAGGTTCTGGCGTATCGGTTGACAACCTCCAGCACCGCCCGCCCTTCATCGCTTACCAGATTGTGATTTTCCAGAGTACCGGCCAGCAGACGCAGAACCTGCCGCACCTCATCCACGCCTTTTTCCGGCAGCCGGCGTTGATTCAACGAATACCCCCGCACCAGATGATCTTTTAAAACAGAGGTGGCCCAGATACGGAACTGGGTGCCGCGTTTGGAATTGACCCGGTAGCCCACGGAGATGATGGCATCCAGGTTATAGTATTCGACCTGGTATGTTTTTCCGTCCGCGGCAGTTGTTGCATTTTTTGCAACAACTGCCTCTTTCACCAGCTCGCCGGATTGAAAAACATTGCGAAAATGACGAGAGATTACAGACTTATCCCTTTCGAACAGATTAGCGATCTGGTTTAAAGTGAGCCAGACGGTTTCATCCTTAAGATGGACATCGAGTGCTGATCTCCCTTCCTCGGATTGATACAGGATGACTTCGCCAAAATCACAATGTATGTCTTCGGGTTTTCCAGTTATTTGACTCATTATGAACTTGCCTGTTTTTTTACATTTCCCGTTGTTGAGGAGAAAACTTCATTGTACAATAATCTTGTACAATAAATAAACAAGGAGGAAAGCATGCTGCAAACAACCTATTCCAATGCACGAGCAAACTTCGCCAACCTGTGCGACGAGGTCACGGAAAACCGGGAGATCGTCGTCATCCACCGCCGCAAGGGGGGCAGCGTTGCCATGATCGCGGCCGATGAACTGGAGGGCCTGATTGAAACGAGCCATCTGCTCCGCTCGCCGGCCAACGCCGAACGTCTGCTCTCCGCTCTTGACCGCGCCCTCAAACGCCAAGGCGAACCGTCTTCAGTAGAAAGCCTCCGCCAGGAAACCGGCATTGAAAAGTAAACTCCGCGAGGCCGTTTTCCAGCCGGAGTTCCGTGACGATCTGCGCCACTGGGTCGAGACTGACCGCAAGGTGGCGCTGCGTGCCTTCGACCTGATCGAGGCCATCATGCGTGATCCCTTCACCGGCATCGGCAAGCCGGAACCGCTCAAGTATCTTGCCCCCGGCCTTTGGTCCCGCCGTCTCACCCAAGAACATCGGATTGTCTATCTCGTCCGCGATAACCGCATCGATTTCCTGCAGGGGCGGTATCATTATTGAGTAAATGGCGGGCACTGGCTTTCTACCTGGATTGCATCAACCTTTTTTGCCCTTCAGTCGTTTCCGACCTTCCGGCTCGCCAAGATAATTCTCCGGAGTGACCACCTTTTCCCCGGTTTCAGTCTCCAGGCTTTCCCGCGCCTCCCCGGCGATCCGGCCGCCCTTGCGGGCAGCTGTTTTGTTTTCGCCAAAGCCCTGCGCATCCTGTCGGCGGGCGATCTCGGTGGTGGCCGCCTCGCCCAGCATGGAAAAGATCAACTCCAGATCGGTCATGTGGTCGCGCAGATTCTCCCGCTCCAGCCCCTTCAATTCCTTATACTCGGAGGGGGTCAGACCAAAAGCGGCCTTGGAAATCTCGGCGGTGAGGATGGCGTACTCCGGCTCACCGTTGACACCCCGATTCTGCCATTCATCGGTCAGCTCGGCCCGGACGGCGATGCCGCGCATCCGCTTTTCAATCCAGGCCTCGGAATAGCCCTTGGCCCGATACAGCGCCTTGGTCCGTTTGGTTGCCAGTTCCGGATCTTCGATTTCCTGCACCCGCTCGTATCCGACCTTGGCCAGCCACCGTTTAAAGGGTTCGGCCTTGGGCGAGGGAATGGACTGAATGATGCGGAAGATGCCCTCGGTGGTGGCGCACAGCATATGCTGCGCGCCACCTTCCGTCTCAATGGGAAGGGTATGTACAATCTGTACCCACCCTTTGCCCAATTCCGGGTCGCGCTGTTTCATGCGCTGAATGTACTGCTTCGGGTCTTTCGAGTCGATCAGGGCAAGGACGACATCCTCGACCACAAACCACCACTCGTTATTATGCAGGGTTCGCCGGATTTCCTTGTTATTGAAGACTGCCAGCTTTGTTTCCACCACCTCACCATCCAGTTTTTAAACCAATCACATCGCTTGGCTTAAAACCCATTGATTTCTTCAGGATCCAATCCTCCCAGATTGGTTAACTGATAGCTGCCATCAGGGTTTACTGACAACGTTCTGTGTACCTTTGCCGAAGAATATTGGCCAGATTTACAATTGTGTTGCCACCAGATGACTTTTTCGACTGCCATTGTGCCGTCTGGTCTTGCCGCCGATGCGTCCCCTTCAAAGAGCTTCGGCAAAACTGATTTGATGATTTCAGCATCGGCATCGCTAAATTCGGTTTTTGCGGCCAACTGAGGACTCATGCTGCCGAAGGTGACATAAACAGCTTGGTCTACCCGATGCTTCATACCCATCCGATCAGCGCTGATATCACTTTTCCCCTTTGCCTCCTCTGCGTTGACACTTTTAACAATCTGAATACTGGCTATATTGATTGGTTCGACACTAAAGGCGGATTGGATAGTGACCGGCCCCCGAATGGGTACTGACACACCCGCAGCGTCATCTCCTTTACCGAAGGCAAAAAGCTGGCCGAATGCTCGGACATCAAGCCATTTTTTGCATGCAAGCTTAGCTGTCGCATCCTTCTTTTCCGGTTTGCTTTTATCAATTTTGAAAGCATCCTTGCCTAGCCCAAACTGTGAAGATTCAGCCCGTGCCCTAAGATTTGGCATGCCATCGTTTTTTTTCTCATCCGATTGAACAAAAATAGGATGACCGGCATCCTGCAGACGATCCCGTATCTTGCGCTTGAGGCAGACATCGGAGACCTCTCCATAGCCGTCATAGTCTATGCGGGGACGATTGCCATTCAATGGATCGCCGTTAGGATTGGCCTTTTTGACACTGAAAATGATCGCAAAATCAATTTTGTTTTTCAGACTGCTCATATTTGGTCTCCTCTTAATTTAGTCTTCATGGTTGGAATCTGTTTGAGTATTGCGAAGAAGCATTCTCTGGCAGTGATAGCCCAGCAGAAATTCTCCTGACATAGGTTTGTCGCTGACAAAATCCTCCGGCTGGAAGGAGCTTATAACCGCATCAAGCTCTTTTTTTCGGTTCGTTAGAAAACCTGGCCGGGAGCTTTGCAGTCTCTGCATATAGGGTTGAAGCGCCAACTCAATACTCCGCCAGGTGGAAAATGGTCGATCAGCAAAACGCTGCATCATCCTGGCGGCTGTGGTGGAGCGATTTTCTCCACTAACCGATAACGCAATTTCTTCTATCCGTTCGGCTATCGCCAGCAAACGGCCATACAAATAATGCCTTGAGGTGTTGTTTTCTTCCAGAGTCATAGCATATTCTCTCCTTTGTTTTTGGTCTGGGTGCCGTTTATAAAAACCTTTGTACAGTGCACAGGCGACACCCAGATTCCGTTCCCACTCCCAGTGTTCACAGCTATGCCGGTTGCTGGCCCGCCGGACAGTGGCATTTAAAATATCTTCCGGAAATGACCTGCCATCAACAATGCAGGGCAATATCCGCTCAACCAGGCTTTTTTTAAGAGTGTCGTTGCTTTTCAGGATGTCGCCATAAGCTGCCTCGGCGATACTTCTTGGGACAGGGGAACTCACCGACCAAACCACTTTGTTTCCCGGTTTCTTGCCCTCTTTTCCGCTTGGTATTTCAATGGTGTGCCGCTGTGGCCAGGCAAACTGCGTGTGCCAACTTTCGAGACGGTCTAAAAATTCACTGGCCTTGAGTTCCCTATAATAAATAATTCCCAATCTACCTTTTGTGGCCGCATCCAAACCAAGAACAACTATTGACTCTGTGGGCTGGATGTCAGTACGGTATCCTCTGATATAGTCATTAAGTCTAAGGGCAAAGGATTGACCAACGTCAAGTGCATGATCAACCATGGTTTCTCCTTCCCCATAGACTTCCGCAGAAATATTTATTTCTTTCCTCAGTACATCCCAAATATCTTCCAGTGGATCAGGAACATATTTTCCAGAGACAGCCCAAGTTACAATGGCCTGTTCGGCATGCGTATACCCCTGCCTATTGATTAGCCATCTCAATACATTATGAGCCTTTTGGCTCACCTCAAAAGAAAGAGCACAGGGTTGGTCTGATTTAGTAAACCGGCCTTTAAAGGTTAAATAACTTTCATCGGTTGGGCTTGAGATCAACTTTGCATCATTAACTTTCGGAATGATTCCTTTGGGGTGGCTCTCTGTAATGTAGCGAGATTTTCCTGAAATTTGGCATAAGCCATTTTCTTTATTTTTGTCTTGTTGAAATGCTTGCCATTTATTTATCAAAACCGGATCGTTCCATGTTAAATCATCGGGGTTACCAGGGCACTGCACCCGCCAACGAATTTTGGTATTTCCTTGCTCACTTCCGTTAACAGCATGAAGGAGGGGCGGTTTAGGTAATTTTTTGTTTGATCCTTCTTCGCAAGGCCCTTGCTTAGACCAATTCGTTATCAAAATTTTATTCCCAGCATTTGTGTATGAGAATAATATTCCAGCGTTAAGTAAATCTTGAACCACCGTCCCCTTTGTTACGTATTTAACCACAGCTCCAATTTTAGGATGTGTGAATTGTGAAGAAGACCACGAAGTAAGAAGTTCATAGTATTTCTGGAAATATGACTCTTTTTCACCTCCAAATTTTGGGTAATCTTTAGCAACATATTGAATTTGTTCAGCTAATGGATATGGAGCAGGTCCACTTGTGCGACCGGTCAAACTTTTTGGAGTTATTGGGATAATGGTTTCCTCCCCTTTCCAAAAGGTCTGTTTTCCATAAACCACTTCATGCAGAAGAGGCTCCGCTCGAATAAATTTCCCATCACTATCAATTACAATTTCTACATGGCATTGTTCTTTCTTGTGGAAATATGGCTCTAATGTTTTATTCAATTGGTCGTTATCGGCAACGGACTCATAAGTCTCATATAGCCTCGCAAGCCAACTCATAGCAGCACCTCTTCCTGTTCAACCGGCAGGACATTTTCACCCAGTCCGAATTTTTTTGGGAGCATATTGCGGATGAATCGCCGACTTTCGCATGCTTCCGGTCTGGGAAATTCAAGAATTCCTCTCCGCATGACGGCATGCCAGAAACGGCTATGAAATTCATTCGTCCCTGTTTCATCCGGATAATCAAAACCGTGAAACATCAGGCCAAAACTTAGTTCGTCAATTTCATCGTAGGGGCCTTTTCCATCGCCAAATTCGCAGGGTTCCACATATCCCTGGCAATCGCGGGTGCCGAGAAAGATGTCCTGCCGACCACCTTTTTCCAGCATCCGCTTGGCAATACTGAAATGTTTGCCGTCGATCCGATCTTTCTCAAGGGCAGGTTGATGCTCATTCCATTCGAAATGCGCTATGACCTGGTATTCAACATCATGCAGAAACGTGTAAATTGCCAGGCTGTTGCCGCCGCCCCAGACTAAAGGTTTTGTTCCCTTGGTCTGGGTGCGCAATGGCTTCATGACCCGAACCTTATCCACATGCCAGATGATAGTCGGTTTCCAGTAAATCGACTTCAACACCCCTTTGATGGCTTCATAGGTCGGGACATGATAGGAGCATTTCTCCCCGCCGGTTTTGGTTACCGGGTCGGTAAAAAGTGCGTACCGTCCCCATAACCGGAAACTGATATCGTTCTTCATCCAATTTTCCTCCCTAACCATTCTGGAATTGCATGGTACTGACCTCTTTTGTAGATAACCCAAATTCTTGACTGTAATAACGTTCGTCGAGATAATAAATCTCCTCGCCTTGTTGCACCGGCCATATAGCTCTCTTTTCCTTCAGCTTCCTCATGATGTTTGGAAAAACATTGACACTGAACTTCTGGGCGCGCTTGAGCAATTGATATGCCTTGGCAGGTTCCGGGACAGCACAAAGCCCGGCAATGATTTCCTTCCCTTCTTCATAGGGGACTATCACCGCCTCTGTCGGCGCATCAATCGCTTTGAAAATTTTTCCGGCCGTACTGAATGATTGCCTGAGCTGTAAGGGTTCTGTCCCGGCAACATTCAGGTGATTATCGCTCAACAAACTGAGCAAACTGTCTTGTCGGCCGACTTGATTCGCCGAGACCGGATAAACCATCTCGTTTGACCGGCTGTAAAAATAATAGGAGAAATACAGATTCATTACATCAGGATCCAGCAGGTTGGCTCCACTCTTTTCTGAAAAAACCCGCAAGGCTTTGTCGCGGCCTTCCTTGATATCATGCAACATGTCAATCTGTTCCTCTTGTGGATTGACAACATGCACGGTTGCCTGCGGCAATCGTCCGTTTCTGTTGCACCGCCCGGCAGCCTGAGCTATGGAATCCAAACCGGCAAGGAAACGAATCACCGAAGCAAAATCCACATCAACACCCGCCTCTATCAATTGAGTGCTGATGCAAAGCACCGGCAATTCATCGTCCAGTCGTTGGCGGACTTGATCCAAAATTTTCTTTCTATGAGCGGGGCAGAGACTTGTGCTGAGATGAAAGAGGCTCCCCTTCTCAACTCTACTTCTGCATGTTTCATATAACCGCTGCGCCCAGTCCTTTGTGTTAACCACCGCCAGGCAATTTCCTTTTTCGTTGAATTCGCCAACTGCCAGATCTGCCAACTCTGACTCTGTCCACCCTTGCGGGCGAATCCCTTTGGTATCAATGCGAACTCTTCTAAGCTGATCAAACAGTTCGGCCACGTTACAGACAAGTTCATTCTCCTTCGGAATATTCAACTGACCCTTGTCAGGAGCTTTCAACTTGTCCAGCAATGGCTGCGTCGCGGTACAAAGGACAACTGTTGTTCCGGCTTGAGAGACAAGAAAATTAATGGCGTTGCAGAAGAGATGCACACAGTTTATCGGTAGGGTCTGGATCTCATCAAAGATCAGTACCGATCTTGCCAACTGGTGCATCCGCCGGGCTCCACGCGTACCGCCACTGAACAGGGCATCGAGGAACTGAACCATGGTGGTGAAGATCACAGGGGAATCCCAGTTTTCGGCAATGAGCTTATCGCGCCAAGTTTGCCGTTCCGGTTCAAGGTTGGAGTGGTGCTCCAATATCCAGGGGTATTCATCACCTTCAACTTCGATTGCCTCCCGGATGGCCTGGGCGTTCTGCTCGATAATCGATGTATAGGGAATGATATAGATGATATGGTCAAGTTGATGCTGGTGAGCATGATGCAAGGCGTACCGCATACTGGCAAAAGTTTTGCCTCCGCCAGTCGGCACGGTGAAGGTGTAAATCCCTTGCGCACCAGCAGCTTTCTCCTTACACTTTTCGGAGATCGATCTTCGTATCGGGTCAATTTTTTCACTTTTTACCGGCAGGGTTGCAAGGTGGTTTTCAAAACGTTTTATTGCTGATTGCCAATCAACTGCCTTCTGTTGCCGAAGTTTTTGATTATCTGGATTTTCAAAGTCCGCGCTGTTCATTCTGTCCGCGTCAATCAGACAACTGAACAAAAAGCGGGCGAAAAAACCAATATTAAAACTGGTTACGGTTTGATTTCTTTTAGGATCAACCAAGTTCAGAATACGATGCGAACACTCTTGAATGAGCCTTGGGGAGGCGAGAGCGTCCAGATGCCTCAGTACCTCGACATCCATATTATTCTCACATTCTTTCAGATGTGTCTTTTCCACATTTTTCTTCATTCTGGCAATGAAACCATTTTTCCCTTCCGGCTTCAAACAATCGATCAAACCACCATGATGAGAAGCAAGACACAATGCGAGTATCTGCCCAACCAGTCCCCCTTGTGGCCCATATCGACGGAATTTCTCCCATATCCACTGTGCCCCCGCGCTGGAATGGTCAATTTTCCCCCTTAAAGTCTGCGCGTCGACAAACTCATCATCGATGTCAAAGTTGAGTATGCCTGTTGCTGACTTGATATATGATTGGAATTGTTTGCTATATTTGCCAAAGTCATGAAGCAGACCAAGCAACTCCCCGACATCAGGAACATCCATTTTTTGCGCAAAGCACCGACAAATCACTGAAACGTCTTCCAAGTGCTCACAGACTGATTGCTCTTTTCCGTCAGCTTCTCTGCAATGGGCGATAAATTTATGTTTGTACATTTGAAAATATCTCAATATATCATCATGTTGTTGTAATATTCAGTCGATTTTTCTCTTCATCCTTCCACCATCTAAACCATTGACATGACCATCTTGACAACCTACAATCAAGTCATGATCACCATGAACATCAACGAGGCAAAGACCCATCTCTCCAGTGCGCTGGAGAAGGTGGCCAGGGGCGAGACCGTTGTTCTCTGCAAGCGCAACAAACCGGTGGCGGAAATCCGGCCGGTGCGGGAGCCGCTGCGGGAAAAGCGGCCCATCGGCCTGGCGGCCAGGGAGTTCCCCGGCTTCACCGTTGACCGGACCTTTTTCGAGCCGCTGCCGGATGACATCGTCACGGCCTTCAGCGGGGAAGGCGAGTGAATATCCTGCTCGACTCCTGCTCCTTTCTCTGGATCATTGCCGGCAGCGGCGAGCTTTCCGTTGCCGCCGGCGAGGCCTTCGCCGATCCGGGCAATGAGGTGTATCTCAGCGCCGCTTCCTGCTGGGAGATCAGTGTCAAGTACTCGCTCGGCAAGCTGCGTCTGCCCGAAGAACCGGCCCGTTTTCTTGCCAGCCAGCGGGCGCGGCATTTCATCGAAGCGTTGCCCATTGTCGAGCAGGCTGTTTTTCATCTGGCAAAGCTCCCGCCACATCATAAAGACCCCTTCGACAGAATCCTGATATGCCAGGCCATCGAGCATTCCCTCGTGCTGCTCACCCCCGATCCCCTCATTACCCAGTATCCGGTGCGAACCCTCTGGTAACAGCGTCGCAGCGGTCAAACGTGCAAACGAACAACCGCCGCACTCAACCCGCCATCACCACCGTCATTGCGAGCATCTCCCAAGGCGGGGCGGTGGGGTCAATTTCCTTCACCAGGGCGGCGAAGTTTCTTCCCGCATCCATCTGCAGGGCCGGGGTTTCGTTGAGATAGGCGGGCAGGTAGCCGAGTTTCCGGCCGGAAGCGCTGTAAACCGCGATGGCCTTGTTGTCATGGGGGTTGGCCGGTTCGCGGACGAGGCGGAGCAGATCGCCGGTACGCAGGCGGCTGATAATCCACGGTCCGTCGTAGTATTGAAAACCGGCGACATGGCAGGAAAACAGAGGGATGTGGGTGCCGGCTGCCGCTTTCTCCGGACGGCCGAGAAAAAGAAAGGCCAGGCCGGAAAGGGCGCTTTTGCAGAAAGTGCGGCGGTTCATTTTTTTTCTCCTTTCGGAAAACGTTTGATCGTTTGCACGATCTTTCTTCCCATTCTACCAGGTCTGCCCTGACAACCGATGTCATAGCTTGAAAAAAATGATGTTTTTTCATTTTTCCGGTTTGGCATAGAGTTCCGTCATACTGGCGATTTCCTGGGCGACGACCTCCCGCAGCCTGGCCGGGGCAAGCACCCGCACCCCGGCGCCGTGGCTGAGGATGCGTTTGGTCAGCTCGCGGAAATCGGCGGCCGGGAAACGGAGCAGCAGAGAGCCGTCGGCTGCCGGGCTGGCCTGCTGTGCCGGATGCCAGACCTGTTCCGCTATCCACGGCGCGATTTGCGGCGCAAAGCGGAGAATGACCTCGCAGGGCTCGTTGCCCTGCATGATGCCGAAAGAGCGGCGGGTGTATTCCTTGATGGGCGGCAGATTGTCCGGCAGGGTGAGTCGTTCGTCGGTGGGGGCTGCCGTTTTGATGCGCGACAGGGCGAAATCGCGCAGCGCCTCGCTGGTGGCGCACCAGGCGATCAGGTGCCAGTTGCCCATGTAGTGCATGAGGTGGAGCGGCTGGATGGTGCGGCTCGATTTTTTGCCGGTATGGGGAGAGTGGTAGGTGATGCGCAGGGGAGAATCAGCAAACAGGGCGCGGACCGCTTCACGGAAGCACCATTCGTTGACCCGGGCGTACTCGATATTCTTGACCGAGATCTTGTCGTGCACCGTTTCCAGGCAGTTTTGCCTGGTGCCGGCATGACCCATGGCCCTGGTGATGATGGCGCAGAGGTCGTTTTTGAGGGTCTGATCGGGAATGGTGGAGGCAAGGCGCACCGCCAGGGCCAGGGCCAGGATGTTGGCCTGACTGAGCCAGCGGCCCGGCAGCTCGTAGGCGTTGTCGGTGTAGTGGTAGCCGTTTTTGCGGCGGACAAATTCGAGTGGGGCGTTGAGCCGCTCGCGCATGAAGTCGATGTCGCGCTGGGCGGTGCGCTGGGAGATGCCGAATTCGGCGACAAGGTGGGTGGTGTTGGGGTAACGGGCGGAGGTGATCTGGTCGTGGAACCAGAAAAACCGCTCATAGGCAAGCTGGTCGGACATCTTTTCCCCCATCGTTTGCGTTCTGTGGAGAGATTACAAAAGAGGTTAGGGGAAAGAATAGCCAATCAGAAAAAAAGTGCAAGAAAAAAGGAGAGATTTGTTATGTGGGAATCACGGGCCGCAGCATTTTTTGAATTTTCGGCCGGAGCCGCAGGGGCAGGGGGCGTTGCGGCCTGGTTTAACCGGGGGAGAGGACGGTTCGGCCGTGATCTCTCCATCACGATAATACCAGCAATCGTTTTCCCGGACAAAACGGCTGATCTCGTGCAGCATCAGTACCCGGCCCCCGGAAGAGGCGTGGGCGATGAACTCCACCAGGGACTGATTGGCGTTACATTCCTCTTCCCGCAACACGTCGAGATGAGTCCAGCAAGGAATGGTGGCCGGGTCGATGGCTGCCGGTCGGGTGGATGGGTGCCAGGTTGCCAGCAGATAGTCGGTGTTTTTGACAACATAGGCAGTGTACCGGGAGCGCATCAGGGCGCCGGGCGAGGGGGCAGGGGTGATGCCGTTAACAAATGGAGAGCAGCAGTCGGCAAATAAACGGCCGGAGCCGCAGGGGCAGAGGTTATGGTCGAGCATGGGTGATTCCTTTGAGCAGCACCGTCCGGCCCAGTTCGACCTCGCGGCCGGTGAGTGCGCGGATGTGGTCACCCACCACCGGGCACTTGACGGTGAGGAGGAAATAGAGCGGCGCTTTCACCTCGGAAAGCGTCTCGAAATTGCCCTGGCCCTTGCTGATGATGAGGTCCGCCGTGTGAAAGAGGTGGCGGAACTCCTCCGAACAGGTGGCCAGCGGCGTCCCGGGACAGTCGGTGCCGTTGCTGACGATCCGGCAGAGCCTGTTCAGTCCACAGGCGATGGCGTCTGTATGCAGGGCGTCATTGATGATGGGACTCTCCTTGACAACAAAGATGACTTCCCGGTCCAGTTGTTCGATGACCAGCCCGTCAAAAACGAGCTCGCCGCTGTTGTCGCCGAGATAGAGTATCGATCCGGCCCGGTGGAGATCGGCGCTGAATGCGGCATAGTCATTGATCGCTGGTTCCCTGTCCAGGGCCGCGCGGATGGTCGTTTCGATGTCGAAGGTGTGGCGGGCGCCGTAATCAATGATGTTGCCGGCCAGGGAAAAGAGCAGGGCGGCATAAAGCGGATCGTCAGCCGCCTTGATCTGCCGGCGGATGCGGGCAACGAGATCGAGGGCCAGCTGGTTGCTCTGCCTTTTCAGTCCGCTGAAGGGGTCGGGGCGGGCGGTGACCTCGGCGATGAGCCGATAGAGTCCCACCGCGTTTTCCGGCGGGCTCGCGGTTAAATCGATCCCGGCCAGATAGGAGAGCGCCCCCTGCATGGCCTGTGCCTGTTTGATGGTGTCAGCCCCGGTCAGGCGGATGGTGTGCAGGGCCTGGGAGAGAAAGCAGGGGAGGCAGTCGAGGGTGGTTTTCATTGCGCTGGCGTTGAGGCGGGATCATGAAAGTAGCGGCCGAGCACGCAGGTGGCGGCCATGGTCGCCGTGGCGCTGATCAGTTCGGGGATGGAGATCTGCTGATTGAAGCCGCCGAGATGCGGGCCGGTGTGCAGAACGATATCCGCCACCCCCCGGACGGCGCGGCGGGCCTGGGCCTGGGGCAGGCCGCGGGCCTCGAGAAAATCGTAGAACTCCTCGTCGTTCATCTGTTGCTGATCGACCTGGCGGAGAATCTCCTCCATGTGGCGATCCACTCCCATTTCCTCGATCATCCGTTCCGCCAGTGTGTCGAAATCAACCGGCAACTCACCCTGATAATCCTCCCCGGTAAAGCCCTGGTAGTAGGAGAGAAAGATCGTCTCCAGCACCTGGCGGAGGTGGTCGCGGTCGAAAAGGGAGCGGGCGTCCACCGGTTGGCCGGCAGGGTCGAGCCCGGTCAACGCCTTGTTTCGATTGCGGAAAAAGCTTGCCGCTACCAGCAGCAGGCTGAGAAAGTGGCTGCCGATGTGCCAGTAGAAACGCTCGCCGGACTGCTCCACGGCGATGAAGTGTTCAAAGTCGCGGGCCCCGGTCATGCCCATGTTGGGAAAGCGGCAGGAGGCAAGCCACTGATCGAGCCGGCCGGCCAGCGGCCAGTTGTAAAGGCCGTGGTCCTCGCGACGATGCCGTTGCACCCGATTGTGGAAGAGGGGGATGGGCGCGGTGTGAACGATGCCGCGGCCGGACAGGTGGCCGAGGATCAGGCTGTTGCGGCCGATGATGTCCCGGGCCTGGGCAAAGTCGGTGAAGTTGTCCGGCTCGTTGGCGTAGGTGAAGTAATCCTGCCGGGCGATATAGAGGATGGCGGTGAGCGGCTGCCGCAGCGACGCCTCGATCGGCGGCGGGACGGGCAGATCGGTAATCCGGAAAAAACTGGTGGCGTCGCCGACCAGCGGCCTGGGCACATGAAATCCCGCCGGCAGGGTGGCTCGGAAGCGGGAGAGGGTGGCCATCCAGGTGATTTCATCGCGCAGGCCGGAGCTGCTTTCATTGTGACGACAGAATTTGGCCACCAGGAGTTTCTCTCCGGCGGCCAGCGGCTGAATCAGACTGCGACCGGCAAAAAAAGGGATGCCGTCCGGGGTAAGGTCGAACCGCCGGAGCAGCGCCTGCCAGTTTGTTTCGCCGGAGGCACTGTCCGGAAAGGGAGCGGGCCGGGGTGGCGAAAGAGGCAGGGGCAGGGAACCGAGGGCCTCGGTGGCGGCGCGGTGCGAGGAACCGGAGGCGTGCCGTAATAGGCCTTGCAGGGAACGGCGGGCCTGATGGGTTAGTGTGTCATTTGCCCCAGTCATAAGGGCGGCAAGGCAGCCGGCTGTTTCCCGGAAGAAAAAGAAGGATTGCCGTTCGCGCAAAAGATGCGGATCAACCATCAGCTGTTCGAGGGTGCGGATCGTCTCGGCCGGAACCTCTTCCGGCGCCGCGGCTACCAGGCGGCGCAGGTTGCAGGCCGCGATGTAACGGGCGGGAAACTCGGCGCGGCTGTCGGTGAGGATCAGCTCCTCGAAGCGCAGGCTGTTCAGCATGACCGGGGTGATGTTTTTTGGGTTATTTGCCCCACAAGCGGGGCAGATGTCCACCTTTTTGTCATGTCGGTCACAGAAAAGTCATATTTTCCGGAAGACGGTTGGCGTTTTCCGGAAAAATTGTGGAGAGATCCGGCTTTTTTTTGTGTAACTTTCTGGTATTACAAGATATTTTTGGCGGTCGCTTTGTTGTCAGGGTTGCTGGCACGCGGCTTGCTGTTCATTCAAGCATAAAAGAAAATACAAGGGCGGCTCACTGTAGCATGAAGGGATGGCTGCGCGCCAGGGAAAAACATTTATTAAAGTGTAACTTTCTGCCGAACAGTTCATCAAGGAGCCAGAGGAGTGCTTGAGAACCTCGAAAAAAGCTGGGAGCCAGCTTGAGGAGGATGTATGAACGAGATAGACAAAATTCAGCTTCTTGCGGATCTCTCCCATGAACACTGTGAACTGAACCACGGGCCGGATACCCGCCGGGAGGATTTCCCGGCCAGCGACTATATCATCATGCCCTTTGGTTACTCCGAGAATGGCGTCACCGATGTGGCGGTGCGCGAGATGGTGGTGCCGGTCTGTTTTGACTGCGCAACCGCGCTGCTCGGTGACGACTGGACCCTGCTCTACTGTTTTGAATGCTGCAGCAGCCAGTGGGTGTATCGGAAGCTCGCGAAAAATCGCTACCGTCATCATGTTCTCTGGCTGCGCGGCTGTCCGCGCTGCACCAACAAATTCGGCGGACTTTATTTCAACGATTTTCCGGCAGTGGCCGATTCCGCTCATTTCCTCAAGGAGCAGATCGGGCGGATGGCGGCCTGATGCAATCAGAGCAGATAGTCGAGGCGGACATTGGAGAGCGCGGCAAAGATCCGGCTCTCCAGGTGTTCGTCGCGGGCATAGAGATCCCCCAGCATGGTCCTGATCGTCTCCCGTTTCGAACTGCCGGCCAGCGGGCAGGGGTTGGGGGAGGCGCTGAGGGAAAAGACGCCGGCCAGTGACCCCACCTGATCCTTGGTGAGGTAGGCGAGCGGCCGGATGACGGCCAGGTTGCCGTCAAAGAGGAGCTGGCGCGGTACCATGGTGCTCAGGTTGCCGCTGTAGAAGAGATTGAGAAAAAAGGTCTCGATGATGTCTTCCCGATGATGGCCAAGGGCGAGCTTGTTACACCCCGTGCGCCGCGCCAGGTCGAATAATCTGGTTCGGCGGTTGCGGGCGCAATGAAAACAGCCGCTTCTGCCGTCTTCCGTTGCAACGGCCTCCGCTCCGAAGGAGGTCTGCTCGATCTCGCAGTCAATGTCGTGGCGGGCAAGTTCTTTCACGGTCGCCGCCGCGACACTTCCCTCGGTAAAACCCATATCGATATGCACTGCATGGAGCGTGTAGCGGATCGGCGCCTTTTTCCGCCATTCATGCAGAACCGCGGCCAGTACGAGGCTGTCGATGCCGCCGGAGACGGCGACCATGACATGGTCGCCGTCGGCAAGCATCTGGTAGTCGTGCATTGCCTTGCCGATCAGCCGGCTCAGGGGCTTGGGGATGGTCATGGTCCGGCGCGGCTGCCCGTTTCAGCGGGCAAGATAGCGGCAGTCGTTGAATTTTTCCTGCATTCCCTCGCGGGCGAGCTGGCGGGCGGTTATCCATTTGAAGCCGCGGCTCGATGCCTTGGAGAAGGTGAAGAGGTTGGAGAGCAGGGTCTGTTGGGTTTCGTCAAAAACGCCGAGGCAGAGGGTGGCGCCGCTCTCGACATGGGTGAGTTCATATCTGAAGGAGACCGAGGCCGGCTGGTTGACCGAATATTCACCGCCGTCCCGTTCACTGAAGCGGATGGCGGTGATGGCAAGGGTTGCGTCGGCGCCGCTCTGCTCGCCGATCCGGCGCACCATCTCTTTCGGCGTACCGAGAAAATCACCGAGGAGGGAATCGATGCCGGCGGCGGTGAGAAAACGGATGTCCGTGCGCTCGGCCAGCAGTTCTTTCGCCAGTTCCTCCAGCACCGCCGCGCCGGCTTCGAGTTGGCGGGTGGTGATGTAGTCGTAACCCTGTTCCGATTTCTGGATTGTCACCGGCAGGACGACGATGGAGGAGACGGGTTTGCGAACTTCCTCGGCAGCTGGAGGCGTTTTCCCGCCGCAGCCAATGAGGGCCGTCAACAGAGAGCAGAGAAAAAGAACAAATGATATGCGAGCTTTCACGGTGTGGCCTCCGGCAGGTGGAAAATTAGAGGGACCCTTTTGATGACAAGGGGCCACGGCTACGGGTATTGACAGAAGTTGCCTGGTCGAGGGCCTTGCCAAGCGCCTTGAAGATGGCCTCCAGGATATGATGGGTGTTGCGACCGTAGGGGACCTCGACGTGCAGGGTCATGCCGCCGTGCAGAGCGAGGGCTCGTAAAAACTCCAGGACCAGGGCGGTGTCAAAGGCCCCTACCTTCTGGTCGCAGGCAACGACATCATAATGGAGGTAGGGGCGGTTCGAGAGATCCACCGTCACCCGGGCCAAGGCCTCATCCATCGGCAGAGAGCAATGGCCGTAGCGGGTGATGGCGCTGAAGTCGTGCAGGGTGCCTTTGAAGGCCTGGCCCAGGCAGATGCCGATGTCCTCGACGGTGTGATGATCATCAATGTCAATGTCCCCCTGGGCGGTCAGGCTGAGATCGAAAAAACCGTGGACGGCGAACAGGGTCAGCATATGGTCGAGAAACGGAACGCCGCTGGTGATTGCGGCGACGCCGGTTCCGTCAAGGACCAGGCTGAGGGTGATGTCGGTTTCCTTTGTCCGGCGAGTGATGGTATGCTGGCGAATATTTTCCATTAGCAGTTTGATTTGATTTGATTTTTTTGTTTTTCCAACTGGGGTGATTATAGTGTCTGTTATTACCTCGTCATGTCTGGTGTGGCAAGTGATTTTCGCGCAATGTCGATATTTGTCGGTCGCCAGTCTGTTAAAAGAGGGCCTCCCTGGCCTTTTCAACTGCCGGTTGGTCACAGAATGCGGGGTGATATGCCTCCGGCACTGGCGTAGGATGTCCTTCCCAAGTGTGGATGTGGGATTTTTTTCTGCGACGCTCAGGAAACCAATCGGAGAATCGATGGGAGCGCATCAGTCAGGTTGCGTAATTTCAATAAGTTGTGTTGCTGGCGTCAATGGTTGTTGAAGGAATTGACTGTGCTGAAGATTTTTTGTTGACAAAACGGCGGGCTGCCCGTATAGTCACGTTGTTTTTCGCACATACTTACGAAAAAAAGCGGGAATAACTCAGTGGTAGAGTGCAACCTTGCCAAGGTTGAAGTCGCGAGTTCGAATCTCGTTTCCCGCTCCAGGTAACATAAAAGGTTCGAACATGTTTCGAGCCTTTTTTTGTCAATATATCTCTTTTGCCGCTGTCTGCGGCCGGGGATGGAAAGCATAGCAGGTTTCAGAGGGTTGCATATGAAAACGTATTTGACTCCGGTCAATGAGATTGAGCGGAAATGGTTTGTGGTAGATGCACAGAGCAAGGTGCTCGGCCGCCTCGCTTCGGAAATCGCCTACCGGCTCAGGGGCAAACACAAACCCACCTTTTCCACCTTCCAGGATAACGGCGATTTCGTTATTGTCGTCAATGCCGACAAGATCCGTCTTACCGGCAAAAAACTTGATGAGAAGCTTTACTATAACCATTCCGGTTACATGGGTGGGCTGCGGACCCGGACGGCCAAAGAGATCCTGGCCACCAAACCTGAGGAGCTTCTCTATAATGCGGTGAAGGGCATGCTGCCCAAGAATTCTCTTGGACGCGCCCAGTTGAAGAAATTGAAGGTTTATGCCGGTTCCGCCCATCCGCATGAGGCACAGCAGCCGGAACCTCTTGAAATATAACACGGTAGTGGAGTCGATATGTCTGAGCAGCAATTTTATGCCACGGGAAAAAGAAAAACTGCTATTGCCAGGGTCTGGTTGAAGCCCGGCAAGGGTGATTTTCAAGTTAATAATCAGACCTTTACCGATTATTTTGGTGGAGCGATTGATCAGAAGCTCGCTGTCCGGCCATTTGTGCTCACCGATACGGTGGAGAAATACGACGTATTCGCGACTCTGAAGGGCGGCGGCAAGTCCGCTCAGTCCGAGGCACTGCGTCATGGCATTGCCAAGGCCCTGCTTGAAATTGACGTCGCCAATCGGCCGGCTCTTAAGAAGGCGGGTTTTCTTACTCGGGACGCCCGGGCCAAAGAACGGAAAAAATATGGCAGAAAAGCTGCCCGTGCAAGCTTCCAGTTCTCGAAACGTTGATCTGATCGCTGCATTATTGAAGAGACTGTTTTGAAACGGGAAAGGCGAATTCGTTCGCTTTTCCCTTTTTTTTTTGGGTCATTTGACCGGAAAGAGGCGCAAGGATATGATTCGTGCTGCTGTTATAGGTGCTTCTGGCTATACCGGCGGGGAACTAGCCCGCATTCTCGCTCTGCATCCCGAGGTAGAGATATGTGTTGCGACATCGCGGCAATACGCAGGGAAACGGCTGTCACAGGCCTATCCGTATCTGGCGGGTATCGCTGATATCGTTTGTGAAGACAGTCCCGTCGACGAGCTGGTTGAACGGGCCGATATTTTTTTTACCGCGGTGCCCCATCAGACGGCCATGGCTGTTGTCCCTCGTATTCTCGCAGCTGGGAGAAAGGTGGTTGATCTTTCCGCCGATTTCCGCATCGATGATCCCGCGGTTTATGAAGAATGGTACCAGCCCCATACAGCCAGGGAGTATCTTGACGAGGCGGTCTACGGCCTGCCTGAGCTTAATCGGCAACGGATCGCTACGGCGCGGCTGGTTGCCAACCCCGGTTGTTATCCCACCTCGATCATCCTCGCCTTGGCTCCGCTGTTGTCAAAGGGACTGGTGGAGACCGAGACGGTCATCGCCGACTCCAAATCCGGCACCTCCGGCGCCGGCCGTTCCGCCCAGGTCGGCACCCTGTTTTGCGAAGTCACTGACGGTTTTCGTGCTTACAAGGTCGCCCAGCATCGCCACACCCCGGAGATCGAGCAGGAACTGGCCAAACTCGCCGGAAGGAAGCTGACCATTTCCTTCACCCCGCATCTGCTGCCGATTTCCCGCGGGATTTTGAGCACCATTTACGCCAGCCTGGTGGAGCCGCTCAGCAATGACGATCTTGTCAGTCTTTACCGTGAATTTTATCAAGGTGAAAAATTCGTCAGGATTTGTGCGCCCGGAGTTTTTCCGGCCACCCAGTACGTGCGCGGCAGCAACTACTGCGACATCGGGTTTCAGTACGATCCGCGCACCGGCCGGGTCGTGTTACTGTCGGCCATCGATAATCTGGTGAAGGGCGCGGCTGGACAGGCGGTGCAGAACATGAACCTGCTTTGCGGTTTTGCCGAAGATCGCGGTCTGGAAACGGTGCCTCTTTTCCCCTGACAGGTGACGTGCCGTGCCGGATCTTCATGCCGAGCCTTGCCGCCGCCTCAAGCTGACCATCGCCTATGACGGTAGCCAATTCGCCGGTTGGCAACGGCAGAGCAATGCTCCGAGTCTGCAGGGGGCGATCGAACAGCAACTTGCGCGGATGACCGGTGAGGGCATCGTCCTCCATGGGGCGGGGCGGACCGATGCCGGGGTCCACGCCCTCGCCATGACCGCCCATTTCAGCACGGCATCGTCCCTTTCCTGTCAGGTTCTGCAACGGGGCCTGAATGGATTGCTGCCGGATGCCATCCGTATTCTCCAGGTCGACGAGGTTGACCACCACTTTCACGCCCGCATCAGCGCCAAAGCGAAGATCTATCAGTATTTCTTTGTCACCGCCCCCTTGCTTCTGCCCCATCGTCGGCTTTACTGTGCCCATTTCCCCGGAGATTTTGATGTTGATCGGGTCCGGCGTTGCCTGCCCTTTCTCCATGGGCTTCGGGATTTTTCCTCTTTCGAGGCGGCAGGGTCCCGTGATCTGGACAAGCGTGCCGGCCGCGGTGCCGTGCGGCGGATCTTTGCCGCTACTTTGGCCGAGGTTGATGCCGCCAATCGCGAATATCTTTTTGAAATTTGCGGTGACGGATTCCTGCGAAAAATGGTAAGAAATATCGTCGGCACCCTGATAGAGGTGGGACAGCAGCGCATGACGGCAGTGGAATTTGCCCGCTTGATCGAGCAGCGCGATCGCACCCTGGCCGGTCCGACTGCGCCGCCCTGCGGATTGTTTTTGAAACAGGTCTTTTATGAAGAATGCTGGGATCCAGCACGGATACTAACAACGGAAGCAGCGATGCAGGCCGGCCGAGCGGCTGCGGGCGATGGGGGCGATTTGGCAAGTAGTGAACTGTCGACACCCCGGCAGTCAGGCGTCGGCAATTGCCAGAGAGCTGCGCAACATGAAGGGGAGTGACATGGAAGGACAGATAGCGCTGGCGGACAGAATGAAGCTGATCAAACCCTCGCCGACCCTTGCGGTGAATGCCAAGGCCAAGGCCATGAAGGCGGCGGGCGCCGATATATTGAATTTCAGTGTCGGCGAGCCGGATTTTGATACGCCGGAGCATGTGTGCGCTGCCGGCAAAAAGGCCATTGATGAGGGGTTTACCCGTTATACCGCGGTGCCGGGCATCCCGGAGCTGCGTGAGGCAATTGCCGCTCGCTACGCCCAGGATCGCGGTTGGCATTACGAGCCGGACCAGGTGCAGGTGAGTTGCGGCGGCAAGCACGGACTCTACAACATGGCCCAGGCCCTGTTCGGGCCGGGTGACGAGGTGCTGATTCCCACTCCCTACTGGGTTTCTTATCCGCCCATCGTTCTGTTGGCCGGGGCTACTCCGGTCTATGTCCCGCTGTCGGAAAAAGACAACTTCGACCTGACCGAGGAAAATCTGCTGAAATCCACCACCGATAAAACACGGGGCATCATCCTCAACAGCCCGTCAAATCCCACCGGCGGCATCTTTTCCGCCAAGGCGCTGGCAACAGTGGCGAAAATGGCCATGGAGCGGGGCTGGGCCGTCATCTCCGATGATATCTATGACACCATCGTCTATGCCGACGGACCACTTCCCCATATTCTCGACGTCGAACCAAGGGTCAAGGAGCAGACCATTATTTTAAACGGCGTCTCCAAGTCCTTTGCCATGACCGGCTGGCGCATCGGCTATTCCATCGGGCCGAAACACGTCATCGCCGCCATGAACAAGATTCAGAGCCAGTCAACCTCGAATCCCACCTCAATTGCGCAGAAGGCGGCCCTTGCCGCAGTCGAGGGACCGCAGGATTTTCCGCTGATGATGAAGGAGTCCTTCGTGCCGAGGCTCGAATACATCATTCGCGAGTTGACCTCCATCGAGGGAGTGACCTGTGTCAAACCGAGCGGCGCCTTTTACGTCTTTCCCAATTTCACCGCCTATTATGGCAGAAGATTCAAGGATCGGGTGATCAGCGGTTCGGTGGAGATGTCGGAGTATCTGCTGGAGGAAAGTTTTATGGCGACGGTTCCCGGCGCCGCCTTCGGCGCCGACGAATTCGTCCGTTTTTCCTTTGCCACGTCGATGGAGGCGATTGTCGAGGGAATGAACCGGTTGAAAAAGGCCCTGGCCAAGCTGGAATAGGGCAGGGGACGGAAAACAAAGGAGAGGGCGCTGCAATGGTCGCCGGGAGGCTCCCTGTGGGGCGCCCTCTCTTGCTGTTAAAAGTCTTCGGGGCTTGGTTGACTGAGCGCCCAGGTCCACTGGTCGAGGGGGCGCTCCTTGGATATCGCTTTGGTGCCGCTTGACGTGTAGCAGCGATAAACCCAGTTCTGACCATTCTGGTATATCTTGATTAAAGCCAGATTGGGGTGAATGTACCATCCCGGTTTATATTGTCCGTCCATCTCTGTTCCTCGGTCTGCGTTCCTGTCTTCCGGCGGATGAAAGCGATACACACCAGCGGTCGTTTCGGATCGTTATTTGGAAAGACATTTATTGATGCAGTTCCGGCAGTCATCGCTGATCCTGCCTTCCCGGCAGAAAACACCGAAACTCTCTATCCAGTCGGTGCCGCCCCGCGGGCACTGTTCGAGAAAGCGGACAAAACTGATCATTCTGTCGATGATCTCCCGTGGCGCGGCATGTTCAATTCTGCAGGCCCCGACATCGGCCATTTCCGCATCGACGTTGAGCACCTTGATGAAGAAATCCTTCAGGGCCTGGTGGCGGTGGATGATGTCGGCCGACATCTCTTCACCCTTGGGGGTAAGGGTGATGACCTCATAGGGCGCGTAATTGATCAGCTCTTTTTGCGCCAGTGCCCTGAATGCCTCGGTCACTGATGACCGGCTGACGTTGAGATGTGCGGCGATCTCCTTTGCCCGGGCAACCTTTTTTTCCTTGATGATCAGGGCGATGGTCTCAAGGTAATCTTCGAGGCTGGCGCTTAAGCGTGTTTCCGGTTTCATGATGTTCAGGTGTACGCCACTCGACACGCACTGTCAATTGAGAAATTGTTGGCCTGTAAGTAGTTAATATCATACAGTTGAGATGCGGTCGATGCCAGTTTTTTTTGTCAGTCGCGGCAAAAAACAACCGACGGAATCCTTCTCAGACGGTGAAATGAGAGCAAGATGTTTGTGTCAATGCGCCGTTTTCTCTTTTTTCCGGTGCTCGCCGGCATGGTGATTCTTTCCTGTTATGGCTGCTGGCTGGAGCCGAACAGGATCACGGTCGAAGAGGCTGTCATTGCCGATGACCGGCTCTGGCGGGCCTGGGGGGAGACGACGATCGTCCATCTTTCCGATCTCCATATCACCCGACCGGGGAAACGCGAGAAACGGTTGGCGGCAAGGGTCAGAGAGCTTGCCCCCGATCTCATCGTCATCACCGGCGATCTTGCCCAGTGGGACAGTGATCCGCGGCCGGCCATCGACTATGTCACCGGATTGCAGGCGCCGCTCGGGGTGTACTGTGTGCTCGGCGATTCCGATATGGCGACGGGCCGTCAGCAGTGTCTGTTCTGTCATCCGGAAGGGAATGTCCATGCGTTGCGGCGCCATCCGGTTTTCCTCAAGGATACGGTGCAAACGATTCATCTCGATGGGGCGGGGCGGATGATGGCGATTGCCGGTTTTTCCCCGGATGATGAGCGCGATCCCGCCAAGAACCTTTTGCCCGACACTCCCGACGCGGAGCGTGAAACACCGCTGCTGGTTCTGCACCATTTTGCCCACGGCTGGGAACATGAGGCCGGCGGCCGACCCTTGCTCTGGCTGGCCGGTGACACCCATGGCGGTCAGCTCCGAATTCCCGATTTTCTCTGGCAAAGGGTTCGGCTGGTCGATTATCCCGAGTACCGGGCCGGACTTTTCACCGACAACCGGCATCGGTGGCTCTATGTCAACCGCGGTATCGGCACCTCGGATTTTTTCCCGGTGCGGATCGGGGTGCCGCCGGAAATCACCGTCATTCGCTTTGTGGAGGAAGGGGGATGAGGCGTTTGCTGGCACTAATGGCGATTTTTTTGCTCGCCGGCCTGCTGGTGGTCATTGTCTCCTGCCGTCCGGAGGGATATGACAGAGCGGCTGTCCGCACTTTGTTTGATTTCGAGCAGCAGTGGGAGCTGGATTTTCTGCGCTGGCGCTGCGGCACCCTGCTGGAACAGGATGATCGCCATGTTACCTCGGGCAGGCACAGTCTGCGGGTCGAGCTGTATCCCAACGACGAATATCCGGGGCTAACCTGTTTTTTTGAGGAGGGGCGGATGGCCGCCGGGCGACTGCTGGTGGATATCCATAATCCTGCCGCCGATCCGATCCGGCTATCCTGGCGCATCGACGATCGCCGCGATAATCCGCCCTATGCGGATCGGGCCAATGGTCGGTTTGTCGCCCGGCCGGGCGATAATGTCTTTGCCGTTGATCTTGTCGGGCTGACCACCTCCGGCACCGGCCGGCTGCTGCAACCGGAGGCGGTCAGCCGTCTTGCCCTTTTTGTCCGGCGGCCGGAAAAACCACTTGTTTTTTTTGTCGATAACGTTCGGCTGGAAAAAAAGAGTATGAATAAGAGGTGATGATGGGGTAAACGTCTATTTTCACCACTGAGAGCACAGAGGGCGCAGCGTAATTTCTCTGCGGCTTCCGTCGTCTCTGTGGTTGCATCTTTGTTATTACGAAACTATCCGTGCTTGAAAAGGAGAAAATGATGTCGCTGCAGGAGAAGATCAAAAGTGATTTAAAGGAATCGATGAAGGCCAAGACGGAAGCACGAACCTCGGCGCTGCGTGTCCTGCTCGGCGAGTTCGGCCGCCAGGCGAAAAAGGAGCTCGATGACACGGAAGTGATCGCGGTCATCCGCAAGCTGATCAAGGCGGAGAACGAGACCCTGGCCCAGACCGGCGGAGAGCCGTCGGAGTATTTGCAGATTCTCGAAAGCTATCTGCCGCGTCAGGCAAGCGAGGAGGAGATCAGGACCTGGATCGCCGCCAATATCGATTTCAGCAAGCTTGGCAACAAGATGCAGGCGATGAAGCCGATCATGGCCCATTTCGCCGGCATGGCGGAAGGCAATACGGTCAAGGCCATCCTCGAGCGTCTGTAGGACGGAGCTTCCCGTTTCGCGGCTACTGGCAGGCGGGACGGGAGGCAATCAGCCGAAACGGCCGGTGATGTAATCCTCGGTCAGCTGGTGGCGGGGATTGGTGAAGATACGCTCCGTCGGCCCGACCTCGATGAGATCGCCCAGATGGAAATAGGCGGTGCGCTGGGAGACGCGGGCGGCCTGCTGCATGGAGTGGGTGACGATGACGATGGAGTACTGTTCACGCAATTCGGCGATCAGTTCCTCCACTTTGGCGGTGGCGATGGGGTCCAGGGCCGAACAGGGTTCGTCCATGAGGATAACCTCCGGACTGACGGCAATGGCCCGGGCAATACAGAGACGCTGCTGCTGGCCGCCGGACAACCCGGTGCCGGGCTGGCTGAGTCGGTCTTTCACCTCTTCCCAGAGGCCGGCCTTTTTCAGAGAGGTTTCCACCACCTCGTCGAGTTCCGCCTTGTTTTTGACCAGTCCGTGGATTTTCGGGCCGTAGGCGATATTGTCGTAAATGGATTTCGGGAAGGGGTTTGGTTTCTGGAAGACCATGCCGACTCTGGCGCGCAGGGGAACGACATCGACGCTCTTGTCATGGATATCCATGTCGTCGAGGCGGATTTCACCGGTGACCCGGCAGCCCTCCACCGTGTCGTTCATGCGGTTGAGGCAGCGGAGAAAGGTCGATTTGCCGCAGCCGGACGGTCCGATCATGGCAATCACTTCATTGTGGGCGATATCGATACTGACATTGTTGATCGCCATTTTCTCCCCGTAGTAGACAAAAACCTCTCGGCAGGTCATGCGGGGGGTTTCGACAAAGGGGTTGCCTACAGTTTCACGTTTTTTGTGAAGCGCTTTGTCTTGGGCCAGCGACAAAACATCCTCCTTGGTTCTCATGGCGGAAAGATCGTGACTGCTGATGTCAAGTATCGCGTTCATGCTGTTGCTGCTCCGCAAATTCTACCACAGAGACCGGGGAAAACACAAAGAAAAACAGGGTGATTCCCGATCCTTGCGATGAAATATGAAGAAAAAAGAGCTGGCGTCGGGGCCGGCGTTACCATTCCGGCAGACCCCGGCGCCAGGATGAGCGGTGTTCGGCTTACATGCTGAGGGGTTTCAGCGCCTTGACGTCACCGGCCACTGCTTTGCGTTCCTCTTCCGGCATGGGGATCATGCCTTTGTCGGCGAGATAGCCTTCTTCGCCCCAGGCCTTTTCACTGGTGAATTCGGCCAGATACTCCTCGATGCCGGGAATGACGCCGACATGATCCTTCTTCACATAGAAGAACAGGGGGCGGGAAACCGGATACTTGCCATCCGCGATGTTCTCGAAGGTCGGGGCGTTGTCTTCGACAATGGCTCCCTGCACCTTGTCGGCGTTCTGATCTAGGAAGCTGAAACCGAAGATGCCGAAGGCGTTGGGGTTGGCCTCGAGTTTCTGAACGATGAGGTTGTCGTTTTCACCGGCCTCGATGAAGGCGCCGTCCTCACGCACGCTCTGGGTGATGGCCTTGTGTCTGTCCTTGTCGCTTTTTTTCATGGCCTTGATGGACTCGAATTCATCACCACCTGCCTCCATGACCAGTTCGACAAAGGCGTCGCGGGTGCCGGAGGTGGGCGGCGGGCCAAGGACCTCGATCTTGACGTTAGGCAGATTCGGGTTGATTTCGCTCCAGTTCTTATAGGGGTTGGCAATCAGTGCGTCGCCGCCTTTGGGGTCCGGCACCTCTTTGGCCAGGGCGAGGAAAATCTCCTTGCGGGAGATCTGCATCGGCGCGCTCTTCTTCGAGTTGGCGAGGACGATGCCGTCATAGCCGATCTTGACCTCGACGATGTTCTTGACGCCGTTGGCCTGGCAGGTGTCGTATTCCGATTTCTTGATCGCCCGGGAAGCATTGGTCATGTCCGGATGCTGGACGCCGACGCCGGCGCAGAAGAGCTTGAAGCCGCCGCCGGTGCCGGTGGATTCGATCTTCGGGGTTTTGAAATTACTGGTCTTGCCGATCTGCTCCGCCACCACCGTGGCAAAGGGGTAAACGGTGGAGGAGCCGACGATGCTGATGTAATCGCGTCCAGCCGCCTGCACCGTCGAGGTGCCGACAATGCCTGCCAGTAATGCCGCTGCCACTGCAAATGTTTTCCTTTTCATGCGTTTTCTCCTTTGTGGAAAGTGAAAATATGGGACCTACCATTTGATTTCAAAGCGTTTGCGCAGATAGACTGCGCCGGCGTTCATGCAGATGAGAAAGGCGAGCAGGACCATGATCGCCGCAGATGTCCGTTCGGTGAAGGCCCGTTCCGGGCTGTCGGCCCACAGATAGATCTGCACCGGTAAGGCGGTGGCCGGATCGGTGAAACCGCCGGGAATATCGACGATAAAGGCGACCATGCCGATCATCAGCAAAGGGGCGGTCTCGCCCAGGGCGCGGGCCATGCCGATGATGGTGCCGGTCAGCATGCCGGGCAGGGCAAGGGGCAGGACATGATGGACCACCATCTGCATTTTCGAGGCGCCGACCCCGAGGGCCGCCTCGCGGATTGACGGCGGCACCGACTGGAGGGAGGCGCGACTGGCGATGATGATGACCGGCAGGGTCATCAGGGTCATGACCAGTCCGCCCACCAGGGGCGTTGAGCGCGGCATGCCGAAAAAGTTGATGAAAACGGCGAGTCCGAGCAGACCGAAGACGATGGAGGGAACCGCGGCCAGATTGTTGATGTTGACCTCGATGAGATCGATCCAGCGGTTTTTCGGGGCGAATTCTTCGAGGTACACGGCGGCCGCCACCCCCACCGGAAAGGAGAGGAGCAGGGTGATGACGAGTACGTAAAACGAGCCTCTGGTTGCGCCCCAGATGCCGGCAAGTTCCGGCTCGCGCGAGTCGCCGGCGGTGAAGAAAGTCCGGTTGAACCTCTTGTCCAGCCGGCCTTCCTGTTCCAGTTTGTCAAGCCAGCCGAGCTGGCTGTCCTTGATCCGTCGTTCTCCCTCTGGCTTCGTCCGGTCGATAAAGCCTTTGTAGAGCATGTCCACGTCGTCGTTGACCGGCACCCATACCGCTTTGGTGTTGCCGATGAGGGAGGGGTCATCCTGCACCATGTCCTGGAGGATAAATGCGGCACCGGAACTGACGAGGTCGTAGAGCTCTTTTTTGCCGCGCCGGTCGGTGACTTCGGGGAACTTCTCGCGTAATGATGTTTTGACCAGCCCCGCAAAATCGGCGGTTGCCAGATTTTCGCCGGCAAATTCGGTTGGGTTAAAAAAGATGTCCAGCTGCACATAGGTTTGCTGGAAGGCGGAATACCCCCTGCCGACAATGGAGACAAAGAGCAGGGCGAGAAAGACGAGTGAAATGAAAATCGCCGCCATCCCGTAAAATCGGAAGCGCTTTTCCGCCCGGTAGCGTTTGAGCAGACCGGCATTGACCTTGGCCATGGAGCTGTTTTGCTGTTCGTTCTTCATCGTTTCTCTCCCTCTATTCGTATTGTTCCCGGTAGGTTCGCACCACATAGAGGGCGATGATGTTGAGCAGCAGGGTAAAAACGAAAAGAAGCAGGCCCAGGGCAAAGGCGGCCAGGGTCTTCGGACTGTCGAATTCCTGATCGCCGACCAGCAGGGTGACGATCTGGACGGTAACGGTGGTGACCGCCTGAAAGGGGTTGGCGGTGAGATTGGCGGAGAGGCCGGCGGCCATGACGACGATCATCGTTTCGCCGATGGCCCTGGAAACGGCGAGCAGGATGCTGCCGACAATGCCGGGCAGGGCGGCCGGAATGACGACCTGTTTGATCGTCTCCGATCTGGTCGCGCCAAGGGCGAGCGAACCATCGCGCATGGCTTGGGGCACGGCGTGGATAACGTCATCGGAAAGAGACGAGACAAAGGGGATGATCATGATGCCCATCACCACCCCGGCGGCCAGGGCGCTTTCCGAGGAGATGGAGAGATTGAAAAGGGAACCGGTGTCCCGGAGAAACGGGGCGACGGTGAGTGCTGCGAAAAAGCCGTAGACCACGGTGGGGATGCCGGCCAGGATTTCGAGCAGCGGCTTGACCGCTGAACGGGTGCGGTTGCTGGCATACTCGGAGAGATAAATAGCGGACATGAGGCCGATGGGAACGGCGACGATCATGGCGATCAGAGCGATCAGGGCGGTGCCGGCAAAAACCGGGATAGCCCCGAAGGCGCCCGCCGAACCGATCTGGTCGCTGCGGATGGCGGTCTGCGGGCTCCATTGCAGGCCGAAGAGAAATTCGTGAACCGGGATGACCTTGAAAAAGCGGATTGCCTCGAACAGCACTGAAAGGATGATGCCCACCGTGATGAGGATGGCAAAGGCGGCGCAGAGCAAAAGCAGAAGGCGGAAGACCTTTTCCACCTTGTTGCGGGCGCGCAGGGTCGGGCTGATCTTCAGGTAGGCAAGGCTGCCGGCCGCCAGCATACAGGCGAGGAGGACCCCGGCCAGGGCCCGGTCGGAAATGGTCTGCAGGGAGCGGTAATGGTCAGCGGCCTGCAGCACATAAGGGGCCGGGTCGCCGGCAACGATGTTGCCGGCAACGGTGTTTTTGATGTCGTTGATGACAAGGCCAAGGCGACTCTGCGGCAGGGCGGCGATTTCCGCCGGCAGCTGGGCGGTGACGAGCGCGGTGATGACCGCTGATTCGGCCATCTGCCAGACCGTGAAGATCAGCAGGGCCGGCAGGGCGCACCACAGCGCGGTGAGCATGCCGTAGTGACCTGGCAGGGAATGAAGCGCCCTGACTCCGCCGCATTGGCTGGCGACGGCAAAGGCGCGGGAGCGGGCGAAATAATAGGAGGTCGCTGCCAGCAGCAGGATGGTTGCAAAGAGATATGAAGCGCTCATGTGACCTCCTCCCATCACCGAAACCTGACGATTTCGCCTTCAACGAGGTAGATCACCTCTTCGGCAATGTTGGTGGCCCGGTCGGCGATCCTTTCAAGATGACGGGCGAGGAGGAAGTTGTTGATCATGCAGGCCGGATGCTCGGGAAACTTGCCGAGCAGCTTGATGACCGTGTCATAGGCCTGGTTGCGGAGCGCGTCGACCTCGTCGTCGATAAAGAAGATCTTGCGGGCCAGGGAGGCGTCGCGGTGCACCAGGGCGTCAAGGCTCATTTTCAGCATGGTGATGACATGCTCCGACATCTCGCCGTAGTCGAAGCCGCTCTTGAGGGAGCTGCTGCTCTGGACGATCCCCTCGACCCGTTTGGCGATATTGACCGCCATGTCGCCGATTCGCTCTATTTCATTGTTGATCTTGATGACGGTGATGAGAAAGCGCAGGTCACTGGCCACCGGTTGATGGAGGGCGAGGATTTTCAGGCACTCCTCCTCGATCTCAACTTCCATGTCGTCGATTTCGTAATCGGAGCGGATGATCTTCTGGATCATCTCCTCGTCATGGGTTTCAATGACGGTGACCGCCATGCGGACCCGCTCCTCCACCAGAGCGCCCATGGACAACAGCTTCTGGTTCAGTTTTTCCAGTTCTCGATGAAATGTGTGATGCACAGCCATGAAAAGCATCTCCTTTCCGGGTGATAGTTGATGGCGTTCCCTTTTCTGCCGGTATTGAGATCACGCGTGGCAGGTCGGTTGATTTTTCTTTCAAACTATCACATTTGCCCATCCTACGAGACAAAAATTTGGCTTCAGTTAAGAGAATGTTAAGATTGCGTTACGATTCGCAAATCGTCTTGCGGGAAAAGAAAAATCTGCATAGTAAGGGAAGAAAAGGGGGCAAGCTCCTTCGTTTTGCAGAAAAGACTCAACTGGAAAAGGGGATTGGCACATGCAAAAAATGATGCAGGAGACGGTATGGGCAGGGCCACGATTCTGATCGTTGAGGACGACGAGGATATCCAGCAGCTGGTCAGTTACAATCTCATCAAGGCCGGTTTTCATGTGATCTGCGCCGATACCGGCGAGGAGGGGATGGACAAGCTGAAGGTGAATGCGGTGGATTGCGTGCTGCTCGATCTGATGCTGCCCGGTGTCAGCGGCATCGAAGTCTGTCGGGCCATCAAGAAAAGCGAGCAGTTGCGGGTTATTCCCGTCCTGATGCTGACCGCCAAGGGCGAGGAGGACGACGTGGTGGCCGGGCTTGAGGTCGGGGCTGATGATTATGTGACAAAACCGTTCAGTCCCAAGGTGCTCATTGCCCGGATCAAGGCCCTGCTGCGTCGGCGGGCTGAGCAGGCGGAAACCCATGTTGAGAAAAAGAGCGGCAGTATCGTTCTCCAGGGGCTGGAGATCCATCCCGGCCGGCATGAGGTCAGGTTGAACGGTCAGGTGCTGCAACTGACCATGACCGAATTCGGCATCCTTCATCTGCTCGCCGGCAAGCCAGGTTGGGTTTTTTCCCGCCAGCAGATCATCGATGCGGTGCGCGGCTATGATTTTCTCGTCACTCCCCGAGCCATTGACGTACAGATCTTCGGGTTGCGCAAAAAGATGGGGGAGGCGGGCAGTTGTATCGAAACGGTGCGCGGGGTCGGTTACCGCTTCAAGGAATGAGGAGATTCCATGCACTACCGTCATAAAAAGCTGATCTGGCAGATTTTTCCGGCAAACCTCGTTATTACCCTGGCAGCCATGCTCGCGGTCACCTGGTACGGCACCTCGGCTTTGCGGGATTTCTATTATCAGCAGATGACCGCCGGTTTGCAGGCCCGGGCCTATCTGGTGCGGGAGCGGAGCGCCGATTTGCTGGCTGCCGGCCGGCTTGCCGAATTGCGTGACTTTATCCGCAAATCCGGTCGTGAGGCGCGGACCCGGATCACCGTCATCGACCCCGCCGGCGCCGTGGTCGCCGACTCTGATGAAAACCCTGCGGTGATGGAGCCGCACGGCAGCCGACCCGAGATTTTGACCGCTTATGACGGGGGCATTGGCAGTGCTCTCCGTTTCAGTAAAACGCTGCAACAGACCATGCTCTATGTTGCGATTCCCCTGCCCGGCCAGGAGGTGCATCCCGGCCCGCGCGCCGAGGCCGGCGTCCGGGTCGCCGGTGTCCTGCGGGTGGCGATTCCGGTCACCGCCATCAGCGAGACGCTCAGAGACGTGCAGATCAGGATCGGCCTGGGCGCCATCGTTGTTGTGCTGGTCGCCGCTTTGATCACCCTGCTGGTCTCCCGCCGGATCAGCAGGCCGCTTGAGGAGATCAGGCAGAGCGCCGAACGGTTTTCCATGGGTGATTTCAGCCGGGGCATGTCCCTGCGGAACAAGGAAGCAGCCTCGCTTGAGGTGACCGCCCTGGCCGACGCCATGGAGCGGATGGCCGGTCAGCTTAATGAGCGGATCAGGACGATCAGCCGCCAGCGCAACGAACTGGAGACTCTTTTTGCCGGCATGGCCGAAGGGGTCATCGCCTGCGACACGGAAGAGCGGGTGATCAGGATGAATCAGGCGGCGGCCGCGGTATTCGCCGTCGATCCGCGTGAAGTTGGCGGCAAGACGATTCAGGAGGTGATCCGCAACGTTGACCTGCAGCGGCAGATTCGGGAAATTCTCACAACGCTGTTACCCCTGCAGGGAGAAATAACCGCCCAGGAAGGGCAGCAGGAACGCTATCTGCAGACCAACGGCGTTCCCCTTTATGACGGCGGCCGCAACATCGGCGTGCTGGTCGTCTTGAACGACGTCACCCGGCTGCGGCGGCTCGAGAATGTTCGTCGTGATTTTGTCGCCAACGTCTCCCACGAGCTGAAAACACCCATCACCTCGATCAAGGGCTATGTCGAGACCCTGCTTGACGGGGCGATCGACAAGCGGGAGGAGGCGGTTTCCTTTTTGCGGATCGTTCTTAAGCAGAGTGATCTGCTTTATGCCATTATCGAGGATCTGCTCGCCCTGTCCCGGATTGAAAAACAGTCGGAAGACCATGAGGTGGTGCTGAAAAAACAGATGCTTTATCCGGTGCTCGAAGAGGCGGTGCTGACCTGCCGGATGAAGGCGGCGGAAAAGAATATCCATATTGCCCTGTCCTGTCCGGAACATCTCCAGGCCAGGGTCAACGAGACCTTGCTTGAACAGGCTGTTGTCAATCTGGTGGTCAACGCCATCAAGTACAGCGAGGCAAACAGCGAGGTTCTCGTCCGGGCGGCGGAGCAGGAGGATGTCAGGGGCGGGAAAAGGATCGTCATCAGTGTGCGTGATTTCGGCGTCGGCATCGCCAGGCAGCATCTGCCGCGACTTTTCGAGCGCTTTTACCGCAGCGACAAGGCACGCAGCCGCAAACTGGGTGGCACCGGCCTGGGGCTTGCCATCGTCAAGCATATCGTCCAGGCTCACGACGGCGAGGTGGCGGTGGAGAGCCGCGAGGGCGAGGGATCAACCTTTTCCATTCTCCTGCCGGTAGTGCAAAGGTGAGTTTCATTCGTTCTCGCCCTCTTTGCGTCGGGACGGGACGGTCGGGGTTACAGGAGATTGCTGGCCAGCTCCGCCAGTTCCGACCGTTCGCCTTTTTGCAGATTGATGTGGGCATAAAGCCGGTGGCCCTGCATTTTGTCGATCAGGTGGCTGAGGCCGTTTGACAGACTATCGAGGTAGGGGTGGTCGATCTGGAAGATGTCGCCGGTGAAGACGATCTTCGTCCCTTCACCGGCCCGGGTGATGATGGTTTTCGCCTCATGC
Source organism: Thermodesulfobacteriota bacterium (assembly GCA_049323655.1). GTDB lineage: Bacteria > Desulfobacterota > Desulfobulbia > Desulfobulbales > SURF-16 > DB1. Next base: position 72,423 of record JBMONO010000006.1, on the reverse strand, counting down.
GGGGTGAGGTTCTGCGCCTCGTCGACGATGAGGTAGATGCCGACCAGGCTGCGGCCGCGGATATAGGCGAGCGGTTCGATGATCAGTTTTTCATTCTCCAGCATCTTGTGGATGGTGCCGGCCCGGTCACTGCCCTCGGCGAACTGGTTGCGAATGACGCCGAGGTTGTCGTGCAGCGGCTGCATGTAAGGTTTGAGCTTCGAATGGATGTCGCCGGGCAGGTAGCCGATGTCCTTGTTGCTGAGCGGCACCACCGGTCGGGCGAGCAGAATCTGCCGGTACTGCCGCCTTTTTTCGAGAGCCGCCGCCAGGGCGAGCAGGGTTTTGCCGGTGCCCGCCTTGCCGGAGATAGTGACGAGCGGCACCGCGGCATGCTGCAGGGCGTGCAAGGCAAAACTCTGTTCCGCGTTGCGCGGCTGGATGCCGTAGCCCTCCTGCCGTTCGATCCGTCGAATCAGTCCCGTTTCTCCATCTCTGAAGGCGAGTGCCGATTTTCTGCCGTTGCGCAGTATCAAATATTCATTGTTGAGCGGCGTTAAGTCGCTCGCAATCTCCTCTGCCGTCACCCTTTCCTCGTCACCGGCATGCAGCCTGTTAATTACGGTGTCCGCCACGTTTTCCACCAACCGGTAGCCGGCATACAGGGAAGAGATATCCTTGATATGGTCCGTCGTGTAGTCCTGGGCCAGCAGACCCACCGCCTTGGCCTTCATCCGCATGTTGACGTCCTTGGTCACCAGGATCACCTGCCGGCAGTCGTTGTCACGCGCCTCGTGGTAGGCGATATTGATGATGTGGTGATCCGCCTTGGCGGAATGGAAGTTGGCGCGGATGTCGGGGTGAATCTCCCGTTCAAGGCGGACGGAGATTTTTCCCCGGCTGGGGCCGATGCGGATGCCGCCGTTGAAGAGCTTGTCACCGCTCAATTCGTCCAGTGATCTGGCAAACTGCCGGGCATGGTAGTTGACGGACTGATTGCCCTTCTTGAAGTGGTCGAGCTCCTCAAGAACGGTGATGGGGATCATGATGTCGTGTTCCTGAAACTGGTTGATGCAAGATGAATCGTGGAGGATGACGTTGGTGTCGAGGATGAAGATCTTTTTTCTTTTCGACATGCGACTCCTTGTCTGCCGGCCTGCCCGGGAGGGCGATAACCTTCGGGATGGGGGGTGGCCGGGACGATGAAAGATGCTCTGGTGGGGATCATCGTCCCGGCCGATTGGAGGGATCATGCGTGAAGGGAAGCCCGAACGTGGTCAATGGCGTCCTTCAGTGATTTCACTTTACCGTGTCAGTATTTGTTGTCTGTTTTGTTTCCGTTAGCTTTTTGTTGCATACTTTTCTTCTTGTTTTGTCGAGGGTTGGATTGCCTGTCCTTTTTTTGTGCTCTGTAAATGAGATCCTCATAATTTCCATACGGAAAACTGTCGTCATTCTGATCCCATCCTCATATTTGCCGGGTATTTATTGCTTTATGGTCTCGTAATAAAGTGAAAATTAACCACAGAGACCACAGAGCGCACAGAGATAACTAATTGTAATTAAATATGTTTTCTCTGCGTTCTCAGTGCGCTCTGTGGTGAAAAAAGACTTTTTACGGGTTTGTCATTGCTTTAGCTGGGAACAAAGTGGCCGTGTGCTGCTGGAAATGCGACATCGGTTCGCTTTCGTTCAAAATGTGGACGCCAGTGGGGCGATTGTTTTTCATTGTCATATAAAACATACAGCAAAAAAAAGGAGCGAAAAAATGAAAAAGTCACTGAGAGCACTTGCGGTAACAGCCACCCTCGCCTTGCCCCTGGTCATGGTGCAGGGTGGTGAGGCCAGGCAGCCTGCCGGGGCCTATCTGCCCGGCGATTTTCATCAGCACACCTACTATACCGACGGCTCCAATCCGTTTTTCCGGGTGATGGAGCAAAACGCCAATTACGGGCTCGCCTGGTGGGCCAACTCCGAACATGGCGGATCGCGGAACCGGGACGGCAACGGCAAGTACTGGGATGATATCACCGTTTATCCGGTCAACCCGATCGATCCGGCCAGCTGGTATGCCCTCTCCGGCGGTCATCAGGTCATGTGGCGCTGGCAGAGCCTGCGTGATTTCGTTTACCCTGACATCCTCGCCACCCGGGCTAATTACCCGGACAGGACGGTGCTGAACGGTTTCGAGTGGAATGTCCCCGGTCATGAGCACTGCTCCACCGCCATTGTCGCCGAGGATGCCGGCGCCATCAGCGCCTTTGAATTCATGTTCGACGCCTCTGACGTGGACATGAGTCGCGAGGGCGAGGGAACTCCCTTCGGCACCCTGGTCAAGCAGAATGGACGGACCAATTTTGTCCAGAATGCGACTTCGGTCAGCTCCACCGCCAAAACTCCGCCGGAGCAGCATGCCGACTCGGTGGCCGGTGTTGCCTGGATGCAGGAACAGCTGGGCGAGGGTCGCATCGATGAGGGCTATATCGTCTTTGCTCATATTGAGCGCGACAATATCTGGACTGCAACAAGCGGCGGCGGCTACAACATCGAGCATTTCCGTGATTACAACAATGCCGGCCCGGAGGTGGCGTTCGGCTACGAGGGCGCGCCGGGGCATCAGACCCAGGCGGACCGCGGCTTCGAGCGCACCGCCAGCGGCGGCGGCACTTATGGCGGCAACGGCTGGTACAGCGCCCAGGTCGGCGGTCTGTGGGACGCCCTCCTCGGCGAGGGCCGCAACTGGTGGAATTTTGCCAGCTCCGACTTTCATGCCCACTGGAGCGTCGGCGGCAGCGATTTCTGGCCCGGCGAATATCAGAAGAACTACACCTTCATCGACACCACCGATGCAAACCGGGAGGGGGCCGTGGTCCGTGGCCTGCGTTCCGGCAACAGCTGGCATGTCATGGGCGATCTGATCGACGATTTGCAGTTTACCGCCAAAAGTAAAAACAACTCGGCTGTCATGGGCCAGACCCTGACCGTTGCCGAGGGCGACATGGTCACCATCAAGATCAAGGTGCATGATCCGGTAACCCCCAACAACTGCCCGCTTGACATGGATAATCCCTCCCTGGCCCAGATCGGCGTCACCCAGCCGCTCTCCATGCCGGAACTTCATCATGTTGATCTCATCGCCGGCGAGGTGACCGGCATGGTCGAGCCCACCGATCCGGCCTACACCGTGGCGGTCAATCCCACCACCGCCGTGGTCGCGACCTTCGAGCGGACCGACTGCGACGAAGACGGTTACATGACCTTTGTCTATCATGTCAAGGCCGACAAGGATATGTATTTCCGACTGCGCGGCACCAACCTGCCGGCCAATGTCCCCCTGGAGACCGATGAAAACGGCAATCCCCTGCCGGACACCGAGGCAAACGACAACCTCTATGCCGGCATGGATCCTGCCGTTCTCCAGGCTCATCTCTTTGACGGGATAGCCATCGGCACCACCAGCAAACTTGATGAGGTGGCCGAGGCCTATGCCGATCTCTGGTTCTACTCCAATCCGATCTATGTCAAGGTGGTTGCCGGAAAGGATCTGCCCGGCAAGAAGGTGGGACATGACAAAAACAGCAGATAATTGCTGCTGACCTGGAACAGCTGCTGACCGAAGCACGGGGATGGCTCCGTGCTTCGGTTTCGCGTTTTGTGGTGATCGTTTTTTTTCTGTAAAAAAATATTTTCAATATTTAAAAAATTGTTATAATTCTGTACATAAATTGTACGAAAAATTTATTTTTTAAATATTATTACTATTCAATTTTACAGGAAAAAATGGGAATCTTTAAAGAGGATAAAGAGTATAAGCGCGTTATTTTCAATGTTGATATTGAGCTGGCAAACAGGCTCGAGCGGGCAAAAGAGAAGGCGCGCTTTCTCAATAAAAAGCTCGATGTTGACACCGTCATTGACAAGGCGCTGGAGAAGTTTCTGAAAAAGGCGGAAAAGAAATTCGCCGAACTGGGGCTTGATGATGAAAATCCCCTGTTTGTCGGCGCGCCCGACAGTGATGACGACGAGCCGGACGATCAGTGAGCGGATGAGGAGGACCTGATCCGGGATAACAGGGTAAGGGATTCAATAAACTAAAAAAATGAACAGGGAGGAAAAGGGCATGACAAAAGAGAAATTGGCGATCGAGGGAACACTGGACTTTGCCGCCGCCGCTACGCTGCTTGATGAGCTGGCCAAAAGCTACCGGGAAAAGACGATCTGCATTGAAAAGGGTGAGGAGTGCATCTGTCTCACCCCTGGCGAGTATGTCGAGGTCGAGGTCGAGGCGGCGATCAAAAAGGGCAAGCAGAAGGTGAGTATCGAGCTGTCCTGGAAAGAGGAACCGCTTTCCGAGGAGGCGAAGCTGAAAATCTCCTCCCGGGTGCCGGAGGCGCGACTCGTGCCGCCGGGGCAGCCCTGCGGCACGAGCGAAGGGGGTGAAGAGAAACAGGAGGCGGCCCCGGCCGCGAAAAAATGTGATGTCCCGGAAAAGACGCCCGAGGTGAAGGAGGCGGCCAAGGCTGATGACAAGGGAGCGGCCAGGGACGATGCCAAGGCAAAGGGCAAGGACACGCCGGCAGCGCACAAATGATGTTTTTCTGCGACGCCATGCGGACGGTGGTCGCCGCATGGCGTCTTTTGCGAAAGGAGCAACAGCATGAGCAGCAATAAGATCTCGGCCAAAAAAATGTTGGCAACCACTGAAGTCGTCACGTTTCTGGAAAATATCGCTGCCGGCATGAAAACCGGCCAGGTCATGGTTGAATGCGGCAACGATGCGGTCATGATGCGTATTCCGACCGAGGTGAAACTGGAGATTGAAGTCAAGCAGAGCAGGGACAAAAACCGGATTACCCTTGAGCTGGCCTGGGAGCGGGAACCGGCTGAAGACAGTGATTCCCTGAAGATCCGGCCCGGCGCCAATGCCAGGATGTGAACCCCCTGCTGTGGCCTTCGGCCTCGATGAACAGAGATTTAACCAGCCCGTAATGTTTTCCTGATGATTGTCCACTACCCTGTTGCAAGAGTGGTTTTTCTTGCGAGGAAGCCTGACAGGATGGAGGATGTATGGCGACGGTACTGGCAAAGTGGCGAAAGGGTGATCGGCGTATTTCCGTCGGCATGAAGATTCTGGTCGGGGTGGCCATTGTTACCAATGTCTTTATCGGCGCCATCCTCCTGGCCAATCGATATGGTCAAGGGAAGATCGAGAATGCGACCGGCGAGCTGCTCACTATCTACGCGCAGTTGAACGACAGCCAGCGCCAAATGATTTTCAGTCTGCAGGAACGCTATCTCGGGCTGGGTGATTTTTTTCAGGAGGATCACGCCGATCGGATCCTGACCGAACTCAAATCCCGTTTCCCGATCAGCGGGGAGGAGAAAATCGAAAACCGGGAACAGTACGCCGCACTCTATTCCCGCCAGCAGCGGCGTGACCTGGGCAATGGCAAGGTTGTCGCCCTCGTCGAGGGCAACGCCATTGTCGTTGCCCATGGCGTCTTCTCCCCGGACAACACCTTCACCGGCACCGTTTCCCGTACCCGTTTCACCAGCGGCAATCCGTCGGCCGACGCAGCCGTGGTTACCGAAATCATCGACCAGCAGCAGGCATCGGCCGGCAGTCTGCAACAGTTTCAGGACAAGATCTCTTCCTTACGGGCGCTGCTGGCCGATGAGGCTCTGCAGGCGGAACAGACCCGCACCGGGATTCTCCGGCAACAGGAGCATATTGCCGCTGCCGAGGCGCAGCTCGATGAGCTGCGGACACGGCAGAACCGGATGAATCTGTTCATCAGCCTCTGCGCGGTTATCAGCAATCTCATTGTCTTGTCTTTTCTGATCCGTGTCATCGTCGAAAAGCCGCTGTTGACCCTCACCACCATCATTGATCGGATTCGCGCCGGCCATTTCCCGGATGTGCCCTATGGCGGTCGTTCCGATCAGATCGGTATTCTGGCCGGCGCCATTGGTAACTTCAAGGAGACCCTGAACAGGCTGCGCCAGGAGGAACAGGCCAAACAGCTTGTCAAGCAGGAGGCCGAGCAGCGCCGGCAGTATCAGGAAGGTATTATCAATGAGCTGGTGCAGCAGACCTCGGCGGTCGTCGCCAGGGTGGAAGGCATGGCCCAGGAACTGGTTTCCCTGGCCGGCAATCAGCACCAGGCCGCCTCGACCACCAGGCAACAGGCGGCACGGGTGGCGCGCATCGCGGAGCATACCGCAGCCAACACCGAGACGGTTTCCTCCTCGTCCCGGCAGATGCTGGTTGCCGTTGCCGACATCACCAGGCAGATCGGCGCCCAGTCCGGCATTATTGACACCATGATCGACGGAACCCGTAAGTCGCGCCAGGATCTCGAACGGTTCGGGCAGGCGACCAGGGAGATCCACGGTATCATCGAAATCGTTCGTTCCATTGCCGAACAGACAAAGCTGCTGGCCCTGAACGCCACCATCGAGGCGGTGCGGGCCGGAGCGGCGGGCAAGGGCTTTGCCGTTGTCGCCTCAGAGGTGAAGGTACTCTCCCAGGAAACGGAAAAGGCCACCGCCTCGGTGATGGCGAAAATCGCGGCAATCGAACAGGCAGCCGCCACCACGAGCGGCAACCTTGGCAGTATCGAGCAACTGGTTCATCATCTGACCGAGGTGACGACAATCATCAGCGCCGCGGTCCGGACCCAGGAAAATCTGGCTGGAAGGATCTCGGAGCTGACGGATCAGACGGCGGCCGACACCCGGGATGTCTCGGCCGACATTGCCCTGGTCAATGACGCGGCAAGCAGCGGCCTTGATCTTTCCGGCACTGTCCGGAATCGTTCCGGGGAAATCGCCGGTGAGTTAACGGCGCTGCTTGATTTTTCCAGGGCCAGACTGCATCTGCTTGGCGCAGGTTATGTGCCGGTCAATTAATCGGTATCGGGGGACGACGGGATGGCACTGATTGTTGGGGAGGCGATTCTTGCAGGTGACGATCATGCTTTTTGCCGGCAGACGTCATATCCCAGTGGCGGGGTCGATTGGCGGGCCATCGTTGAGAAGCTTGACTATGCCTTTCAACCCATCGTCAATATCCACACCGGGGTCTGTCTCGGCTGTGAGGCCCTGGTTCGCAACTGGGCCGCCGCCGGTTTCTCCACGATCGGCGAGATGTTCGATGCTGCCTATCGCGACGGTGAGCTTGCCTTTTTCGAGCTCCTGCTCCGGGAAAAGGCGGTCCGCAAATATCTGCTCCTGCCGCAGAATGGGCGGATTATTCTCTTTCTCAATCTCGATAACCGCATTCTGGCCAACCCCGACGAATTGTGTGAAAATTTCTCCGGGTTGGTGTCTGCCTGTGGTGTGGAACCGGGCATGATCTGTCTGGAAATTTCGGAACAGCAGCCCATTGACGATTATGAGGCATTTTGCGGCTACTGCCGGAAACGGCGGACGTCTCAGTTGAAAGTCGCCATCGACGATTTCGGCTCCGGATTTTCCGGTCTGCAACTGCTCTACTACGCGGAGCCGAATTTCGTCAAGATCGATCGCTTTTTCATCAATGACATTGCCACCGACGCCAAAAAGAAGCTTTTTGTCGCCAAGGTGGTTGATCTTGCCCATATCCTGGGCAGTATGGTGATCGCCGAAGGGGTGGAAACGGAACGGGAGTATTTCGCCTGCAAGGAAATCGGCTGTGATTATGTCCAGGGTTATCTCATCCAGAAGCCGACCGTCATTTTGTCGGATATCCGATTTGTCTATGAGGAAATCGCCGTGCTCGGCCGCAAGGACAGACGCGCCGATAACAGTGATGAAAAGATTCTCGCCGCCAATATCGAATACATCCCGCCGGTGGTCCTGGAACCTGATCAGTATACCCGGGACGGCTTGGAGATCGTTCTGAAAAAGTTCCGTCAGAACAAGGAGCGGACGTTCTTTCCTCTCTTGAATCCGGGCGGTGAACCGCTCGGTATCATCCGGGAAAAATTTCTCAAGGATTATGTCTACACGCAATACGGCCGCAACCTGCTGCTGAACAAGAGCCTGTGCAAAAACGTCCAGAATTTCGTCTCGTTCTGCCCGGTCATGGAAAAGACCCGCTCCATTGAAAAGCTGCTGGAGGTGTTTTCCCTGACCCGTGATCCGGAAGGTATTATCCTGACCAGTGATGGGCGTTACGTTGGCTTCCTGACCAGCGCGGCCATCATAAAGATACTTCATGAAAAAAATTTGTCCCTTGCCCGGGAGCAGAATCCTCTGTCAAAAATGCCAGGCAACAGCCAGATCGTCGATTATCTGACCAGGGCTTACACGGACGTGGCCACCGGATACGGGCTGATTTATTTCGATTTTAACGATTTCAAGCCCTTTAATGATCATTACGGCTTTCGCCGGGGCGATCGTGCCATTCTTATGTTTGCCGATCTCCTGAAAAATTCTTTTTTTGCCACAGACAAGGAGAATTTTGCCGGCCATCTCGGCGGCGATGATTTTTTCGCCGGCGCTGTGCTTGCCAAGGGGGCAATGGCGCGACTCTGTTCAGAGGTGGAAGAGATTATCGACAAATTCAATCACGCTATCGCGACTCTCTATGACCATGGAGAGCGGGAGCAGGGGTTTATCCTGGCAACTGATCGCAATGGTGAAAAAAAACGCTTCGGCCTGCTCAGTCTGAGCGCTGCGGTACTGCTGATCGAGGCCGGTCCGCGTCTCTATACAATGGAAGACGTCTCCCGCTCCATCGCCATTCTGAAAAGGACGGCCAAGGGCAATCTCCACAGCAGATTCGCTATTGCCTGGATGGGCAACAGCCGCCGCTCTCCCCTCACGCTTGTTGAAAACGCCTGCCTGGGCTGCCTGGAAAAGGGAACCTGCCGTCTGGCGGTTGACAGGCATCTCCTCGAAGCGTGATGGTCTCGTGAAAACTGAAAATTACCCGCAGAGACCGCAGAACACCCACAGATAACTGATTGTATTAAAGATTTTTTCTCTGCGCTCTCAGCGCGCTCTGTGGCGAAAAAAAAAATCTTACGGGTTTGGCAGGCGCTTTTTATCAGATTTCTTCGTGCCTGACATGAAACGAGATGGTTGAGCCGGTGACCCGGCTCAGACCGGTTCGCAGAAAGAGGGCAAGCCACAACCCCTGGAAAGAGAGCAGGGTCCAGGGGGTCCACAGGGCGGCCAGCCCTTCCTGGAAGCGAAGGGTTTTCACCGGCGTTGCCGGAAGAATCAGCAGGAGAAAGAGAATGAAAACGATGTTGATGAGGCCCATGATCTGGTAGGCACTGAACCGGCTCTGGCCCCGATAGTCGGCTCGCCATCGTTCCGACAGCAGCCGCCATGTCATGGCAAAAATGGCGGTCAGGCCAAAGGCAGAGGCGGAACGACCGTTCAGATAGAGATGGATGCCGACAAGACCGGTGACGACAAAGAAAAACGAGGTCAGCGCCTGCACCGGCACCACCGGCACTCCGCTTAAGCCCGAGGCATAGGAGATTTTTTTGGTCTCGCCCTGATAGGTGCAGGCAATGGGGGTAAGCAACCGTTGCATCCATTTTCCCGTTGTTGCCAGCGGTTTGCCGTAACAGCAGCCGAAACTGAGACAGGCCAGCCTGCCTGTCCCTTCGCCGATGAGATAACCGGTGGAGAGTGCCGCCATCACCGGCATGAGCAGGATTGGATCGCTGCCACTGACAAGAAAGCGGTTGTGGAGGAATACGGCAAGCGGGGCCAGAAAGAGGCCGGTTGTCGCAGCGCCGGCCACGGTCAGCGTGTTCTTTTTCTTTTCCACGACTCGTGCGATGACTTTTGCGGCAATGACGGAAAAAAAGAGGATGACGCCGCTGAGGAAAATGATGGTGGTTCCGGCATGGCCGGCCGCGGCGAGAAGAAAGGCAAAGACCAGGACGCCGAGGCAGCCGCCGGTGGCGAGCAGGATACCGTAAAATGTGAGGTTGCAGCCGCGCCAGCGGCACTGACCGTCCATCATCTCTTTGCGGGTGGGGATGGCGGCGGCGATCTGCCATTTTTCACCGGGCAGTACCCGGCAGGCCAGAAAAAGCAGCGGGGCGAAGGTGCAAAAGAGCAGGGAGAGAAAAAGGCCGTTTGTCATGATGATCACCTTTTTTTGATGATTTCGTGAAAACTGAAAATTAACCACGGAGACCGCAGGGTGCACGGAGATAACTAATTGTATCTAAATATGTTTTCTCTGTGTCCTCGGTGCGCTCTGTGGTGAAAAAAGACTTTTTACGGGTTTGTCTTTATTAGGAATTTTTTCTGCCGATCAGGGAGCGGACCTGAACCTCGACCTCGGCCAACTGACCGCCGAAACCCATGGTGAAGCGGCTCATGACATCGCGACGCCGCATCTGGGCGACAAGATCCTCGGCAAAGGTCATCCGGCCTTTCTGAAAGAGAACGATGTCGGTGCTGCTGCCCGGCCGGAACAGGCTTTTCGGCTGTCCTTTTTTGACAAACAGGCCTGACTCCATGGCCACCGGGTTTTCGTAGCCGATGGCGTCGCTGTAACACTGGACGACCTCGCCGATCATCATGGCCACCACCTCGATAAAGGCGACCAGGCCGACCCGGCTGCCGCCCGGCACATCGGTCTGGATAATGGTCACCACCCGTTTGTTGGTGGAGTAAGGGGTGACCATTTCCACCACCGCGCCGGGGTTGCAGGAGTGGTAGGCGCCGCTTATTTCGTAGAAATCCACTATATAACCGCTGACCGGCAGATGGTTGTAATGATATTTGTCCGGGGTCAGCCGGAAAATGGCGCAATCGCCCTGGCGAAAGGCGCTGAGCCAGATCCTTTTCGCCGTTCCCAGCAGCTCTTCATAACGGAAAAAATTTCCCTTGAGAAAGAAGAGACTCTCCTCGTCGAGCGAACCGCAGAGCATGCGGGCGTCGGCCGGTGAGACAATGGCGTCATCCTCCTCCGGCATGGGCCGGTATTTCCAGTAGCGAATCTTGCGTTCAAAGATCGCCCGCGGCGTGGTCAATCCCTCCGGCGGGATCAGGCATTCCTCGGCCCGGACGCCGTTTTTCAGGAGAAAACGGCGGTTGCCGATGATGGTGCGGGCCAGCGGCAGGTCAAAGTTCAGATAACCGAGCAGACTCGACATCCGGGCGCCGGTGGCCAGGCGAAAGAGGGTGGGCGCCTTTTCCCGGCCCCGGGAATAGAGAAAGGTGATGATTCTGTCCCCGAACAGCTCCTCGGTGATGACCTGTCGGTTGGTTCGTTCAATATACTGGTGCATTGTTTCTCCCTTACGTTCCGCTTGCCTCTCTTTTGGCGTCAGTGGCGACACTGAGCAGCAGGAGGCGAAGGAGGGTGGTTGTCCGGGAGAGCGGGAGCGACTCTGCGCTCAGCTCGTCAGCGCACTGGCGGAGAAAGCGGTCCGGATCCTTGTCATTGGTGAGTTCATAGAGCAGGGTGCGGTATTCCAGAGGAAGCAACGTGATGCCATCGGCCATGGCGCGCACATCGGCTGCGAAAATGTCCCATGCCTCTTTTATCTGCGCCAGACGCAGATCCCTGCGGTAATAGCCTTCCGCCGCGACGTTGAAATCATGGGCGGCCATGGTGAAGGGGGCCTCCCGCGCCGGCGAAGAGGAGCCGGTGATGGCCCGCACCAACCGGCCGCAGACCCCCTGGTCGGGATGGCGCAGCCGGTTGTCGAGATCGGCAAGGGTTTCCTGCATGGCCAGCAGATCGATCAGATCCGCTCCCTCTGCTTGGATGAAACGCAGCAGAGCGAGCAGGTATTCCCGGATAGAAACCCGAAGATAACCGGGATAACGGCGGCTGGGCCGCACGTTTTCGGTCAGGCGGAGGATGCGGAGCAGCAGTGCGTTGGTCGTGTCGCGGCGGACGAAAAAGGTGGGCAGCCCGACGGCGGCGGCAAAGAGGATCTGACGGCGTTCGCTTTCAACAAAGGGAATGCCGGGGATGCGGTTATGGTCGAGGCGATCGCGGACAATGAGTTTGTAGGTCAGGGCGGTGAGCAGCATCTGCAGATCCGCGGCCTGGCCGAGATCATCGGCAAAGCCCGAAAAGAGCGAGTAGAAGCGCGCCTCAAAGCCGGTGAAGCCCATGACCCGATGCTGGCGCAGCCGGATGAGCTGATAAAGAGCCATCCGTTTGTCAAAAACCCCAAGAGAGTCGAGGTCCTCCTTGAGCCGCTCATCGTTGCCGAGCAGGCCGTTCTGGCAGCAGTTGGTCTGGGTGGAAAGCAGGGAGACCGGATAATCCATCAGACGAAAATCCGGCAGAAAATCGCCATGCAGGCGAAAAATTCGACGCAGCAAGGTATCGACACGCAAAGGGCCGAAGGGGGTGAGGGCATGACCGCAGAGGCGGTTGCGTGCCTTTTTTTTCCAGCGTCGCCAGAACATGCGCAAATGGGTGTAATCGAGCTGGTGGGGCAGAAAGCCGAGCGCCGTTTCCGGGTGGAAATCCTCGAAGGCCAGGCGATAGGGGGCGGCGGAGTAAGTGCCGACAAAGAGCGGCAGAAAGTGCTCCATGATCTTGGCCCCCAGATCGCCGAGATATTTTTCATGGGCCGCGGTAAAGCCGGATCCCGGATCCTGCATGAGCCCGGTCAGTTTTCTGCTGCCCAGGCTGACATGGGTGCCGTTGTTGGCCAGGCTGATGTTGGAGGTGTGGGGGAGGACGACGAGATTGGTGGTGACGATGCCGGCCTCGCGCAGCTTCATGACCGCGTTCATATGACTGCGGCTCAGCACCTGATGGCAGAGCGCCATGTACCGATGTTTTTCCTCGCCGTTGTCCCAGCCGGACAGGCAGGGGCTCATGAACAGTTCACGGTAGAAGGAGTCGGAGATGGCGGCATTGAGCTGGCGCTGCCGGATGGGCGGATGAGGGGAGAAGAAGAGCAGGGCCTGCTGGCCGTGTTCCTCGATGCCGAATTTCCGGTTGGCGTAGGAAAGCAGCAACTGGCTGAACAGGTAGCGTTTCGCCGTTTCCCGGGCCACGCCGTTGCCGATGGTTGCGCTGTTTCTGCCGGCAACGACGTAAAAGGAAGTGGTCTCCGGCGAGGTGTTGTCGTTGAGAAAGTGATCCATGAGCCGGCGCCCGGCGACCAGCAGGCCTTCGCCCAGGGCAACGCTTTCACCCAGCAGATCGGCCAGGGCGAGTTTGAGCAGGTAGCTCACCGGTATTCGCAGCCAGGGCTCGCCCTTGGCATGGAAGAAAAATTGCGAGCTGTCATTGCGCAGACTGCCGTTTGTCGTGCTTTTGTCGGCCCGCAGGTCGTCATGCAGCACGGCGCGCGCCGTGTCGTTCAGCCGGTGATAGGGAAAACGCACCCAGGAATTTTCCCAGATATTGTCCCTGTTTTCGGTGAGATACCGGTCAAGGTTGCGGCCGGTCTGCCACGACATGTCCCCGGATTTGGCCCGGCGGAAGATGTTGGCGTAGTAGCTTGAGGCCTCGATGGTGAGCGGCAGGTCGACCTCGTTTCTGTTCCCCGCCACCGCCACCTGCAGCTCATTTTCCGTGCCGGCGGTGACATCACCCCGGATGAAGGGCAGCTGTCTGACATCGGCGGGGTCGATTGCCAGCAGGGCGAGGCAGTCGTCGAGGGTCGGCGCCGGTGCATCCGCGCTGTTCTGGCGGGCAAAGATTGCATGGTCCATGCACATTATCCTCCGTGTGGTGTGGGTGCATTCCCACTTTATCTCCCCTGTGTCGGGATCTGGTGAGGATTGTGTTAATTTTTTATCAGTGCGGATCGGATTCCAGGCCGTTCTGGCGGGATGAAACGCTAACGGAAAATTAACCTGAATCTAACAATCACCGGGCTATTTTTGGTGTATTGTAATTGAAAGTCTTCGCACAGCGGAATGGTGCGTTTTTCTTACAATCAGAATTGTCACGGAGTAAATATGACCGGTCGGGCACACAAACTGGAAAGAATGTTTTCCGTCATAGAGGCCGCCGCTTTCCTGCGCTCGATGGCAGATGCCATCGAGCGCAATAACGGCTCACCCTTGCAGGATCTTGATATCAGTCTGGATGAATTCCAGAAATTGAAGATCGGCCTCAAAAGGCGGGGGGAGTTTATTCAGTTCAAGATCAAGATCAAGCACGGGGCGGATGACGGCGCCGATGGCCCTGATGCAGACCAGGCAGGGGCTGAACAGAGCAAGTATACTTCCTTCAAGAAACGGATGGACCGCAACTTCAAGGCCATGGGCGCGATGCTGGCGGAGGGCAGATTGCCCGAACCCGCCATGGTAAAGAATTTTCTTGCCGATTCGGCGCTGATGGTCGGCTATCCAGGTTATGGTGACGACTGTTATCCGGCTTACAGCGCGGCCAGCGAAGAGTTTGGCCGGCTTTATGCCACCGGTGATTATGCGGCGGTCAACGCCCAGTATGCCGTCCTGCGCGGGATGAAGAAGGAGTGTCATGCCCGCTACAAATGAAACGACGAGCAGATGCCCATGAAACTCGTGAAAAAAAAATCGCCGGAAAATGAGGCCGTCCCGGTCTGGGACGGCCTGACCGAAGAGGTGACGGAAAAGGATCGGGAACGGTTTTTTCACGTCGTTTCCATTGAGCTGACCGGTGAGCAGATTGATCTGGTAACGACGCCGGCCCTTATCCTGCCGCGGCAGCAGGAGGTGCTGGCCGTCCACTGGCATCCGGAATATGTGCCGATGGAACTCATCGAGCAGCGGATCTGCGCCACCTTTCCCAACAGGAAAAAATCGCTGATCATTCCCACCCAGCACAATGTGCTGATGAGTTACGGCGACTACAGCGGGGTCGAGGTGGACTGTTATTCCCGCGGCTTTAACCGCAAGGTGCAGCTGCTGCTCCATTTCCGCACCGCCGCCCTGGCCAATGCCTCGGTGTTGCGGGCCGCCCTCGAACATACCCGCAAATACCGGGCCTCCCAGCTTTTTGATTTTATTCACACCATCATCCGGCCGGTGGCGGAGCGGCTGGAGAAGGCGGCCGCCGAAACCGGGGCCGACGAGCAGCTGATTGAATTCGTCCGCATCCATACGGCCAAGGTCAACACCCTGCTTGAGGAAAATCTCGACGCCATTCCCCAGGATAACGTCAAGAACAAGCTGTTGCGGGATTTTTTCAATACCCTGCGGGAGGAGTACGGCAACACCTTTATCAACCGGGCCCAGACCTTTCTGCGGGCGGTGAAGCTGGAGGTGAAAAAGGATTTTTCTCCGGCCTTTTTTTACCGCACCTCGGAGATCATCGAGGAGGCGCGCTCCCTCGGCGGCGGCATCGTCATTCCCCATCCTGAACAGTTCTGGCCGATTCTCCTGGCCGAATACGATGTTGACGGCTACGAGGTGTGGAATCCGCAGTCCCGGGAGTTCACCGATTTTCTCATCACCACGGTGATCAACCGCAACAGGCATCTTGGCCCGTCTGCCCGGCGACTTCTGGTTTTCACCGGCGATGACACTCACATGGGGGAAAAGGTCAAACCGGCGGACGAACAGGATGAGCAGAAGATGGCCCGGGAGATCGGGGTGCAGCCGGTCTGGGACGATCTGGCCATCCGGAAAAAACTGATCGTCGCCGAGATGGACAGAGGCAACATCATTGATGAGTACGCGGCACGTCTGAATGGCTGAAGTGACAAGGAATCATGACAGGCTACAGGAGAGAGGAACCATGTCGAATCAGAAATTTAATTACGAATCATTGCAGGATGCCGGAACAATCCGCACCTACCTGGAATCGCTGGTCGATTCCATTGAAAAGGGGACGATCACCCTCAGGTCGAATGGCGACGAGATCTCCATGCGGCTTGACGACCTGATGAAATTCACGGTGCGGGCCAAGAAAAAAGACGGGATGAATAAACTCAACATCAAGATATCATGGGTGGAAAGCAAGGATAAAAAGTGTGATTCCGCAACCCCCATGACCATTTCGAACTGAGGTCGGGGGGGATATGCTGTGTCGCGGGCTGGAGGAAAATTTCAATTTCCTGGTGCTGGAGGTTGACAAACAGGTTGATGCCATCAGCGATTTTCTGGCCGCCGGGGACAAGGAGGATCTGCAGAAAATCATCTGCAAGGATGATTATATCGATAATCTGAAAACCATCATCGAGAAGTGGTGCTTTGATATCCTGACCGCCGGCAGCCCGCTCAGCAAGAAAGAAACAGATTCCATTCACGCGGTCCATATCATCGCCGTTAATCTGGAACGCATCGCCGATTTCTGCGTCAACATTGCCCGTCAGGTCGGCTATCTCAGCGATGTCGCCTTTGTCCAGAACTTCAATTACCGGATCATCCTCAGCGAAATCCAGAAGTTTTTGCCGAAAATCATTCCGGCCTTCAAGAAGAGCGATCTGGCCGCCTCCCTGCAGATCTGCCGTTCCGAGCATCAGATCGACGCCTATTACAAGGAAAATTTCGTCAAGATCATGGAGGAAATGCGGGAGGGCAGGCATATCGGCGATCTGGTCACCGTGCTTTTCATTTTTCGCTATCTGGAGCGAATCGGCGATTCCCTGCTCAATATCGGCGAGGCCCTGCTGCTCGCCATCCTCGGGGAAAAGATCAAGATCGATCAGTTTCAGGCCCTGGAGGAGTCACTGACTTTGAGCGGCTATCGAGGCACCCTGTCCGAGGTCGATTTTTCCTCCATTCTCGGCAGCCGATCCGGCTGCCGGATCCGCAAGCTCCAGCACGAGCAGGGCGAGCATTTCCTCCCTCAGTCCACCAGCAGCATCTTCAAGGAAGGCAACCGTGACAAGATCCGGGCCGAAAAGAAAAATATCGAGATCTGGACGGAGATTTTTCCCGGTCTGGTGCCGAAGATTTTCAGTTATCAGGAATCCGGCGACACCTCCTCCCTGCTGCTCGAATACATTCCCTGCTGCACCTACGAGGAGGTCATTCTCTCCTCCGACCGCGAGGAGTTGAGCGCCGCCTGTATCCGGCTGCTGACCACGGTGCGGGAGGTCTGGAATCACACCCTGCGGCCGGGGGCGAGAAAGATCGACTATGTCGAGCAGATTTTGAGCCGTCTGGAGAGCGTTCTGCAGGTCCATCCCGAGTTCTACCGGGTGGAGCAGAACATCGGTCAGCGACGGATCGATGCCACTGAACAGATCCTCGACAAGTGCCTGCTCATCGAGGAGGAGCTGCCGGCGCCCTTTACCGTCTTTATCCATGGCGATTTCAACGTCAACAATATTTTTTATAACTCAATAAAGGAGCGCATTCATTTCATCGATCTGCACCGCTCCCGCTATGCCGACTATGTCCAGGATGTCTCGGTCTTTATTATCTCCAATTTCCGCCAGCCCGCCTTCAAGCTGCAGCTGCGCGACCGGCTCAACTGGACGATCAAGAAGATGTATGAAATGGCGGAGGAGTTTGCCCGGGAAAAGGAAGACGCCACCTTCGAGGCGCGGATGGCCCTCGCTCTGGCCCGCTCCTTCTACACCTCGACCCGTTTTGAACTCAATACCAAGTTTGCCCGCGAGATGTTTTTGCGCGCCCATTTCCTGCTGGAAAAGGTGCTGGCCCACGAAGGCACCGACTGGACGCGTTTCCGGCTGCCAACCGCCATCATGTATTACTGATGCCTGGCACGAAAGAGACGGTCCGGCCCGGCCTTATGTCCTGCACGACAGGTATAGGGAGCGGATCAGAAAAACCGTACATGAAAGATACAATCGGAAAAAGTCTTTTTTCACCACAGAGCGCACTGAGGACATAGAAAACATCTTTAATTATGATTAGTTACATCTGTGGTCTCTGTGGCAGATTTTCAGCTTTTACGAAATCATCATAAATGATGAAGGACAAACTCATGCCGAGAATAGGAGTAATAGGAATAAAAAACGGCTGGTCGTCGGAGCTGCTGGCCGATACGGTGGGCCGGATGACCGGGGAAAGAATTTTCATCGAACCGGATCGCATCTGTCTCGATCTGCCCAGCGGCCGGGTGACGAGCAACGGTCTCGAACTCAATGCCCTGGACGCCCTCATCATCAAAAAGATCGGCTCCCGTTACTCACCGGACCTGATGGACCGGCTGGAGATCCTGCGCTATCTTGCCGACCGTGGCATGCCGATCTTTTCCGATCCCCTGCGGATCATGCGGGTGCTCGACCGGCTGTCCTGCACCATTACCCTGCAGGTCAACAACATCCCCATGCCGCCCCTGACCATCACCGAAAACGTCGACAGCGCCCTGCGGGCGGTGCGGGAATATGGCGAGGCCGTGTTCAAGCCGCTCTACACCTCCAAGGCGCGCGGTATGTTTGTCCTGCGGGCCGAGGACAACGCCAGGGGTGTCATCGAGGAATACAAGGCGAAAAACAAGATTATGTACATCCAGAAAAAAATCGATCTCAACGGTCGGGATCTCGGCGTCGTTTTTCTCGGCGGCGAGTACATGACGACCTATGCCCGCTGCCAGCAGGATGATGCCTGGAATACCACCACCGCCTCCGGCGGCAGGTATGAGGCCGTTGATCCGGGACCGGAGATCATCGAGCTGGCTTATCGGGCCCAGGCGCCGTTCGGGCTCGACTTTACCTGTGTTGACGTGGTGGAGACCAGCGACGGTCCGATGGTGTTCGAGGTCTCCGCCTTTGGCGGCTTCCGGGGTATTCTCGAGGCGCGCAATATCGATGCGGCCGGGCTCTATGTCGAGTATGTCCGGCGGAGGGTGGAGAAATGAAGCACTCACCACTGAACCGTCACGAGATGGTCCGCGAGTTCCGTCATCGCTACCCCACCGGCCATGTTATCCGACTGCTTTTTGCCGGCTGCTCCATCGAGGTGCGCTGTAATGCGGCAAAGCTCATCGCTGATCTCGAACATTATTTCCGTCCCTTTGTTGTCCGGGACGAGGAAAAGGCGATGATCAGGATCACGGTGCATGAGGCGCCGGAACCGCATTTTCGCGAAACATTCGTCATCAAGGAGCCTGATCCGGGCAAGACCAAGATCAAGGAGGAGTATCTTGATCTTGCGGACGGCCGGGTGGTGCGCAAACGGCTGACCGGCATGGTCTTTCTCTTCGGCGGCGAGGATCATCTGGCGGTGGGGCCCTGCTGCGCCAACCCAAATCAGATTGTCAATTTCATCAACAGCCGTTTTATCGCCTGGAAGCTGCATCAGGGCTACCTGCTCGGCCATGCCGCCGGGGTCACCCTGGCCGGACAGGGGCTTGCCCTGGCCGGCTTCTCCGGCATGGGAAAATCGACCCTGGCCCTGCATCTGATGAGCAGCGGCGCGCATTTTGTCAGCAATGACCGGTTGCTGGTGAAAAAGGAGACAGACCAGACCACCATGTTCGGGGTGGCCAAGCTGCCGCGGATCAATCCCGGCACCGCCCTCCATAACGCGGATCTGCAACGGGTCATCCCGCTCCATGAAAGAAGGCGTTTCGCCGCTCTGCCGACCGAGGAGCTGTGGGAGCTCGAACACAAATACGACGTCTTCATCAATGAGGCCTTCGGCGCCGACCGTTTTGCCCTCTCCGCCCCGATGCGGGGCCTGGTGATCCTCAACTGGCGGCGGGACAAAGGAAAATCCGTGGTGCAACGGGTTGATCTCGCCGCCCGGCAGGATCTGCTGCCCGCCTTCATGAAGTCAACCGGTCTTTTTTTTCTGCCGGAGGAGACAGACGGGGTGCTCGATCATTCACCGGCGAATTACCTGGCCATGCTCTCCGACATTACGGTGCTTGAAATCAGCGGCGGGGTGGACTTTGCCGCCGCAACCGGAGCCTGTCTGGAATTTTTCGGGCAGCAATGATGGCGTCGCACTGGTTGCCGGACCCTGTCGAGGTGATGGGCATGGAAAAATCGGTGGAAATCTCCCTGACTGTCCAACGCCGTATCGTCATCCCGGATCGAATCAAACTCGCTCGCTACGTGAAGGCCCCGGAGCTTGGCCCGCGTCTCCTCTTTTTCAGCGGTGGCAGCGCGTTGCGCGGCCTGAGCCGGCTGCTGAAAAACTATACCCACAACTCCATCCATATCATCACCGCCTTTGATTCAGGCGGCAGTTCGGCGGTGCTGCGCCGCGCCTTTCAGATGCTGTCCATCGGCGATCTGCGGGCGCGGCTCATGGACCTTGCCGACCAGACCCTGCTTGGTAATCCGGAGATTTACGAGCTCTTTGCCTACCGTTTTGCCAAGGAGGCCGATGAGGCGGTCCTGGCGGCAGAATTTCGTGAGATGGTGCAGGGAGTCCATCCACTGGTAAAACAAATTCATCACCCCACCCGTCGCATCATCCGCAATCATCTTTTCTCCTTTCAGCAACGCATGCCCGCCTATTTTGATCTGCGCGGCGCCAGTGTCGGCAACCTTATTCTGACTGCCGGCTATCTGGAAAACCGGCGGCATCCCGATCCGGTCATCTATATCTTTTCCCGGCTGGTCCAGGCCAGAGGGATTGTCCGGCCCATTGTCAACCGTTATCTCCATCTGGCCGCCGAACTGGCCGACGGCAGCACCGTCATCGGCCAGCACAAGATAACCGGCAAGGAATACCCCCCTTTGCTGCAACGGATCGAACGGATCTATCTGAGCGGCGATCCCGACGTCGCAAGAGAGGTTGAGGTGCCGATCCGGGAGAAGATGAGAAACCTGATCAGCGCGGCGGATCTCATCTGTTATCCCATGGGCAGTTTTTATTCCAGTATCCTCGCCAATCTTCTGCCCCGCGGTGTCGGTTCGGCCATCGCCGGACGACAGGTGCCGAAGGTCTTTGTCCCCAATACCGGCCACGATCCGGAATGTTGCGGCCTCGACGTGACCGATCAGGTGCGGAAACTGGTGGAATATGGCAGCCGGGACCGGGCCGGCATTGCGCCCAGCGACATCGTTGATCTGGTGCTGGTGGACAGGGAAAAGGGGCAATATCCCGGCGGGCTGGACAGCGGCTATCTTGCAAAAAGAGGTATCGGCGTGATCGACTGCCAGCTGGTCAGCGAGCGGAGCGCGCCTTTTATCGACGCCGAGCTGCTGTTGCCGGTGCTGCTTTCGCTGACCTGAAGATTGTTGGCGAGGTGACGGGTGATGGCGTTTGGCAAACTGAAAATCAACCACAGAGACCACGAAGCGCACAAAGATAATTTTCTGTACTTTCAGATATTGTGTCTGTTTTCTTTGTGCGTCCAGTGGCAAGAAAAAGACTTTTTTCAGTGCATCATTGTTTGTTCAGATGCATGAGCTACGGCAGGAGAATGAATTCATGGGCCAGGCGGAGATCCCCCTCTACGCGAACGATGCCGAACGCAAGCAGCACAGCACCGCCATCCGGCTGCTCTGCATCGAGATGGAGAGGCCGGAGGAGGTCATCCGGCCCCTGTACGAGGAAATTCTTCTGGAGATGAAGCGGCAGGCCCGCATTACGGACTATCTCTCCATTCTCGTCTGCCGCACCATCCGTGATCTGGCCAGGGGTTATGAGGGCAGCTCCTATCTCCGCCTCGATGACGTCCATGTCCGCTATTTCCGGAGCACCATCCATGATGTGATCCATGGCAGCGCTGTTGGCGCCGGATCAGGTTACTGACGGAGGCATTCCCGACGCCAGCAGCAGCTTGCCTGGTCGCAGGCCGAAGCGTCCCGGCCAAAGCAGCTTGTAAAACCTTCCGCGTGCTGGATGGCGCGGATCAGATCGGCTTTTTTCAGATTGGCCGTTTTAATGCCGAGTTCCCTTGCCTTTTTCCGTATTTCCTCAACAGTCATTTTTTTCTCCTTGTTATCTGTGACAAACCCGTAAAAAATCTATTTTCACCACAGAGTGTACGGAGAGCACAGAAAAAAATATGTATAATTACAATTAGTTGTCTCGGTGTACTCTGCGGTCTCTGTGGTTAATTTTCACTTTTTACGAGACCTTCATCTGTGGTGAATCCGTAAAAAGTACTTTTGTGCGGCAAACTCCTTTACGCCGCGCATTTTTCCCTTGCCTGCCGTCCGGCGATGTCCGCTTTTTTTTGGCAATCCAAACAGAGGGTGGCAAAGGGCAGCGAACGCAATCGCTGTTCGTCGATGTCCTCGTCGCATGCACTGCAGATACCGTAAGTGCCGGCCTCGATCATTTGCAGCGCCCGGTCAATGGTGTTGATCGTCCGGCTGATCGAATCAAGCTGGAGAAGGCTCATGTGATTCAGGTGTTCTCTGGTGGAGCGGTCGCCGTCTTCCATGCCGGCGCCGACGATCATCTTGCTTTCCTCGGAAAAAATGGCTGTCTGATATTCTTTCTGCCGGCGCAGCAGATCAGACCGGTATGATTGCAGATGAACGAGATGCGGGGTGGTGTTCATTTTTTTTCTCCATTGGCTGAGGTTCTGGCGGAAAGCCGCTATCCCGATGGAATCGGAGAGGGGCTGGTAATGCATTTGTAATGGGTTTTTAATAAAATGTTTAAAATTCCCATGCATTATGTCGTCATAACACAGGGGGAAAAATGCCATGAAAGACGACCAGACGCTGCACGCAGCCCTCGAGAAGGCGGCCAAATACATCTGCCGGGCGAAATGCGGACTCTGCCCGATCCGCGAAAAGGATTTTCAGTGTCCGGGGGAATGCACGGTTTCCACCCTGCCGTGGCAATGCTGGATGATCTATTTTTGCCAGCAGGCAAAAGAGTCCGGCCGCCAATGAGTTTTTCATGCCGGACTCTCGGCCAGGAGCTTGCTGTACTGCCGTTTCACCTCGGCCAGGGCCTCCTGACAGCTCTGCTCCTGGTCGCGCAACAGGATTTCGAGTTTTTTGATGTATTCCTGCTGAACAATCAGTTTTCTCTGCAACTTTTTGAAATCATTTAATATTTTTTCATTCATTGTTTTGCCTCATGATGTTTTGCCCTAACATGGCTGGGCGGTGATCGAAGATCAGATTGTCACTCCTTTTTTTTGTATTTGCTTTTCAAGCATAACCACCCATTTTTAGAAATACGTTTCATTGTTTTTAAAATTGCGTCCAGTTTCATTGCTGGGTGATCATTCCAGCACCATTTTGCCATTGCTGATCGAATCCTCATATTCGCCAACGAAAAAATAAGAAAACCCTAACATCGATTGAATACGAGCCTGTTTATAAGGAAAGAGACAGGATCATGAATGATTCTTCATTCCCATGCAGGATCCGTGGCTGCCAACCCAGGACTATCAGGAGGTGGTATGAAATCGATGTATTTCCGTTCAATCTGGATTTCAGATCTGCATCTCGGCTCAAAAAACGTCAACAGCGCCTATCTGCTTGAGTTTCTCCACCATACGGATTCCGATTATCTCTACCTTGTCGGTGACATCATCGACTTCTGGAAATTGCAGAAAAAGGTTTACTGGCCGCGGATCAACAACCGTATCGCCCGCGCCATCCTGCGCAAGGTCCGCGCCGGCACCAGGGTGATCTATATCCCCGGCAATCATGACGAGGTGATGCGCAAATTTGCCGGTCAGACCCTGCGCGGCGTGCTGATCGCCGAGGAGGTCATCCACGAAACCGTTGATGGCCGTCGTTTTCTCGTCACTCACGGGGATGAATTCGATCCCGTTGTCCAGCATAACAAGTGGCTTGCCGAGCTGGGCAGTTTTGCTTACGAGATTCTCCTTTCGGTGAGCGGCTGGCTGAGTCGGCTACGCAGGCGGATGGGCCTGTCCTACTGGTCTTTGTCCGCCTTTCTCAAACACAAGGTCAAGCAGGCCGTCAATTTCATGGGGCGCTTTGAGGAGGTGGTCATGCACGAGGCCAGCCGCCGTCAGGTGGACGGTCTGATCTGCGGTCATATTCATCATGCCGCCATCAAGCGGATGGATAACATAACTTACAACAATATCGGCGATTGGGTGGAGAGTTGCACGGCCCTGACCGAAAATATGGACGGTCGGCTGTCGCTTATCACCTGGACGGATAACCATGCCCTGGCCGGGGTGGAGGAGAAAAAGTATGCGGATTGCTGTCGTAACGGACGCCTGGCACCCACAGGTTAACGGGGTGGTGACCACCTTGACCCGCACCGTTGCCATGCTCGGCGAGGCCGGTCACGAGGTGACGGTAATCAATCCCTGGATGTTCAAAACCATCCCCTGTCCAACCTATCCGGAGATCCGTCTCTCCCTGTTTCCGGGCCGGCGGATACGGGAGATCCTCGATTCCTTTCAGCCGGATGCGATCCATATCGCCACCGAGGGGATGCTGGGCTGGTCGGCGCGCCGCTATTGCCGGAAGCGCGGGCTGCGCTTCACCACCTCCTACCATACCCGTTTTCCGGAATATGTCAGGTTGAGGGTACCGTTGCCCCTGGCCCTGTCATATGCCCTCATGCGCCGTTTTCATTCCGCGGCAAAACGGACCATGGTGGCAACGGAGGATTTACGAGATGAACTGACCGGTCGCGGATTTGCCAATCTTGTCCTTTGGTCGCGTGGGGTGGATACGGAAATTTTCCAGCCACGACCCAAAGATTTTCTGGCTGACCCGCGGCCGATTTCCCTTTTTGTCGGCAGGGTGGCGGTGGAAAAAAACATCGAGGATTTTTTGCGGCTCGATCTGACAGGAACGAAGTATGTTGTTGGTGATGGTCCGGCCCTGGCGGAAATGCGCAAAAAATACCCGGATGTCCGCTTCCCCGGTTACAAAAAAGGAGTGGAGCTGGCGCGCTATATGGCGGCTGCCGATGTCTTTGTTTTTCCCAGCCGCACCGACACGTTCGGTCTTGTTATTCTTGAGGCCCTGGCCTGCGGCGTGCCCGTTGCCGCCTATCCGGTCAGCGGGCCGCGCAACATCATCCGTTCCGGAGTGACCGGCTGTCTCGATGAGGATCTGGGCAAGGCGGTAGCGGGAGCGTTACGCCTTGACGGCGCTCAGTGCCGCGTTTTTGCCGAGAACTATTCATGGCGGAAATGTACGTCGCAATTTTTTAACAATCTCTTTGTTCCAGCGATCCGCAGGGCTCCTGTCGTTAGCCGGGATAGCGAGATGGCCGCTGACAATATCCAAAAAGAAAAAGTCAGGGGATAAGGGTGATAATTGTTTTGGCCGTGCCTGGTAGACCATGTATCCCTTCGTAGCGTAAAAAAAGACCGTCGGCGGCGCGGAACCAGTACGATGCCTGCCAGAGACCGGCAAGCATGCCGTCCGGTCTGATCGTCACCCTGGTGGCGGCAAAGGTGTCGTTGCCAATGGTGATTTCTTTCATTTCATCCCTGGTGGCCTGAAATTTCTGGGGTTTGAGTGTGTCGGGCCGGATCATCCAGAATCGCTGTTTTTCTCCATTGCCGCGTGCCAGCAAATGTCTCAGAGAGTAAGAAAGGGGCTGGAACCACGGCAGATCATCAAGAATGATTTTTCTGTCAATAGCCTTGCCGGCATCGCTTCCGGCGATGAAAAGGGTGTTGTCCTCCCTCCGGGCCGAGATGTCGGTATCCTTCCCCTGCATGCGCCATGAGATTGTTGCCCCGTTTTGTTCGCAGACATTGATATAATGGGTCCTGTCGCCTCTGGAAATGATGGTGACGGTATCGTCATCGCTGTGGTGGAGCTGCCAGTCAAAAAAGGTCGTCATTACCCCGTGCTGTTCGGTGTAGCGGTAGATTTCCGAGCCCGAAATCGCCGGAGTAACGGCCAACAGCAGAAGCTGAAGAGAAAGCAAAGCAGTGAGGAGACAATCAGGGCGCACGTCTTTTGTCTGTGTCATCGGAACCAGGGTTAAAGATGTTGATGGAAGATTATGGGAAAAGGGATGGCGCGCAAGGCCGATGTTCGGTTCCATCTTATGATGGATGGAAAGTGTTCGGTCTGGGTTCGGATTGCGTTCGATTTGCTTCAGGACCCTGTTTTTTGTCTGAAAGGGTCCTTTATCTTGGTGTTGTCTCCGTTGCCGGAGAGCTGCAGGTCGTGGAGGCGGCGGTAGAGGCCTCCCCTGGCCAGCAGTTCTTCGTGGCGGCCCTGCTCCCTGATGCGGCCCTGTTCCATGACGAGGATGGTGTCGGCTCGTCGGATGGTGGAGAGTCGATGGGCGATGACGATGCTGGTGCGGCCGGCGAGCGTCGAGGCAATGGCCTGGTCGATGCGCATCTCCGTTTCCGAATCAACGCTGGCGGTGGCCTCGTCCAGAATCAGCACCTCCGGATCGCGGACCAGCACCCGGGCAAAGGCAAGCAGCTGTTTTTCGCCGGCGGAAAGGTCCATGCCGCCCTCGCCGATCAGGGTGGCGAGGCCGTCCGGCAACCGGCTGATAAGCCCGGTGAGCTGGGCCTGGCGGGTGATCGTCGCCACTTGTTCCTCCGTCAGTTCCCGGCCGAGGAGGACATTGTCCCTGATGGTGCCGGGGATGATGAATACCTCCTGCATGACGAGACCAATTCTGCCCCGCAGCCAGCGGCTGTCAAGCTCGCGCAGGTTACGACCGTCAAGAAGGATCTCCCCGTTGTCGGGATCATAGAAACGTTCCAGCAGCTGGACGATGGTCGATTTGCCCGAGCCGGTGGCGCCGACAATGGCCAGCGTTGTTCCTGGCGGGACAACGAAGGAAAGATTGTGCAGGACGGGAGCGCCCGGAGCGTAGGAAAAGGAGACATGGCGGAATTCCACCCGGCCGGCGTCGCCCGGCGTCTTTGTCCGGACCGTCCCGGCCGGGAGGTTTGGTGTGGTGTCGAGCAATTCGAAGATCCGTTCCGCCGATGCCATGGCTGATTGAACGATGGAGTATTTCTGGGAAAGCTCGCGGATCGGCTGGAAAAAGAGGCGCATGTAGGCGATAAAGGCCGAAAGTTCGCCGAGCGTCATCTGCTCGCGGATGACGCTGCCGCCGCCGTACCAGATGATGGCGGCAAGGGCGATGGCGGAAAAGAGCTCGATGGCCGGCATGAAGATGGCAAACAGTCTGATCTGATGGAGATTTTTCTCCAGATACGCCTGGTTCAGCTCGACGAATTTTTCCCGCGTGTCTTTTTCCCGCAGGAAGAGCTGGAGCACCGCGATCCCGCTGAGCGATTCCTGCAGAAAGGCGTTGATCCGGGCAAGCCGGGTGCGGATGACCCGGAAAACGTCGCGGGCAAGCCGGCTGAACCAGAGGGTGTTGCCGATGATGAACGGCACCAGCAGGGTGAGGATGAGGGCGAGCCGCCAGTTCATCCAGTAAAGGATGGCCATGATGCCGGCCAACTGGATAAAGTCGTTGAAGAGGGTGACGATGACCGAGGTGAACATCTCGTGCATATTCTGGATGTCGTTGGTCAGCCGTGTCACCAGTTTGCCGGCGGGATTGTTGTTGAAGAAGGCGAGATCGAGATCGAGCAGGTGGCGGAAGAGCTGCTGGCGCAGGCGGTGCATGATGGCCTGGCCGATCCACTCCAGGAGGAAGACCTGGCTGAAATTGGCGGCAAAACCGCCGAGGATGACGCCGACAAAGAGGATGGCGAGACGGGCCAGGCCATCAATGCGCAGCGCAGGGGCAAGGTCGGTGGTGACGATAAAGCGGTCGATGCCGAGCCGCACCATGTAGGGCAGGGCCAGGCCGGCGCCGATGACGACAAGGGAGAGCAGCACCGCGGCAATCATTTTTAGCAGGTAGGGCCGGGAATAGGCGATGATGCGCCGCCAGATGCCGGTGTCGGCGAAGCGGCCGAGCTGATCCTCCTCGAAATAACCGAACCCGTACCGCATGTCAGTTGGTCTCCCCCTCGGCAACCGTCTGATGCCGATAGATGGTCCGGTAAAAATCGTTGTCCGCCAGCAGGGCGTGGTGGGTTCCCCGGGCCGCGATTCGTCCCTGTTCCATGACCAGGATCTCCCCGGCATCGGCAAGCGGCGCCACCCGATGGGAGACAATGAGGCAGATCTTGCCGCGTAACATGGCGGCGATACCGGCGATGATGGCATGTTCGGTTTCCATGTCCACCGCCGACAGGCCGTCATCGATGATGATAATCGGCCGATCAAGGAGCAGCGCCCGGGCCAGGGCGATGCGCTGGCGT
The DNA here is from genome assembly GCA_049323655.1 of Thermodesulfobacteriota bacterium. Taxonomy (GTDB): domain Bacteria; phylum Desulfobacterota; class Desulfobulbia; order Desulfobulbales; family SURF-16; genus DB1. Next base: position 44,477 of record JBMONO010000006.1, on the reverse strand, counting down.
TGGCCGCCGGAGAGTTTCACCCCGCGTTCACCGATACGTGACTGGTAGCCGTCCGTCATTGCCATGATCTCGTCGTGGATGGCGGCGGTCCGGGCCGCCGCTTCGATCTCCTTCATGCCGGCATCCGGTCGGCCCAGGGCGATGTTGAAGGCAATGGTCTCGGAAAAGAGGATGGTCTGCTGCGGGACATAAGCCACGGCGCCGCGCACCGCGGCAAGGGCAAGATCGTTGACGTCGCGGCCGTCGAGCAGATAGCTGTGGTCCGCCACCGGATAGAGGCGGGCGAGAATATGGCAGAGGGTGCTTTTGCCGGAACCGGTCTTGCCCACCAGGCCGACAATGCCCTCACTGAGAGTCAGGTTGATGTCAATGAGGGCAGGGTGCTGCTGGCCGGGATAGCTGAAGGTGAGGCGGTCCAGGATGAGGCGGCGGGGCGGTGGCAGCGGGTGCGCCGACCCGACGGGATCGGCGAGCAGCGGTTTTGCGGCGAAGACCTCCTGCAAACGGCCCAGGGAGGTCGCGCCGCGCTGGAAGAGGTTGACCACCCAGCCGATGGCCATCATCGGCCAGGTGAGCATGAAGAGATAGGAGATGAAGGCGACGAAATCGCCCACCGTGATGACCTCGCCGATGGCGAGCCGGCCGCCGAAGAAAAGAACGAGGAGCAGGCAGCTGTTGGCCACCAGGCCGGAGAGCGGCTGCAGGGTGCCCTGGATTGTTGCCACCTTGAGGTTGCCGGTAACGTACCTTCTTCCCAACTGGTCGAAATGCTGTGTCTGGTTCTCTTCCTGGGTATAGGCCTTGATCAGATGGATGTTGTGGAGGGCTGTGCCGGCGAAGGTCGTCAGGGAGGCAAAGAGCTCCTGCACCTTCTCGAACCGTCTGTGCAGCAGGCCGGAGAGCAGCCGGGTGGAGAGGGCGAGAACCGGCATGGGGGCGACGGCGATCAGGGTGAGCAGGGGACTGATATAGGCCATGAAGCAAAGCGCCGCTCCCGTCATGACCACCGCGTCCACCGCGGCAACGAGCCCCATGCCGCAGGCGAGCTGGACCGCAGTGAGATCGTTGCCGGAAAGCGCCATGATGGCGCCGGTCGGATGGCGCTGGAAAAAGGCGCTGTCCTGGGTGAGGATGTGGGTCAGCAGCCGGTCCCGCAGATCCCGCTCCACCAGCCTTGAAAAACCGAGAACCAGGGAGCGCCAGAGAAAACGGCAGACGGCAATGCCGGCGGCGGGGAGAAGAATGAGGCCGGCGCAGGCGAGCAGCAGACTGTCGCTGGCTGTTCCCTCGGCCAGGGCGTCAACTGCCCGTTTGATAAAGCGGGGGATGAGGAGCTGGAGAAAGTCCACCAGCAGCAGGGCAACGAGCCCCGCGGCCAGCCGGGGCCAGTAGAGGCGAAAAAAGGGGGTGAGCATGGAGACGGCCTGGAGAAAGGAGATCCCGGCTCGTTTTGCCGGACTCTTCACAGGCAGTCGTCTCCTTGCCAATGGCGGCCCACCGCGGATCCCTTCATGACGCCTCTCCCACCACCCGGCTGCGCAGGGTGCCGTGCCGCAGCCGGATGCGAAGCAGGTCGCCCTCTGCGGCCTGGTCGGCACGGCGGAGGATCGTTTCGTCCTCCTCGCGGCTGACAATGGCGTAACCGCGGTCCAGCACGGCGAGCGGACTCACCGCATGCAGCAGGGCCGCCGTCTTTTCCAGTTCCCGACCCTTGCGTTCCAGCAGCAGGTCGACGAGCTGGACAAGCCGGTTCGTTTCTTTATCCAGGGCGCGGCGCCGGTCAGCCAGGTATGCCGCCGGGTTGTGGCGGGCCAGTCGTTTTTCCAGATCGAGCAGCTCGGCCTGTCGCGCATGAAAAATGGTGGCCATGGCCGCGACCATGGAAAGCTGGATGTTGTCGAGCCACAGACGGTGATGGGCAAGCCTGCTGGACGGATCGCCCAGGGCCTGGCGGGCAAAGGCGAGCCGTCGGCGCAGCTGCTCCATTTTTGCCAGCAGGGCGCGGCGCAGCCGTTTTTGCCGGTTGTCCACCAGTTCGCGAAGGGCGTCGCGGTCCGGCAGCACGTCCTTTGCCGCTGCGGTCGGGGTGGGAGAGCGATGGTCGGCGACGAAATCGGCAATGGTGACATCCACCTCGTGGCCGATGGCGGACACCACCGGCAGGCGTGAGGCGAAGATGGCCCGGGCCACCGTTTCCTCGTTAAAGGCCCAGAGATCTTCAAGGGAGCCGCCGCCCCGGCAAAGAACGATGACCCCTTCTTCCTCACGGCGATTGACCGTAGCAATGGTCTGGGTGATCTCCGTTCCCGCCCCCTCGCCCTGCACCCGCACCGGATAGATACGGATGGGAACCCCGGGAAAGCGACCGGCGGCAATGCGCAGGAAATCGTGGAGGGCGGCGCCGCCGGGGGAGGTGACGAGAAAGATCCGTTCCGGCAGAAAGGGCAACCGCCGTTTGCGGGCAAGGTCGAACAGCCCTTCGGCTGCCAGTTTTTTTTTGAGGGCGTCGAAGGCGATCTGCAGGGCGCCGGTTCCCATGCTGTCAACGAAGTCGGCAATGATCTGATATTCGCCCCGTGGTTCGTAAACCGATACCCTGCCCCGGCAGATAACCTGGATGCCGTCCTGGAGCGGGGCGGCGAGGTAGCGCTGCTGGGGCTTGAAGAGCACGACCCGGATCTGCGCCTCGCTGTCCTTTAAGGTGAAGTAAAGATGGCCGGAAAAGGGGCGTTTGAGGTTCGATATCTCCCCGGACACGGTGACAAAGGAAAATTCCGTTTCCAGGAGACCGCGGATGGAGCGGGTCAGTTCGCCGACGGTCTGCACGGTGGTTGCATAAGGGGAGAGAGGCATGGGAAACGGGCTCTTTTTGCTGTTTGCCGGGATGGGACAAAGTGTTGCGTTGATTTTTTTTCTTCCGGCTAGTAGAGTAACTGATTTGTAATTATCCAGCTTGGAAAAAGAAACTGAATCGTCCCCCTGCTGAAATGTTGATGGTCTCGCAAAAAACCGCAAACCATGGCAGGCGGGAACGAGAAAACAACGAGCGACAATACACCGCCCGTCGGAATCGTGGCTTTTACGATTCCGACAAGTGTTCATTGGTGTGGCGATCAGCGGTTGTCCGGGTCGGTGTCCTGAACCGGCAGCAGGGCTCAGTCATCATAGAGGCTGCTGCGCCCACTTTCAAACAAAAAAAGGCCGGGCCGGGAAAAAGCGCCGGTTCCGCAGCCGGAATAACATGATCTGCAAAAGGATTCGGAGATGACGGAAGAACAGAAAAGCCCCTTTTTGAAGCTGCACGTCGAAGAGGTGACCCAGGCGAAACGCACCCTGCTCGATGAACTCAATCTGCCGCCCCGGCTGCGCCAGTTCATTCGCGACAATGCCCGTCTGCTCCAGAATGGCCTGATGGCAGTGCTGGTACTGACCATTGCCTGGTCCGGCTACGACTATTACAGCACAAAGCAGCGCAATGATTCCACCTCCATGCTGGCTCAGGCGCTCAAGCTGGAGAAGCCGGAAGAGCGGCGGACCGAACTGAACCGGCTGCTGGCAGAATATCCGCGCAGCGACGCCGCCCTGTGGGGCAAGGTCGCCCTGGCCCATGAACTGATGGAGAACAAGGAATACGGTAAGGCGCGGGAGGCGCTGGCCGCGCTTCTGACGACAGTCGACGGCAAGGATCATATCTATCCGCTGCTGTTGCTCGATCTCGCCCAGGCCTGTGAATTTGATGGCAAACATGATGAGGCCCTGACCCATTACACCGCATTGCAGGGGATCAGCGGTTTTGCCTTGCTCGGACACCTTGGCGGGGCGAGGATGCACGAGGTGAGCGGTGACAGCGGCAAGGCCCGGGCCAGCTACGAGGCGATCAAGGCGATGGCCGACCTTGATCCCGCCATGCAGGAGTGGGTGACGGCCAAGCTGGCCGCCATGTGAGTCGGCCATGGAGATTATCCGTTCGCCGCGGGAGATGCACTCCTGGTCGAAAAGGGCGCGTGAGGCGGCTAGGACGCTTGCTCTCGTGCCGACCATGGGTTTTTTCCATGACGGTCATCTGGGCCTGATGCGCCGCGGTAAAGAAGTGGCCGATCAGGTGGTGGTCTCCCTCTTTGTCAATCCCATCCAGTTTGGTCCCAACGAGGATCTCGCCCGCTATCCCCGCGCCTTTGAGCGGGACCGTGATCTGGCCGAAAAGGCGGGGGTCGCCGTCCTCTTTGTCCCTGCGGTCGAGGACGTTTATCCTGCAGGCTTTGCCACCCGGGTCGAGGTGGACTCTCTGACTGCGACCCTGTGCGGCGCTTCGCGGCCCGGTCATTTTGCCGGGGTCACCACCGTGGTGACCAAACTCTTCAACATGGTGCAGCCCGATTGCGCCATTTTCGGGGAAAAGGACTTTCAGCAGCTCGCGGTGATCAGAAAAATGGTGGCCGATCTCAACATGCCTGTTTCCATCGTTTCCCTCCCCATTGTCCGGGAGGCGGACGGGCTGGCCATGAGTTCCCGCAATGCCTATCTTTCCCCGGAAGAGCGCATCCGCGCCCTCTCCCTTTCCCGTTCCCTGCGGCTGGCCCGGGAACAGGTCGCGGCCGGCGAGCAGGATCCGATCCGGCTGCGCGAGACGGTGGTTGCTGAGCTGCGGAGGGCAGGGGCGGACGACATCGATTATGTGGAGATCGTTGACGCCGACACGCTGGCGCCCTCGGCCGTCATCTCCGAAAAATCACTCCTTGCCCTGGCAGTGCGAATTGGTCGGACCCGGCTGATCGACAATACCCTGCTCGTCGGGTGAGGTTCTTTCGTCATATGACTGGCCCGCATGGGCCGAGGTGAATATATGCTGCGCTACATGCTCAAATCAAAGCTGCACAAGGCCACGGTCACCCAGGCCGATCTGATGTACGAGGGGAGCCTGACCATCGACAGGTTGCTGATGGAGGAGGCGGGGCTCTATCCCTTTGAAAAGATCAAGGTCTATAACATTTACAGCGGCGACCGCTTCGATACTTACGCCATCGAGGGGGAGCCCGGTTCCGGCGTTATCGGCCTCAACGGCGCGGCGGCCCGCAAGGGACAGGTCGGCGATCTCATAATTATTGTCAGCTATGCCCTGTTTTCCGAAACCGAGCTGAAGACCTTTAGTCCGAAAGTAATCATCCTCGACAAGGATAACCGGGTCAAGGAGCGAATTCGGACCGATTTCGCCGGCAGCCCCCTTGTCCGCCATCTTTTCTGATTCGTCATGTTTCTCGTTGTCGCCGCCACCGAGTTCGAGCTTGAACCGGCCAGGAAAAATCTGGCTGCGGCCCGCAATGTCGCCTTCCTCGTCACCGGGGTCGGGCCGGTGGAGGCCGCCTTTGCCCTGACCCGCTATCTTGCTCTTCATCAGGATGTCGCCGCAGTGGTCAATGTCGGGGTCGCCGGCGCCTATCCCGGCGGCGGGCTTGATCTTCTCGATATCGGGCTGGCCCGGCGGGAGATTCTTGCCGATTTCGGCATCTGTCACGGCGAGTGGATCGAAGCCCTGTCAGGGGAAACCATGAGGATTAACCGGGAGTTTTCTCTGGACAACCAGCTCTTTGCCGAGTCGCGCCGGATCCTTGAACTGGAGCATCTGCCCTGCGGCAGCGGGACCTTTGTCACGGTAAACTGCGCCAGCGGAACAGCCAGGCGGGGCGCCTATCTCCGCAATTCCTGCAACGCTATCTGCGAAAACATGGAGGGCGCCGCCCTTGCCAGGGTCTGTCTCGGTTTCGGGGTGGATATGGTGGAAGTGCGCTGCGTCAGCAACATGGTGGAGGACCGTGATCCTGCCGCCTGGCGTCTTCGGGATGCCTGTGAAGCCGGGGGCGACGCCGTTGCCCGGCTGGTGCGGGGACTTTCCGATGTGGCGCTGTCCCATCGATAAACGGGTTCGGCGGCGGTCATGCTGAGTCTCGGATTTTCTCCCTGTCCCAATGATACGTTCATCTTTCATGCCCTGGTGAATCGCCGGGCCGCTCCCTGCTGTCCGCCTTTTGATCCGCCGCTGCTGGCTGATGTCGAGACCTTGAATGAATGGGCGCTGGCCGCTCGTCTCGATGTCACCAAGCTCTCCTTTCATGCCCTTGGCCATGTCCTGGCAGATTATGTGCTGCTTCGCGCCGGTGCCGCTCTTGGCCGCGGTTGCGGTCCGCTGCTGGTGGCGCGCAGCCCCTTTGCCGCTGATGATCTCACCGGACGAACCATCGCCATCCCGGGACGGTACACCACCGCCGCCATGCTCCTGCAACTCTTTTCCCAGGCGGATTACCGGTTGCTCCCCATGTCCTTTGAGCGCATTATGCCGGCGGTCAGCCGCGGCGACGTCGATTGCGGGATCATCATCCACGAAAGCCGTTTTACCTATGCCGATCACGGACTTGTCGCCCTGCTTGATCTCGGCCGCTGGTGGGAGGAAACCACCGGCCATCCCATTCCGCTGGGCGGCATTGCGGCCCGTCGGACACTGGGCCGCGAGACCCTGGCGGCGGTGGAGCGTTGTATCGCCGGCAGCGTGGCGCAGGCCTTTGCCGATCCCCTGGCCAGTCGCGACTATGTAAGGCAGTATGCTCGGGTGCTGGATGACGGGGTGGTGGCAAGCCATATCAGTCTCTATGTTACCGATTTCTCACGTGATCTTGGCGAAGAAGGGGAAGCGGCGATCCGGGAGTTCATGCGGCGCGGGATGGCGGCGGGGATTCTTCCCCTGTCGAAAACCTCTTTATTTCTCGAATGAACGCTGTTTGCCGGGGCTTGCCCGGAAGAGAAATTTTCAGCAGATGAGAATTGTTCTTATTTTGTTTGCCTGCGGCCATGATTTCGTTTAAAAGAGGAGGAACAGACTTGACAATTCACGGGCAGGGGCTATAGTTACCTTCTGCTTAAATATCCGGGTAATCCCGCAGGGATGATGTCTCTTTTTCTGCCGACCCGTTCTCAGCCGTTCCGGTGCATTCGCCGAAATGTTCGCGGTTCCCGATTCCACCGATTATTTTTATACTTAAAACAGCAGGTAGATTTTATGAAAATGACAGGCGCACAGGCAGTACTGAAATGCTTGGAAGAACAGAAGGTGAACACGATCTTTGGATTTCCCGGAGGCGCGGTCATCGATCTTTATGATGAAATCCTGGCAAACGAAAAATTGACCCATGTCCTGGTCCGTCACGAGCAGGCCGCGGTCCACGCCGCCGATGCCTACGCCCGGGTCACCGGCGATGTCGGGGTTGCCCTGGTGACCTCCGGTCCCGGCGCCACCAATACGGTTACCGGTATTGCTTCCGCCTACATGGATTCGATCCCCATCGTTGTCTTAACCGGTCAGGTGCCCACCGCTCTGATCGGCAACGATGCCTTTCAGGAGGTCGATATCGTCGGCATCACCCGTCCCTGCACGAAACACAACTATCTGGTCAAGAACGCCCGCGATCTGGTTGCCACCATCCGCGAGGCCTTCCATATCGCCCGCAGTGGTCGTCCCGGCCCGGTGCTCATCGATCTGCCCAAGGACGTGCTTGCCTCGCGCATCACCTTTCCGGAGCCGGAAGAGGTCCGGATGCGCACTTACCGGCCAACCTACGAGCCGCATCCCGGCCAGATCGAAAAGGCATGCCAGGCGATTATGCAGGCAAAAAGACCGGTCCTCTATGCCGGTGGCGGCGTTATCCTGTCCAATGCGCACGAGGAGTTGACCGAACTGGCCCGCAAGCTCGATATCCCGGTCACCATGACCCTGATGGGACTCGGCGGCTTTCCCGGCACCGACCCGCTCTCCATGGGAATGCTCGGTATGCACGGCACCTATTACGCCAACATGGCGGTGGCCAACTGCGATCTGCTTATTGCGGTGGGCGCCCGCTTTGACGACAGGGTCACCGGTCGAGTCGATGCCTTTGCCCCGCATGCGAAGATTATCCACATCGATATTGACCCGACTTCGATCAGCAAGAACGTCAAGGTTCATATCCCCATCGTTGCCGACTGCAAGCATGCCCTGACCAGCATGAATAGCTGGTTCGGCCGCAGCGCCGATTTCAACCAGGAGGCGGAAAAGGCCAAACACCAGCCGTGGTTGCAGCAGATCAAAGAGTGGCAGAAGGCTCATCCGCTGGGTTATGTCGAGAAGCCGGACGTCATCAAGCCCCAGTTTGTCGTTCAGAAGCTGCATGAACTGACCGGCGGCAACGCCATCATCACCACCGAGGTAGGGCAGAACCAGATGTGGGCTGCCCAGTTTTATCACTTCAATCATCCCCGGGCCTTTATGACCTCCGGCGGTCTCGGCGTCATGGGCTACGGTTTCCCGGCGGCGATCGGCGCCCAGATGGCAGCCCCGGACCGCACCGTCATCGACATTGCCGGCGACGGCAGCATCCAGATGAATATTCAGGAAATGGCCACGGCCATGCAGTATAAACTGCCGGTCAAAATCGCCATTCTGAATAACAATTTCCTCGGCATGGTCCGGCAATGGCAGGAGCTGTTCTACAACAGGAAATACTCGGCCACCCCGCTTGATGTTGCCCCGGATTTTGTCGCCCTGGCCAGGGCTTACGGAGCGGTCGGCCTGCGGGCGACCAAACCGAGCGAAGTGGAACCGGTGATCAAGGAAGCCCTGGCAACCAACAATCTTGTTGTCATGGATTTTGTCATCGACCGGGAGGAAGGGGTCTTTCCCATGGTTCCGGCCGGCAAGGCAACCACTGAAATGCTGCTGGTCTAAGGCCGGCAATTACGCGATAAAGAGGCAGGTCGATTCCCATGAAACATACCATATCCGTACTTCTGCAAAACAAACCCGGAGTGCTCTCCCGGGTGACCGGGCTGTTCAGCGGCCGGGGATTTAATATCGAAAGTTTGTCCGTTGCCCCGACCCTGGAACGGGACGTTTCCTGTCTCACCCTGGTGACCAGCGGCGACGATGCCATTGTCGAGCAGATTACCAAGCAACTCCATAAGCTGATTGATGTCATCAAGGTGACCGATATCAGCGAATCCGAATACGTGGAGCGGGAGATGGCGCTCATCCGGGTAAAGGCCGAACCCGCCACCCGGGCCGAAATTCTCCGTATCTGCGATATTTTCCGCGGTCGGGTGGTGGATGTCAGTGCCAAGAGTTATGCGGTGGAGGTGACCGGCACCTGCGACAAGGTGCAGGCGATGATTGATATCCTGCGGCCCATCGGCATCCAGGAGATTGTCCGCACCGGCACCATTGCCATGACCAGGGCCAGTAAGAAATACTGATTCACCTGCCTCCCGCAGGGGAGGGAAGAGGTGAGCGTTTTCGCGGCAGCAGATGGCAATAAACCGGTATCCCCGCGGGTACCGGTTTATTGCGTCAGGGAACGGCAACAGGAGTGCTGGAAATCGACCGCAGAGCACAGAGAGATCACGGAGATAGCTAATTGTAATTCAATATATTTTCTCAGTGTCCTCTCTCCTCTCAGTGGGGAAACGGTTTTTTACGATTTTATAAAACAGCAACAGCAGCAGCAAATCCAGACCACCGGCATCGCCCCGGAAGCAGGAACGATGAAAGAAGCACAGATCCCAGTGGCCAGGGAAGGCTACCCGTTCATCGGCATCGCCGCATTTGTCGCCGTCATCCTTGCGCTGCTGAACTATGATACGGCCGCCTTTGCCGCCATGGGGCTCACCGTTTTTATCCTCTATTTTTTCCGTGATCCGGAACGGATTACCCCGGAGGCGGAGGATGCGCTGGTGGCCCCGGCGGACGGCAAGGTGATTGCCGTGGAATCGGTATTTGACGATCGCTTTGTCAATGAGCACGTTTACAAGATCAGCATCTTCATGAACATTTTCAATGTTCATGTCAACCGCAGCCCTTTTCCCGGAAAGGTGGAATCGGTTTGTTATTCGCCGGGTCGCTTTTATTCCGCCAACACGGAGCGAGGCGCCCTGGAAAACGAATATGGCGCGCTGATCATGAAAACCGAGCCCGGCTGTCGTTTTGCCGTGGTGCAGGTGGCCGGTCTTATTGCCCGCCGGGTGGTCTGCTGGGCGGAGAAGGGTGATTTTCTCCGACGCGGCCAGCGATTCGGCCTGATTCGTTTCGGCTCCAGAGTCGATCTCTACCTGCCGCAGAAGACTCAGATCGAGGTGCGGATCGGCCAGAAAGTCAAGGCCGGAGAAACGATTCTCGGCTATCTTTCCTGAGGGGCGCAGGTTGGGGTGCGTTGTTGGCGCCGGTCACGGTAGTTTGATGTGATGTATTTGTTATCCGCTCGTAAAAAAACAGGTGCCTTCATGGCTTATTCCACACATTTTCCTGTTGTGAATGATCGTTGCATGCAACTGGTCTCCCTTTTTCCGGCCGATTTTTTTCTGGCTCTACGCGGACCCCTTGCGGGGGTTCTTGGAACGGAAGGAGAATGGGACAGTGAGTGCATGGACATCATTCAAACGGCGGCCGGTGGTTGCCGACCGCTGAACGGAGGAAACATATATGATGGCAGCTGACGGCAGCATCGACAAGAACAAGGTTTTTATCTTTGACACCACCCTGCGCGACGGGGAACAGTCCCCCGGCGCCACCATGAACATGCAGGAAAAGTTCCGCCTGGCCCAGCAGCTCGTGAAACTGCAGGTCGATGTCATCGAGGCCGGCTTTCCGGTGGCCTCGGGCGGAGATTTCGACTGTGTCAAGAATATCGCCGACAATATCCGCGGGGCCCAGATTGCGGCGCTGGCCCGCTGCAATCAGAAGGATATCGATACCGCCTGGGAGGCCCTGAAAAAAGGAGAAAATCCGCGAATCCACACCTTTCTCGCCACCTCGGACATCCATCTCAAGCACAAACTGCGTATGAGCCGGGAGCAGATGCTGGAGCTGGCGGTGAAATCGGTGCGCCATGCGGCGAAGTATACCGGCAATGTCGAGTTTTCCGCCGAGGACGCCTCGCGCAGCGATCTCGATTTTGTCTGCCAGGTCTTTGCCGCGGTGATCGATGCCGGGGCCCGGGTGCTCAACTTTCCCGACACCACCGGATACGCACTGCCGGATGAGTTCGCCGCCAAGATTCGATATCTGATAGAGCATATTCCTAATATCGACCGTGCCATGATCAGCGTCCACTGTCACAATGACCTCGGACTGGCGGTCGCCAATTCTCTGGCCGCCATCAATGCCGGGGCGCGGCAGGTGGAATGCACCATCAATGGTATCGGCGAGCGAGCCGGCAACACCGCCATGGAGGAGGTGGTCATGGCGCTGCGCACCCGGTCTGACCGGGTCAACGCCCGCACCGACATCGTCACCGAGCATATCCACTCGACAAGCCGCATGGTCAGCGCCATCACCGGCATGATCGTTCAGCCCAACAAGGCCATCGTCGGCGCCAACGCCTTTGCCCACGAGTCCGGCATCCATCAGGACGGCGTCCTGAAAGAGCGCACCACCTACGAGATCATGAATCCCTGTGATATCGGGCTCACCTCAGGCAATCTCGTGCTGGGTAAACATTCCGGCCGCCATGCCCTGCGGGAGCGGGTAAAATCGTTGGGTTACGACAACCTCACCGATGATGAACTGAATCGGGTCTTTCACCGTTTCAAAGAGATCGCCGACGTCAAGAAGGAGATGTTCGACGAGGATCTTGAGGCCATCCTCCTCGACGAGATCGTCCGTATCCCTGAGACCTACCAGCTCGTCTCGCTCGGCGCCATGAGCGGCAACAAGACCATGCCGACCGCGGCGGTAAAACTGCTGGTCCATGGCCGGGAGGTGCAGGACGCCGCCATCGGCGTCGGCCCGATCGACAGCGCCTTTCGCACCATCGCCCGGCTGACCGGAACGACGAGCAAGCTGCTGTACTTTGCTGTCAGCTCCATCACCGGCGGCACCGATGCCCAGGGCGAGGTGATGGTGCGCATCGAGGATGAGGGAAAAATTGTCATAGGTCAGGGCGCGGACCCGGATATCATCACCGCCGCGGCCAAGGCCTATTTAAATGCACTGAACCGTCTGGTTTATCTGAAAACAGAAAGGAAAGAGAAAGGTTGATCCATGAGGAGAACAGAAGGATACAATGTTGCGGTGGCCGGCGCCACCGGTGCGGTTGGCGGCGCCATGCTCGATGTGCTGGAACGGAGAAATTTCCCGGTCAGGGAACTGAGGCTGCTCGCCTCGGAGCGTTCCGTCGGTAAAAAACTGGTCTTCAAAGGCAAGGAGATCCCGGTTCAGCTCCTCGACAAGAACGCCTTTACCGGCATCGATGTGGCGCTCTTTTCCGCCGGCGGCTCCCGCTCCCTGGAATTTGCCCCGGCGGCGGCCGCTGCCGGCGCGGTGGTGGTGGACAATTCCAGCGCCTTCCGCATGGAGCCCGATATTCCCCTGGTCGTGCCTGAGGTCAACCCTGATGCCATCGCTCAGTACACGAAACGGGGCATCATCGCCAACCCCAACTGTTCCACCATCCAGATGCTGGTGGCCTTAAAGCCGATCCGCGACGCAGTCGGCATCAAACGCATCGTCGTTTCCACCTATCAGGCGGTGTCCGGCACCGGCGCCAAGGCCATCGAGGAGCTGCAGAATCAGGCCAGGGCCTGGGCCGCGGGCGCGAAAATCGAGAAAAACGTCTATCCGCACCAGATCCTCTTCAACTGTCTGCCCCATATCGACAGCTTCCTCGACAATGGCTACACCAAGGAAGAGATGAAGATGGTCAACGAGACGCGCAAGATCTTCGACGACCCCGCCATCGGCGTCACCGCCACCACCGTTCGGGTGCCGGTCTTTTACGGCCATTCCGAAGCGGTCAACATCGAAACAAAGGAAAAGATCTCCGCCGCCCGGGTCAAGGAGCTGCTGGCCGATGCGCCGGGGGTGAAACTGGTGGACAATCCCCAGCTCAGCCAGTATCCGCTCGCCCTCGATTGTCAGGGGAAATTCGAGACCCTGGTTGGTCGGATCCGCGAGGACGAGTCCATTGCCAACGGCATCAATATGTGGGTCGTGTCGGACAATATCCTCAAGGGTGCTGCCCTGAATGCGGTGCAGATCGCCGAGGTGTTGATCGATAAATACATTTCCTGATCGATGACGCGGCGGCAGGCCCGGCCCGGCTGCCGCCGCTTGGATTGCCATGCGCATCATCAGTGGAACGGTCAGGGGGCGTCGCCTTTTTTCCCCCGGCAGCGGCAAGGGCGACATCCGGCCGACCTCGGATCGGGCGCGGGAGGCGATCTTCAGCATCCTGGCAGGGGCGGCGGCGGGAGCGCGGGTGCTTGATCTCTTTGCCGGCACCGGCGCCATGGGTCTTGAGGCCTTGAGTCGCGGGGCCCAATCCTGTCTTTTTGTCGACCGGAGTCCGGCCGCCGTTGCCCTGCTGTGGAAAAACATCGACGCCTGCGGCTTCCGGGATAAATCCGTCGTCATCCAGCGGGATTTGACCAGAGGCCTTTTTTGTGTCCGGGACCTTCTTCCTGCCGATGGCTTCACCCTGGTCTTCATCGATCCGCCATACCGAATGGCCTTTGCCGCATCCATGGTTGCCGAAGTGGCAGCGGCCGGATTGGTTGCCGACGACGGCGTTGTCGTGGCCGAAGCCCGGGCCGGAGACAGCCTCCCTGAACGGTGCGGCGGGTTGCATCTGTATGATCGCCGTTCATACGGCGAGGCCGGTTTCTGGTTCTATGAGACGGGCGATGAAGCGAGAGAGGAGAAAGCGTGAGCGACTACACCCCCTTTGTGGCGCCGGATGTCAAAGAGTCCATAGCCGTCTATCCCGGCACCTTTGATCCCATCACCATGGGTCATCTTGATATCATCCAGCGCGCTCTCCATCTTTTTGACAAGGTGGTGGTGGCCATTGCCGTCAATGCCGCGAAAAAGCCGCTTTTTCCCCTGGAGGAGCGGATGGCGATGATCCGCGCCTGTTTTCCGGAGAATGAGAAACGAATCGAAGTGGAGGCGGTGAAGGGATTACTTGTCGATTACGCCTACACCAAGGGAGCCCGGGCCATCGTCCGCGGCCTGCGGGCGGTTTCCGACTTTGATTACGAGTTTCAGCTCGCCCTGATGAACCGCCGCATCGAGCGGGAGGTGGAAACGGTCTTTCTCATGACCGGCTTCCGCTGGATTTACATCAGTTCGAGCATCATCAAGGAAGCGGCCCGCCATGGCGGCGATGTCAGCGGACTGGTGCCGGATCATGTCTGCGAAAAGCTGCGTCAGTGCTTCATGACGCGGGAATGAGAGCGACGGCGCCCGCCTGGGCGTCGCCGTGGACAAAGTAATCCGCAAGCCGCAGGTGTCCTTATGTTAAACCGTATTTCCCGCCGTACCTTTCTGCAGGGCTCGGGCCTCGGTCTTCTCTCCTTGTCGTTGCCCGTCGGCTCCGCTCCGGCCTTTGCCCAGGCCCCGGTCGCGATGCCGGTTTCGCAGCCCACCCCGCCGACCCGTGTCCCTTCGCTCTGCGCCATGTGCCGGGCCCGCTGCCATGTGCTGGCAACGGTGGATGGCGAGCGGGTGAGCAAGGTGGAGGGCAACGACCAGAGCCCCCTCAACGGCAGCGCCCTCTGCGCCCGCGGCCAGGCAGCGGTGCGGCTGGTCGATGATCCGGACCGCCTCAAGTACCCTCTGCGGCGGGTCGGCGAACGGGGTGACGGCAAGTGGAAACGAATCAGCTGGGAGGAGGCGCTTGCCGCCATCGCCGGCAAGCTGACGGAAAATCTCACCCGGAGCGGCCCGGAGAGCATCGCTCTTTTTACCGGCGGACCTTCCTCCTTTTTCATCAAAAAGCTCTTTTCCGACTGCGGCATCACTCAGATCCACGATGCGGCGGTCAGCCACTGCGACGCCATTCGCAATCAGGCCTGTCGGGCTACCTTCGGATTTGAGCCCGGCGATCCGCCTCGCCTCGACTACCGGGAGAGCCGGTGCATCGTCCTGCTTGGCAGCCATTTCGGCGAGAACGTCCAGGTGCCGGAGCTGCGGCGGCTGCTGGCCGCCCGGCAGCGCGGGGCGGAGCTGATCGTTGTCGATCCCCGCTTTTCCGCCATTGCCGCCAAGGCCGGTCACCATCTGTCCATCACCCCCGGCACTGATACCGCCCTGCTGCTCGGCTGGATGCACCATCTCGTCTTCCAGGGCCTTTACGACAAAGGATGGGTGGAGGCTCACTGTACCGGATTTGCGGAACTCACCGCGCACCTGCGTAATTATCCGGTCCAGCGGGTGGCGGAGATCACCGGTCTGACCGCAGAGGAAATCATCCGCACCGCCGAACTGATGGCTGCCGCCGCCCCGGCGGTCATCATTCATCCGGGTGGCCATCTGAGCTGGTACGGCAACGATGTGCAGCGGGTGCGGGCCCAGACCCTGCTCATGGCGCTGCTCGGCGCCGTTGACCGGCCCGGCGCCCTGCAACGGCCATCCACCTTGACTCTGCCTGACGCTGTTGCCCAGTTTTCCCGGATCAAGGGGGAGGGAAGCTCTTCCTTTTCCCGGCTGATGAACGGGATTTTGGGTGGCTCGATCCGGATGGTGGGGTGCTGGGGGCAGAACCCTTTCCAGAACCATTCCTCGCCCTTCAAGACGGTGGATGCCTTCAAGCGGGCCGATTTTGTCTTCTGCTGTGACGTGTTGCCCGGCGAAACCGCCCTCTATGCCGATATCATTCTGCCGGAGGCGACCTTTCTCGAACGCTATGACGTCCTGGAAACCGGGACGGCGGAAGACACGCCCCTGGTCGCTGCCGGCTTTCCCGCCATTGCTCCCCGTTTCGAGGCCCGGGAACCCTATCAGATCGTCAAGGAACTGGCTGACCGGCTGGAGCGGCCCCACTCCTTCTCCTTCAGCGACGGCCGGACCTTTCTTGATGGTCAGCTTGGCGCGGTCAACCTCAGTCTCGAAGAGCTGCGCGCCGCCGGAGGGGTAATGACCCTCAATCAGACGTCGAATCCATCGCCGGACAGCACCGGGCCTGTAGCCGGAACGGCAAGACCTTTCCCGACCGCTGACGGCAAAATCGCCCTTTTTTCCGCAGAGTTCATGGCCAATGGGTGGGACCCGCTGCCCGGCTACGAGGAGACCCCGCCGCCGCCCGCCGGGTTCTTCCGTCTGCTTTCCGGCCGCAGCCCGGTCCATACCCTGACCGCCACCATCAATAATCCCTGGTTGCTGCATGAAATGGGGGAAAACGAATTGTGGCTGAACGACACGGTGGCGGCTCAGCTCGGCATTGAAAACGGTGAGGCGGTACTGCTTGAGAATCAGGACAAAATCAGGTCGCTGCAGCAGATTCGGGTCAAGGTGACACCGGGCATCCGGCCCGATTGCGTCTACCTGGTCCACGGCTTCGGTTGTCGCTCCGCCCATCTCCATGCCGCCTTTGGCCGGGGCGTCTCCGATACCGGTCTGATGACCCGCAGCAAGGAGGATCCGCTCAGCGGCGTGCGTGGCATGCGGGTTAACTTCGTTCGTCCCGTGCCGCTGCGGCGGCTGGGGTAAGATCCGGCCATGGACGAGCAGCGCCGGGGATTTCTGCGCAGGGGATGGGACTGGATCCGGCTGGCCGCCCTGGCTGTCCTCTGTTATCCGCTGCTGCGTTTTGTCGGCTTTACTGTCCCGAAAAAGCCGCGCCTGGTCCGGGTTGAAAAGCTGATGAACCCCGGCGATGTCTATCTCGATCCGGAATTTGCCCTGTTCCGTGACGACAAGCAGGCATGGGCGGTTTCCCGGACCTGCACCCATCTTGGCTGCCGGCTCAACTACAGTGAAAAGGAGCATCAGCTCATCTGTCCCTGTCACCAGAGCCGATTCACCCCGAAAGGCGAACGGGTTGACGGGCCGGCCACGAAAAACCTGCCCCTTTTCCCGGTGGAAAAATTGAGTGATCCGCAAAAATCCGGATATATCGTCTCCCTCTGAGGCGGCCGTGCGGCTCAAAGAGCGCTTTCTCGACACCGGCTGGGGTGGGAAAAGCCTTATCGCCCTCTACGTCTCGGTCTTCTCCGGCATTGTTTTGGCCTGGCAGTATGATGCCGAGCACCCCTTTTATTCGGCCGCCTCCCTGGATCTGCTCATTCCTTTCGGGGCATTCTGGCGTTCTCTGCATTTTTATTCGAGCCAGGCCTTTTTTCTTCTGTCAATCGTCCATCTTCTTGCTATTCTATGGGGAAGGGAGCGCCGCCTGTCCCGGCGCAGATGGCTCTGGCTCATCGTCACCATGCCGCTTGCCGTGCTGCTGCTCTTTACCGGGTATGTGCTGCGGGGCGACGCAACCGGCGAGGCGGCCGGATTGATCGCGGAAAACATCTGTCTGGCCATCCCCTTTATCGGCGAGACAATAAATTCCCTGCTCTTTGCCATCAGCCAGGAGGGATTGCAGCGGGTGTACGCCAACCATGTCATCGGTCTGGCGGTGCTGTGGCTGATCTTCGCCTGGGACCATCTGCGCCGCTACCGGGTGCGGGTGACGGAGCACGGCGGACTGCTCGTTCTCATGCTGGTGATCGCTCTCTGGTGGCAGGCCCCGATGGAACCGATGCAGCTCGGGGTCTTTCATATTGCCGGCCCCTGGTTTTTTCTCGGCCTGCAGGAATTGCTGCGCTATATGCACCCGTTCTGGGCCGGCGTCATGGTGCCGCTGCTGTTGCTGGCGGCATTGGCCTTTCTCGATGAACAACGCCCTTGGGGGCGCCGGGCCCGGCTGTTCGCCTGCGGCTGGCTTTTCTGTTATGCGCTTGCCACCATTGTCGCCCTGATGCGATAAGTGGTGACAGGCCGGGCGCGCCGAACCGCTGCCAACCCGATTTGACGGAAGAAACGCGACAATCATGGGAAACCTGCTGGAAGCGCAATTCAAGATCATTGACGCCAAGGATTGCCCTCTCTACGAGGAGGGAGAGGAATTCAGCCTGTCCGGCGTTGCCCTGCAACCGCCGCCGGGCAAACCGGCCTGTCTCTTTCTCGCCCGTGAAATCACCGAGATCGTCGTCGAAAAGATGGAGGCCGCCGCCGATACAGGGCCAGGCGCCAAACCTCAGGAAGGGAAAAAACCGAAAAAAGAGTTCAACTGCAGCGGTTGCACCGGGCTGATCAAGTTTGTCCATGTTCAGGAAACGAAATTCTATACCCCACAGATGCGCATGCTGGCGGCGGTGGAAAACCGGGAGCAGTCACGCAAAATGGGCTCGCTCTTCAGTATGATGAACACCTTCTCCTTTTTCCGCACCCTGGAAGAGGGCAGTCTCAAAGATATCTTTTCCTGCCTCACCATGGAGACCTTTCCGGCCGGAAAGGTCATTCTCCATCGCGGCCATCCGGGCCGTCATCTTTACTTCATCGTAGCCGGCCGGGTGGCTGTGCTTGACGAGAACGGCAAGACCATCGCCGTACTCAGCCGCGGCGAGATTTTCGGCGAGATGAGCCTGTTCAGCGGTAAGCCGGTCTGCGCCACCATCAAGGCGGAGGAGCCTGTCAAGGTCCTTATGCTGAGCGGCAAGGACCTGAGTCACATCCTCATCCGGCATCCCTTTTTGCAGATGGCCTTTACCCGCCTGCTGGTCCAGCGCTTATCGGCAACAAATGTCAGCCAGTCAGAGCGTGAGTCCCTGGCCTTTGCCGGGCAGTTACTGGAGATTACCCCGTCGGAGATCTTTCAAATGCTCAATGAAAACGTCAAGACCGGGGTGCTGGAGTTATATCTCGACAGCGGCAAGGCAACCGTGGTGTTCAGCGAAGGCGAGGTGGTGCGGGCAAATTTCAGGGAGCTCGACGGTCCGGAGGCCATTTATGCCATTCTCAAGGAGCAGAAGGGGCGGTTCACCTTTACCTCGTCGCTGTCGCTGGAAGAGATGGGAGCCCCGCCCATTGCCCCGTTCATGAAACTGCTGATGGACGGACTGCGCAAGATCGACGAGGAGAACGAGCAATCCCCGGAGAGTGGGGCGGCGGAAGAGGACGAGTAACGGTGGTTGCGCTGAATTGCTTTCAATCGACATTCCAGGAAGCATGCGGGGTGTCCCGCAAAAAAACCTTTGCCGGGGTGTAAAGTCCAGCGAGCAGCGACGAGACCGTACATGAGTACGGCGAGGAGCCGCGCAGCGCGGCCGACAGCAGCAAAGCGGCGAAGGCGCCGGCTTGAAAAGGCAAACTGGAATTATTCACCCGTGACTGCAATCCGGCAGGGTTTACCGGCCCCTGCTCGCGGCAACCGCAGGGTGAGTACCCCGAGTTTCAAGTCGGCCGTGCATTTTTCACGGTCGAGACCCTTGGGCAGGGTGAAGACCCGGCGGTACTCCGCCTGGTCAAATTCCCGGCGCTGCGGGCTGCCGATAAATTCGACGACGGACTTTGCCTCGATGGTCAGGGTGTCGTTTTCCAGGGTGATGGTGAGATTGTTCCGGTTCACGCCAGGCAGATCGGCGACCAGCAGAATTTCTTCGTCACTGACATAGATATCGACATCCGGACTCTCGCTCCGGCCTTCCTCAATCCTTTTCTCGGCACTCGCTGCCGTCTTTTCTCTCTGCTCTGCCATCATCCCCTCCTATGCCGCCCGGACCACGATCTTTTTCGGTTCCGCCACCTGCGCCTTGACCAGTTTGACGGTGAGAATGCCGTTTTTCAGGTGGGCCGTGGTCTGCTCCGGATCGATCTCCACCGGCAGGGTGAAGCTGCGGGAAAAGGCGGTGTCGTTTCGCTCCTGACGCAGCACGGTGTAGCCTTCCGGCAGGGTGAGTCGGCGTTGCCCGGCGATGGTGAGGAGATTGTTGTGCAGCCTGATGCTGAGATCCTCCTCCGGCACTCCGGACATTTCACGGTAGACATAGAGAATGTTGCCGGCGTCGAAGAAGTTGGTGCGGGGCCGACCGCTGCCCTGGTTGAAATGGGCCCGGCCGCTGTCAAGCTCGTCGAGGAAACGGTTCATCTGGTTTTTGAAAAGATCCATGGTGCCGAATATTCGGTCGATCTCGCTCAGCTTTCTGAACATGGTCATCTCTCCTTTGCCGTGATGTGCAGGGATAACCGGCATGATAAAAAGTGATAATTTCAAATTTCTTCCCTGTCAAGGCGGGAAAACAGCCCAGTCCGGATATAGGGCAGGGGGTTGATTTGCGTCAGGATTTCTGCTATGACGATAAAAATGATTTTGTCAGGCGGCGGGGCTGCGGTTCAGGCAATGTTGCAGGGCGTGATTTCCGCAAAAACCGCTGGTACGGTGCGGCATTGCGGCCAAAAGCCGGATGCAAGCACAAAAGATTGATGGTTGGGTAAAAACAGAAAATCAACCACAGAGTCTACATAGTTCTAAGAGGTAACTAGCTGTAATTTAAATATTTTCTCTGTGATCTCTGTGGTAAAAAAGACCTTTTACGATTTTATCAAGATTTATTTGTGGATAAGCTCTCAATGTTTTCTGAAAAAACGGAAGGTGCCATGCGAGCGGGACGCTATACATTTTTCTGCCGGTTTGAAACGGACGCCGTTCTGCCGGTTTTCAAGGGGTCAACCCTGCGGGGCGGGATCGGTCATGCACTGCGGCGGATCAGTTGTGCGCTGCGGCGGCAGGATTGCAAGGACTGCCTGCTCGTCGTCAGCTGCCCGTATGCCTTTTTTTTCGAGACCAGCGAGCCGGAAGGGGAGCGGTCCGGTCGGCCCCGCATCGCCCATCGCCCCCATCCCTATGTCCTGATGCCGCCGGATGAGGAAAAGCGGTTTTACGGCAAAGGAGATTCATTTTGCTTCAGCCTTTTGCTGTTCGGCCGGGCCAACGACTATCTGCCCCATGTCGTTTATGCGGTTCAGGAGGCGGGCCGGGAGGGGCTCGGCAAGAGAAACCGCGAGCCGGGCCGTTTTCTGCTGGAATCGGTGCGGCTCGGCGATGACCTTGTCTTTGCCGAAGGCGTTCTCCGGTCGCCGGCCGCCATGCCGCGGCTCGACCTGGCCCCGGTCGCGGCGGAGGATAATGACATGCTCGCCCTTTCCTGCCTGACCCCGCTGCGGCTCAAGCATGACAACGGTCTGCAGGAACGGCTGCCATTTCATGTCGTCATCCGGGCCGCCCTGCGTCGGGTCGCCAGCCTCGAAGCAGCCTACGGCGAAGGCGAGCCGAACCTCGACTATCGCGGCATCGTCGCCCGCGCCGACGCCGTGCAGCTGGTCGCCGCAGAGAGCCGCTGGGTCGATTATGAACGTTACAGTAATCGCCAGAAAAGCAGCATGCTCTTTGGTGGAGTAATGGGCCGGCTTCTTTATCAGGGCGGCGATCTCAGTGAATTTCTGCCTCTGCTGCACTACTGCGTAACCGCGCATCTCGGCAAACAGACCGCCTTCGGGCTGGGCCGCATCAGCGTGACGGTCTCGAAAACGCCATGAAAAACATCCTGCTTGCCGTTGTCGGTCTTTCGCCCCAGGTCATTACCGAAACCCTTTATGCCCTGTTGCACGAGGGCCGCCGGGTCCACGCCGTCCACATGATCACCACCCGGCGCGGCAAGGAAAAGCTGCTGACCGGTCTTTTCGATCCGGACTGCCGCCGGATCGACGTTCTGCTCGCCGACTTTGCCATCGACCCGGCAACCCTCGATTGTTCGATCCGTAACATCCATACCCTGAAGACCGCGGCCGGGGTCGAGGTGGAGGACATCATCACCCCCGAAGACAATGAAATCCTGCTCCAGACCTGCCTTGATCTCGCCTTTCATTTTACCCGGCGGGATGACACGGCCCTGTGGTTTCTGGTGGCCGGCGGCAGAAAGACGATGACCTCCTGTCTGACCCTGGCGGCTCAACTGTACGGCCGGCCTCAGGACCGCATTCTCCATGTCCTTGTTTCACCGGAGTTCGAGAGCTGCCGGGATTTCTGGTACCCGCCTCGCATCTCGGTGCCTGTCACCCTGCGGGATGAAAATGGTAATCCGCTGATCAAGGAAACCCGGTATGCGGAAATCCGGCTCATCACCATCCCTTTTGTCTCCATCCGGCCGTTGCTGGCCGCGGATATGCTCGATCAGCCCCGGCCGCCGGCCGAACTGCTGCAGTCGCTCATCCGCGACGCCCCGAAAATCCTTGTCATCAATCTGACGGAAGGCAAGCTCATCTATAACGGCACGGAGCTCGATCTGCACCCGGCCCGCCTCGCCCTGTACGCCTTTTTTGCCGAGCAGAAAAAAAACTGCCCGCGACCCCACCCCTGCGCCGGGTGTCATGACTGCTTTCTCGCCGCCGAGTCGATCATCGGCAACCCGGCGATCGCCGTGATCTACGGTCGTATTCCCGGTGGTCGCCTGCTTGGCGAGATGAGCGATACCGGTATCAGCTCCCTCTCCAAGGTGAATTTCAATTCCTACAAATCCAAAATCCGTAAAGACCTCCTGCACACCTTCGGCCAGGCCCATGTGGCGGAACTTGAGATCAGTTCGCAGGGCGAGCGGCCCGAGACCCGTTACGGCATCCGCATCGACCGTGACCGTATCCGGCTGGCGTGGTGAAAGGCGTGCAACGCATACGGGATTTTGGTGTTGCCAAAAAAGTTTTTTCCATTACAGAGCGCACAGAAGTAACTAATTGTAATTAAAGATTTTTTCTCTGCGTCCTCAGTGCGCTCTGTGGTGAAAAAAGACTTTTTACGAAACCATCAGTTTTGCGAAACCATCAAAAAAATATGGAAAGAGCTGCTTTCCAGTTGACCCACACGGATTGTTACGCTACTCTATCCTGACAATGACTATATTTTTTGACAACGGCATCCTGATGTGAACGTTCATGCAACGGCCGCTGAAACTCATCACCGCGCTTGGCTATTCTCCTGACCTCATTCTGCAATTTATCGATTTTTTCAACGGGGGGGAGACGTATCGCTATAAGCAGGAGGCCGCCGCCATCCGGAAAAACTTCGCCGGCCAGGAACTGGTGGCTGTTTATCTGATCTGCACGAAAGAGCAAAGGGTGGTCGACTCCCTTGCACAACTGCGGGAAATTGTCGGCACGGACTATCCCGGCCTCGCCGCCGCTCTCCACCCCATTGATCTGCCCTGTAATGACATCACCTGCGGCGAAGACGACGAGACCATGCGGCAGCTTGTCTATGAGGCGGTGCGATCCCTGGCCGCCGATGATCTCATCATCTCCTCCGGCGGCCGCAAACCCGTCACCCAGCGACTGATCGAGGCCGGGCTGCTCTATGGCTGCCGGGGCTATCTCACCATCACCGCCGACCGCAACAAGGAAAAGCGTGCTTGTTCGGAATCCTTTCATGTCCTCTGGACCTCCGCCCGCCGTTTTTCCGAGGAACGCCGCGCCCGCATCATCAAGGATGAGCTTGGCGACAATTTCCGTTCCCTCTATCTGCTCCCGGCCAATATCATCGACCGGCTGCGGCGGGAACGGCTCGGCGTCGAGCCGGCGCAGAGCGATGAGGAGCTGGCCTGGCTGCGGCGCTTACCCAAGGCCGACCTGCACTGTCACCTTGGCGGCGCCTTTGATGCAGTGTTGTTGAAGGAATTGGCGGCAAAGCTGCTCGAAGAGTGCTGTATAACCGCCGAGAGCTGCAAGGCCATCAGAACCGCTCTGGAGCACAGGCTGGGGAAACCTCTGGCCGTCCTTGCCGGGTCTGATCTGCTGCGACTGCGGCGTGAAAAAAAAGGCAACCAGGTTGTCCATCCCCTCCAGAATCTCGATGTGCTGTTTCAGGGGCGTGACGAGCCGCCACACATCCTCACCGCCGTTCTGGTCAACTCTCTTTCCAGCGCCCGCATCAACGAAATTTCCTGGCATGAACCGGATGATCTTGCCCCTGATGACCGTCTCCGCTGGTACATGGCCTGCGGTGATCTCGGCGGTTCAAATCTGCTGCAAACCGATGGAACCCTCCGGCTGGCCCTGCGCTGGCTGATGGAAGAATCCCGGCGGGAAAACGTCCGCTTCCTGGAAGTGCGCTTTTCGCCGGACAACTACACCAGGGCGGGGCTGTCCATCCTCCACGTCATCGAAACCCTGCTTGATGAGGCGCGCTCTTTCATGGCGGCGAATGCAGGCTTTCATGTCAACTTTCTGATCATGGCCACCCGCCACAAGGAGAAGGCGGCCATGGACGCGCACGTTGCGGCGGCGGTCATCTTCGGCAGACCGGACGGCGCGACCGGCACCCCCCGCATTACCGGTTTTGATCTGGCCGGTCAGGAAAAGGACAATGATCCCATGCTGTTTCAGGAAAGTTTCATGCCGCTGCACCGCCATTTCATCAATATTACCATCCATGCCGGGGAGATGGAGGAGGATGACAGGATCTGGCAGGCCCTTTACCTGCTCCACGCCAAGCGCATCGGCCACGGCCTCAAGCTGATCAACAACGAAAAGATGATGGGCTATGTGCGGGATTACGGCATCGCCATCGAGATGTGCCCGTCCTCCAACGTGCAGACCAACCGGTTCCTCTGTTTCGATGGAAGCGATGAAACGGGAGATGTCTACCCGCTGAAGGCCTATTTCGATAAAGGGCTGACGGTGACGGTGAACACCGACAACCGGGGCATCTCCCGCACCACCTTGAGTGAGGAATATCTCCATGCCGCCCGGCTCACCGAGGGCGGTCTTTCCCGTTGGGAAATCCTGCGGCTGGCGAAAAATTCCTTCAAGGCCGCCTTCCTGCCGAAAGACGAAAAGGACAGGCTGCTGAAAGAGATAGACGATGCGGTTTTTGCCCTTCTGCTCGATGACTTTTTTCCAAGGGAGCAGTGATGGCCGGCGATGAAGAGGTTTTCTGCCTGCTGCGCGGCGATCTTTCCCACCTCTTCGGGGGGGAGTTGCCCCAGGGCGCTTTTGCGGGACCGGCGCCGGAGTCGCTTCTCGCTCTGCCCCAGCATTTTCTGCCCCGTTCCGTGGCCGAACATGACCCCGACTTCAAGCAGCTCATTCCCTATCAGCTTTTTTGCTGGGCGAATCGGTTCTTTGTCTACCAGCGCGGCGGCGGGGTGGGGGAGGAGAGGCTGGCCGGTAGATTCTCTCTGGGCATCGGCGGCCACATCAACAGTGTTGATGCGGAGGAGGGCGTTCTGACGGCAAGCGCCTATCATGCCGCTTTGGCGCGGGAGCGGCAGGAGGAGCTGGTGTGCGCTCCCGGGCTGACGAGCCGTTTCCTCGGCTGGATCAACGATGACTCCGATCCGGTCGGCCAGGTCCATCTCGGCGCGGTCCATCTCAGCCGCGTTATCGACCGTGAGATGGTCCGCCTGCGGCCGCATGGCGAGGACCTGCACGACAGGGGATGGTGGAGCGGGGAAGAGATCAGGACGCGGGGGGAGCGGTTTGAGAAGTGGTCGCTGCTGGCCTGCCAGCTGGCCGAAAGTTTCACTCAATGAGCGATTCAGGTGAGCCAGTTTTCCGTTTTCAGTTCGGCAATGCGCTCAAAATGACGGAGATTGCCGCTGACCAGGGTGAACCCATTGGCGATGGCAATGGCGGCTATTTCCAGGTCGGCAAGGGCAAGGGGCGCACCTTCGCGTTCCAGGCGGGCGCGTAAACTGCCGCAGACATAAGCGGCTTTGGCGTCGAAGCCGACAATGTTAACCGCCGGCAACAAGATCTCTTCAAGGTTCCGCAGATGATACTGTGGCCTGCTGCTTTTCCAGGCGCCGTAAACGATTTCGCTGATGGTGATGGCAGAGATATGCTGGGCGCTTTTCGGAGTGCCGTTCAGACGATCCAGCAGCCCTGGGGAAGGAGCTTTTTTGAAGATGTTGGTGATGATATCGGTGTCAAAGAGATACATTACGCCCACCTCCCCCCTGTCGGCGGAGTTCGGCGATATCGCCAATGGCCTCGGCAATTTCGGTGAAATCAGGCCAGCTTGCGGCGACTGCGGCAAGCCCCTGTCGCTCCTGGTGCTGCTCGATGATCTTCATGTCTTCGATGCTGACCAGGGCGGCCACCGGGCGATTGCGCCGGGTGATGATGAACCGTTCATGGCCATGGGCGCTTCGGGCAATGAGTTCGGAAAGATGGCTTTTAGCCTCGGCAACGGAAATTGTAGTCATTGGTCTCACCTCTAGGAAAAAGTCATAATGGTCATTTTGACTCTTTCAGGGTACCATGTGACACGCTTTGGGTCAAAGGCTTTCGATTTTTGTCGGAATCGTAAAAAAACACGATTTCGACGGGCCGTGTTTTGTAACTCGTTGTTTCCACGAGCTCTGTGGTGAAAAAGACTTTCTACGGGTGTGTCATTTTTTCTGGCATGTAGGATTGCAACGTTGCAGAGGTGGCGGCAGGGGTGGTTGGTGGGGCATGATTGAAGTGGTGATGGACAGCGGGCAATCGTTAAACTGAAAAAGAATTACTATTTGAGAACATGGAGGAAATATGGCGGATGCTACCGTAATGAAAATAGCCTTGGCCGGGCTATTGCACGATATCGGAAAGTTTGCCCAGGGGTCGCTGGAAATGTCCCGACAGTATTTGACCAACAATGCAGACCAGTTTCAGCCGTTTCGGGACAACCGTCACACCCATGTGCACGCGGTATATACCGCCGCCTTCATCGAACAGGTGGGGGACCGGCTACCGAAAGAGCTGAACAGCGGCGGTTGGGGTGATGGCGATAGCTTTGTCAATTTAGCTGCGGGACATCACAAACCGGAAACCCCCATGCAATGGATCATCGCCATGGCCGATCGTATATCCAGCGGCTTGGACCGGGCAACCTTTGACGGGGGTGAAAAAATTGCCTTCCAAGATTTCAAAAAAACCCGATTGCTCCCTGTCCTCGAAGCCCTTGGTCATGAGAGGCATGAAAAATACAAGGCCGCTTCGGATTATGAATACCGCTATCCACTGGCACCGTTGTCAGCCTGGAGCATATTTGCCGAAAAGATGGATAAAAAGAGCAAGTCTGATGCGGCACAAGAATACAATAATTTATTTGACGAGTTTCGTGACAAACTGCGTCACCTGTTCCACGCTGACAACAATATTGAACTGTGGAGCCAGCATTTTGACTCCCTGTACATGACGTATGCATCCATGGTACCGGCCGCCAGGGTCAATGATGTGGTCCACGATGTCTCGCTTTACGATCACAGCAAAACCACGGCGGCTTTTGCCTCGGCCCTTTATCTCTTCCATTGTGGCCAGGGCGGCCTTGACGAGAAGCCCATCCAAGACAACGATCCGGAGAAGTTCCTGCTCGTGACTGGTGATTTTTATGGGATCCAGGACTTTATTTTCAGCGCCGGGGGCGAATTGAACAAAAACCGTTCCAAAATTTTACGTGGCCGTTCCTTTGCGGTTTCAATTTTTTCAGAACTTGCTGCGGACATGATCTGTAGATCCATTGGCCTTTCACATCTATCGATCATCTTGAATGCGGCGGGAAAATTTACCCTCATTGCGCCAAATACAAGAGATGCCAAAGAAAAAATCAAACAAGTTGAGGAAAAAATCAACCGGTGGCTTTATGGCATCAGTTACGGCCAGTCCAGCCTGGGCATCATTTATACCGCCGCAACCCCGGCTGATTTTATCAGTGGTAATTTTGCACAACTGTGGAATGAAAAGCATCAGCCAGCCATGGAGCGCAAAAAACTCTGCAAAATCGATCTTAACAGATATGGCGGTGTGGTGGACGGCTACCTGGATCAATTTAATAATAAACTGCAAAAACCGCTTTGCCCGTTATGCGGCAAGCGTCCTGCCCACAGTGAGGCCCGAGTCGACGAACTGGTGTCCTGCAAGATATGCAGGGATCACATAATGCTTGGCACCTTCCTTGTCAAAGGAGAACGCTTGGCCGTATTTACCGAAAAAGCTGATCTGGATCGCTATAAAAGCCTTCTTGAGCCGATCTTTGGAGAATATCAGCTTTCTTTTTCCAAAACGGCTGACATCAACCCCTTGAAACTTTTTGATTTGCAAATCAATAACAATGGCTCCCTGCCGGTGGGAGCAACCTTGCGGCTGATCAACGGATATGTCCCGGTTTATGACGCAGAAGACAAATTTGATGATCGTCTGCAGGAAGACGAGAACCAACTCATCAAATCGGGTGAACCGGTAACCTTTGGCCATCTGGCGGCAAAAGCGAAAGAGTTCGGGGATAATGGCAAACAGCGAGGGGTTGAGGCGCTGGGAATATTAAAAGCGGATGTGGATAATCTTGGTGTCCTGATGGCGGCGGGTTTCCCTGATACACTCTTCACCATCTCCAGACTTGCTAATATCAGCCGACAGCTCAATAATTTTTTCACCATCTATTTGCCTTTTCTTCTCCAGAACAATGAAAAATTCAAACATGTTTATACCGTCTTTGCCGGCGGTGACGACCTCTTTCTCATCGGACCCTGGCGAATCATGGGTGAACTTGCTTTAGAACTTCGCGGCCAATTTGCCAGGTATGTGTGCGACAATGACCAGGTGACTTTTTCCGCCGGTATTTCCCTGCACAAAACCCATGTTCCGGTGGATCGGCTGGCGGCTGCCGCTGAAGAAGCCCTGGAGCAGTCTAAAAACGCGGCAGGGAAAGACAGCATTTCCACGTTCGGGGAGACGGTAAGCTGGCAGGATTTTGCCCTGCTTTGCAAGCATAAAAAGGCGATGGAGCAATGGCTTGCAGATGAATTGGTAGGTAAGGCCATGCTCTACAGGTTCAATCAGCTTATCGAATTGGCGAAGCGGGAAAAGTCTCTGAACCATGGAAATGTAACCATGGCGGACATGGAATGTCTCAAATGGCGCTCCAAGTTCAGCTATACAGTGACAAGAAATATAGATCAGAACGTAAAAGGTGAGGCGCGGCAGGCTGCCATCGCACAGGTCAGCGAAATGGCAAAATGGCTGACAGAGTATGGCGGCGCTGTCTGTATACCTCTGTGGCAGCTTCTTTATGAACAACGCTGATATCTGAACCAATACTTGCAAATACACAATAAAAAATCCAGATAAGGAGGCCGGGATGGAAACAATTCAATTATGGCGTGATGAGAAAGCAAAAGAGGCCAGGGAACTTGACCCGGCACTGTTTTTTCAAAAAGCGGAACAATTGGCCAAAGACATTGATAGAGAAGGTCGAGATACTCAGGGAAGAGATAAATGGAACAAAAGCACACAGCTGCGCCGTTTTTACGATGAGCTTGTCCGGTTGAATTCCCAGGCGCAGGCCAAAAAGGATGAGTGGGGCATGATCAAACCAAGGGTGCATATGATTGTCGCCAAAGCCGCGTATGCCAAAGGACGGGAATTGGTGACCGATAAATTCGTCGCCCTGATCCGGGACGGGATCAGTCAGGTCGACACCAGGGAAGACCTGCAGGTGTTTACCAATTTTTTTGAGTCCTTTATGGGTTTTTATAAAGCGCTTCGCAAGAATTAATATCTTTGATCAAAACCAGAGAGAGGAAACAAGATGAAATTGACCAGTATCAAACAGATCAGAGGCACCATTGAACTTATCAGCGGCCTGCATATCGGCGCAGGCGACAGTGAAATGCGCATAGGCGGCACCGATAAGCCGGTAGTCATTAATCCCCATACGGGAGAGCCATATATTCCAGGTTCATCCCTGAAAGGAAAAATCCGTTCCCTGCTTGAAATGCGCAGCGGCCTGATCGATCCAAGGGAAGGCAAGCCGCTGGGGACGTCATCTTTGAAAAATGTCACTGATGACAAAAAAAAGGAAGGCTTGAAAATTCTCCGTCTCTTCGGGATCAGTGGTGCCGAAGGAGATGCCGCCAGGGAAGTCGGTCCGACCAGGGCCTCATTTGCCGATTGTCCTCTGAATGAAGCGTCCCGAATAATGCTGGAGTCGGGGAATTTTGCCGCAACGGAAATCAAGGCTGAAACCGCCATTGATAGAATCCAGGGGACTGCCCAAGGCAAAAGTTTGAGGTTTACCGAACGAGTGGTTGCCGGGCTCTGCTTTGATTTTGCCATCACCTTAAAAGAGCTGGAAGATGGTGATGGAGTGCTTGAAGTGTTTCTCCTTGAAGGGATGAAAATGCTGGAATACGACGCCTTGGGCGGCAGCGGCAGTCGCGGGTATGGCAGAATCAAATTCCATTTTGCCGATGATGATCGACAGAAAAAATTTGCGGAGATTTTACCCTTAGCCTGATTCAACTACGCCCAGAGAGGTGCGATGTGAAATTATATACAATTATCATCCAGCCGGAAGCCCCTTTTGGCACACCATTGAAGGGGGATACCATTTTCGGGCATTTTTGCTGGCAGGCCAATGAATCCGAGGTGCTGAACGAGGGGCTTGACCGTTGGATCGCTTGTTATGGGCAGACGCCATTTGCCATGTTTTCTTCAGTCTTTCCGGTTATCAGCAAAGAGGGACGAAACTGTTTTGCCATGCCTCGGCCTCTGCTTCCGACCCTGTTTCCCAAGAACACTCAAGAAAAAGATCGTTTTCAGAGGTTAGTCAACCGCAAGAAGGATAAAAAGAAAAGATACCTTCTGGTGGGTGAAGATTTGCGCGTTTTATTCACAGAGGAGCATTATTGTTCCGAGGAAGCTCTTTTTGAATTTCATCTGGCGTCACTTCCTGCCGACAAACAAAAAAAATTGAAACTGCTCGCAGGAGCACATCGCAAATTCTCCGGTGTGTTTGAACAGGCCCATAACACACTGAACCGGCTCACGAATACCACGGGAACAGGCGAGTTTGCCCCGTTTTCCGCTGAAAACATCCATTATCTTCCCAATGCCAGGCTCGCTGTTTTCGTTCTTTTTGATGAACAGGCCACGGACATTGACCGAATAAAAAACGCCTTTGTCAATATGGGGAGCTGGGGATTTGGCCGGGATGCCAGCGCCGGACTTGGCCGGTTCAATGTTGTTGATATTCAAGCCATGCAAGTTCCGGAATCAGGCGGGGGGGCGCGTTATACCCTGGCCCCGTGTGTGCCGGAAAAAGGGAGCTTTACCGCCTCATTTTTTACCCCTTTTACTCGATTCGGTAAGCATGGCGCAGCTCTTATTCATCAGAACAAGCCTTTTAAGAATCCAGTGGTTATGGCGGATGAGGGTGCGGTTTTTGTGCCTGGCGGTCAGCAGCATTCCAAAAGTCCTTATATCGGCAGCGCGGTCACTGGTCTGTCAAAGGCCGATGATCGAACAGTGATGCAGGGTTATGCCATCACCCTGCCATGTGAAATTGAGGGGCCGTTATGAACATACCAACGCAGACAACGATCCATTTCCTTTTACGCACCATCAGCCCCATCCATGTCGGCAGTGATGAAGTGTATGAGCCAACCGGGTTTGTGGTGGATGAACAGAAGAAACAGCTTATCAGTTTCGATGCCGCCGATTTCATCGGTATGCTGGACGGTGAGGCGCTGGATGAATTTTCCGCCATCTGCCGGAAAGGAACTCCTCAGTCCTTGATTGAAATATATCGTTTCATGAACCGCCATAAAGACCTGGTAGATGGCAAACCAGTGGCGATAAGCGACGCCTTTGTCGCTCATTTTCAGGAAACAATGGCATTGCAGGGTGATCGCAATGTTTTACAGAATCTTAATAAATATCAGATTAAGAGAACTGCGTTCAACCCCCATGAGGACAACCCGTATATTCCAGGCTCTTCGCTCAAGGGCAGCATTCGTACCGCTGTTTTGAACTATCGCAATAAGAAACAAAGCGTTCCTCGCTATCACGATTCCAGAAAAATGGAGGAGAGCCTTGTCGGCGGCAAGTTTGAAACCGATCCGTTCCGTCTGGTCAAGGTTTCCGATTTTTCGCCGGTCGGCGAAATTGAACGGCGCATTGTCTATTGCGTTAACCGCAAGAAAAAACCGTCAAATTTTGAGGCAAGAGGCCCTGAACAGATTTTTGAAGTGGTTGTACCTGGTTCTGTTTTTTTAGGTTCCATTACCATTTCTTCAGTGCCGCAAAATTCCAGTATTGATAAACCTGTTACCGCAAAAGAGATCATTACGGCACTTAGGCAATTTTTCGGGGAAGAAAAAAGCCGGGAAGATACCGAATTTCAAGCTGTTGGTATTCCATCGGTATCCTTTGGGATGAGCGAAAAACAGATTCCCCTGCGGCTCGGGTTTCATTCCGGTGCTGAATGTGTCACGGTTGATGGACACAGGCAGATAAAAATCATGAAGGGGAAAGGTGAAAAACCTGACACAGGAGAATCCTCTACAACATTCTGGTTGGCGGCAAATTCAAAAAACGCGACAAATCAAACGGTAACCCCATTAGGCTGGGCCGTTCTGGAAGAATTGACTCCGCTCGAGGCCGTGAAGCTGCGGGAAGATTTGCAGCAGAAAAAACGACAAGAAGAGGAAATAAGGCAAAAAATGCTCATCGATCAGCAGAGGGAAAGGGAACTGCACGAAGAGCATCTTCGCGCCCAACAGGAAGAAGAAGCTCGCCTTCAAGCTGAACAGGAAGCGGCTGTGGAACAGGAAAGGCAGGCTTTGGCCGCAATGAGCGAAGCTGAACGTCAGGTTTATGTCATACAAAGAGAAGGAACCCCGGAAAGCGATATTGTGGAACTGTATAATAAGCTTGACAGCTTCAATCCGGAGGACCGGAAAATCATTGCCGTTGCATTGAAAAACTTCTGGGATAAGGCCGGAAAATGGAAGGTAAAGCCAAAACAGAAAAAACAGTGGGAAAAGGTCCAGAAGATCAAAGCTATCCTCGGTGAACCATGAAAAGCGACGAAAGCATTATCTCTGCAGTGACGAGGAGCAGCTGTTCATCGCCGAGGCGCCGGAACTTCTGGGCTGCATGACCCATGGCGCCACCCGGCAGGAGGCTTTGGACAATATCCAGGACGCCATGACATCGTGGATTGACACGGTAATAGAGTTGGGCCGGGACTCTGCGGCAGGTTTTTTTCGATCCGGCCACATGGACAAAAAAAGTTCAAAAACGTATCGAAAGACGGTAAGATAAATGACCATGCGGCTACATTTTCTTCCCGAGGTTGAAGAGGATGTCGCTAAATCAACCACCCTGCAACAACGGTTCACCGGCGTCACTTTTTGGGAAAAAACAGGCAGCCGGCCAGAAAGGAGGCCCATGACATGAATCGAAACAACCTGCTTCAGGAAATCGATAATCTGACGCTCCCGGAAAAAATTCTTCTGGTCGAAGATATCTGGGATTCCATCGCTCGCAGTAATGCGGAACTGCCATTGCCGGAATGGCAAAGGCAAGAACTCGATCAGCGATACGCTGAATACAAGAACGGCAAGACGACGCGCCATGACTGGCAGGAGGTTCACGCGGCGCTGAGGAATCAGGGGCGATGAAGCTCATCTACACCGGCCGGGCCAGACGTGACATCGAGTCGGCTTTCGCGTGGTATGAAAGACAACGCCGGGGGCTGGGGTTTGAGTTTCTTGATTGCCTTGAGGTGGCGGTCAGGCGTATCGTTGGCTTCCCGGAAAGTTGTCAGGTCGTCTATCGCAACGTTCGCCGGTGTGTTATCAGGCGGTTTCCTTTTTCAATTTTTTTCACCATGGAAGAGAAGGAAATCGTCGTTCATGCTGTTTTCGATAACCGCCAGGACCCTGAAAAAATGCCCTGATTGACATGTATGCCAGAATTTGTCTGTTGCGGATCATCAGTCATTATTAAACCGGAAGGGTATCCGTCATGAAGTCATGAACACCAAAACCATTCTCATCTGTACGGTGGGTGGCTCTCATCAGCCCATTGTCACCGCCATCCGCGATCTGCGGCCTGATTTTGTCTGTTTCGTCTGCTCGGGGAAAGACCCTGGTACCGGCAAAGCGGGTTCAGATAGCCAGGTTCTGGGCAAAGGCCTGTGCATCAAGGCAAGTTACAATGAGGAAAAATCGTCTCTGCCGAATATTCCGACCCAGGCCGGACTCGAAGCAAACACTTATGAAGTGGTGACCGTCCCGGCCGATGACTTGGACGGCGCGGTGGTTGTTGTCAGGGAGGCGCTGGTCAGTCTCGGGGATCGGTTCCCCGGCGCGCGGATCGTCGCCGATTACACCGGCGGCACCAAGACCATGACCGCGGCGCTGGTTACCGCCGTTCTTGAAACCGACGGGGTTGATCTGCAACTTGTCACCGGCAACAGGGCCGATCTGGTCAAGGTGCGGAACGGCACCGAGGCCAGCGTGCTGGCCAATATCGACGCGGTCAGGCTCCAACGGGCCATGACCCCGTATCTGTCCGCCTGGCGGCGTTTTGCCTATGATGAGTCGGCGGATGGTCTCGCCTCCATTCCGCAACCACGAGATAGGGTTCTGGGCAGCCGCCTGTCCCGCAGCCGTGACCTGTCCAACGCCTTTGCCGCCTGGGACCGCTTCGACCATGCCGAAGCCCTACGCCTTCTTGAAATTTATGCAACGTTTGTCAGTGGAGATCTTGGCATGCATCTTGGCGTGCTCAAATCGCTTGTGAAAGAGTCGACCAAGCAGGAACCCCTGCGCATTTTCGACCTCTGGCGCAACGCCGAACGTCGGGCAACCCAAGGTCGTTACGACGACGCAGTGGCTCGCGTTTATCGACTTATCGAGTGGTCCGCTCAGTGGCTTTTGCGCACCATGTGCGAAATTGATACTTCAGACATCCCGCCGGAACGCATTCCGGCCGGGATAGATATCTTTGTAAACCGCGATGGTAAGCATCAAGCCGGGCTTTACGCCGCCTGGATGATGGTGGGGAAATTAACCAGCGGACCGGCCAGCGGTTTTGCAGCTGCGCATCTTCCCGCTTTGCTGGGATATCTTCAGATGCGTAACGAATCCATCCTTGCCCATGGGTTTGCTTCGGTGCAACGGGAAACATGGGAAGATTTGCGGGCCTGGATGGAAGAAAATTTTCTTCCCATGCTGCTTGAAGAAACAAAAACGATGCGCCTCCTTCATACCATGCCGCCGCAATTGCCGTCGGCATACAGCTGGAATAATTGAGCAGCGCATCGCGAACATTTGACGCAACATTATTTGCCGCCAATGGGTTTGACATGAAAATTCACCTTCTGTCTGGCCTGCCACAAATCATAGGCGATCTGATGCCGCAGCCACGATTCGGCGCTCGGTTTGAAGGCCATTTCCAGCCGGATTGCTATCTCGGCAGTAATGCCGCCCTGGCAGTTGACAATCTTGGAAAGAGACTTCCGGCTGACGCCAAGCAGATGAGCCGCGATGTTGACGGGAAGCCCCAGAGGTTTCAGAATCTCTTCCCTGAGCACTTCGCCGGGGTGCGGCGGGTTAAATATTGTGTTCATCATATCGATCTCTTCATGATGGTTTTTATGTCGCCCTCGTTTTTTATCCCTTTCGAGGACCGGGTAATATGCCTGTAACGCGGGAGTTTCCATGCCAAACGACGACAACGACAACATCTTCCATGATGACGACGCCCTCGATTACATCATGTACGAGGAGTGCGAGAAGGATGCGGCCAGGGAGCAGGGCGGCAACGGCAAGGGTGGCTGTCTCGGTGTTTTGATCCTGCTGGTCGTTCCCGTCGGACAAAACGCCGTGCATGCCCCGTCGGCCTGTATCATGCCTTGCCTGTTGCCAAACATCTGGGTATGATATATTGTAATACCAGGAGGTGAAATCATGGCAACCGCAAAAATCGCTATCTCAATTGAAGAAGATATTTTAAACCGTCTTGATATTCTGGTCAAATCCCGTGCTTTTCCCAATCGGAGCAAGGCCATTCAGGAAGCGATCCGAGAAAAGTTGAACAAGGTTGAGCAAAATCGGTTAGCGGTCGAATGCGCGAAATTGAACCCGGAATTTGAACAGGCCCTTGCCGATGAAGGAATTTCCGCGGAGAGAGAAGAATGGCCGGAATATTAAGGGGCGAGATTTATTGGGCAAACTTGAATCCCACTATCGGCCATGAGCAGTCAGGTCTCAGACCCGTGCTTATCTTGAGTCAGGAGGTTTTCAACAAACACTCGGGAACAGTGATCGCTGTTGCAATAACAAGCCAGCCGCAAAAAGCCGCTTTCCCGTTGACTCTGGAGCTTGACGGCATAAAACTTCCGAAAAAATCCTGGGTGAAAATAAGTCAGATCAGAACGCTGTCAATCAATCGCCTTGGGCAAAAAATCGGGAAAGCCACCGCCGGGCAATTAAATCTCGTGATTGAAGGTCTCAATGAAATAATTGCAGGGTGAGAAAAAGAAATCCCCATGTCAATCGACCCTGAAAAACCGGCCCTCTTCCTCCTTTTCAACCACCGCCTCACCGCGCAGCAGGAAGAGGACGCCCGCCTCTCCCTCGGCATCGGCCGCATCGTCGAACCGCCCGCGGCCGTGCAACTGCTCTGGTCCCAGGTACCGCCGGAGATCGACGATCTCGGTCCGTATCTGGCGTCGGTTTTTGCCTGGCTGGCCGCCGCGGCCCGGCCCGGTGATTTTGTCCTCGTCCAAGGGGAATTCGGCGCCACCTTTCTGGCCGTGGGGGAGGCTCATCGTCTTGGTCTGATCCCGGTTTACTCCACCACCAGCCGCCAGGCGGTGGAAGAGCATCTGCCGGACGGCCGGGTGGAGATCAGCCATGTCTTTGGCCATGTCCGTTTTCGCCGCTATGCAAAGTGAGTCCGCGCCGGGTGAAATTGAAAATTCAGACAACCTGACCTCGGCAGATTTTACTTTGATACCAGGATTGCGATTCGAGAAGAGTGCCTAAAGTACTTGAAGTTGCGGTACTTATCTGATCAGATAACACCTTTAACTTTAGGCACTTAAGGCACTTTAGACACTTTATAAGTACTTAAAGTACTTCAAGTGCCTAAAGTACTTGAAGTTGCGGTACTTATCTGATCAGATAACACCTTTAACTTTAGGCACTTAAGGCACTTTAGACACTTTATAAGTACTTCAAGTACTTCAAGTGCCTAAAGTACTTGAAGTTGCGGTACTTATCTGATCAGATAACACCTTTAACTTTAGGCACTTAAGGCACTTAAGGCACTTTAGACACTTTATAAGTACTTCAAGTACTTCAAGTGCCTAAAGTACTTGAAGTTGCGGTACTTTCTGGTCAGATAACACCTTTAACTTTAGGCACTTAAGGCACTTTAGACACTTTATAAGTACTTAAAGTACTTCAAGTGCCTAAAGTACTTGAAGTTGCGGTACTTTCTGATCAGATAACACCTTTAACTTAAGGCACTTAAGGCACTTTAGACACTTTATAAGTACTTAAAGTACTTCAAGTGCCTAAAGTACTTGAAGTTGCGGTACTTATCTGATCAGATAACACCTTTAACTTTAGACACTTTAGACACTTTATAAGTACTTAAAGTACTTCAAGTGCCTAAAGTACTTGAAGTTGCGGTACTTTCTGATCAGATAACACCTTTAACTTAAGGCAATTAAGGCACTTAAGGCACTTTAAGTACTTCAAGTATTTTAGGCACTTAAACTGATAACGGGACAGAATCCCTGATGGTGGCATAACCTATTGAAATTGCGTCACGACATCAGGAGTTTTGAAATTGCATAAACTGTATGTGCCGGGCAGAGCAGGGGCGAGTGGACAAGAAAAACCAATCGGGAGTGAAAAATGATAAAAAAGAATGCGGTTCAGCGCCAGACCCATCTCTGCCTCGTCTCCGATCAGCCCATCGCCAATCTTGTCCCCTTGCTCCTGGAAAAGCCGGACACGGCCCTGTTGCTCGTCTCGCCGGAGATGAAGGCCCAGGCGGATCGGTTGAAAATGATCATCCAGCCGCGCGGTATCGCGGTCGAAATGCGGGAGATCGCTTCCGCCTATGATTTCCCCGCCATGCAGCAGATCTGCGAGGAGGTCGTCGCGGGCAGCCCGGAGGGGGAGTTGACGCTGAATGTCACCGGCGGCACCAAGATCGCCGCGCTCGCCGCCTTTCAGGCCTTTTATTTCAACGGTCGCCGCATCATCTATCTCGACACCGCCAACAACCGGCTGTTGCAGCTCTCCCCCGAGAACCGAGAACAGGGCATCGAGGCAAATCTCGTCAGGGTGCGGGACTGTCTGGCTCTCTATGGCCTCAATCCGTTGCCCGGAAAGAGCCCGGCTCCGGTGCGCCGGCCCGGACTGCATGATCTCGCCCGCCTGCTCATTGCCGACAGCCCTCTCCTTGGCCGTTTGAACAATGCCCTCAGTCGCTGCGGCAAGCATCCTCAATATGCCAATCTCGATCTCAACGAACTCGGGCCGGAGTCGGACAAGCTCGTTTCCCTGCTTGCAGGCTGCGGCGTCGCCGGCCGCAGCGGTTCCGCCCGGCTCAATATCCCGTCTCCGGAAAAGGTCTTTTTCTGTCGCGGCGGTTGGCTGGAGGAGTATGTGTACTGGTGCGTCAAGGATCTCGGCCTGCACGGTCTCGATCTTGCCATGAACGTCACGGTTGAGTGGGACGGCAAGGGCCGCCAGCCCACCAAAAACGAGTTCGATGTCCTCTTCACCCACGCCAACCGTCTGCATCTCATCTCCTGCAAGGCGAGCAATCCGGAGAGAGAAACGCAGTCCGGTTCCCGGGCCACCGAGGCATTGAACGAACTCGACACCCTGGCCGACCGGGCCGGCGGGCTCTTTGGCCGGGCCATGCTGGTCTCGGCCCGCAGGCTTTCCGACTACGACCGGGAACGCGCCCGAAAAATGAGGATTCGCCTGGTGGAGGCCGAAGCGGTGCTCCATCTGGACGACGAGCTGCGCCGCTGGGTTGTCGGGTCATGAAACAGACGTGGCCACTTTGACAATGGGCATGTTCGTTTTTCCGTTTCCGTCGGAATTGACACGTTCATGCCAAAGTAATATTATTTCATGAAAGTTGATGGTCGTGTAAAATCCGCAAGCCATGGCAGGCTGGAAAGTGAAAACAATGAGTTACAAAACACTGCCCGTCGGAATCGTGGTTTTTTTACGATCCCGACAAAATCTCATCACCGGAGGGCAATGAACATGGCCAATCTTCAGGTTAAAGGAATGGACGATGATCTCTACAACCAGCTCAAGGAACTGGCGGCTGCGGAAAACCGGTCGGTGAGTCAGGAGATTATCCACATGGTGAAAAGTTATCTGGCTTTCCAAAAAGTTCACCGGCAAACACCAACTCCTGCCGGGATGTTGCTGCGCCTTGCCGGTTCATGGGAAGATGAAAGGGGTGCGGAGGAAATCATCGATTCGATACGCAGGGCCAGAGAAAATTCCAGCCGTCTAGCCGGAGGATTTTGATGTTTCTTTTGGATACCGACATCGTGATTTATGCTCTGAAGGGAAATGACAAGGTGCTTGATAACCTTCGTCTGCATCTGCACGACCCCATGCAAATCAGCACAATCAGCTTGATGGAACTCTATTACGGCGCCTGCAAATCCCGTCTGGTTGATGCCAATATGGCCAGGATCAAGGCCTTGGAAACAGCGTTTCCCATTCTTTCTCCCGGGCCGGAAACATGCGAAGTTTTCGGAAAAATCAAGGCGGGCCTGGAAGCTGAGGGCGCGCGCCTCGATGATATGGACGTGATCATCGCCGCCATTGCCCTTGCCAACAACCTTATCCTGGTGACAAACAACCAGAAGCATTTTTCCAGAATCCAGGGTCTGAAGCTGGCCAACTGGGCCTCCTGATCGTTTCCCTTCCCGTGCAACGTTGCAATCCTTGGTTTCCCCCTGCTTCTTGTGTTGAATGATGAAAAACACGGCAGCAATCGCTGCCGGTCTCATTCATCATCTGACAAGGAGAGAAGAACATGAAAACATCCCCCCTGACCATGACGGTCACCGCCATGCTGGCCCTGGGCCTCACCGCCGGCTGCGCCAGCATTGTCGGTAAATCCGTCTACCCGGTGGCGATCAACAGCCAGCCGGACAAGGCATCCATCACCATCGCCGACCAGAGCGGCCAGGTGGTTTTCACCGGCACCACTCCCACCACCGTCAGCCTCGATGCCAAGGCCGGCTACTTTTCCGGCCGCGACTACACCATCACCTTTACCAAGGAAGGCTATGCCAGCCGCACCGTGCCGGTGCAGCGCGGCGTCAGCGGCTGGTATGTGGCCGGCAACCTCTTTTTCGGCGGCCTGATCGGCTGGCTGGTGGTCGATCCGGCCACAGGCTGCATGTGGACCCTGCCGGATACGGTGACCACCAGCCTGGAACCGGAACCGGCAAAGCCGGCCGGCGGCGGCAACGTCAGCTTCCTGCAGCTTGACGAGGTGCCGCCCCATCTGCGCGACCGCCTGGTCAAGCTGGAAAACCGTTGAGAGTGGCCGCCGCGCAGTTTCAGACCCACCCGGAGCTGCGCGGCGGCGTCATCGCACCTGATTTGCGTTTTTTTTTTTGCGAGGGAATCGTCATGCATATTTACATCGCCACCCAGGGCGCCCGCATTATCCGCGAGGGCCGCCACCTGCTGGTCAAAAAGGGCGAGGACACCCACCACACCCTCTTTGTCGAGAAATTGAAACAGGTGGTGCTCTTCGGCAATGTCGAACTGACCCCGGCCGCCCGCTCCCTGCTTTTCCGTCACGCGATCGACACCGTGTTCTGTTCCCGCGACGGCCGCTATCAGGGCCGTTTTGCCGCCCCGGAACCGAAAAACGTCATGCTGCGCAAGCGCCAGTTCTGTCTGCTCGACGACGCCGAATTCGGTCTGCGCCTCTGCCGGGAGATCGTCCGCGGCAAGCTGGCCAACATGATCACCCTGCTCATGCGCATCCGCCGCACCAGAAACCGCAGCGAACCGAAGGTCGCGGCCCGGGAGATCAGAAACCTCTATGCCGGCGTCGCCGCCGCCGATTCCATCGAATCCCTCCGTGGTTACGAGGGAAGGGGCAGCGCCCTTTACTTCAACGCCCTCCGCTGGGGCCTGCAGCATGATTACGGTTTTGCCCGCCGGGTGCGCCGGCCTCCCACCGATCCGGTCAACGCGGTGCTCTCCCTGCTTTATACCTTTCTCTTCAACCGGGTCTACGCCGCCATCCGGCAGGTCAATCTCGACCCCTATCCCGGTTTTCTCCATGTTCCGGATTACGGTCGCCATTCCCTGGTCATGGATCTGATGGAGGAGTTCCGGATCATCATCGTTGACACCCTGATGCTCTCCCTCTTCAATCTGCGGATTCTCAAGCCGGACGATTTCCGCGTCGAGCACCCGGTTTTGCCGGGAGCTGCCGCCGATGCGCCGGCACCGGACATTACCGCCGATCCCTACGGCCACATGAGCGATCTCGACAGTTCCGGTCAGTTCGACGTGCCGCCCCAGCGCATGGGCGGTGACAACCCGGATGAGGCCGAAGCGGAGGACAGCGGCGGCAA
The DNA here is from genome assembly GCA_049323655.1 of Thermodesulfobacteriota bacterium. Taxonomy (GTDB): domain Bacteria; phylum Desulfobacterota; class Desulfobulbia; order Desulfobulbales; family SURF-16; genus DB1. Next base: position 3,222 of record JBMONO010000006.1, on the reverse strand, counting down.
GCCCGCCGTCAAGCTGAAGGACGACGCCTTTCGTCGGGTGGTGGAGAATTTCGAGCGCAAACTGACCACCGAGTTTTTCTATCCGCCGGAAGAGCGGGTCATCACCTACGCCGATGCCCTGGTCGCCCAGGCCGGCATGTACCGCAAGGTTGTCGAGGGCTCGCTGCTTGTCTATCAACCTCTGCAATTGAAATGAGGAGCCGCCATGAATACGGTGGTGGTCTATGATATCGTCTGCAACCGGCGCCGGACCCGTTTTCATAAGTTTCTGAAGGAACTCGGCATCCGCAGCCAGCGTTCGGTTTTCGAGTGCCGGCTCGATTCCCGCGAGGTCCGGCAGATTCGTCTTTACTGCTTTGAAAATCTCGATCTCGCCGAGGATGCGGTCCGCATCTACCGGGTTTGCGCCGGCTGCATGGACAAGGCCGTCATCCAGGGGCAGGGGATCAGTTTCAGCCGGCTCGACTGGGAGGTGATCTGATGTGGCTGCTTGCCATCTATGACATCGCCGACCCCCGCCGCCTCTACCGAGTGGCGAAAATCCTCAAGGATTACGGGGTGCGGGTCCAGAAATCCAAGTTCGAGATCGAGGTGAGCGAGCGCACCTTCGCGATCTTGCGCAGCCGCATCGCCAAGGTCATCGACATGGAACTCGACGGCGTCAAATACATCCCGCTCTGTGAAGGGTGCCGAACCAAGACGGAAATCATCGGCCTTGGTTCATACGTTGACCCGGACCATGAATTTGTGATACTGTAAAACAGTTGGCGGGGCCTCTCCGCGGACCGGAATCCTTCCGGGCAGGTTCTTTGACAACCTGTTGATATGAATGAACTTGTTGAATTTCATCTGCACGAGGTCCGCGTTCTTGAAAAAAGATGAACAATATCGAGGAGCTTTTTATGAAAACCAGGCGAAAAAACACGCTGTTTGCCCGCTGCCGCCGCAAACGACCGGCAGGTTGGCGGAAATCGACCCGCCACCCCCAGCCGGGATTGGCCCGGCCAAGGCCGCTGACCGAATTGACCTGATCATCGAAGGGATTACGACGCAGAGCGGTACGATATGATCTACGTCAGTGGCTGGTGTGACCGAATTGACCTGATCATCGAAGGGATTACGACTGAGTCGTCGAGGCGGACAATCACCGTTGCCGGCCCCTGGACCGAATTGACCTGATCATCGAAGGGATTACGACGGTGCATCGCTGTGGCGATGACGGCGGAGTCGTGCGCGACCGAATTGACCTGATCATCGAAGGGATTACGACCAGTTTCCGGCCCGGAGTGAGTCGTCGAGGCGGACAATGACCGAATTGACCTGATCATCGAAGGGATTACGACTCCAGTGGCGCAAATGGATTATCATCAGGTGGTAATGACCGAATTGACCTGATCATCGAAGGGATTACGACCCCTGATTCCGAGGCTATCATAATTCACCTTTAAAGACCGAATTGACCTGATCATCGAAGGGATTACGACCCCATCGGGCCAGGGCATGGGGCGATGTCCCGACGACCGAATTGACCTGATCATCGAAGGGATTACGACCACCTTCATCGGGTGGCCTCCCTGCCGATGACGTTAAGGACCGAATTGACCTGATCATCGAAGGGATTACGACTTGTCTTGCCGCAACGCCGCTGCGCGGCCTTTACAGTACGGACCGAATTGACCTGATCATCGAAGGGATTACGACTACCGGAACAGCCACGCTAGCCGCCGAGGCGGCCGCCACCGACCGAATTGACCTGATCATCGAAGGGATTACGACCCGCGGCCTTTACAGTACGGTGTGAGGACCAGACCGTTGCGGACCGAATTGACCTGATCATCGAAGGGATTACGACCTGCTCGTATGCTTTGGTTTTTGCCTCTGCCAATTTAGACCGAATTGACCTGATCATCGAAGGGATTACGACGGTGGTTTTTTTGTTATCGTTTTTTTGACAAGTGACTTCAGACCGAATTGACCTGATCATCGAAGGGATTACGACCCGGCGTGGGGGCCGTCGATGATTTGTAATTTTATCTCAAGACCGAATTGACCTGATCATCGAAGGGATTACGACCATCGCTTCGTCAACGCTTGCCATTTCCGCAAGTCTTGACCGAATTGACCTGATCATCGAAGGGATTACGACTCAGGTCGGTGACTGCCTGTTCCTCGATCAATTCTCCAAGACCGAATTGACCTGATCATCGAAGGGATTACGACAACGCTTTGCCGGCCTGCTCGTATGCTTTGGTTTTGACCGAATTGACCTGATCATCGAAGGGATTACGACCATCAAGGTATGTTGCATATTTAGATGGCAACCTTTGACCGAATTGACCTGATCATCGAAGGGATTACGACAAAGCCAGTGTATGGATGGGATTTGTAACACTTCTTACGACCGAATTGACCTGATCATCGAAGGGATTACGACCCTCGTAAATATTTTAATAATCCAAAGCAGAACTAAAAATGACCGAATTGACCTGATCATCGAAGGGATTACGACTGCGCAGGAGATCTTCGATTCTCCTGCGCAGGACTTTGGACCGAATTGACCTGATCATCGAAGGGATTACGACCACGGCGGGTCAGCAACAATCGTGCGGAATCCACCATGGACCGAATTGACCTGATCATCGAAGGGATTACGACGCCGGACAACAGCAACGGTTTTCCCAGCACCCATCATCGGACCGAATTGACCTGATCATCGAAGGGATTACGACATCGAACCCCATGATAGGGTGTCCATCTTGCCCTTTGAGACCGAATTGACCTGATCATCGAAGGGATTACGACCGGTGTAGACATGACTAGATCATTATACGCAAATGCGTGACCGAATTGACCTGATCATCGAAGGGATTACGACCGCCTGGATGACCGGACCATTTCGTTGACGTCACCGAAATGGACCGAATTGACCTGATCATCGAAGGGATTACGACCGTCGAAAATGGTCTTCTGCACGTGCCTGGCGGTGAGCTGACCGAATTGACCTGATCATCGAAGGGATTACGACAGACAAATGTCTTGTTGCGGTCCGCGTTGGTCGGCAACCGGGACCGAATTGACCTGATCATCGAAGGGATTACGACGCGAGAGAGACGTCCAGCTCGTCGGCGATCGACTTCTGGACCGAATTGACCTGATCATCGAAGGGATTACGACCAACATGAAACGCCCTGCGCACCCGACGGAACATCTCCTCCGACCGAA
>JBMONO010000005.1:0-21693 GCA_049323655.1 Thermodesulfobacteriota bacterium | reverse complement strand
TTGAATTTCGAAAAAAATTGATAAATATAATAATGTTTTTTCTACTAGATCATTTCTATTTTTTGATATAGCTATAATTTCTAAAAATTTTAAAGAAAAATCAAGATATTTTTCCGTTCTTCTCTTTTCTTTTATTTCATTTTCATCAACCAACATGGAAACAATTATTTTTCCAATCTGATCAAGAATCTTCTCTTTTTCCTCTGTAAAGATGTAGCTTTTTTTGCTGTCTACATAAATAGCTCCGGCTTTATGAGGCAGAGGGGAAATAAGCAGAGATTTTATTTTCTCCTCCCTGTTATAAAATTTCAAAATAGCTGCGTCCCTTTTATCAAAATGGGAAACAAGAACAGGTTTCTGCTCACGGAACACCCAGCCGACAAATCCTTCACCACGCCGTACCAGGCAGTCTTCTTTAATATTTTTACCGAGAGAATAAAAGGCTTTTATTCTCAGAATATCCTCTTCCTTTTCATCGGGCAGAAAGAGAATCGTGGTATAGGATTCCATGATATTGCTGATGAGTTCGATAAACTCGTTGATGCGATTCCGTTGGCTCATTATAAAAATTTTTAAATCTTTAAAATCCTGTATAGGGCCACCGACCCGGGGGAAACCGAAAAAGAGGGTTTTCACCACTATTATTATTGAATTTTTTTGGTTTTTAAACTATTATTTTGCTTTGTAACATTTTGTTTTTCAGAGATAATTATCGTTTTATACCAGCTCTTCGTCATAACATGTTCAATTCGTTTTGATAACCTGTTGATATGTAACAAACCCTTTTTTTTTATAAAATTGCACACAACGTTCATTTTATAAAAAATGTTAGAAAAAATAAACAATTAGCTTTTTTTTCCACAAACCAACACAATTCATAATAATAATATTCTTTCTTTATACATTTTTTTTTAAAACTTCCCTGGTTCATAAACATTCCCCTCTCAAAACCAACGATAAAGGTCAGCCATGTCTCTTGTTCTGAATATAGCTCGGGAAGATTTACTGGCAGCTCTCATCTCTGTGCACAACGTTGCGGGTAAATCGGGTGCGATGGCGATTCTGGCCAATGTACTGCTGCGTAGTAAACCGGATGCCCTTGAGTTAACAGGAACCGATCTTGAGATCGGCGTCAGGATCACGGTTCCGGCGGAAATCATCTCCCACGGCATTCTTACCCTGCCGGCCAAAAAACTCTTTGAGATTGTCCGGGAATCAACCTCCTCTCATATTCATCTGGAGGAAAGGGAAAAAAACTGGGTACGAATAACGGCGGACAGTAGTGATTACAATCTGGCCGGCATGGGTGCGGGAGAGTTTCCTGCCTTCCCCGAATATGACGAGGATTTGCTGATTACTATCCCTGCCCATGATATCAACGATCTCATTGAAAAAACATTATTTAGTGTGGCGCTCGATTCGGAGAGTAATTTCACCCTTACCGGCGTGCTCGTTGAAAAGGAATCGATGGAGGGAAAGAACTATCTGCGCTTTGTTTCCTCTGATGGTCATCGGCTTTCCATGATGACCAAGGAAATAGCCGGTGATCTTTCCGTCTTTCATATGGAAAAAACAACTCTGATTCCGCGGAAAGGGGTGCAGGAGATTAAAAAATTCTGTGACAATTATGATGAAGTTCAGATCGGTTTTGAAGAAAAACAGACGGTAATCAAAGGAAGCAACGCTATTCTCATTATCCGCCTCATGAACGGCGAGTTTCCCAATTACCGGAATCTGCTGCAGATCATCAATAGGGAGCATTTCGTCGAGATCAACAGAATAACTCTGCTCAACGCCATGCGGCGCATGAATCTTTTTACCGAGGACAGATTCAATGTCGTGAAATGCGTTATTGAAAACAATGAAATTACCTTAAGTTCGCACAGCATGGACCTTGGTAACGCCAAGGAAAATCATCCTATTATCTATGAAGGAGAACCGATCAGGCTGGGATTTAATGGGCGATATTTCATTGATACGCTGCAGGTAATGACCGCTGATACCGTCAAGCTGTTCATCACAGGCAAAGACAGGCCCTGTATGATCTATTCGGAGAACGAACCGAATTTCGTCAGTATCATCATGCCCATGGAAATATGATGATCTCGTAAACCCGCAAACCAAGGCAGGCGGGAAAGTGAAAACAACGAGTTATAAAACATGGCCCGTCGGAATCGTCGCTTTTTACGATTCCGACAAATATAACAACCCCATGAAAAATGGGATATTGCCGGCACGGAGAGGTGCCGGAGAATTGGGTCGGCTCTGAGAGAGCAAAAAAATGAGGGAGATAGGCAGCAGGATAAGGTGAGACAACTCGTCAGTTTTGAGCCAGGATCTCGCCGCGTAAAAAAAGAAGCCAAATTCGAGGAAGACACTTTGACAGAGCAACAGCACGAATACGGCGCAGAACAGATCAAAGTTCTCGCCGGCCTGGAAGCGGTACGAACCAGACCCTCCATGTATATCGGCAACACCGGTGAGGGAGGACTTCACCATCTGATTTACGAGGTGGTTGATAACAGCATAGATGAGGCCCTGGCTGGGCACTGCACCCGCATCAGGGTGACATTTCACATCGATGGCTCGGTATCGGTTGAGGACAACGGTCGGGGTATTCCCGTTGATATGCATCCCACCGAAGGGGTTTCCGCCCTGGAACTGGTCCTGTGTACCCTCCATGCCGGCGGTAAATTCGATCATTCCTCTTATAAGGTTTCCGGTGGTCTGCATGGGGTCGGTGTCTCCGTGGTCAATGCCTTAAGTGTCTGGACCAAGGCTCAGGTAAAAAGAAACGGTTTCATTTACGAGCAATCGTACCGCTACGGCAACAAGGAGGAAGACGTCCGGGTGGTCGGCGAAACGAATTTAAGCGGTACCACCATCACCTTTCTGCCTGATCCGCAGATATTTACCGAAACAACGGAATTCAAATACGAGATTATTCAAACCCGCCTGCGTGAGCTTGCCTTTCTTAATAAAGGGGTAAAGATTCTACTGAAAGACGATCGCACCGGTGCTGAGGATGAATTCCACTACAAAGGTGGTATTGTCTCCTTTGTCGAGTATCTCAACCGCAAACGGACCCCTATCAATGAGGCGCCGATCTTTTTTACCGGTGAAAAAGAGGATGTCCAGGTCGAGGTTGCCTTCCAGTACTATGACGGCTATTCCGAACGCCTTTTTTCCTTTGTCAACAATATCCCGACCAAAGAGGGAGGCACCCATGTCACCGGGTTTCGCGGAGCCCTGACCAAGTGCATCAATCGCTACGCCAGCGACGACATTGTCCCGAAGAATCTCCGGGAAAAGATGGGCGGCGACGATGTCCGGGAAGGATTAACCTGTGTCATCTCGGTCCGCGTCCCCAATCCCCAGTTTGAAGGGCAGACCAAAACCAAGCTTGGCAACAGCGAAGTAAAATCGATCGTTGAATCAATCTGCAATGAAAAACTGACCATCTATCTTGAAAAAAATCCCGGTGAGGCGAAAAAAATTCTCGCCAAAGTGGTCGAGACGGCCAGGGCCCGAGAGGCAGCCCGCCGGGCAAAAGAGCTGACCCGTAAAAAAGGATCGGGCATTGATCTGCTGATGGCCGGCAAACTGGCTGAATGCCAGTCGAAAAATCCCCAGGAAAGGGAGATATTTCTCGTCGAGGGTGATTCCGCCGGCGGTAGTGCCAAACAGGGCAGGGACCGCGCCTTTCAGGCTATTCTCCCCTTGCGCGGCAAGATTATGAATGTGGAAAAGGCGCGCTTTGATAAGATTCTCGCCAGTGAGGAGATCAAACAGATCATCGCCGCCCTCGGCACCGGGGTGGGGCAGGATGATTTCGAGGAAGAGAAGCTGCGTTACCATAAAGTGATCATCATGACCGACGCTGATGTGGACGGCGCCCATATCCGGACTCTGCTGCTCACCTTCTTTTACCGGCAAATGCCGTTGCTGGTGGAAAAAGGTCACGTCTACATCGCCCAGCCTCCCCTCTACCGCCTCGGCAAAGGCAAGAAGGAGATGTTTTTCAGTGGAGAGGATGATCTGAACAACTATCTTTTTCAGCAGGCCAGCACCCAGATCAGCATCCGGGTCAACGGGGAAAAAAACATTGAGGAGAAAGATGTTGTTTATCTGCTCCGTTCCCTTGCCGCGTATCGAAAATTGACTGATTTTCTTCAGCGGATCAATGTCTGGGAAGAAATCGTCTATTTTCTTCTTGATCAGGATATCCACACCGCGGATCAGTTCGCAGATCAGAATTTTGTCAACCAGCTGCGGGATCTCCTTAAAAAAGATGGCAGTCTCATTCTGGGAAATACCCGGCCCTGTCGCTGGAAAACAAGCTGCTATGAATTCGACGCGGCAGTGAAAGACAAGGCTCACATGTTTCTCACCGTCGGCCCGCAGATCCCGTTGATCTCTGAATACCGATCGGCCATTCAACTCTTTCCCGTCATCCGGGAGCTGATCACCGCCCGCTTCACCTTGGTCATGGAAGAGAGGGATATAGAGGTGCAAAACTGGCGAGAACTACTCGACCGGGTCAAGGCGGAATCATTCAAGGGCAGCAGCCTGCAGCGTTATAAGGGTCTTGGCGAGATGAACCCGGAACAGTTGTGGGATACCACCATGAATCCACAGAACCGGGTGGTGCTGCAGGTGAAGATCGAAGACGCCGAGGCTGCCGACGATATTTTCACCACCCTGATGGGCGACAAGGTCGAGCCGCGGCGGGAATTCATCACCAATCATGCCCTGGAAGTGACCGAACTCGATATCTGACCTTCCTTTTTTATTTGAATCGTAAAAAATACGATTCCGATGGGCTGTGTTTTATAACTCGTTGTTTTCACTTTCCCGTCTGCCATGGTTTGCGGGTTTTTGTGAGACCATCTTTTTAGAGAACAAAAAAATTGCGAGAAAGCGGTATCCATGAGTGATAACGAAGAATTGACATTACCAACGGTTTCCATCGAAAAAGAGCTGAAGAAGTCGTATCTCGATTACGCCATGAGCGTCATCATCGGCCGTGCTCTCCCCGATGTCCGCGATGGTCTGAAACCGGTACACCGCCGGGCCCTTTTCGCCATGCGGGAACTGAACAACTACCATAACCGCCCTTATCTGAAATCAGCAAGGATAGTCGGTGATATCATCGGTAAATATCATCCCCACGGCGACACTGCGGCCTATGACACCATTGTCCGCATGGCCCAGGATTTTTCCATGCGTTATCCTCTGGTGGACGGCCAAGGCAACTTCGGTTCGGTGGACGGCGACGCACCTGCAGCCATGCGCTACACCGAGGCGCGGATGACCAGGCTTGATCAGGAGATCATCGCCGATCTGGAAAAGGAAACCGTTGATTTTGTCCCCAACTACGACAATTCCTTAAGCGAACCGGTGGTCTTTCCCACCAGGATACCGAATCTGCTTGTTAATGGTTCTGCCGGTATCGCGGTGGGCATGGCAACCAATATTCCGCCGCATAATCTTACCGAGGTAATCAATGGCCTTGTTGCCATGATCGACGATCCGCTGATCACCGTCAATGGCCTTATGGAGCATATCACCGGTCCGGACTTTCCAACCGGCGGTTTTATCTGCGGTCGGGCCGGCATCCGCGAGGCCTACGAAACCGGGCGCGGCAGTGTGCTGATGCGGGCCAGGAGTCATATTGAGAAGAGTAAAAAGGTAAATCGCGAGTCTATTGTCATCACCGAAATTCCTTATCAGCAGAACAAGGCGAAACTGGTGGAAAAAATCGCTCTGCTGATTAAGGAAAAGAGGATCGAATCCATCGCCGAGATCCGTGACGAGTCTGACCGGCACGGCATGCGCATCGTTCTTGATCTAAAAAAAGACGAAAACGCCGAGGTTGTCCTCAATCAGCTTTACACCATGACGCCGCTGCAGAAAAGTTTCGGCATTATCTTTCTCAGCATCGTCAATGCCCGGCCCGAAGTACTCAATCTCAAGCAAATCCTTGAGTATTTCCTGCTTCACCGCAAGACGGTGGTCTATCGTCGCACCACTTTTGAGTTAAAAAAGGCGGAGGCGCGCGCCCACATCCTCCAGGGTTTGCAGATCGCTCTTGATAATCTCGACGAGGTGGTGAGTCTGATCCGCGCCTCCGCTACGCCAACCGAGGCAAAGCAGGGACTGATGGAGCGTTTTGCCCTTTCCGAGATCCAGGCTCAATCCATTCTCGACATGCGTCTGCAGAAACTGACCGGCCTGGAGCGGGAAAAGATCCTCGGCGAGCTGCGGGAACTGCGGGAAAAAATCGAATGGTACAAAAAAGTGCTGGCCGATGAAAGCCTGATCATGGCCATCATCCGCGATGAATTCATAGAGATCCGTGACCAGTATGGAGACGAACGGCGCACCGAGATCATTGAGGCGCCGGACGAGATTCTGCCGGAGGATATGATCCAGCAGGAGGATATGGTGGTCACCGTCACCCATGGCGGCTACATCAAGCGCAACTCGGTGGATCTCTACCGTTCCCAGCGCCGCGGCGGCAAGGGGATCAAAGGCATCACCGCAGTGGAGGAGGATTTTGTCAGCAATCTCTATCTGGCCTCCACCCATGACACTTTCCTTTTCTTCACCAATCACGGCAGGGTTTTCTGGCGCAAGGTCTACGAAATTCCCCTGGCCAGCCGGATCGCCCGCGGCAAGGCGATCGTCAACCTGTTGGAACTCTCCGAAGACGAAAAGGTGGCCGCTGTTCTGCCGGTGCAGAGTTTCGACTGTTCCATGGCTGAATGTTATGTGATGATGGTGACCAAAAAGGGAATCATCAAAAAGACGGTACTGGCCGAGTTTGCCCGGCCGATCCGGCGGGGTAAGATCGCACTGACAATCCGTGAGGATGATGAGATCATCAGCGCGGCCCTGACCGATGGCGAATCCGATATTCTCCTCGTTTCCCGGAACGGCATGGCGGTACGTTTCCATGAAAACGACGTGCGCAGCATGGGCCGAACCGCAACCGGAGTCCGCGGCATCAGTCTGACCGAGGATGACGTGGTGGTTGCTGCCGTGGTCGTCAAAGGGGAGCACTCAATTTTGGTCGCTACCGAAAACGGCTACGGCAAGCGTAGTCCGGTCGAGGAGTACCGGCTGACCCGCCGCGGCGGTAAAGGAGTGTATGCCATTAAGCCGAGTGATCGAAACGGTAAGATCGTCGGCGCCTGCCAGATCACCGATGAGGACGAGATCATGCTCATCACCGACGGCGGCAAGATCATCCGTATGGATATGACGAGTCTGCGGGTCATCGGCCGCGCCACCCAAGGGGTGCGGCTCATCAACCTGGAATCGGGCGAGAAAGTGGTGGCCATGGACATGGTGCCGGCCTCTGAAAATGGAGACGGCGAAGTTGATGAGGGGGAAGAAGGCAACTGATGACAACCGAGGGCGGAAGGAGCATTGCGGTGATCGGCGCCGGCAGCTGGGGGACGGCCCTGGCCGGGTTGCTGGCTGACAAAGGCTATGATGTTTCCCTCTGGGCCCATCATGCCGACCATGCGGCGGCCATCAATCGGGACCGCGAAAACAAAAAATACCTGCCCGGTTTTGCCCTGCCTGACCGAATCATTGCTGCCAGTGAGTTGGGCGAGGTGGCGGCAGGCAGGGATGTTATCCTCATGGTGGTCCCCTCACATGTCTACAGAGAGGTTTTTTCCCGGGTTTTGCCATGGCTGGGCAAGGACGCCATCGTTGTCTCCGCCACCAAGGGCATTGAAGACCACAGTCTGATGACAATGAGCCAGGTGATGGTCGACGAGCTGAAGCGGGTCTGCAGAGAAGCAGCCATCGGCGTGCTGACCGGACCCTCTTTTGCCCGTGAAGTGGCGGCCCGCATCCCGACCGCTGTGACGGTGGCAGCGGTGGAAAAAGAGATCGCCGTCACCATCCAGAGGATCTTTTCCACCGAACGGTTCCGGGTCTATACCAGTACCGATCTCATCGGCCAGGAACTGGGGGCGGCCCTGAAAAACATCATTGCCATAGCAGCCGGTATCTGCGATGGTCTGGGGTACGGCACCAACACCCGGGCCGCCCTCATCACCAGAGGCTTGGCAGAAATTAGCCGGCTCGGGGTGAAGATGGGGGCCAGTCCGCTAACCTTTGCCGGACTGGGGGGTCTGGGCGATCTGGTGCTGACCTGTACCGGCGACCTCAGTCGCAACCGGACAGTGGGAATCAGGCTCGGAAAGGGCAAAAAGCTTGCTGAAATCCTCGCGGAAATGGCGATGGTCGCCGAGGGGGTGAAAACGACCCGATCCGCCTGGAAGCTGGCCCGCCGCGAAAAAGTGGAGATGCCGATTCTCGACCAGATCTATCAGGTGCTATACGAGGACAAACCATGTCGAGAGGCAGTTACCGCTCTGCTGGCCCGCGATCTGCGTCAGGAGATGGAGTTCTGATTATCTGTTGAATTTTTTTGCCATGGTCACCAGCAGATAGACCATCCCGGTCAGGAGAATGATGGTGGCGCCAGCCGGGAAATCCGGCTGGTAACTGATGGCGAGCCCCCCTGTGGTGCACGCAAGACAAAGGGCGATAGCGACCATCATCATCTGCCACAGCCGCTTGACCAACTGTCCGGCCGTTGCCGCCGGCAGAGTCAGCATCGCCACCACCATGACAATTCCCACCACCTGGACCAGCAGCACCACGGTCAGCGCGATCATAAGCAGCAGCAGCATCTCAAAGAGCTCAACCTGTACGCCACGGATGCGGGCGAATTCCTCATCAAAACAGACGGCGATCAGCTTGTTGTAAAAAAGCAGGACAATTGCGACGATGATCAGATCGAGGGCGGCGATGAGGAGCAGATCTTTCTGCGAAACCATGAGAATGTCGCCGAATAGATAACTCATCAGATCCTCGTTGTACCCACCTGTTTTGCTGATAAAAAAAATACCGGCCGCCATCCCCACCGACCAGATGGCGCTAAGTACCGTGTCCTCCCGCTGGCTGGTGTACTGTTTGACCAGCGCGATGATCAGAGCGGCGAGCAGAGCGGCGCCCACCGCCCCCTGCAAGGGAGTAATGGAGAAATCATATTCTTTCTGAAAAAAACGGGCCGCGCCCATGCCACCCAGCGTGCAGTGGGAAATGGCGCCGGCTATGTATGTGATGCGCCGCACCGTCACATAGGAGCCGATGATGCCGCAGGCGATAGAAGAAAGCACCCCGGCGATAAAGGCATACTGGAGAAAGGTGTGGGTGTGCAGATCGCTTAAAAATTGACCCATGTGTGTCCTTTTTCCGAGCAGCGGTGATCGTGGCGGATCATGGCCAGATCCTTACCGTAAATGTCCTGGATATTCCTACCGTTGATGGCGCTGGTGGGATGGATGAGAACCACCTTGTTAACACAGAGCACAGAACCGACGTATTTGGAAACAAAGCCGACATCATGGGAAACGACGAGAATTGTCAGTTTCTCGTTGAGTCGGGTCAGCAGATTGTAGAGATTGCGTTCCGAGAAGCTGTCAACATTGGCGGTGGGTTCGTCGAAGAAGAGCAGTTCGGCCCGGGCGGCCAGGGCCCGGGCGATGAGGGTGCGCTGACGCTGGCCGCCGGATAGCTCGGCAAAGGACATGGAGCGTTGGTTGTAGAGATCGACATCACGCAGGGCCGCCAGGGCGTGCTCCCGATCGTCCCTGGAAAAGCGACCGCCCCATGATTCGCCCACCCGGCCCATCAGCACCACGTCGAGCACCGAGACCGGGAAAAGCGGGTCGAAAATACGGTGCTGGGGGACATAACCGATGAGGTGCGCAGCCTTGTCCGGAGCCGTGCCAAGCACGGTGATGGTGCCTTTGTTTGGTTTGAGCAGGCCGAGCAGCAGGCGCAGCAGGGTTGTCTTGCCGCCGCCGTTTGGGCCGACAATGCCGATCATCTCCCGGTTGCGGATGGAGAAGCTGACATCCTCGAGGATGACGTGGCTGTCGTAGGAAAAACTCATATTGCTGACGGAGATGACGGACTGTTCCATGATACGTAATATTAACCATAAAAACATGGAGACACCAACAAGTTTGTCTGTCGCCGTCCTTTTCGGCACGAGCCAGTCTATTTTGTCATTGTGCAACCGTGGGCTCTCTGCTTAAATGAAATTGCAGCAGGGGCAGCGGCGTTTATGGACAGCCAGACCGATAACTCAGAAAACATATGCAGGAAAGTGTGTGGTGGAAAAGAAAATCAGACTGACAGGCACGGTGAAGGCGGCCGGTTGAGCGGCCAAGATAAGTCCGGGGGACCTGGACACTATACTGTGCGGGCTTCACATCCCCACCGATGCCAATCTCATTGTCGGCACCGAAGGCTGCGATGATGCCGGCGTCTATCGCCTGAACGACGAGTGCGCCCTCATCCAGACGGTGGATTTTTTCACCCCCATTGTCGATGATCCCTTTCGCTTCGGCCAGATCACCGCGGCCAATGCGTTAAGCGATGTCTACGCCATGGGCGGCAAACCGCTGCTTGCCATGAATCTGGTCGCCTTTCCCCTCGCTGACATGGATAAATCGGTGTTGAAGGATATCCTGCGCGGCGGCCTGGAAAAGATCACCGAGGCCGGCGCCCTGCTGGTGGGCGGCCACAGTATCGAGGACAAGGAGCTGAAATACGGCCTCTCGGTTACCGGAGTGGTGCATCCCCAACGGGTGATGCTCAATTCCGGTGCCCGTGCCGGTGATCTGCTGCTGCTGACCAAGCCCCTCGGCACCGGCATCCTCTCCACCGCCATCAAGGGTGGCATCGCCGGCGACGAGGTGGAGGCAATGATCACCGACAGCATGATTACCCTGAATAAGGTGGCGGCCGAGGCGATGGCAACAATAGGCGCCCATGGCTGCACCGATATCACCGGCTTCGGCCTCATCGGCCATCTCTTTGAAATGGCCCATGCCTCCAGAGTCAGGGTGGAAGTGAACATCAATGCCGTGCCCCTGCTGCCCGGCACCCTGGAATTGGCGTCCATGGGCATCATTCCCGAAGGGGCGTACAAGAACAAAAGTTTCTACCGGAAATGGGTGGAAAGCGAGCGACAAGAACTCGACCCGCTGGAGATGGTCCTCTATGACCCGCAGACCTCGGGCGGATTGCTCATCGCCGCTCCTCCTGAGCAGATTTACGCCATGGAAGAAATGATCCGTGGGCAGCAGCTCCTGCCCTGCGCGGTGATCGGATCCGTGCAGGCCGGCGCGGCGGGAACGATCAGGCTGCGCTGACCGTTCCGCCTTTCTCCCTGGCAGATCTCAGCGTTCGGTGCGCTCCGGTTGCCAGCCGTCGGTCAGGGTTTTCATGAAGACGACGATGTCGGCGATCTCCTCCCTGGTCAATCCGAGCCGGCCCATCTCGTCGCGATTGAGGTTGGCGCTGACCTCCGGCGCCGGCCAGCAGCCCTGTTCACGGGCCTGGCTTTCCGTCACTTTTCCCTCTGCGCAAACCGGTCGGACGTCACGGTCGTTGTAAAATTCCACCACCCCTTCCAGGGTGTGGAAATAGCCGTTGTGCATATAAGGCGCGGTCAGGGTGATGTTCCGCAGGGTTGGTACCTTGAACTTGCCGTTCTCCTCCTCTTTTCTGACAATCGCCCCGAGACCGAGATCGACAAAGGAGTTACCGGCCGGATTGAGGTGGGCAGGCAAGGTGACAAAGGGATTGTCGGGATTGCGCGGCACCCCGAGATTATCATAGGTGAAATCAGTAAACAGAGGCGGCTCACCGTTGGGACCAGGCTGGCTGGGGTGGCAGGCGGCACAGTTGCCCTTGTCTTTGGCCTCGAAGAGGCGCAGGCCGCGCAGTTCCTGCTCGGTGAGCTGGGCGGTGCCGGCCCGCCAGGCGTCGAACTTCGAGGTAAAGGGGAGGAAGGCGCGGGTTCTTTGGAATTCGGCCAGCGCCTGGGCAATGCGATCATAGGCCAGTTTCGGGTCATCGAGCGCATCTTTGCCGAAAATATCCTCAAAGAGAGGGGCGTACTTCGCGCGCCGGACCTTGGCAACCACCGTTGCCTCATCCGGATTGGCCATTTCCAGAGGGTTGACAAACGGTCCCTTGGCCTGCTCCTCCAATGAAGCGGCCCGACCATCCCAGAACTGGCCACCTACGTAGAGTCCTTCCTCTTCACCCTCCTCGTCTTTCTCTATTTTAAACTGAAACGTCGGACTGAAGGCACTATACATGATGGTTTGGGTATTCCGGTTGCCCACCAGCGGCGGGATCACTCCCTTCGATGTCACGGCGCCGGGATCGGCAAAGGCCTTGGTCGGCTCGTGGCAGGTGGCGCAGGACTGGCCCGCCGGTTCGGACAGGCTGGTATCAAAGAAAATCGCTTCGCCGAGTCTGGCCAGGGGGGGCAAGCCGGGTGTCGGCTGATTTGCTTCTCCTGGCGACGGCAAAATCAGGGCGGCCAGGAGGAGGGCGCCGGAAGTTTTTTTTCTGATACAAAAATCGGAAAGGGGAATCAGGGAAGGCATGGCAGACCTCTTTTCGTGGTGTCATTACTCGTCATTAAAGCCTCAGTTGCCTGGCGGCCGAGGAATCATTCTATAAAGAGTAATTATTTTTTTTGAATAACTTGTCAATTGAAAGAGGAGGTGTGATGCGAAATTGTGATATCAGCCGAGACAAGGGCGCATGACTCGGTGCTGTTATTGTCTGGCGGCCAGGACAATTTCAATCAGGGTGTCAAGGAAAAAATAACGGCCGATGAGAAAGAAGATGACGGAAAGAATGGCGGCGGCGGGAACGGTGATCAGCCAGGAGGAAAAGATGTTTTTTATGACCGCTTTGTTGATGCCGCCTAGTCCCCGGGCCAAGCCGATGCCCATGATGGCGCCCACCAGAGTGTGGGTTGTGGAAACCGGCAGGGAGAGTCGCGAACAGATGAGAACAGTTGCTGAAGCGGCGATGTCGGCGGCCACCCCGCGGGAGGGGGTGATTTCCGTGATCTTGGTGCCCACCGTGGTCATGACCTTGTGACCATAGGTGGCAAGACCGAAGACAATGCCGGCACCTCCCATCACCAGGATGGTCAACGGCACACCAACCTTCATTTCAACGGTGCCGTGTTGAACGATATGGGCGATGGCGGCAAAGGGACCGACGGCGTTGGCCACGTCATTGGCGCCGTGGGCAAAGGCGACGGAACAGGAGCTGATGATGACCAGCGGCACGAAGATCTTTTCAACCTCTTCAAGCTGGCGGGACAGCGATAGCTTTTCCTTGCCCTTGAGATGACTGCTGATCCAGATTGAGGAAAAAACGGCGCAGAAGAGGCCGAAAACAATGGAGATGATGACAGCGGTGCCGCCGGAGAGCCAGTCTATCCCCTTGATGACGTGGCCCAGACCCTTGTAAACGGTGGCGAGGGTCACTACGGTGACAAGGAGAAAGACGATGGCGGGGGCAAACAACCTGGCCGCCGCCGCCGGACGTTCCCGTCCGAGGATCGCCTTGCTGATAAAGATAAAAAACGCATATCCGAGAAGACCGCCCACCACCGGCGAGATAAACCAGCTGGCGACTATCTGGCTTATCTTGTTCCAGTTAACGGAACTCCAGCCGGCGGCGACAATGCCGAATCCGGCGATGGCGCCGACCACGGAGTGAGTTGTGGAAACCGGCATGCCGGCCCAGGTGGCGAAATGGAGCCAGAAGGCGGCGCAGAGGAGGGCGGCGGTCATGCCGATAATGATCAGAGCGGCTGCCTCACCGTCTCGTAGACCGGGTAGCGAAGCGAGGGCGCTCGGGCTGACTATTCCCTGTCGCACTGTTTCGGTGACACTGGAGCCGACCAAAACCGCGCCGGCAAACTCGCAGATGCCGGCGGCGATAATTGCCTGTTTAATGGTCAGGGCCTGAGAGCCAACGGCATCGGCCATGGAATTGGCCACATCGTTGGCACCAATGGTCCAGGCCATGTAGAATCCGATGAATCCCGTGAACAGTAAAAGAAACAGTTCCATATAAAAAAACCTTTGCGCGGAAGGTGGCCTGCGCCGTTACTGAGTGACGCATTGTTTGAGCAGGTTTCCTATTTGGCGATCATCGCCCGAAGATAGTCACCGGCGTTTTCCGCCTCATTGGCGATGGAGCCTATTTTCAGCAGCATTTTTTCATAAAAGAGGATATCAAGGACACTGACCCGTCCCTCCAGCTGGAAGATGTCGATGCTGAGATCACTGGCCAGTCGATCCGCCTTCCATTCTTCCTTGCCGAGATCCTTGATGAGATCGAGGACATGCTTGGCCTCTGCCCCCCCAAAAGAAACCTCGGCAAGATTTTTCAGCTCCACCGCTGCAGTCAACAGGGTGCCGCTGACCTGAAACATCTGATCCACCAGCTCGAAAAATTTATCCTGAATGTCCGGATGAAGACGGGTTTTGCGGATGACGAGGATGACGGCAAAGTCTTCGGCGTAATCAGCCATTTTCTCCTGGCATTCGAGAAAGCCGTCCAGTTCCTGGCGGTCCACCGGCAGGAAATAACGTCTGGTCAGGTTTTCATGGATATCGTGCTTGATCGTATCCGCCTCATGCTCGATCTTTGAGACCTTGTCCCGCAGCTCCTTGAGGAGCGGATAATTTTCGTGAACCAGGGCCTCCATTAACGGCTTGATCATTTCAACGCATTCGTGGACCTTTTTTGCGTGCAGGACGATCGGGCCGAAGGGGGATTTGCGGAACAGATTCTGGATGATCGCCATGTTTTTCTCCTTTGCGCATTTACAAAAAGCAGCCTTCGCAGTATGAAGATCTGCAAAAGGTTTCTCTCTCTGGTACAAGATATGATCGGGACAAGGTATCATGAAAGGCGCGGAAAACTCAAGCTGCGAATCACATTTGTTACTGCCTTCCCACGGCGGGTTTCTCCAGTTCGATGTGCAGGCCGGCCATCCCGATACAAACATGGCGACGGTGGCGGAGGCGCTTGCCCGACTTGCGCCGCCGGTCGCCTCGCTTGTTGTGCTGCCTGAGCTGTGGGCAGCCGGCTTTGTTTATGACGAGCTTGACCGGCAGGCGGAAGCGACCGGCACCATCCTTGATTTTCTTATCGGCCATGCGGGCCGCTATCAAATCTGCCTGGCCGGCTCGTTGCCGGAAAAAATTGACGATGGCGCTGGTCCTCGTTATTTCAACACCCTCTTTTTCTGCGGCCCGGACGGCCTGTGCGGTTCCTGCCGCAAACAGCAATTGTTTGCCCCGATGGCGGAAGATCGTTATTTTACCCCAGGCGACAGCCCGCGACCGGTGGCCATCCCCTGGGGCCGAGTGGCGGGTCTGGTCTGTTTCGATCTGCGGTTCCCGCAGCTGGCCGCCGCTCAGGTGGCGCAGGGCGCGGCGGTGATCGCGGTCAGCGCCCAGTGGCCGGCGGCCCGGGCAGGGCACTGGCGCACACTGCTCCAGGCCCGGGCCATTGAAAACCAGGCCTATGTCATCGGCTGCAACCGCTGCGGATCAACCGGCTCGACCCCGTTTGCCGGCCATTCCATAGTTATTGCGCCGGATGGGACGATTCTTGCCGAGGCAGGGGAAAGAGAGGAAAGTGGACTTGCCCGTTTCGACCCGCTGCTCTTTACGACCATCCGCGCCCGCTTTCAAACCGCGTCTCTTACCCCATACCGCTTCCACGATTGTGACAAGATCTGCACGCTGGCCAACCTGCTCGACAGGGTGGACGGGTATCGCCGTTGCGGCCGACGGATGGTCTTTACCAACGGCTGCTTTGATATTCTCCACGAGGGGCATGTCACCTATCTGGAGGCTGCCCGTCGCCAGGGCGATTATCTGGTGGTTGGGATGAACAGCGACAGCTCGATCAGCAGGATAAAAGGCCCGAAACGGCCGGTCAACAGCGAAACAAGCCGGGCGCGTCTGCTGGCCGCTTTGGGGTGCGTCGATCATGTCGTCGTCTTTTCCGACGAAACCCCCCTTGCCCTTATTACCGCCCTGTTGCCCGATGTGCTGGTCAAGGGCGCCGACTGGCCGGTGGAAAAAATCATCGGTGCTCGCGAGGTGATGGCTGCCGGTGGCGAGGTGAAAACCATCGAGCTGGTCGGGGATTTTTCCACCACCGCCCTGATTGAGAAAATACGCAATCCGTGATTCCCCTGTCGTCAAGATCGACCATAATTGCAGTTGAAAAAGTCAGATGTTTGGGATATTCCTTCTGGGAAAGGACAAAAGAGGATGGTCTCGAAAAAGTGAAAATTAACCACAGAGCGCACAGAGATAACTAATTGTAATTAAAAGATGTTTTCTCTGCGTTCTCAGTGCGCCCTGTGGTGAAAAAAGACTTTTTACGGGTTTGTCAAAGAGGAATGGTGCAATTTTTCCGGAAAGCGGGGGATATGATGAACAGTCGAAGGAGGAACACTATGAAAAAAACAGCCTTTCAGCTTTTGTTGCTGCTGGTTTCTTTTTCCTGGATCGTGACGGCTTTTGCTGCCGACGACCTCCTGGTCGAGACACCGGGCCAGAAGGCGAAACTCACTTTTCAGATGTTTCATGAAGGCAAGGTGCTGGTTTCCGTCCTCGATGAAGAGGGAGAAGCCGTCATGGGGCTGCAGAAGGAGGATTTTCAAATCACCCGCGGTCCGAAAAAGGCGGAGATTCTCTCGGTGGAAGATGTGCCGGAGCAAAGGGATATTGGCCTCAATCTCGTGCTGGTGGTGGACAATTCCTATTCCATGAAACTGCGGAAGGCGGTTGATCCGGTTCTCGCCGCCCTTGATGAATTTCTCTCCCTGGTCCGGCCTATCGACGATGTTCACATCGTCACCTTTGTTGACCCGCGCAGCGGTCAGGAAAGGGTTTCCTCCAACACCACCCAGGGCAACGATTCGAACCTGCTCGGCCTGACCCTCCGCTCCGCCTATGCCGATCCCACCGACGGCACCTATCTCTATGACGCCATGTTGAGGGGTATGGAAATCATCCGCACCATGCCGGCAAAGAGCCAGAAGTTTATGGTGGTCTTTTCCGACGGCGAGGATATCAACAGCATCGTCAAGGCTCAGGAGTTGCAATTTGCCGCTAAAGGCGTGCCGAACTTCGTCACCTATGCGGTGGATTACATGGATCGCCCCGGTCTTGACCCATTTCTCCGCTCTTTTGCCGAAGGCACTGGCGGCAAGATCCGCAAGGCCCAGTCCGCCGAGGATTTTCTCCCTATTTTTAAAGAATTTTCCACCACTATTTTTCATCGCTATGCGGTGACCTATCGCTTCCGCAACCCTCCCACCGGCGCCCTCACCGCCCAGCCCGGGGTGGTTAACATCGAAGAGGTGACCATGGTGGATAGCTCGCCCTTGCTCAATTACATCTATTTCGATACGGGTAAGAGCGAGATTCCCTCCCGCTATGTCACCTTCACCCGTCCGGCGGAAACCCAGGATTTTGCCGAGGGCAAGCTGACCGGTACCATGGAGAAGTATTACCAGATCCTCAATGTTATCGGCAAACGGCTGCAGCAGCATCCGGACGCCCGGATCCGTATTGTCGGCTGTAACTCCAATACCGGCGTGGAAAAAGGACAGAGCGCTCTGTCCAGGAGCCGAGCGGACGCGGTTTTCGCCTATTTCCGCTATGTCTGGGGGATCGATCCGGTCCGGATGGAGGTTGTCGCCCGCAATCTGCCCGAGGTTCCGAGTACCAGCCGTATTCAGGAGGGGAGGGAGGAAAACCAGCGGGTGGAGATCTATTCCGAGCATCCCGCCATCCTCGACACGATCAACAGCACTTACATGGAAGAGGCATGCGACGCCAAAGAGATCAAAATCATGCCGACCATCAGCGCGGAAACAGCCATCGCCCGCTGGGAGCTTCGGGTGAAGGGCGGCGACGAGACGCTCCTGAGCCGCCAAGGAACCGGTCAGCCGCCCTCCGAGTTTGTCTTTGACATCGACGCTCTTGGTGGTATCCGTAAAATCGCACCGCTCGGCCGGATCAGCGCCGAGGTCAGCGGCATCGATGTGGAGGAAAACTCCTTCCAGTTCGCGACCACTGCGCCGATCACCGTCAACTTTCTCCGGCGGGAGGAGCGGATCGCCCAGAAGCTCGAATCCAAGGTCATCGAAAAATACGGGCTGATCCTTTTTGAATACGACCGGGCCGAGGTCAAGGACCGCAACCGCATCATCGTCAACCGGGTCATCAGTCGCATGGCCTCCCTGGCCTCGCCCACCATGCAGATTACCGGGCACACCGATATCATCGGCACGGAGGAGTACAATCTGGAACTGTCTCGCCGACGGGCCGGCGCCGTCTATGGTTCGATGATCGAGACCGGTCTGGCGGTCGGACCCCAGATCACCCATGAGGGGGTTGGACCCAATAATCCTCCCTATGACAACACCCTGCCGGAAGGTCGGGCCCTGAACCGGACGGTGCTTATTACCATCCAGTATTCAGAGTAGGTTTCCGCTCAGCGTTTCTTGCTGACCGGCAAGGTGTGGTCGCCTTTGCCGGTCAGCCGTTGCCGCAGAGTTTTTCCCAGTCAGCGATCAGCTCATGGTCGGCGATGTCCAGATCGCGGGCAAATGTCGCCAGGGTTTGCGCGGTGCAGTTGATACAGGAGACCGCTCCCTCCGCAGTGACTCGTTTACTTTCATCAGCCAGAAACAAGCACAGGGCCGCGGCCACCTTGCGCCGGACCCTGCTGATGTCAAGATCTTCCCGCTCGGCAAATTTTTTCATCCGCCACCAGTTGACCGCGCTGCGCTGCAGGCCGCGATAGATCCGTTTGGTTCTGTTTTCCGGGGTCAGATCCCGCAGGATGATGGTCTGATAGCGGTTGATGACCGCCTTTTTGAGCGGCAGCAGATCCTCCTCGCCCAGGGTGAGACCGGGACCGTCCGGATCCCGGCAGAGAAAATAGAGGGAACCGTGCAGCGCCACTTCGGGCATTTCGCCGGAATCCTCGATGAGAAAGGCTTCCTCTTCCAGATAGATTTCCAAAATGGTCATGGGCAGTGGTGGTGTGGGTGACGACAGAGGCCGGCAGGCTGCCGGCAACAATTCGTGCACCAGTACCAGGAAACGCCCCGTTTTTCCAGCCCTTTGACACACCAGCGCCTAGCCTGCCTGATGCGGGGATGTTTTTTTCAGGGCTGCGACATTATTTATTCAAGAAAATTGCCCGGGAAACCGATGGTTTCAGGTACGGATAAGAAATATTCTGCCAGGCAGGACACCATTTGCCAAAAGGAGAAATCCATGCGACCTGTTCCAGCCCTTGTTTGCGCCCTGATGGTGCTTTATGCGGCATTTCTTCCCGGCCCCGTTCCGGCTCATGAAGGCGGATACGACTCGCCGCCGTCTTATCAGAAACCGACCGGTGTTCCGACCCCGGATGGGGCCGCGGCGGGAGAGGGGGCGGAGCTGAAACGCCGCCTCGCCGAACTGGCCGAGGAACTGCATGCCAACCTGGTGGAGGACGATGATCCGGTCGATGGGGTGCTGGCCGACGGTCTGCTGGTCTGCACCTTTGTCGATATCAATAAGCTCTCCCGCACCTCGGCGCTCGGTCGGTATGTGGCGGTGCAGCTGATGAACGAGTTTCAGCGGCGTTTCTTTCCGGTGATCGACATGCGAAAAACCCTGAGCGTTTTGGTTCAGGAGAAACGGGGAGAATTCGGCCTGTCCCGTGATCCGGAGGAGATCTCCCCTTCCCATGAAGCGGCCGCTGTGCTGACCGGTACCTATCTGGTGGGTGAGCAGGAGATTATCATCAACGCCGAAATCATCGACAACAGAAGGGCTCTTTTGCTCTCCAGCGGCACCGTTATTCTCCCCCGCAATGGGTTGAACAACCTGCTGCTGCGGGATACAGCATCTGCCCGCAAGGGTCCGGAAGAGGTCATGTACATGAAAAGGCTTGAGCTGTAAATGGAAAAATGAAACAATCAAAAGCAGGCAAACCGCTGGGCCGGACAGGAGGGAAGAGATGAAAAAGCTGAGAGGGAAAGTCGCTGCTTGCGGCGCCGTGCTGCTGGTGCTCGGCAGCTTCAGCATCGGGGAGGCGGGTGCTGGGGCGGATGTCTCCGACGTCGGCGATGAAGCTTCAGCCGCAACAACCGTGAACCGGACCTACCCCGGGGCTTATCTTCATTTGGGTGAGGAAAGGGGTGGATCGGGTGGGGGAACGGGATCTCCCCGCTATCCCTTCTACCAGTATATGCCGGAACAGTCCCGCTCCCAGGGGACAGAGGGCCAGCTTTCCGATATTTCGCGGGAAGTGGCGGGCAAGGTCTATTATGAACTGAAAGAGGACGGTGAAAAAAACTACACTGCCCGGGTGGCGGTGGTGGCAGCGGTGCCCTTGTCCGACCTGAAGCGGGAAACGGAATTCGGCCGGGTGATGGGTGAATTTCTCCTTACCGATCTGGCCGATCGCGGCCTCAAAGTGACCGAACTGCGCCTGGGGCGGGAAATCAACATTCTCGCGCAGACCGGTGAATTTATCCTGACCCGTGATATTGGGGAACTGGCCAACATCAACCCGGAAATCGATTATGTGGTGGTTTCGACCTATTCCAACACCAGGAAAACCCTGATCGTTCAGGGCCGGCTGGTCAGTCTGCACAGTGGGCTGGTGGAGTCATCATGGCGCTATACCATGCCGCTGACCAGAGAACTGCTCACCCTTTTCGGCGGAAGACAGGCATCTACCATCGCCGTCAAGGGGATGTGATCGACACACTGTCCGGAGCGGGGAAACCAGATGAAAAAACAGAACAGATCCATTTTCTTTTACGCGCTCGGCCTGCTGCTGATCAGCGGTTGCCAGGCCGGACAGCCGGTGGCGACCGGCCGGCCGGACAGCCCGGTGACCGATCGCATCACCTATCTCAGATATTCGAATCTCTCTGAACTGGTCACCGGCGTCTGTGATGACGCCGGCCATGTCTTCAAAGGTTTTTATGAACCGGCGGACGTGGTGGTCTCGCCTTTTGCTGTGATCAGTGATTACCGGGTGGAAAAACCGACCATGCTCGGCATCACCCTCGCCGATCAGATGGCCGCCATGATCAACAGCACCCCGGCTTCCCGCAGGAGTTCGGGGGGGAAGCGTCATGTCCAGACCATGGAAGGAGTGATCGAAGAGATGGACGGCTACCTTCGGGTCCATATCAGCGGCAGAAACGGTCTGGGTGAACGACGGGGGTATGTGGCCCATGTCGAAATGTCGGAGCCGATCTATCGATTTCTTCATTCCTCTGTCGAAAGTCACTGAAAAAGCGTAAACAAAGGGACCGGACTATGGCGGACGAAAAACAGAAAACTGCGGATATTGACGATTGGCTTGAGGATTTGGACGAGGGGGACGAGTTTTCCGGCGAACTTGATCAGGCCAATATCGATGCCCTGTTGAGCGGCAGCAGCCCCACCCCGGAAAGCGGTGCCGTTGGTCCTGATGCACCCCACGCTGATGACGGTTCCGGTGAGCTGGATCAGGCCAATATCGACGCTCTTTTCAGCGAGATGACAAGCGGACTGGCCGGCAAGAGCCAGGATGACGATGGTGCCGGTGGTGGTCTGGAGCTGGATCAGGCCAACATTGACGCCCTGCTCGGCGGCGCCTTCGAGAAGGACGGCAGTGAAGAAAAGGGCGAGGATATCGGTGAACTGAATCAGTCCGACATTGATCTGCTGCTGGATGACGGTG
>JBMONO010000004.1:0-22168 GCA_049323655.1 Thermodesulfobacteriota bacterium | reverse complement strand
CAGAGAGCAACGCAGGATAAAGCGTGCTCAGATTTGTGGCCAGGTCTCCCCAGAAGATGACAAAATCGACCGACTGGAACCACTAACTCAAACGGGCTGAAAGTCCATTTCCGACTGGGGCGGGACAATATAGCCGCACATGTTGCAGCTTCGCTCGCGAAAGATATTGATAATGGTCATAAAGTTACTGCATACATCGATGAAATTTTAGGTGGCTACGAGGACGACATATCTTATGGAATGTTGATTACTGTGGATATCAATAGAGGCTAACGAACAAGGTTAGATTGTGAAAAAGAGGGTCAAGTCGGCTTTTGGCTTCTAATCTCTCCCGTCCCTGCCTCGCCTCAGCAAAGCATGGCGGACTCGCTCCGCCAACCATGACAATGGTCACGATACAGCGGCGCCCACCCGGTGATGCCGTTAAATTTGGGTGAGGATAGGACAAGGCCGTAGGGTGCGCAACGGTTTTTTCGTTGCGCACGCGGAATGCGTTGATGATGCACGGTTTCGGTGTCCGCGTGGGCACGATGAACCCGTGCCCACCCTACCGGCCACATCAATCTCTTCCACGAGTGTCGGCGTATAACCGGGGGAAATACGATACCCACTACCCTTTAACCGCCTTTTCCTTATTCAGGGGCGGCGAGTGGAAAACGATAATCCGATAAAGCAGCGCGTAACGGCTGAAACCGACGGACGAAGACCCTCTATAGTCCTTATTCTTATTAGTAATGATACCGGCAGGCGAGGACTCTGATTTTGTCCTCTTTGACTTCGTACACCAGGCGGTGGGTATCGTCGATACGGCGTGACCAGCAGCCGGAAAGATCGTGCTTCAACGCTTCCGGCTTGCCGGTTCCTTCAAAAGGGGCACGCTGCACTTCCTTGATGAGCTTCATGATACGCAGGGCTTTCTTGCGGTCCTGCTGAATCCACCACGCCAGGTCCTCAAAGGCCGAGGGATCAAATTCCAAGCTTTTCACGAGCTTCCTCAAGCGGCATCCCCTGTTCGCGTTTCTTTGCCGCCAAAAGCCGTTCCTTCATGACCTCGCTCCTGAGGAGATAGGCGGTTTCCTTTTCAGACTGCAGCTCGTGCCAGAGATCGATCGGAACAATCACTCCGGTGATGTTGTTTTGATCATCCGAGATATATTGCACTTCACCCATGGTATCCCTCCGTCACCCTATTTGATTTCCTGCATCAGGGACTTGAGTTTGTTTTTTGCCTCAATTGCGCTTACCACATGCAGCAGACTGGCTTCATCCTCTTCGGACAGATTGTCCATGTGCAGGATTTTCTCCGCCAGCCTGCCGGTCGGTTCATGCAGGGGGCGCTTGGGCGCATTATCAAACAATAGATGATCAACACTGACATCAAAGGCCTTTGCCAGCTTCACCACAACCTCGACCGAGGGTGTCACCTTATCATTCTCATAACGGCTTATCTGACGGCCGTCGATCTGGGCATGAAAGGCAAGCTCATCCTGGGACCAGCTCCTTTCCTGCCGCAACTGTTTTATTTTGCTCCCAAGCGACATAATCGACACCTCCTTGCTCACAGAATCACCATCGTGCGATTGGTTGGAACATTTTTTTGTGCGCTCCATGTTTACACAAGCTTGACACAATATGCATGGCATGTCAAGTTGTTTAGCAAGGAATAAAAAGAGGGGAAAAGAAAAGAGGGTCAAGTCGGCTGTTGACTTCTTTTTTCTTTTCCGTTACCATCAACCCATGTCCAGACCACTACGCCTAGAATATCCCGGCGCCTGGTATCACGTCATGAACCGGGGCAGAAGACGGGAGGAGATTTTCCCCACCCGCCAGGACCATGAAACCTTCCTGGAGGTGCTGCGGGAAACGGTGACGAACTGGAATCTCCAGATAGCGGCCTACTGCCTGATGGGCAACCATTACCATCTGCTGGTCCACACCCCGGACGGCAACCTCTCCCGCGGCATGCGCCATCTCAACGGCATCTACACCCAACGGTTCAACCGGCGCCATGAAAAAGATGGCCCGCTCTTCCGCGGCCGCTACAAGGCGATTCTGGTCGATGCCGACAGCTATCTGCTTGATGTGCTGCGCTATATCCACCGAAATCCCCTGGAGGCGGGCATCGCCGAGACGCTGGCCGATTACGAATGGAGCAGCCACCACGGCTATCTATCCAGGGCGAAGAAGTGGGACTGGCTCGTGAAGGATGCGGTGCTTGCCATGCTCTCCCCTTACCGGAACAGGCGGCGGGCGGCCTATGTCGATTTCATCTCGCAAGGCGTGCCGGAGGAGGTCGAACGGTTTTATTCCCTGAAGAAGCTGCCATCGATCCTGGGTCCCGATTCCTTTCAGGAACGGGTGAGCGACGATTTCCGCCACCTTCGTTTTCACCGGGAAATCCCCGATTCGCGGGAGCTGGCCCCGGCCCCGGAGAAGATCATCGACCTTGTCTGCCGCCATTTTGCGATCAGCCGTGACGAGCTTGCCGTTTCCCGGCGGGGGGAGGAAAACAACCCCCGCGATCTTGCCATCTGGCTGGTTCGCCGCGCCTGCCGGGAGACCCTGGCCAATGTCGGCCGCCATTTCGCCATCGACAATTACAGCACGGTGAGCAGCGCCCTGCAGCGGATCAAGGAAAGGAAAGAGAGCGATCGCAAGGTGGCCGCTCAGCTGCGGGCGCTGGAAGATAAGGTCGCAAAACTCCTCAAAAAGACCTGATTTTCCATGGATGAAAGACATTACATCGTGGCCGGCAGCCTCATCGACGGCAGTGGCGGCGAGGCGCGGCGCAACGTCGTGCTGACGGTGCAAAACGGCATCATCAGCGGGATCGCCCCGGCGGCCACCCTGCCCCGCGCCGAGACAACCGCATTCGTCGATCTCTCCCACTGCGTCATTGTCCCGGCCCTGGTTGATTGCAGCATCACCCTGACCCGTTCGCCCTGCCTTCACCTGGCGGATTCAGCCGACATGGCGATTGATCCGGCCCAGCAGATTGCCATGCTGGAACGCCATGTCCGTTACTGCCATGGCCACGGCGTGCTGGGGGTTGCGGACAGCAATGACAGCGCCGGTCTGGTCGCCCGCTGGCGCCGGGAGACAGGGCAAAAAGCCCTGATTGACGCGCGGACAGGCTCTTCTCCCCGGCCCGGCGACGACGAAGCCCCGGCCGCCAAGCGGCTGGACCATGATTTTCTCAGGATCAGCTATGGCGGCGGCATCGATGACGAGCAAGCACCGGCCGCCGGGCTTGATCATCCGGAGCTGTGCCGCCTGCTCCGGGACAGGGGCACGAAAAAGGCGGTGGTGATGGCCAATGGCCGGCAACGGGTGGCAGAGGCCCTTGCCGCCGGGTGTGACGCCATCGAACAGGGATACGGCATGGGCGAAGACAATCTCCGCTTGATGGCGGAGAAAAATATCCTGTGGATCCCAAGCGTGGTGCGGGCCAAAAACGGACTGGACGGCGCGGCGGGCGGCGGCGCGGTCTGCTGCCGTTTTTCCCAGCGTTATGTGGCGCCGGGCAAGGCGGCCCCCGGCGCGGAGGAGTTCTGGAAAAAGACCCTTGCCGAACAGCTGGCCCTGCTGCGCGCCGCCAGAAAATTGGGGGTACCGGTGGCCACCGGCACCGGCGCCGGCAGCGCCGGCATCCTCCATGGCGAGGCGATGGTCGAGGAGATGAAGCTCTTTATCCGGGCCGGCTATAAACTGGAAGAGGCGATCCGCTGCGCCTCGACAAACGGCGCCGCCTTTTTCGGCATGGACAAGCCGGGCCTGCTTGCCGTCGGCAGGCGTGCGACATTTCTGGTCGCCAGGGGAACAGTGGGCCAGTTGCCGAGGAAACTCGCCTATCTGGAAGGCATCTTTATCGACGGCGTCCCCAGCCCCGCCTATCACAAGCATCCGCTCATCATGGGCCGGAGCGGCGCGCACCAGCAGGCGCCTCACACCAGCCCATAATCAAACCACCGTTTTACAGCTCACCGGTAAACAGCGCCGCCCTGGCGTAAAATTTCTCAACATAATCACGGACCATCCGGCGGGCGGAAAAACGGGCCGCGGTGCTCTTCACCGCGTTTTTCATCACCCGCACCCAGCCGCCGGGAATGCCGTTTTCATCGACCCGGTAATAAAGCGGGATGATGTCCTTCTCCAGCACCCGGTAGAGGGCCTCGCTGTCGCGGGCCGGCCGCCCCTCCCCGTCGCCGCCATCGAAAATCCAGCCGTTTTCACCGTTGTACCCCTCCAGCCACCAGCCATCCGGAATGCTGACCTGGGGCACGCCGTTCAATGCCGCCTTCATGCCGCTGGTGCCGCACGCTTCCAGGGGCGGGATCGGGTTGTTGAGCCAGACATCGACGCCATGGACCAGGTACTGGGCGAACTGCTCGCCGTAATCCTCGACAAAGGCGAGCCGACCGCCGAAATCGGGATTGCGGCAGGCATTGAAGATTTTCTGCAACAGCTGTTTGCCCGCCTCGTCGTCCGGATGTGCCTTGCCGGCAAAGACGATCTGCACCGGCCGGTCGGCATTGGTGAGCAGGGCCTGCAGGCGGCGCTCGTCCTGGAGAATGAGATCGGCCCGCTTGTAGGTGGCGAAACGCCGGGCAAAGCCGATGGTCAGCACCGAGGGATCGAGAAAGATGCCGCCGGTCAGCGGGATGGAGGGATGGGTCCGATCGCCGGCCCAGCGCTGCCGCGCCTTTTCCCGGATAAGATTCAAGAGCTTGATCTTGAGCCACATATGGGTCTTCCACATCTCCTCGTCCGGGATCTCGTCGATCATCTCCCAGAGATAGGGATTGTCGTGATCCTCCAGCCAGTCCGAGCCCAGATAGGTATTGAACAGCAGCTCGAATTTCGGCTCGATCCAGGTGGGGACATGGATGCCGTTGGTGACAAAATCGATGGGCGGCCGCGCCGTCGCTTCCGCCTGCGGCCAGAGCCCCTGCCACATCCGGTTCGCCACCTCGCCGTGCTTTCTGCTCACCCCATTGCGATAACCGGCCAGCCGCAGGGCGAGCACCGTCATGTTGAATCCGCCCTCCGGAAAAGCGGGATGGGCGCCGAGTTGCAGAAAGCTCTCGCGGTCCATGCCGAGGGAGGGCCAGAACGGCTGAAAATATTTCTCCAGCAGGGTGTTTGGAAAGACGTCATGACCGGCGGGAAGCGGGGTATGGGTGGTGAAGATGGTGGTGCGGCTGACATGGTGCAGGGCCTGCGGCAAGGTCATGCCGGCCTGCAGGTCGTCCCGCAGCCGCTCCAGCAGGGCAAAGGCGGCGTGGCCCTCATTGAGATGAACGCTGGAGCAGCAAATCCCCAGCACCTCCAGCACCTCCATGCCGCCAATGCCGAGGACGATCTCCTGTTGCAGCCGCTTTTCCAGATCGCCTGTGTAGAGACGGGAGGAGATAATGCGATGGACAGGATCGTTGATCTCGATATCGGTATCGAGCAGGTAGAGAGGGACGCGGCCGACGTCCACCTTCCAGACCGCCACATGAATCGGCGGATCAAAAAGCGGCACCCGCACGACAAGGTGCTCCCCCTTTCCATCCAGCACCTTGGCGATGGAGGCCTGGCAGCGGTCGAGCCGGATGCGGATGCTCTCCTGCATGCCGTCGTCATTGATATGCTGATGGAGATAGCCCTCCGGATACATGAAGCCGACCGCCACCAGCGGCACATTGAGATCGCTGCACTCCTTGAGAAAGTCGCCGGCGAGAAAGCCGAGGCCGCCGGCGTAAAAGGGCAGCGAATGGTGGAGACCGTACTCGGCGCTGAAATAGACGATCTTGTTATGGCGCTGATCGCACTTTTCCGGAAAGAGGGGGCAGCCCTGGCGGGCCATGTAGCGCCGGAAACGGGACATGACCAGGTCGTAATGGCGGCGATACTCCGGGCTGTTCGCCGCTGCCTCCAGCGCCTGGCGGGAGACCTCCCGCAACATTCTGTCCGGGTTGTGGACGCTTGCCTTCCAGACCCGCCGGCTGATCATTTTAAACAACGCCCGGGCAGCCGGGTGCCAGCTCCACCAGAGGTTTTCCGCCAGATCGGCAAGCCCGGCCAGGGAGACGGGCAGGTTGGGAAACTCCTGCGACACATTATGATTGTTCATACTGCTCCCCTGCCTTTATTGCGTTGTCTCATCGCCGCCTCAGTTCCTCCAGCTCCTCCAGCAGATCGACGATGAGCGCCGCCCCCGGCAGATTGACCCTCAGATCCTGCTGCAGGCGAATCGCCACTTTGACCCGGCGCAGCTCAACGGCGGAGAAACACCATTGGCCATCACTTTCGCCCTGCGGCTCGATCAACCCCTCGTCGATCATGGCCAGCACCATCTGCTGCTCGATGGCGCAGATCCGGCAGAGATCGGCGAGGGAGAAGACGGTCTGTTCATCGAGCACCATGCCGACAAGGCCGTTCTCTGTCAGGTCGTATCTGGTCAGATCGCCCATGGTCATCCTCCGAGAGTGGCGCGCGGGTTGAAGGGCATGGCAACGGCCATTTGCCGGTACAGTTCCCGCTCCGCCTCGGTGGTCGGTTTCGGCACCA
Source organism: Thermodesulfobacteriota bacterium (assembly GCA_049323655.1). Taxonomy (GTDB): domain Bacteria; phylum Desulfobacterota; class Desulfobulbia; order Desulfobulbales; family SURF-16; genus DB1. The sequence continues at coordinate 15,613 of JBMONO010000004.1, read as the reverse complement.
CCACCTTGAGTATGATAAACTGATCGCCGGGGATGCGGCCCGGCAGCCCCTTGTGTTTGAGGCGCAGCTTCTGGCCGGACTGGGAGCCGGGCGGAATCTTCATCTCCACCCGGCCGCCCAGGGTCGGCACGGTAACAGTGGCGCCAAGGGCCGCCTCCCACGGGGTGATCGGCAGTTCCAGCGTGACATCACGCTTGGTGACCTGAAAGAGAGGATGGGGATTGAAGCGGATCTCGATATAGAGATCACCGCGCCCTCCCCCGCCGAGACCGGCCCCGCCCTGCTCGGCCAGTCGGATGAGCTGGCCTTCGGTAATACCCTTGGGAATCCGGACCTGCAGGGTCTGCGGCCGGACATCGAGGTGGCCGCTGCCGTCCATTGCCGCGCTGCTCATGGTAATGGTGCGGAGCGCGCCGTGATAGGAATCCTCCAGGTCGATGGTCATCCTGGCGTGCTGATCCTCACCCCGCGCCCGCAGCGGTTCCCGCCGGCCGGTAAAGGTGCGGGCCCCTGCCCCGCGCCCGAAGAGCTGCTCGAAAAAATCGCTGAAGGCCGACTCGCCGGCGCCGAAATCGCCGCCCGTCGAAAAGGAAAATTCGCTCTGCCAGCCGGGCGGCGGCCGGAACTCCTGCCCCTCCCGCCAGCCGGAACCGACCTTGTCATAGGCTGCCCGCTTTTCCGGGTCCTTCAGCACCTCGTAGGCCTCACCGATCTCCTTGAACCGTTTTTCCGCCTCGGGATCCTTGCTGATATCCGGATGAAACTTGCGAGCCAGCTTGCGATAGGCCCGCTTGATCTCATCCGCACTGGCTGTTTTCTTGATACCGAGAGTTTTGTAATAATCCTTGAATTCCACCCTTCTCCCTCAGTCTTCGGCGGAACCGGCCGCCGCACCGGGCTGCAACTTCCTGTTCAGCATGATGCGGGCATCAGCGACAACGCAGCCCTTGGCCGAACAGAAGAGTGGGTTGACGTCCACCGACTCGATATAGGGAGCAATCTCCACCATCAGGGATGCAAAGCCGAGGACACAGGTAACGAGTTTGTCCCGGTCGACCGGGGCGCCGCCCCGATAACCGGCAAGCAACCTCCCCCCTTTCAGCTCGCTCAGCATGGAAAGCACATCATCGGCAACAAGGGGGGCCATGCGGATGGCGACATCCCCGTAGACCTCCACTGCCGTGCCGCCGATCCCGAGCAGCACCACCAGTCCGAACTGATGGTCAATGGCGGCGCCGACGATGAGTTCATGCCCGTTCGCCATTTCCTCGACCAGGATGCCGGCAAAATCGGCGACCGTCGCCACCCGCCGATAAAAGGCGGTAAGTTCAGCCGCATCCCTGATGCCAACCACCACTCCGCCGACCTCCGACTTGTGAATGACGACCGGAGAAACCACCTTGGCCGCCACCGGATAGCCGATGGCGGCGGCGCCGGCCAGGGCCTGATCAAGGTCGCGGGCCCAGGAAAAACGGGGCACCGGCAGGCCGGCCAGGGAAAAAAGACGTTTCGCCTCGGGTTCCATCACCCAGCCATGCACCAGGGATCTGTTCAATATCTCGACAATTTCTCGATCTAACACAGCCGGCATCTCCTCAGTACCTGGGTCATGCGCACCGCGCTTTCGATGGATGAGGCCACCGGCACCCGATTCAGTTCAAAACCCTCGATCAGCATCTGGTATTTTTCGATGTGCGGGACATAGGCGACCAGGGGTTTGCCGTGGCGGCGATAGACCTTGCTGAGCCGAGCGCCGAGATCCGAGCTGATCCCGGGCAGATAGGGCAGCATGAGCAGGAGGATGGCGTCGATGTCATCGATGGCGCACATGGCGTCCACCACGGCGACAAAATCGTTTTCCACCGCGCTGCCGGTGAGATCAACGGGATTGGCCACCGAGGCGATCGGACGGATGGTGTCCGTCAGTGAACCGGTCAGCCGAGCGCGGATATCATCGCTGAAAGATGGCACGGTGAGGCCGACGGCGACACAGGCGTCCACGGCAATGGCGCCATGGCCGCCGCTGCCGCTGATCACCCCGACCCGCCCCTGGATGGTTGTCTCCGGATAACAGCTCAAGGCCTCGCAGCAGGAGACGAGATCCACCTCGTTGTCCGCCTCGATGATGCCATGCTGGGCCAGCACCGAGGAAAAGACCCGGTAATCGCCGGCCAGGGAGGCGGTGTGGCTCGACACCGCCCGGCCGCCCTCGCTGGTTTTGCCCGCCTTCAGGACAATGATCGGCTTGCGGCAGCGACGAGCCAAGGTGACGAATTCGCGACCCTCGTTTTCACCGAACCCCTCGACATAAAAGGCGATAACCCGGGTTTTGGGGTCGTTTTCAAGAAATTCGAGCAGTTTCAGCTCACGGATCAGGGCCTTGTTGCCGATGCTGACCGCACAGGAAACCCCGACCCCTTCCCGGGCAAACTTGACGAGCAGATCAACGAGAACGCCGCCGCTCTGGCTGACAATCGCCACGTCGCCGGCCGCGGGCTGCACCATCCGTTCCGGTGGAAGGAAGAAGGTGTCGACTACGCCGGGTGTGTAGACCCCGAGACAGTTCGGCCCGATAAAGGGAAAATCGGCGGAGATGGCCATATCGACCAGCCGTTGCTGCAAATCGGCCTCGCCTGCCTCGGCAAAGCCGCCGGAGATGACGATCGCCCCCCCTGCCCCGGCGGCAATGCACTGCGCCAGCACCTCAGGCACATATTCGGCCCGCACCGCGATAACGGCCAGATCGACCGGCCCCGGCACGGCGGAGATGGAGGGATAGACGGTTTCGCCATCCAGCCGGCCGCCCTTGACGTTGACGGCCACGGCGGCGACCGGATAGCGCAGCAGATTCTTAGTAAAGATGACATTGGCCGGATGACGGTCGTTCGTCGCCGAAACGCCGATGACCGCCAGCGAACGGGGATGAAAAAGGCGGGAGAGATCCATCGTCAGCCTCCTCCGCCAGTCGGCGGTTCGATCATGTCACGTTTTTCACCGCTGATTCTGCCGGCCTGCAAGGTGGCCAGCAGATAGCCGAACAGTATGCCGATGGCAAAAACAAGAAAAATAAGCAGGGCACGGGAGAGGGAGAGCTGCCAGAAAAAGAAACGGATATCGACCGATTCCGTATTCTGCAGGGTAAAGACAACCACCCCCAGCAACAGCGCAACAAAAAGTCCGAGCTTGGCGTTCATGCCTCCTGCCTTTTAAAAGAGTCAACAAATCAGCTTCTGCCAACGAGCAGGCCCCATGGTCAGCCGGACAGAAGGGTATTGGATATCAGTATAGCAAAAAAAGGGGAAACCCCAAAGGAATTGTCACGCGACAAAGGGGTGGGGCGACATCTGTGTCCGCAGCGGCAAAAAAGATGGTCTCGTAAACTGAAAATTAACCACAGAGACCACAGAGCGCCCAGAGACAACTGATTGTAATAAAAGATTTTTTCTCTGCGCTCTTAGTGCGCTCTGTGGTGAAAAAAGACTTTTTGCGGATTTGTCGAAAAACGGATCGGTCAAAATGGTGTTTTCTCGACCACAGCATTTTCAACGGTAGACATCACCCGCAATTTGCGATAGGGTTTTTTTATCCCCCACAAAAAATATTTCGTGGTGCAATCGACACAGATCGACCGAATCGCAGAAAGACCGTTTGCCCGTGGTTTTTCCTGAAGATGGAGACGATCCCCATGACCATTTCCTATGAATTCGGTGCCCGGAGTCGCCCGGACGGATGGGTTGTTTTTCGCCTGTGGGCTCCGTCTGCCGAAAAAGTCGAGCTTTTCATCGAGGCGAATGGCACAAACAGCCATTATCTCATGGAGCAGCAAGAGGGTGGGTGGTTTTTCTCCACCGTTCAGCCGCCAGACTGCTTGTCCTGCCGATATTTTTTCAGAATCGATGATGACATCACGGTGCCTGATCCCGCGTCCCGCGCCCAGGAGCGGGACGTGCACGGCCCTTCCCTTCTCATCCCTGCCGGGAAAAACCGGGGAAAAGATGAAAAATGGCGTGGCCTGCCATGGTTCGAAACCATCATTTACGAGCTGCATGTCGGCACCTTCACCGAATCAGGAACCTTCAAGGCAGCCGCCGAAAAACTCGACTATCTCGCCGATCTCGGCATCACCGCCATAGAACTGATGCCGTTGTCCGATTTTCCAGGACAACGGAACTGGGGTTATGACGGAGTCCTCCATTTTGCCCCTGCGCACTGTTACGGCGCTCCGGATGATCTGCGTTTTCTGATTGACTCAGCTCACGCCAGAAAACTCATGGTTTTTCTTGATGTCGTCTACAATCATTTCGGTCCGGAAGGGAACTATCTGTACTGCTACGCCAAACCTTTTTTCACGGACCGCCACAAAACCCCCTGGGGCAAGGCGATCAATTTCGATGGACGCCGGTCCGGGATGGTTCGCCGCTTCTTTATCGAAAACGCCCTCTACTGGCTTGAGGAGTTTGGTTTTGACGGTCTGCGAATTGATGCGGTGCATGCCATTTTCGACAACTCGGCCACCCATGTTCTCCATGAACTGGCCGCAGCCGTTGCCCAGGGACCGGGCCGCGACAGACATATTCACCTGATCCTGGAAAATGACGCGAACACGGCACGCTTTCTCCGCTGGCCGGAAGATTGCCGAGCAAACTGGTATGCGGCCCAGTGGAACGACGATATTCATCATGCCTTCCATACCCTTCTCACCGGAGAAACTGCCGGGTATTACAACGAATTCAGCTCTGCCGCCATCAATCACCTGGGTCGGTGCCTCACGGAAGGATTCGCCTGGCAGGGAGAGTCTTCACCTTTCCGGGGCGACAAACCACGGGGAGAACCGAGCACCGACCTGCCACCGACCTGCTTTATCTCCTTTCTACAGAACCATGACCAGATCGGCAACCGCGCCATGGGCGAACGACTCGGTCACCTGACCGGGGAGGCAGCCTTGAAGGCGGCAACGGCCGCTCTTATTCTGTCACCCTCCATTCCGATGATTTTCATGGGGCAGGAATGGTCAGCTTCCACCCCGTTCCTCTTCTTCTGTGACTTCGAACCATCTCTTGCCGCCAAAATTACTGCCGGCCGTCGCCGGGAATTTGCCGCTTTTCCGGAATTCTCATCGCCGGCCTGCAGAAAAAACATCCCTGACCCGTGCAGCGAAGAAACATTCCGCAGATCTCGGCTCAACTGGCAGGAAAGAACCAGTAAGTGCCATCAACACTGGCTTGCCCTTCATCACCATCTCTTTCGACTGCGCCGGGAAAAAATCATTCCCCTTCTCGAGGCGGTGTGTCCCGGAAAAGGCTCGTACCGTCTCCTCAACCGTACCGCTCTGCAGGCACAATGGCGGTTACGGGATGGCCGGAAACTGCAACTCGACCTGAATCTCGGCGCATCCGAGATCACCGGGGTCAAGCACCCAACAGGAGACGTCATTTATACCACTGCGGCTCGGGAGAACACTCTGCCCCCCTTTTTCACCGGTTTCTCCGTAACCCGCGACAACCTGGAACAACAGTGCCGACAAACCGATTTGTCAAACGGGACGACATGAAATGGAAACACTGGACGGACTTGATCTGCTGGCCCATGAAGCAGGGATACAGCCGGGATATCTCGACCATAAGGGAATTTTTCATCCGACCTCGGCGGCAACCAAACTGGCTCTGCTCCAGGCCATGGGATTACTGGCTGAAGATCGTGATCCGCAATCGGTCGTGGCGGCCCGCAGGGAAGAAAGCCGGCAACTCCTTCTCCCGAAAGTTCTTGTGCTCAGCGCGGACGAGACGCCATCAACCATCCCGCTCGTCCTCGATGAAAAGGAAACGGCCGGACCGCTTCATTACTCTTTGGAAATCAACGGGGAAGAGCACTCCAGCGGCATTTTCCCTCCCGTTCCGCTGACACCGGTTGGCCAGAACACCAGTAACGGCCGTCTTTACAGGCGATTTCATAGTCACATTGCCGACAAAATCCCGCCGGGTTACCATCGCCTGACCGTGACAACAACCAGGCGGAAGGACAGCACCTCACTCATTGTCGCGCCCCCATGCTGTTATCTGCCGGAAAAGCTCAGCCAGGGTAAACGACTCTGGGGCATCGGCACAGAAGTGCCGTCGCTTCACTCCCGTCGGAATTGGGGGATCGGCGATTTCACCGATATCGAACAACTTATCGATCTCACCGCCGATATCGGCGGTGATTTTGTCGGTCTATCTCCGCTTCACGCCCTTTATCCGACCAGTCCCAATCAGTGCAATCCCTTTTCCCCCTCAAACAGATTTTTCAGCAACTTCCTTTTTATCGATCCCGACCGCGTTGGCGAGCGCCACGGGAGTTTTACTGATCAGCCCTGGGCCGCCGCTCTTTCGCAATGCCGGGCGATGGAAGCAATCGATTACGACACTGTGGCCAGACTCAAACGCGAGGCCATGCTGGCCGGCTACCGGAATTTTCACCAAAACCATCTGGCATCCCATTCGGAACAGGCCAATCAGTTCCGCCTTTTCAAGGAAAAAGGCGGCTCGACCCTTTACAATCATGCGCTTTACGAGGCATTACAGGATTTTTTTTCCGACAGCGATCCATCGGTTCGGGGCTGGCGCCAGTGGCCGCCGCAATTTCATCATCCGGAAAGCCAGGCTGTGAAACAATTTGCCCACCGTCACCATGACACGGTGGAATTTCACTGTTATGTGTTATGGCAGGCGGAACTGCAACTTGCCTCTTGCGGCAACCGTTCTCTTTCCAGAAGACTGGGGGTCGGTCTGTGTCTGGAAATGGCGGCAGGCCCTGCAAGCAATGGGGCTGAGGTCTGGTCGAATCAGCTTCTTTACACCACGGATGCGACAATCGGCTCCCCGCCTGACGACAACCATCCTGAGGGAATCGACTGCGGTCTGGCGCCACCCATCCCTTTCCGACTGGTCGAATCCGCCTATTCCTCCTTCAGTGCCCTTCTGCAGAGCACCATGCGCTTTGCCGGGGCACTGCAGATTGTCCACCCCCAACAGTTTGATCGCCTGTACTGGATACCAGGCGGCGGCACTGCGAAAGACGGCGCCTATGTCAATTATCCCCTGGAAGATTTGCTGGCCGTTCTCGCCCTTGAAAGCCTGCGCAATCGATGTGTCGTTATCGCGGAAGAAGGCGGGCCGGCAACGGAAGAAACCGAAAAAATCTTCAAGAAGAAAAAGATCTTTTTCAGCCGATTCTTTTGCAACGCCAAAGAGGGAGACGCCGGTCCCGTCAGCCCGCAGAACTTCCCGCAGTATTCACTGACCATGGTTGCCCCTCTCGGCTACCCGACTCTGGCCTCCTTCTGGAAGGGTGATGATATTGTCCGGGATGATTTCGCCGTGTCTGCCGTTTCTGAAAAAAAACGCGACGACATCCTCACCCGCCGGCAAACGGCCAGAGCCATGATACTCTCGGCCCTTGACGAGCAAAAATTGCTGCCCGCCGATACTGCTGATGATTCCACTCATGCTCCGGAAATGACCGGTTCGCTCAGCCGAGCCGTCCACCGTTATCTTGCCCGTTCACCTGCCCAGCTTGTCATTGCCCGACTGGAGGATATCTTTCTTCTGCGCGGATACGGCATCCCCGCTGATCGCGAACACAACCATCTTGTCTGGCAGTGCAAATTTCCTCTTTTTCTTGAAGAGATGGGATTTTCACCCGCCTTGAACGATATTGCCGCGACAATCGGCAATGAGCGCAACCGAGACGTGATCGCTCCGGAGAGCAGAGGCCGACAGGCAGTGACCCCGGTTATCCCGATTGCAACATACCGGCTGCAACTCAACCGAAATTTCACCTTCGCCGCTGCAGCCGCCATTGTCCCCTACCTTGCCAGGCTCGGCATCAGCCACTGCTATACGTCGCCCTGTTTTGCCGCACGATCGGGCAGCAGCCACGGTTATGACGTGGTGAATCCCAACGAACTCAACAGTGAAATTGGAGGGTTACAGCAATACCAACAGTTCAATCACAGGCTCAAGGAAAACGGCATGGGCCAGCTGCTTGACATTGTCCCCAATCACATGGGGGTGATGGGCAGTGACAACCACTGGTGGCTTGATGTCCTGGAAAACGGACTGTCATCCTTTTATGCACCGTTCTTTGACATTGACTGGGAGCCGGTCAAAGAAGAGCTGCGCCACAAAATACTGGTGCCGGTCCTGGGCGAGCCATACGGCACGGCCCTCGAACAGGCAAAACTGACCCTTACCGTCGATTTCCAGAACGGTTCGTTCAGCATCTTTTATTATGATCACCGTTTTCCCCTTGACCCGTGTACCTATCCGATCATTCTCGGCAGACGGATCGATATCCTGGAGATCCGGCTGGGGCACGATGCCCCGGATCTCATCGAACTGCACAGCCTTATCACCGCCTTTTCCCAGTTACCGCCCTGCACGGAGACGGACCCGAAAAAAATTCTCATCCGCCGGCGGGACAAAGAAATCCTCAAAAAACGTCTCGCCCAACTGGCCGCAAGCAGCCTGGATATTTATCGCCAACTGGAAGAAACGGCGGCGGAATACAACAATCCCGCCTCAACCAGTCTCCTTGCCCTCCACGCCCTGCTCGAGTTGCAACCTTACCGTCTCGCCTACTGGAAAGTGGCGGCCGACGAAATCAACTACCGGCGTTTTTTCAACATCAATGATCTTGCCGCCGTCTGTGTCGAGAACGAACAGGTATTTGAGATGACCCACCGGCTGATCCTTGATCTGGTCAAGCAAGGGCTGGTTGAGGGGTTGCGTATCGACCATCCCGACGGGCTGTATGATCCGGCTGAATACTATCAGCGACTGACGCGCAGTCTGCAACCGATATCCGCGGCTGACACGGTGCTCCCCATTTATCTGGTTGTGGAAAAAATACTTGCTCCTTTTGAACATTTACCCAAGGAATGGCCTGTTCACGGCACCACGGGATACGATTTCACCAATCTGGTCAACAAACTTTTCGTGGAGAGCAGCGCAGAAAAGCATCTCCTGCGCACCTATCGCCGTTTCACCTCGATCACGGAGGATTTTGAGACCATTTTGTATCACAGCAAGAAAAGGATCATGCGCCTCTCTCTGGCCAGCGAATTAAACGTCCTGGCCAATCGTCTGGACAGGCTGTCGGAATTGAACTGGCAGACCCGGGATTTTACCTTGAACAATCTGCGCGAGGCCCTGTCAGAGGTGGCTGCCTGTTTTCCGGTCTACCGAACCTATGTCACCGAAAACACCATTACCGCTCAGGACCGCAATTATATTGACTGGGCAATTGCCCAGGCGAAAAAAAACAGCCCGGCCGCCGATCAGACCATCTTCGATTTTCTCCACTCCGTTCTCCTGCTCGAACCAATCGCCGGCACAGACCATGAATTTCGACAGGCAGCGGCAGATTTTGCCCATCGCTTTCAACAGTTCACCGCTCCGGTCATGGCCAAAGGGCTGGAAGACACGGCCTTTTACATCTACAACCCGCTGATCTCGCTCAACGAGGTCGGCGGTGATCCGCGCCGCTTCGGAGCCAGCGTCGCCGCCTTTCACCGGCTGTGCCGCGAACGGGCCGAGCACTGGCCCCATTCCATGCTTGCCACATCCACCCATGACAGCAAAAGAAGCGAAGATGTCAGATGCCGTATCAATGTCCTGTCCGAAATGCCCATACAGTGGCAGATCCGTCTCCATCACTGGGGGAAGCTCAATCGCCGTTTCAAGACCAAGAGTAACGGTAAAACCGCCCCCAGCGCCAATGATGAATATCTGCTTTACCAGACCTTACTGGGAATGTGGCCACTTGAGTATGTCGACGAGAGTGGGCTTGCCGACATCCGCCAGCGCGTGCAGGCATATATGAAAAAATCATGCCGGGAGGCAAAAATGCGCACCTCCTGGGCCGAGCCGAACGACTTCTATGAGCAAGCCACCTCTGCCTTTATCGATTCGCTTCTTTCCTCAACATCCACCCCATTTCTCGTTGATTTTCTGCCGTTCCAGAACCTGATCGCTCGACTGGGACTCTACAACAGCCTGTCACAGTGCCTGCTCAAACTCTGTTCCCCGGGCGTCCCCGACATCTATCAGGGATGCGAACGGTGGAATTTTCACCTGGTTGACCCGGACAACCGTCGCCCGGTTGATTACGATCAGAACCGAAACATGCTTGAGAAGCTGGAGGAACAGACAGCCCATGCCGGAAACGATCGCCAGCGGCTGGTGACGGAACTTTTTGATACGATCGCGGACGGCCGCATGAAACTTTTCATCACCTGGCAGACGTTGCAGTTTCGGCAGCAGCAGAGGGAATTTTTCCGGCACAGCACTTACCTTCCCTTATCAACCGACGGCAGCAAAGCGGAACACGTCTGCGCATTTGCCCGTCGTTCCGGGAAACAGATCATCATCGCCGCGACCGCACGGTTTTTTCTCGCCTTGACCGACCAGGGAGAGAAAAAACCGTGTGGCTCCGTGTGGGCGGAGACATATCTCGATGCCCCCTTCACTGCCGAGGGATGCTGGCGCAATATCTTTACCGGCAGAGCCTTGCAGGCCCGGACCAGGCGGGACAAACCAGTACTTTCCCTGGAGGAAGTCTTTGCTTGTCTTCCCGTTGCTGTGTTGAAATTTGAAGCAGCAGAAAATGATATGCAACAAACCCGCTCAGAGTTTTTTTAGCGAGACACTACCATCTGAAGACCAGAAAAGGAGGCCACCTTATGGCGCATCCGAATGATTTACATCCTGTTCAGGAACCTTTTCACCTGCGTGACTGCGCTCTGGTTGCGCAATCAACCGGGTTCAAGGCCCAGACGCTGGCGGAATTTCACGACGCCCTCCTCCGTGTTGATGCGGCCAGCATCTACCACCACTTCTGGGGCAGATTTCTCGAATCCCGTTTCGATGAACCGGAATACAACAATGATTTCGCCTCCTGGACCTATCGCGCCCTGCATGAAAAAGTGCTGGCAGAGAAACTGAGCATGATCACCCCGACTGCCTATGCCACGATCGAAGAGATTCGTGAGGATGTTGTTGACACGGTTGCCGAACATCTGGATCGACAGGATTACATGCCATGGGCTCGGGCGGACCAGCGTTTTTATTTTCTCAAATCGCAGATTGTCGTCTTTGATACCAGGCACTATCTGCATCATCCGTCCGAGCTGCTTCCCGTGCTGCATGATATGTCCCTGGGCTCCGTTTTTTATCATTTTATTGATGCCCGCAGGCGAACCTCTCTCTGCTGTGACGATTTCAGTGCCTGGCTCCAGGGTTGGGGGGATGAATTCTCCCTTCTTCGCAGCCAATTGCTGGCAATTGACCCCTTCTTCTCTTCACTCAAGGAGCTTCGCTGGCGCGTGGAACAGCTGCTCAAAACCACCCTGGGAGGAAGTGCATCATGACAGATCTGCTTGAACAGTATGCCATGGCTGCCGGTCATGACGTCGTCGACCATCTGCGCCAACTGGTTGAACCACTCAAGGGAATGAAGGTCGTCCATGTCAACTCGACCCGCGAGGGAGGAGGTGTGGCGGAAATTCTCGTCAAAATGGTTCCCCTGATGGAGGCTCTTGGCTTGCAGACCCGTTGGGAGGTTATCGAGGGGAACCCGCTCTTTTACGAATGCACCAAAGCGTTTCACAATGGCTTGCAGGGCAATGAGGTTCCCCTTAGCAAAGCCATGCTCGCTGCTTACGAAGAGGTCAACAGCGAAAACTGCGAACAGCTGCGGCCCATTCTGGAAGATGCCGACTTTGTCTTTATCCATGATCCCCAGCCCGCCCCGTTTCTTGGCCTCTGCCCGAACCGCCGGGGAAAATGGGTCTGGCGCTGTCACATCGATTGCAGCCGACCGTATCGTCCGGTATGGAAATATCTCAAAAAACACGTTGCCCCATATGATGCGAGCATATTCTCTCTGCCGGATTTTGCCCAACCGCTGCCGCATCCCCAATACCTGATCGCACCGTCAATTGATCCGCTCAGTGAAAAAAATATGGAGCTTTCCGACGAGGATATCAAAAAAACATGTGCCGAATTTGACCTCGACCCTCATCTGCCACTCATTCTTCAGGTTTCCAGATTTGACAGGTTCAAGGATCCGATCGGCGTGATTCGGGCGTACCGGGAGGCCCGCAAAATGACACCGATGCAGCTTGTCCTCGCCGGTGGCGGAGCAACCGATGACCCTGAGGGAGCAATCGTCATTAACGAGGTGAAAAAGGCGGCGGGCGAGGATGAAAACATCTCCGTCCTGCTGCTGCCCCCGGACGCGCATCGGCAGATCAACGCCCTGCAGCGCGGCGCCGATATTGTCCTGCAGAAGTCAATTAAGGAGGGTTTCGGATTGACGGTTTCAGAGGCCATGTGGAAAGGAAAACCGGTAATCGGCGGCGATACCGGCGGCATCAGGTTACAGGTCATCAACCATTATACGGGTTTTCTGGTTCAGAGCCCGGAAGGAGCAGCGCTGCGCATCAGATACCTGCTGCACAGAAAGGAGAAAAGCCTGGAAATGGGCAAAAGAGCGCGAAGGTTTGTCCAGGAAAATTTCCTGATCACCCGCCATCTCAAAGAATACCTTGCCTTGATGATCGGCATCCTTCATGGTAACAAGGAAAGAATTGACGTTGCCCGCATCTAAAAGCTCAGCCGTGTTGGAGGAAAGCAACTGTGAAAAGCTATCACAAGGAACTCTGGTTCGAGGTGCCCTCTCGCCGGGGTTTTCTCAACATAACCCCGCAGGTGGAACAATGCCTGACCGAAAGTGGCATCAAAGAGGGTTTGTGCCTGATCAACGCCATGCATATCACCGCCTCGGTTTTCATCAATGACGACGAAGCCGGCCTTCACCACGACTACGAGGTGTGGCTGGAGAAACTCGCCCCCCATGAGCCGGTTTCGCAATATCGACATAACGGTTACGAGGATAATGCCGACGCCCATTTGAAAAGACAGGTGATGGGCCGTGAAGTGGTGGTGGCGGTGACCAACGGCGGCCTGCATTTCGGCCCTTGGGAACGGATCTTTTACGGCGAATTTGACGGCCGCCGCCGGAAACGGGTGCTGGTGAAGATTATCGGGGAGTAGGTGACGGCCAATAAAAGAATTCTGCGGGCAACATTCTCAGTCACAGCTCATTTCCTGTTCGACAGAGAAAAATACTGTCATGGGAAAAGAGCAAGGCTGCACAGAGGCCCATCCCGACGACAGGGGCGGGCCTCTGTGTTTCAGTTCCTCTGATCAAAACCCAGATCAAAGGCAGTGAGGTTGGTCTCGACGAACCGGCCGCCGGTTTTGGTGCGGATCGTCTCCCGGATATGCTCGGCGCTCATTGGCAAGAGACTCGTTGCCGCCAGCGCCCCCAGCATGACCATGTTCACCGCCAGCACGTTGCCGGCCTTGCGGGCAAGCTCCGCCGCGTCAAAGGCCAGCAGGCTGCCGGTTTTCGAGCGCAGCAGGCCTTGCAGTTCGACAAAATCAGGATAGGCCACCTTGCCCACCGCCGCGGCAAAGGGCGGCAGCGGCGCCAGATTGGTGATTACCGCGGTTGCCGCATGGCATTTGCCCAGCGCCCGCAGGGTTTCCAGCGGTTCAAAACCAAGGAGGATATCCGCCTCGCCTTCGGCGATCAGCGAACTTGCCGCCTCGCCAAAGACGATGGCCGACTCCACCACGCCGCCGCGCTGGGCCATGCCGTGGATTTCGCTCATGCGAAAGGGTAAGCCAGCCAGCAGCGCCGCTTCACCCAGCACCCTGGCCGCCAGCAGGTTTCCCTGTCCGCCCACCGCCACAATCATCAGTCGTGTCGTCTTCATTTCGCCCCCCCTTTCGCTTCTGCGTTTTTCACCGGAACAATGGCGTTTTCCGGGCAGACCTGGGCGCAGACGGCGCAACCGGTGCATCGGTCCGGATCAATGGCCACTCGGTTGTCCGCGAGGAAAAAGGCGGGGCAGCCAAGCTGGTCGACGCAGTCGCGGTGGTTGCGGCAGCGGTCGCTCACCATAAAAGGCTTGCGGCCCGGCAGTTTGAGGCTTTTGCCGTACAGGGTACAGATCTCCCGCGAAATGACCACCGAGACGCCGTTAAAGGCAAAGGCCTCCTTGAGGGTTTCGATGCTTTTCCTCAGCTTGAACGGCTCAATGATCACCACATGGCCCACGCCGAGCGCCCGCACCACCTCCTCGATATCGATGCGGCCGTAGCCGGCAAGTCCCAGTTTCTCCATGTCCACCCCGGGATGAGGCTGATGGCCGGTCATGGCGGTGGTGCCGTTGTCGAGGATGACCAGGGTGAAATTGTGGTTGTTGAAGACCGCATTCACCAGTCCGGCCATGGCCGAATGAAAGAAGGTGGAATCGCCGCAGAAGGCGATCACCTTCCGGTCAAGGGTCCTGCTGAAACCGGCCGCCGTACCGGTGGACGAGCCCATGCAGATGAGATAATCGGCCATGGAGAGCGGCGGCAGCATGCCCAGGGTATAGCAGCCGATATCGGTGGGATAGATGGCATCCAGCCCTTCCGCCGCCTTTTTCACCGCATGGAAGGTGGCGCGGTGGGAACAGCCGGCACAGAGGGTGGGCGGGCGCGGCGGCAAGGACGGCAGATCGGTTTGCTCTTCTCTACGGCCGCCCTGGCCGACAACTCCGAAAAAGGCTGCCATCTTTTCCCGCACCAGGGCTGGATCGTACTCACTGAGGCGCGAAAACAACGCTTCATCCTTCCCTTTGATGGTCAGAGCGAGCCCTCCCTCCTGGGCCGCGGCTTTCACCGCCTCTTCCAGCACCGGCTCACCCTCTTCCACAACCAGTGCCCTGTCGCAACCGGAAAGAAAGAGGCGCACCAGGTCCTTTGGCAGCGGGTAGCTAAAGCCCAGGCGCAGCACCCGCACCCGTTCCGTAAGACCGAGATCGCTGATGGCGTCCGTCACATAGGCGTAACTCACCCCGCTTGTCACCACGCCCCAGCGACCGGTGCCGCTGACAAAATTTAATGCCGAACCGTTGGCCAGCATCTCGGCGCGACCGAGATTATCAAGCAGCCGGACATGGAGCTGACGCGACACTGCCGGCACCGTGACATAGCGCATGGGATTGCGTTCAAAGGCGCCCCTGGTGACGGGGGGTGCGATGTTGCCCAGGGTGACCACGGCGGTGGAATGATTGATCCGGGTGGTGGTGCGCAGGAGTACCGGTTCGCCGAGCTGTTCGGAGAGATCAAAGGCCTGGCGGGTCATCTCTTTGGCCTCCTCGATGCCGGACGGCTCCAGCAGGGGCAGGCCCGAGAGCCTGGCATAGTAGCGGCTGTCCTGCTCATTCTGGCTGGAGAACATGAAAGGATCGTCCGCCACCAGAATGACAAGCCCGCCCTTGACCCCGACATAGGCCAGGGTCATGAGCACATCAGCCGCCACGTTCATGCCCACGTGCTTCATGACGCACATGGCCCGCACGCCGGTGGCGGCGGCTGCCGCCGCCACCTCGAGCGATACCTTCTCATTGACGCTGTATTCGAAAGAGAGGTCGCTTTCCCGGGATATCTGAAAAAAATTGAGCGAAATCTCAGACGACGGGGTGCCGGGATAGGCGGCCGCCACCGCCACCCCGGCC
>JBMONO010000003.1:0-23550 GCA_049323655.1 Thermodesulfobacteriota bacterium | reverse complement strand
TGTGGCAGCGGGAGACGGTCCTGGCCCTCGGCGTGCAGGGCACAAAGGAGGCCGTGGCGCTCGGTCTGCCTGAGGAGCGCTATCTGGCGGCGATCCGACTCTATTTCTGCGACAACACGAGCCTTGCTCTTGAATATATCCACGACGAGGATTACGCTGAGGATGAGGGCGGCAGCAACGCCGGCGCCGACGCCGTCACCGTGCAGCTTGCCGTGGAGTTCTGAGCTTCGCATGCCAGCGCCGGCCGGAGAGGAGACGATGAAGACCGATTTCCGCATCGACTATATCAGCCAGACCGCGGCCCATTACACCACCTTTCCGCAGACGCCGCAGAGCGCACAGATCATCGCCGCCAATGTCAGCGACCTCAGCGATCGGGCCCGCTCTGTGCGGGAGGAGATCGGCAACCGCGCCCTCGACAAGGCACTGGCCGGGATGATGAAGGGCGCAGGAATCAGTATCAGGGTCTGAAGGGGGCGCCCCTGCTCCTCTTGCGAAGCTCACCCACATGCCTGCCGCGCAGGGCATGTTTCCTTAGGGAGGGATGTGTTGCCCTCTCCCCCCGCCGCGCTTTTCTTCAGCATTATTTTCTAGTCAGGAAACAATTTGAAGTTCAAAGCTTTTAGCCGAATTGCCTGCTGGCATATTGTCTGGATTGGTTTGCGGGGTTTACCCTCGCGCAGGCGGGAGCCGGATATTGTAGATTTTTTATCGTGTTAAGTGCCTCATCGTGTATCCGGATTGCTTCTTCTCTTGACAAACCCGTAAAAAGTCTTTTTTCACCACAGAGCGCACAGAGGATGCAGAGAAAACATCTTTTATTTCAATCAGTTACCTCTGGTCGCTCTGCGGTCTCTGTGGTCTCTGTGGTTAATTTCACTTTTTACGAGACCATCTTCTCTTGGGGCCGCGACATTTTACCGCATGGCAGATTGATTACATTGTGGTAATAAGGTCACGCGTGTCATATCCCTTTTTATGGCAGGACAGCAGGAGGTTTTTTTAGAAAGAGAAGCTGTTTCCATCGATTACGGCATAGTACCGCGAAAATCTCCTGTGAAATACGGAAGAATTTTCAAAAAGAGTCAGACGGGCGGTTGAGGCTCCGCGCTGGCTCTGCTGAAGAAATTTCCCGTCAGTCGGTCGGTTGGGTAAACGTGCGGTTCGCTGTCGCAATTGGCCTGCCGTCCCACTTCCGCCGACGCAAATTTTTTCATCCATGGCAAATCGGGAGGGAAAAGTGTCCGGGAGAAAAATGCAGTTTCGTGGCAGCAAATTGTTGTATGTTTTTTTTGTTGTCGTCATGGGGCACGGGGCGGAACAGGCTCTTGCCGGAGACTACACGGAAAGCGCCCATGGTGACAGTGTGGATGGCGTCAATCGTTCTTCCATGGTCGGGTATTCAGTTGGCAACTGCGCACACTGCCATGAACAGCATGCCAGTGTGGATGGTGCCGAAGCCGAACCGGTCGGCGGTGAGCCCGCCCCGTATACTCTGTTTGACGGCTACACAAGTCAAACGGAGAACTTTTGTTTGCGGTGTCACACCGAGGTCGGTTCGTGTCAGAGCGGGGGCATTATCAATCGCAGCTACAGTTACCGGGCCGGTAATTATAGCGCCGATTCCTTAAATGACATTGAAGAGGCCTTTTCATTCACCGTGGCCGGCAGTTCCCATAGCCTTGATGACATATTGACATTTGTCGACGGGAAATGGGGGTATAATGCGTATTCCAATCCGTGTGTTGCCTGTCACAATCCCCATGCGGTCAAAGGTGACCCGTTCAATAGCCCTTGCTCGGCAAAGGATGCTGGCAACAGAGGGTATCCGGTTTCCCGGCCTTCGCAGCATGCGGATTTGGCCACATGGGGACTGTGGGGTGATGGGAATGGTGAAAAAATGAGTGACGTTTCCTCAAACTACCAGGCGCCTTACCGTAACGGTTCAACGATGGTGTATGAACCGGATGGTTCAACAACGCAGGATGGCTCGAACCTGACTGATTTTGTTACCTTCTGTACGGATTGTCATGACAAAACAAATACCATATACAGCGCCAGATTGGGCCGCAATTTATACAAGATAAACTGGTCCGGCGTTGATTACGGCGGGACAGCCGCCGACCTTCATGGCGCCAAAAAAGGCCGGGACGCTTACAGTGACAAAGGGACCATCAAGGCTCCTTATGATGAGGGATCTGCGACAGACTACACCCTGTCATGTACCGACTGCCATGAACCTCATGGTTCGCCGAATGCCTTTTTACTGCGCAAGGAAGTCAACGGTGTGGTGATAAGTGTTGATATTCATGCCACCAATGATAATGGCGGCTGGACGGAGTTCTGTCTTGCCTGTCATGATGTTACGGTCACCGGCAACGGTGGTCCGTGCGGCACTAATTTCCATGGAGCACCGAGCTGGCCGTTGACGAAACCATGTCATACCTGTCACAAGCACGGGGCTTATGTCTGTACAGGGGGCAACTCCTCTTTTTAGCAGACACGCGTGAGTCCAGGACTGCTGGTGCATATTGTCCTGGCAGGTGGTGTTTCCGCATTAACCCAACTTGAAATCAGACGCAAAATCCTCGTCGTAGCGCTGCTACGCCTGCGGTTTTGCTCAATCGTCCCGGTCGAATCCGTCTCAAAATCCGGCGCAACCCCTGAAAAGCTTATATGTGGATAAGCTCTTATTCTGAGTTTCATTCATGTTGGCATTCCAGGAAGCATTCGGGCCGTCACCGCGAACACCCCTTTGCCGGGGTGTAAAGTCCAGCGAGCAGCGACAAGACAGTACATGAGGACGTCGAGAAGCCGCGCAGTGCAGCCGACAAAGGTACCGGTTTGAAGGCAGACTGGAATTACCTGTGACCTTGAAAGGAATGGCGGGACAACAGGCAGGGGCGCGCCGCCGGTTTTTTCTCCTTGACACTGTGTACAACGGGCATTACACATCATGAAAACCCAGTGAGGAAATTTCATGAAATTCTGGTGGACCAAAAAGACGTGTTCCGGGCCGGGCGAGGGCTGCGGCGGCAAGCATGAGTGCCGTAAGCAGTGCCGCGCCTTAAGTGAGGTGGAGCCGGGTCACTGTGTCTGCATCAAGCGCCATCATTCCTGTGGTGCGATGCGGCAACGGCTGCTTGATCTTGGCATCATCCCCTCCGCCACGGTCAATGTCGTCAATCGCGCCCCCCTCGGCGGTGCCATCCAGCTGCGGGTCGGCGAGTCCAATCTGGTGCTCAGTCTCGCCGAGGCAGCCCAGATCGAAGTCGAAATCTGACATATCTTTTCCTCACCCTTCTTTTCCTCCTGTTTTCTTTTTCTTTTTTTCAGTTTCTCCCTTTGAAAAATCCTTCGGATAAGCTAGGTTATGATGTATATGGGAGGAATAACCGGTTTTTTTGAGCCAAAGCGGGCTGGCGAGGTGTGGCGGTCCGCGGGAGCGGTGGAAAAGGAGAAACGCGAGCCATGACGGGTGTTGCCGCTGAACAGGAGCTGTATCGGGCCTGCCGGATCATCTTTGGGGCCCATCTTGTTGTTTCACGGGAATTTCTCGAATATATCCAGCTTTCCGGGGTAAAAAGCGCCTTTCGCAAGCGGGCGATGGAAACCCATCCCGACCGCCTGACCGGCCTTGACGAGCTGACCCGCCAGAAACAGGCCCGGATGTTCCTGGCAGTCCGTTCTGCCTATGAACAACTCTCCCGCTATGTCGATGCCCGGGAAAAGGGCTTCCGTTTTCAGGGGCTGCGGCCGGCGGATCCTGGTGCGGGCGACAGCGGCGGCCGGCCCCAGCCCCCGGTCTGGCGCCGGCCAACGAAAACAGCGGCGCGGCCGGCGGCAACCGGCAGCTCTGCCTGGAGCGGACATCGCCATCAGGGCCGCATCCCGGACCGCCGTCTGTTGTTCGGCCAGTTTCTTTATTATGCCGGTCAGGTCTCCTGGCAGGATCTCAGTCGTGCCCTCATGTGGCAGCGCGCCCAGTGCCCCCGCCTCGGCGAAATCGCCTGCGAACGCGGTTGGCTGCAGCGGGATCAGATTCTCTCTCTGCTGCGCACGGCTGCTGCCTCGTCGCTCCCATTTGGCGAGCGGGCCCTTCAGCATGGTTTGTTGACCCGTGCCCAGCTCCAGCTCCTGCTTTTTGAACAGAAGCGCCGCCATCGCCGTGTCGGCGAATTTTTTGTCATCCACCAGATTTTGACCAGGCCCCAGCTCCAGCTCCTCCTGTCCCGTTTCTACCGGCACAACGCCAGGCATGTCCCGCCCCGCCCCTTTGCCCCACGCTCGTGATCTATAACAATCTCATCTATCTTATTGTCGTCATCTTTGTTCTTTCCACCAACAGTGTGCCGGAGGCCCCGCAATTTTCTCCCCTGCCGGCATTTTTTCTTTTTGTTCTGAAGGGGCTGGTCTATTTTTTTCTGGTACGGCTCCTGTTTGATCGGAAACGGGTAGGGCAGGCGGCGGATTATTTCGCTGCTGAACAGCGCCTCTCCATTCTGGCCATCGTCTGGTTGGCGGTGGATGTCTATTTTCTCGACTGTCAGTATTATTTTGCCTTGCTGCCGGGCAGCGCCAGGTTGCCGGTGCTGGTCAGTCTTTGCGGCATCCTTCTCTTTTTTTTCTATCTGGCCATCCTCTGGTTCGGCGCGCGAAAGCCCTACGGCCAGATTTTCGGTCGCCACTATGCGGCACCGACCTTTGTCGTCACCAATCTGCGAAACAATATTCCCATAATCCTGCCCTGGCTGCTGCTCTCCCTGCTGGCAGATCTGCTCCTGCTGCTGCCCTTTGCCGGGGTGCAGCGGTTTTTCCATTCCTCCTGGGGGGAACCGCTCTTTTTTCTCGTTTTTTTTGTTCTGCTCGCCACCGTGCTGCCCGGTCTCATCACCCGCCTCTGGGGGTGCCGACCCATGGCGCCGGGGCCGACCCGCCGTCATGTCGAGGCGTTCTGCCGCAAGCTGCGCCTGCGTTATGCCGATATCCTTATCTGGCCGCTGTTTGAGGGCCAGGTATTGACCGCCGGCGTCATGGGCATGACCCGGCGTTTTCGCTATCTGCTCTTCACGCCGGCCCTGCTCAGCAGCCTGACAGTCGAGGAGGTGGACGGTGTCATGGCCCACGAGATCGGCCACGTCAAGCGCTTCCACCTGCAGCTCTATATGGGGTTGCTGCTCGGCTTCAGCCTCATCGCCCAGCTCGGCACCTATATTTTTATGTATCTGTTGCTGCAATCGAGCCTTTTTTACCAGTTCACCGCCTTTCTCGGCAAAAAGACCGACGCGGTGCTGATCTTTTTCAGCTCTTTTGCCCTGCTCGTCCTGCTCATTTTTTATTTCCGCTTCGTCTTCGGTTTTTTCATGCGCAATTTCGAGAGGCAGGCCGATGTTTATGCCCTGGAGAGCCTCGGCTCCAGCCGAGGGATCATCAGCGCCCTGGAAAAGGTGGCCTGGCTGTCCGGCAACATCCGTGACCTGCCGAGCTGGCATCACTTCGGGATTGGCGAACGGGTCGCCTTTTTGCAGCGCTGTGAGGATGATCCGCAGCAGATTCGTCGCCATCACCGCAAGGTCCATGTCGTGTTGATCGCCTATTGTCTGGTCCTGGCCCTGACCGCGCTCACTTTGTGGAAGCTCCCCGCTGATCTGCTGGAGCGGGCGCCGCTCGAGCACCTGGCCCGCCTCTATGCGGAAAAGACGGTGGAAGAACCGGACAATCCCCTCTGGCATCAGCTGCTTGGCGATCTTCAGCAAGGACGGCATCATTATGCCGAGGCGCTGGCCTCCTATGAAAAAGCTTTGACCCTTGCGCCACAGCAACCGGAGGTGCTTAACAATCTTGCCTGGTTGCTCCTCACCGCAGCAGACGAGCGCCATCGTGATCCGGAGCGGGCCCTGATGCTGGCCCGCAACGCCGCAGCCCAGCGGCCGGCCGGCTATGTCCTCGATACCCTGGCCCTGGCCTACTGGATCAATGGCTTCCCGGAAAAGGCGCGGCAGGCGATTCTCGAAGCAATGCGAGCTGATCCCGAACACCGGGCCTATTATGTCGAGCAGTTAAAGAAATTTTCCGGCATCGAGAGCAACGGGGAGCAACCGTGAACGACGCTACGCTACAGGGGAAAGGGAACGGCCTGGTGCTGCTCTATACCGGCGACGGCAAGGGGAAATCAACAGCCGCTTTTGGTCAGGCGTTGCGTGCCGCCGGGCACGGCCTGCGGGTTTGCATTATCCAGTTTATCAAGGGAAAGTGGCAGACAGGTGAGGCGAAATGCTTTGCCAGGCTGACCGACTGTGTTGAATTTCATGTCCGGGGCAGCGGTTTTACCTGGACCAGGGAGGATAAGGCGGAGGCAATCAGCACCGCCCGCGCCGCTTTTGCCTTTGCCGAAGAAAAGATAATGGGTAATGCGTTTGATATGGTGGTGCTCGATGAACTGACCTATCTCATTACCTACGGCATGGTGAGCGAGGAAGAGGTGCTGGAGCTGATCCGGCGACGGCCCCGCGGCCTTCATCTGGTTATCACCGGCCGGCGTGCGAGCCCAGGATTGCTGGAGGAGGCGGATCTGGTTTCTGAGATCAAAATGGTGAAGCACCATTACACAAAAGGGATTGCGGCGCGGCCGGGCATTGAATTTTGAGCAGCTGCGCGGTGGCCCGGCTATCCGTCGATATCCGGGTGGAGGGCGATACGGGTGGCAAAGTCGAGGCCGGAGAGATCATGGCCGCTGCTGAGCGCCACACCGAGCATGTTGCCGAACAGGGCGGCCTCCTCCAATTGTTTTCTGGTATGGCCGTAGCGGGGGTAGTGGCGGCTGACGAGCCCGGATTGGGCCGGAAAACGACCGGTTAGCTTGAGGAAAACGCCCAGGGTCCGCCACGGTTCGCGGCCCGGGTGGGTGAAGATGATGCGATTGACCACCTTCGCTCCCTTTTTGCCCAGCAGGTGGCGCAGACCGAGCCAGTGGGCCCGCCAGTAGCCGCGGCAGGAGATGAAGGGAATGACCTTCTGGCCGGCAAAGAGGACATCTCCGTCCCGGTCAAGGAGGAAGAGGACCGGGCCGCTCGGGTGGTAAGACCAGGTCGGGCCGGCCAGGATGATCAGGTCAAAGGAGCCCCGGCATTTGTCGGAGAGCGGGGCAATGGCGACGCGGCGGCGACAGAAGGTGATCGCCATCCGCAGCAGGGTGTCCCGGATCGAGCCGAAGGGGAAACGGATGGGCTGCAGCGGCCGCAGCCGTTCCACCGTGACCGAGACGTCGCTTTTTTCGAGCCCGGCGGTCAGGCGGGCAAGCAGATTGCTGGTCTGGCCGCTGAGGGAATAGGCGATGATGAGGATCTTTTTTGCTGCTGTGGTGTCCATGCTCCAGTGACTTTACCCGAAGAAAAGGAAATTTTCATTATGGAAAACATCTTTGATGTCGTCATCGTCGGCGCCGGTATTTCCGGTCTGGCCACCGCCCATTTTCTCCGGAAACTGGCCCCGGACCTGCGAGTGGTGCTGGTCGAGGGGAGCGAGCGGCCCGGTGGCGCCATCCGTTCTTTCCGGCAGGATGGTTTTCTGGCCGAATGGGGCCCGCACGGCTTTCTCGACAATGCCCCGGAGAGCCGCGAACTGCTGGAGGACACCGGCCTCTACCGGGAGGCCCAGCAGGCGCCGCTCGGTGATTTCCATCGCTATGTCTGCCATGGCGGCAAGCTGGTGCAGATCCCCCAGAAACCGGGTAAGGTTCTCACCACCCCGCTGCTCTCGCCTTGGGGAAAACTCCGGGTGCTGGGGGATTTCTGGATTCGGCCCGAGGGGCGGGATCAGACCATCGGTCAATGGGCGGGACGACGGTTCGGTAAGGAGATTCTCCCCCTGGTTGATGCGGCGGTCACCGGTAGTTTTTCCGGAGATTTTAATCGGCTCAGTATTGACGCGGTGATGCCCGGCGTGCGCGCCCTGGAGAAGGAGCACGGTTCTGTGTTGCGCGGGGTGCTGAAAAAGATGAAGGCGGCAAAGGCAAAGGCGAAGGGGCGGCTGCCGGCCATGAACAATTTTCCCCAAGGGCTGGAGCGGCTGGTGGAGGTGCTGGCGTCCGACAAGGAGATCGTCTTCGGGGCCGGGGTCACGGCGCTGAACCGGGAGGAGGAGGGCTGGCGACTCTCGCTTGCCAATGGCGAGGCGCGGGGCCGTTATCTGGTCCTCGCCCTGCCGGTCAACAGCAGTCTGCCGCTGCTCTCTCCCCTTGCCCGGCCACCGTTTGCTGCGGTTCCGATGTCCCATATCTGCAACGTGGTTCTCGGCTATGACGACAGCGCCCGGATTCCTTACGGGTTCGGCTACCTCGCCCCGGAACGGGAGCAGCGCTTTACCCTCGGCGTGCTTTTCTCCTCCCACATGTTTCCCAATCGCGCCCCGCAGGGCAAGGTGCTGCTGGAGGCCCTGGTTGGCGGCCGTCGCCATCCGGAGCGGCTGCAACTCGCCGATGAGGAGATCATCGCTGCCGTCTGTCGGGATATCTCGCAACTGATGACGTTGCCTGTCAAACCGTTCTTTGCCAAAGTATTGCGCCCGGCCGGCGGCATTCCCCAGCTCGAGATGGACCATCCGCAGATGCTTGCTTACCGCAGCGCGGTGGAACGGGACAACCGGCATGTCTATATCTGTGGCTTCGGCTGGGACGGCATCGGCATCAACGACATGATCAAGTCAGCGAAAAAGGCGGCCATTGCCATCGCGTCCGGCGGCCGCCACGGCGAGGGGGAGGCGGCGGTGAAGGCGGTCTATTTCTGATGGGTCCGGAAAAGGTCTTTTTGCCAGGGAGAATACAAAGAAAATGCTTTGAAAACAGCACGACATCTCGATGTATTCCGTGGTCCCAGCGGATGATTTCCCTTTATTCCGCATAGGTTTTACAGATATTTCTTCTCCAGCCGGTCTTCCAGCAGTTCCATCTGCCGGCGGAGACTGGTGTTGCGGTTCCGCTTGTCGGTGATTGTCCGGATGGCGTGCACCACGGTGGAGTGATCGCGGTTAAAGGCCCGTCCGATATCGGCGAGCGGCATGTCGGTATACTTTCTGGAAAGATACATGGCGATCTGGCGAGGCAGGGCGATCGACTGTTTGCGGCTCTTTGACTGCAGTTCCGCCACCTCAATCTTGAACTGACCGGCGATGAAATCGCGGATCACAATTGGCGACAAGTTGCGCTGCAGACCAACAATGTTGGTCAGGGTTTCCTTGAGCATGCCGAGTTCCGGAGTCGTCTGCAGCAGGGCGCACTGCGCCTTGAGGCTGACAATGGCGCTTTCAACCTGCCGGATATCGCCGCGAATGTTTTCCGCCAGATAGACGATCTGTTCCTCGTTGAGGAGAAGGTCGTTGATTTCCGCCTTGCGCCGGATGATTTTCACCCTGGTCTCCATGGTTGGCGGATTGATGGTCGTCACCATGCCGGAGAGGAGCCGGGAACGGATGGCTGAGTCGATGTCCGGAATCTCCCGCGGCCCCATGGAGCTGGTGAAGATGATTTTTTTGCCGGTTTCCAGGAGGATGTCAAGGGCCTCCGACAGTTCCGCCTGGGTCTTGAGGCGACCGGCCAAGGTGTGAACGTCCTCGATGAGCAGGACATCGCACTGTCGGTGATATTTGTCCTTGAAGTGCTGCATGGTGTTGTTCTTGATGTTTTTCACCATTTCCGCGGTGAGCTGTTGGGCGGTGAGATAGTTGAGCCGGGTTGCCGGTCGGTTTTCGATGATGTGGTGGGCGACGGCATGAGTCAGGTGGCTTTTCCCCAGCCCGGTTCCGGCCTTGACGTAGAGACAGTTGCCGATGGCGGTATCGTTCATGGCGATGTCGGCGCAGGCGGAATGGGCCATGAGGTTGCAGCTGCCGACAATGAATTCATTGAAGGTGAAGCGAGGATGCAGGGTTTTGATGGTCGATTTTATCCGGGGGATATCCGGCAGCCGCGGGGGTTGGCGGGGAGCGGCGAGAAGAGGCTGGCCTGCTGCCTGGCAGTCGGTGCGGAAGACGACCTGTAGATTCTGGTGGTCAACGAGCCGCCGGGCCTCCTCGATCGCTGTCCCATATTTTTCGGAAACCCAGGAGCGGAAAAAAGCGTCCGGGCAGGTCAGCTCAAGGACATTGCCACCGTTTTCTTGCGCAGAAATCGGGGCGATCCAGAGCGAATATGCGCTTTCTGGGAGTTTTTCCGATAAAATTTCTTTAATTTTGTTCCAGAGCATTGCCGTTCCTGAAGTCATGGGGAGATTGAATACAATAGAGAAAAATGTTTGGATCAGATGTGCGTCATGTTTCTTTTGCGTTTGCTTTTATAAAAAAACAGGGCCTGCTGTCAAAGACGGTTCTGCCTGATTTGCAGTATTAAAAGCCAGAGTTATCAACATCCTCCAGACCCTTGTCCGGCGGGGGGAGCCGGGACGCCAGCCGCTAACCTCCGAGAAAAACGCGTTTTTTTTTACCCCCCGGCAAACCCCCGTGAGATCAGGGAAGAGGGTCGGTCATCCCCCTTCTTTCCCGTGTTTCACTATTTTGTGAACTTCACTTTTTCTCTCTCTTTCTCGTTCTTTCTCGTTATTTCTCATTTTTTCACTAACTGCCCGTCTCTGCATGGATAATTTTTTGGGGAGCACAGAGAAATTCCGGCAAAAAAAATGTTCAGCCCATCGTCATGCCATCTCATTGATTTCATACAAAAAACTCCATTTTCCATTCTGTCCGGTAGTCCGAGCAGCTTCGCCGCGGGCGACCGGTCATTTCCCGACGGCCGTAATGAGCAAGGGTGTGTCGGAAAAATGACGAAAAAATGGTGGCCAAGCTTGCGAAAATCAGGATATGTTGCTATAGTTTTAGTTGAAAAAATGACACATTGGTCCGGCTGTCTTCAACGTTTCCAGCCGGAAGGGAGATTCATTCTCAGGAAAGAAACGGAGGTCCTCATGTCTACCTGTCAATTTCGTAAAGTTGTTCCCGCCGGCCAGCTCAGCACCTATCAGCCCTTTACTCTCGCCAATTACCGTAAAATCCCTCAGGTTTACCAGCTCTCCAGGGAGGAGCGTTTTGCCATCGACGTGGTCGGCCGAGTGCTGCCCTTTAAAACCAACAATTATGTGGTGGAGCAGTTGATTGACTGGGACCGGGTCCCGGATGACCCGCTCTTTCGTCTGACCTTTCCCTGTCGGGAGATGTTGGAGGACCATCATTTTGAACGCATTGCCGCCCTGGTGCGCGGCAATGCTGCGCCAAAACAGATCACCGCCTGCGCCAACGAGATTCGCCAGGAGCTCAATCCGCATACCGCCGGCCAGCTGGAGCATAATCGGCCGATGCTGAACGGCCGCGTCCTCCGGGGAATGCAGCATAAATATAAGGAAACGGTTCTCTGCTTTCCCGGACAGGGACAGACCTGCCATGCCTACTGCACCTTCTGTTTTCGCTGGCCGCAGTTTGTCGGGGTCGAGGAGCTGCGCTTTGCCATGCAGGAGGCGGACGAGTTGGTCCGCTACCTGACGGCCCATCCCGAGGTGACCGACGTCATTTTCACCGGCGGCGACCCTCTGGTCATGCGCACGAGGGTACTTGCCGCCTATCTGCGACCGTTGCTTGCCGCCGAACTGCCGCATCTGCGCACCATTCGCATCGGCACCAAAACCCTCTCCTACTGGCCGGACCGCTATGTCGGCGACCGGGATGCGGACGACCTCCTTGTTCTGTTCGAGGAAGTGGTGGCGGCCGGCAAGCACCTGGCGATCATGGCCCATTTCAATGTGCCAGAGGAGATGGGGCCGGACCTGGTTCGCCAGGCGATCAGCCGCATTCGCGCCACCGGGGCGGTGATCCGCACCCAGTCACCGCTGCTCCGCCACATCAACGACACCCCGGAGAGCTGGATCCGGCTGTGGAAGGAGCAGGTGACGGCCGGTTGTATCCCGTATTATATGTTTGTCGTCAGGGATACCGGGGCCCATCACTATTTCAGCCTGCCCCTGCACCGGGCCTGGCGCATATTCCGGACCGCCTACAAGCAGGTCAGCGGCATCGCCCGCACCGTGCGGGGGCCGAGCATGTCCGCCCTGCCCGGCAAGGTGCAGATCAACGGTGTCTCCGAAGTGCATGGTGAGAAGGTGTTCGTCCTGCAGATGCTCCAGGGCCGTAATCCCGACTGGGTGGGGCGGCCGTTTTTTGCCGCATATGATGAAAAGGCATCGTGGCTTGATGAGTTGCGGCCGGCCTTTGGTGCAGAACGCTTCTTCTTCGAGGACGATGCTGCTTACCCGCAGGGCAATGGCCTGCATGCCGTCTGATGGATTCGACCGATGGGGTGCGGGTGGCAAAAAAATCATCAGGAGAGGGCGTCCCTGATGGCGTCGGCAAGCTGGCGCATGGTGTAGGGTTTGGCGAGGAAGCCCGCCGCTCCCAGTTTCAGAGTCCGCTGCACCTCCTCACTGGCTGCAAAACCGGAGGAGAGCAGCGCCTTTTGGCCGGGATGCCGGACCAGTATCCTTGCATAGGTCTCACGACCGTTCATGCCGCCCGGCATGATCATGTCGAGCAGGATCAGATCGATCTGCCGCTCATCGGTCACGCCGAGCGCCTCCTCACCGCTGCCGACCGCCACTGCTTCATACCCCAGGCGTTTGAGCATGCTGGTCGCCACCAGCCGCTGTTGCTCGTCGTCGTCAACGACCAGGATTGTTTGCCCCTGGCCCCTGGCAGGTGTTACTCCGCCGTTCCCGTCCTCGGCAGCGGAGGCAACGTCCGTTGTCCCCGCGGGCAGGTGGATGGTAAAGGCGGTGCCGGCGGCATCACTTGCCACCTCCACTGTCCCCCCATGCTCCTGTACGACGTTCCACACCACCGCCAGCCCGAGGCCGGTACCGCTTCGCCCCATGACCTTGCGGGAGTAAAAGGGCTCGAAGATCCGCTCCAGGTCGTGGGAGGCGATGCCCGGGCCATTGTCGCTGACCCGTAAAACAATCATCCTGTCATCCGCCTTCCCGGCGGGGACAACCACCTCGGTGGTGATGCGGATCGTTCCCGGCCCGCTGATTGCCTCCGCCGCATTGGTTGCGAGATTCATCAGGGCCTTGGTCAACTGGGCCGCTGAGCCGATCAGGGCGGTGGACTGATCAGTCAGTTCCAAGCGCCATGAGATCGCCGGGTAACGACGTTGAAGCTGACTGAATTCCGGAGAGTCGAGATACTGGGCGATGATGGCATTGAGTTCGACCACTTCTTTACGGGGGGTGACGCCGCGGGCCACGCTGAGGAGATCATCGACGATGGCCGCGGCCCGTTTGCCGGCCTGTTTAATGGTGGTCAGTGGGCGGCGCAGGGGGCTGTCCTCCGGTTGGTCCAGGAGCAGCATGTCGGGGTAAGAGACGAGCCCGGCGAGGATGTTGTTGAGATCATGGGCGACCCCGCCTGCCATCATGCCGATCGCCTCCATCTTCTGGGCCCGGTGCAGCCGTTCCTGCACCTCGTGGCGTTCCGCCAGGGCCTTCCTGCGTTCGGTGATGTCAAAGACGAGGACATGCAACGCCTTGCGGCCTTCGTCCCAATCGATGATCTGGCCGTGGATCTCCTGCCAGGCGTCATTGTGCTGCCGTTCCATGGTAAAGCCGCCAGCCGGCATCTCTCCGTTTGGACGTTCCGCCCGCTCCCGGCAACAGGTGCAGGCCCCTTCTCCGCCTTTTTCCCCGAACACGGTATAGCATTTCCGGCCGACCACATCGCCGAACCTCTTCCGGGCATGCCGGTTGATGAAAAGGATTTCGTGGGTGGCCGCATCGGCCACATAAACGATGTGGTCGATGCCGTCGACGATGGCGGCAAAACGACGATAGGCGTTTGCCAGTGATTGTTTGGCCCGGTGCAGCTCCGCCATTTCCGTCTGCTTGCGATGGGCGATGGCGGCAAGCAGCAGCACGGTCAGCATGGTGCCGATAACGAGAAAAATTTCCAACCGCCGGTACTGGGTCTGTTTGCCGGCAACGAGGGCTTCGAAAAGGGCGAGATTCTGTCGGCTTCTGAAGAAGAGCTGGTTGGCGTTTTCGTTCATGCGGACAAAGATGGGGGCAGTATTTTTGAGAAAATCCTTGATCTGGCCGACCGAGGCGGACCAACGCTGGGCGAAGCCCTCCTGCTGCATGCGGTCCCGATTGCGGGCAAGGTCGATGAGAGTGTCGGATTTTTCGGCAATCTCGATGAGTTTCGGGCGGAGATCGATGATTTCGAGAATATACCTTTCCTGCTGGGTAGGTTGATAATAGATGGTGGTGACCATTTCGTCCCGGTCAGGCAGATTGAGAGGCAGGTGAAAATCAATGGCGCCGCCCTTCTCAATAATGTCAAGCGATCGTCTGATCCGGTCGAGAACGTCATGAATGTTGTTCCGAAGCAGCTCCTGGGTGGCCGGATCGGTGGAGGTGGGCAGGCGGTAGAAGAGGGCCTCGGCCTGGCGCAGATCGGCGATGATCATTTCGCCGATGGTGATGCGGTTGTGCTCGTTGTCGATCCGGAGCTCCAGTTTTTCTTTGAGGGTGACGAAGAGATTGTGTTGCAGTAGGACGAGTCCGGAGCCGGTGAGAAAAATGGCCAGCAGCACCAAAAGGCCATTGCCGGTCAGGGTTGATAATGGCGACGGGGCGGATCGCTTCACTGGAATCCGTAGCGGGCGAAGATTTTTTTCCCTTCGTCCGAGCCGGCCAGGTGCAGAAAGTCACGGGCGATCTCCGGATAGGGAGAGAAGGTGAGCAGGCCGAGAATCAGTTTGTGGGGTGGCGCCATGTCGTCGTCGAGGGGCAGGGCATCCATGAAGGGACGATTTTCCTCCCAGCAGGCAGTGGCCTGCCAGTTCAGGGTCAGGTCGGCTTTTTTGTCCCTGATGGCCTGGATCATGCCTTTCGAGTCGGCGGTCAGATAGAGGGCGTTGTCCAGTGCCTCTTGATACATGGCGATTCGGCTCAGGATTTTTTCGGTTTCCAGGCCGATGCTGCCGCTTTCCGCCGAACCGAGCACGACTCGATATGTGGGATTGACGAGGTTGTTGACATCAGCGGTGATGGCGAGCGGGTTGCCCTTCTGGACGATCAGGGCGGCGCGGTTAAAGCCGACATGAACGGTTTCCTTTACCCAGCCTCGCTGCAGGCAGGTAATGATGTATGATTCCGAACCGGGCAGAAAAAGGTCGCCGACCATGTTGGCCTCGATGCTTTTCAGCAGGGCACCTGATCCCTGCTGGGTGATCTTGATGGTGCAGCTATGTTTTTTTTCGATGATGCGGGCGATTTCCTGAATCGGACGCACCATTGTTATGCCGCAATAAATCAAAAGTTCTTTATCAGTGACTTTTTTCTGCTCCGCCGGCTGGCAGCCGGACAGCAACACAAGCAGGGAGAGGAGGGCGACAACGAGTGTTTTCATGATCTTTTCTGGGTAGCAGACTAAAAAAAACGGACCAGGATAGCCGAACACCTCCCCATGATACGGGGAAACCACCTATTCTGTAAACACGCTTGTTTTTCCGGGATAAAAAATGAGGTGAAAAGAGCTTGTTTTCAGATGGGAACGATTATTTTTTTTGCTTTTCAGCAGGGCCGACATTATCTTTTGGCGACAAAGCTTAACAGCAGAGGATGCCGGATCATCCACCGGTGCACCCCTTGAAGGAGCAATCATGGAGCATCACGTCAAGCGTATCGAAGAGCATCGTATCAGCAGCGAACCCTTTTATCTGCCCCAGAAAAACGAACTGGCCGTTGCCCTGGCCGCCTACGGCAATGGTCTGCCCCTGTTGCTTAAAGGACCAACCGGCAGCGGCAAGACCCGTTTCATGCAGTATCTGGCCTGGAAGCTCGCCCGACCGCTGATCACCGTCTCTTGTCATGACGATCTCTCCACCAGCGACTTGGTCGGCCGCTACCTTATACGCGGCGGCGAAACCTTCTGGGTGGACGGTCCCCTGACGCTCGCGGTGCGGCATGGCGCCATCTGCTATCTTGATGAGGTGGTGGAAGCGCGCAAGGATACGACGGTGGTCATCCATCCCCTGGCCGACGACCGCCGGGAGCTGGCTATCGAGAAACGGGGGGAACTCATCACCGCTCCCCCTGAGTTTATGCTGGCCGTCTCCTACAATCCCGGCTATCAGTCGGTATTAAAAGACATGAAACAATCGACCCGTCAGCGTTTTGTCGCCCTTGAACTCAACTATCCGCCGCCGGAGCTGGAAACGCGGATCGTGGCGCGCGAGGCCGGTGTGGACGAGCAAACCGCCACCGCCCTGGTGCGGATCGCGGCCATGACCCGCGGCCTCAAGGATGCCGGCCTGCAGGAAGGGGCGAGCACCCGGCTGCTTGTCCATGCCGGGCTTTTGATCGGGGCCGGTATTGATCCGCGTTCTGCCTGCGAGGTGACCATCACCCAGGCGCTGACCGATGACGACGAGCTGGTCGGCGCCATCAATGAAATGGTCAGCTCCGTTCTTTGAGGCCGAACCATGGAAGAAGGGCTTGTCGCACGGCTGCAGCGGATCATCCCGGATCATGAACTCAACTCCTGGGAGCGTGACGAGCTGCTGGCCCAGCTGGCCGGTTACGACCGACCGCGGGAAGAGGCGGTGTTGGCCCAGATCGGTGTCCTCTGGCCGGTCAGCCATTCCCTCTGCTTCGCCTTTCTCGAACAGCTCGATGCCGGGCTCTCCTGTCTCGACGACAGCCAGCTGCCCGAGTGGGTCAAGGGCATCCTCGCCGTCTACGAGGCGGACGGCCTGCGTGCCGCCCGTTTCTACATGGCGGATGTTGAAAACAATTTTCTCTGTCGCCTGCGGGGCGAAAACGGCCTGACCCTGGCCGAGGCCAAGGGCAGGCTGACTCCTTATCTGCATGGTCTGGCCGGCAATAATCTCCAGATCGAGGCCGCCGCCCATACCGGCACCGACAG
The DNA here is from genome assembly GCA_049323655.1 of Thermodesulfobacteriota bacterium. GTDB lineage: Bacteria > Desulfobacterota > Desulfobulbia > Desulfobulbales > SURF-16 > DB1. The sequence continues at coordinate 6,594 of JBMONO010000003.1, read as the reverse complement.
TGCCACCCTTTTCCTGCCCGGGGAGATAACCCTCTATCAGGAGAGGGACGACAACTTTCTGGTCTTCAAGCTGCTCGCCTCTCTGCAATGGGCCATGCTCCGCAACGATCTCTATTGCCAGCGTCACGACACCCGCGGCCTGCTCACCGGCCATCTGGCATGCGGCAAAGCCCTGGCGGGGGACGCAAACGCTCTCGCCCTCTTTCTCGGCCATTTTGCCGACCAACCCCTGGCCGCGGATCTTTACTATCTGCTCCAGACCGGGCGGGCCGCCTTTTTCCTGCAATCTCATCTGCCGGGATTGATGCGTGATGCCCGCCCTTTTTTCGCCCGGCAACGGCAGGAGCTTTCCCGCAGCAAAGTACCGGCAGGAGCCGCCTCGGTCCTCCATGAGGTCCGGCTCTGGCTGCTCGCCACCCTGTCCGGCGACGAGCCTGCTATGCCGGCTGCGCTGACGGCGCGGATTGTCGCCGGATTTGCCGAGGAACAGAGGGGGAGTCACGATGTTTTCACCCAGACCGCCGCGTGTTATGGCGAGCTGGCGGCCGGGGCAGGAAGGTATGCGCCGCTGCCGCCGTTGTTCTTTGCCGGGCAGCTACAGGTGGAGGATGCCCACCTGGCCCGCCTTGCCCGCCGGGAGGCGGTTAAGCAGAAATTCATCGAGGGGCTGTCCGTTATGCTGCCGCCGCAGTCGGAAAACCGGGGGAAGGGTCCGGAGGAGTCCCCGGAGGGGCGGCTACCTGCCGCCAATGTCCTGGAGAGCGGCGCTAATGTTTCGCCCATGCAGTCCCAGCGGGACAGGGAGGAGGACGATCGGCAGGAGGGGGGACCCCGTTTCCTCTGTCTCGACGATGAGGGGTTGGAGCTGCCCGAGGAATTACGCAACCTGGCCCGGGAGATCGAGGACGATCTCGGCGGAGTCCCGGCCTTCTACATTGCCAGCGCCCGCATGCAGGCCGGCGGCCGCAGCAGGACTCCGCTGGCCGCGGTGGATGGAGCTGCCGGCAACGGCCTTGCCGACGGGCTCCTCTATGATGAATGGGATTACCGCCGCCAGGGCTTTCGCAAAAACTGGTGTCGGCTGATCCGCAAGAAACTCGATCCGGTCCGGGGCACCTTTGTCAGCAACACCCTGACGACCTATCGCGGCCAGATCGTCCAGTTGAAGCGGCAGTTCGAGATGATGCGGACCAGCCAGCGTTTTGTCAAACGGCAGCGCGACGGCGACGAGATCGACATCGACGCCCTCACCGAGGCAAGCGTTGACCTGCGGGCCGGCCGCAGTCCGTCCGCACGGCTCTTTATTCGGTTGCTCCGCGACGAACGGGACATCGCCGCCCTCTTTCTCGTCGACATGTCCTCCTCCACCGAGGGTTGGGTCGGTACGGCGCTGAAGGAGTCGCTGGTTCTGCTCTGCGAGGCCCTGGAGGCCCTCGGCGACCGCTATGCCATTCACGGTTTTTCCGGCATGCGCCGCACCCGCAGCGAGATCTATCATGTCAAGGGTTTTAGCGAACCCTATTCCGATGAGATCAAGGGTCGCATCGCCGCCCTGGCTCCCATCGACTATACCCGGATGGGCCCGCCGATCCGCCACTTCACCCGCGAGCTGGGCCGGGTCGATGCCAAGGTGCGGCTGCTCATCCTCCTCACCGACGGCAAGCCGGAGGATTATGACGACTACAAGGGTGAATACGCCATCGAGGATACCCGGCATGCCCTGATCGAGGCCAAGGCGGCAGGCATCCATCCCTTCTGCATCACCATTGATCGTGAGGCCCAGGACTACATGGCCCACCTGTTCGGCCGGATCAACTATATTTTCATCAACGACGTGCGCAAGCTGCCCCTGCGGGTGCCGGAGATCTACCGGACCATCACCGCCTGAATGGAAAATTTATTCCTCGCTGTCCACCAGGTAATCCTTGAGTTTTTCCAGCAGGGAATCGGGCAGCTCCTCGTCGTAGAGAAAGGCCTCCGCCTCGACGCCGGTCAGCCGCTGCTTGACGTCGATCGGCAGGGAGCGCAGGATCGCCATGCGCTCCGAGTTGGGTTTGCCCCGCGGGGGTTTGTTCGTCTCCATCTCTTTTTCCTCTCAGAGTTTGTTGTTTGGGGTCAGGATCAGAAGGTGATGATCTGCCAACCATCATTCAGGTAATGGGCCATGGCGGGATGGCCGCCGATGTGGCTGACCAGGGGCAGCTCCTCTTTTTCCACCGCCTCGGTTACCCCCATCTTGGCCGAGCACGCCTTGCAGACGGCAACGATGAGACCAAGCTCCCTGGCCTTGCGGTAAAGGAAATTGAGGAAATGGTCAGACCGGCTCATCTCCGGCACCAGCTTGACCGCCTCGCCCTCGATGACGATGGCGCCCTGGCGACCATGTTCGTGCAGGTCGATGGCGTTCAGCAGGACGTGGATGAAGCAGAGCGGGTCGCCGCGAAAGGCAAAGAACAGTGTTTTGTCGGCCATGAGATCCTCCATGATAAGGTGGTGCGTCCTCCTTGTTATGAGGAGAGCAGAAAAATGGCAATGAGCGCCAGCAGCAACCCGCAGAGCTGGCGCAGGGAGAGCGGTTCCCGGAGCAGGGCCGCGGCGAGCAGGACGGTGATGAGCGGATAAAGGGCGGTCAGGCTCGCCACCACCGAAATCTTGCCGCGCTGGGCCGCGACAAAGAAGAAGAGGGTGCCGGTCATGCCGGCGATGCCGGTGAGCAGGGCAAAGGCAATACCGCGGGGATGGTGCTCTGGCTGAAACCCGGGCAGGAGAAGAATGATCAGTCCGACCAGCAGGGCGCCGGCCACCTCGTAGACCAAGGCGCTCTGCGGATTGATGTGGCTGACCGCGATCTTCGGGAAAAAGCCCCAAAGGCCGTAGCAGCAGAGGGCGAGCAGGGCGGGCGGCAGCCAGCTGTTCATGGCGGAGCCGCTTCAGGGAATACCCCAGAAATCCCGGGGGCCTCTGTTGTCGAGGCCACGGGTGGTATCCGGGGTATAGATCGTCACCACGTTGCCCTCTTCCCGGCGGATAACGGTTCTGGTCAGGCGGGAATACCAGACGCCCAGCTGCCGGCCATGGTCATCGACAATGACCGCGCCATGGTAAATGTTGCTGACCCGGTAGCGGTTGTCGATCCGTTCCATCCAGGCGGCGAGCTTTTCCGGGGTGATGTCGGACTTCTTCCACAGGCTCGGCGTCAGCTGGTAGGCCTTGTCGAGGGCCATGATGGCGTCCGGCTCGGCATCCGGGCCGATATGGTAGTAGGTGTGGTTGGCGAGGATGCGGCCGGATTCGAACAGCTCGTTCACCGCGAGCTGAAAGTCAAAGCGGCCGCTCGGCCGCTGCGCGCAGCCGGCGGAAAGGGTGACGAGAAAAACGGAGAGCGCGAGGAAGGGCAGCGAGGGAAAACGGGATAAGCGTGGCATCATGGGCGTCATCCGTCTGGAGAGGAATTGACGTGAGCCCTGGCGGTTGGCGCAACGCCGTGGCCGCCGGGGCGCCTTTCCTTTTACTATACCGCCGGGGCGCAAATGTGCCAAAAAAAATCCGTGCAGGGGCGGAAGAAAGAGCATTTGTCCGGCCGGCAATACTGCTATAATGGTGACACAACGTCAGAGGAGGAGAGCACCAATGCAGGAAGAGACACCACGGCAGAACATTTTGTTTCTCGGTTCCAATGTCAAGATCCGCAATCTGCCGATCAAGGAGGTCAGCCTTATCGAGGAGGGCAGTCTGCCGGCCTACGGCTACAACCCCGGCGATTTCGTCGAGCTGCTGGCCGGCAAGGTGGCGGTGGAGAACGGCAGGCTTGATCAGTCGCTCACCTGGCTGGCCGCCTATCTCACCGCCGCCAACCTCAGTCCGCGCATCACCACCATCACCTACGGCGAACAGAAGGACATCTTTCAGGTCTTTCGCAAACGGCAGCGGCCGGAGATCGACAAGGACCACGGCTGGTTCATGGTCCATCAGATTCTGCCCTTTGCCGGCCGCGGCGAAGACGAAAAAGCGCTGGTCGTCAGCGACGACAACCGGGAAAAACTGCGCAACCACGACGGCATCATGATCATCGACGATGGCGGCCGGCCGCCGCAGATCGCCGCTGAGTTGAAGGAACTCAATCCCAATGCCTGGGTCATCGCCATGGGCATCAGCGTCGCCCACTGGAGCGAGTGGGCCGCCCGGTTCGGAGAGAATTTCGTCCTCTTCGGTCGGCTGGCCGATCTGGAGACGACCCGCATGGAGATGGACAGCTCGGTGGTGTGGGAATCGATCGTCGCCATGTCGCTCCGCGCCCTGCGCTCGCCCGAGGTCGGCATCTGGGACGAGCGGCGCGGCCGTTTTTGTTGCCATGCCATGATCGAGATGTTCCCCCATGGTCTACTCTACGTCGGCCCGGAAAACGTCTTTTTCCGCCACCGAGAGGGCAGCCTGCCGGAGAAGAGTTCACCCCGTCGCCGCGGTTCGGTGCCGGCCTATGACACCATGGTCACCTCCATGCTGGCCATGGACTTCATCCGCCTCGGCGGCCTGGTCGCCGGTCGCCGTTATTTCAGCGATTTCTCCAAGCGCACCCTGCTGCACTGGCAACTGCTTTACGAAAACGGCTACTATTTCACCGATGCCCTCGAATTGCCCAACCTTGATTTTACCTCCACCTTTCCGGGCGGCTGTCCCTGCTCCTTTCTCGACAGCAATGATCCCTTCTTTATCGAGCTGCCGCCCTTTTCGCCGGAATTCGACCGCAGTCTGGAGATTGTGGCGGCCCAGGAGTGGACCAGAGAGAAGATGGCCGGGCTGCGCGCCTTTTTCGATCAGAGCGGCCGGGTCGGCCCCCGCGTCCGCCGTCCGCCGGTCGGCACGCCGGTGCCGGGGTACATGGATATCATCCTTGAAGTGCTCCATTGTCTCAAGGAGGAGGTGAGCCGCAAGAGCGGTTTCCAGAACCTGCGCATGTTTACCGTCGGCCATCTGCGCACCACCGATCCGGCCGAGATCGGGCCGGTGCTGACCCTGCAATCGGTGATGGATTCCTATGTCACCAAGGAGAGCTACCAGCGGCCGCTCTGCATCGGCGTCTTCGGCCCGCCGGGTTCGGGCAAATCCTTTGCCGTCAAGGAGGTGGCCAAGGTCATCGGCAGAAAATTCGACCAGGACCCCTTTGATTTTTTCGAGTTCAACCTGACCCAGTTCGCTGAACCCGACGAGATCAACTCCGCCATCGACCTGGTGCGCGCCTCAGTGGCCAAGGGCAAGGTGCCGATCACCTTCTGGGACGAGTTCGACTGCCGTTACGACGGGCACGAGTTCGGTTATCTCCGTTACTTTCTCCCCTCCATGCAGGACGGCGTCACCTATGTGCATGGTATTCCCTATTACATCGGTCGTTCCATCTTTGTCTTTGCCGGCGGGGTGAAGACGAGCTGGCAGGGGATGGAGGATATTCTTGGCAAAACATCGCCCCATGAGCTGCAACTGGCCAAAACCCTGAAAATTCCCGACTTCATGAGCCGGCTGCGGGTGGTGCTCGACATCGACGGCATCGACATCCCCGAGGAGCTGCTGCGCGATTCCGCCTCCGGGCCGGAGCTGGAGGAGCTGCGCCGTATTCTGCTGAAAAGGGCCTTTATCATCGCCCACCAGATGGACACCCACTGGAAAAAGGCGGCGCGCAAGACCTCCGGCCTGCTTTTGCGGCTGCTCATCGCCCGCTACAAATTCGGCGCCCGCTCCATCGAGGCGGTGATCGAGGCAAGCCGCGCCGCCGACCGGCTGGTCTATGGTCTGCCCGAGCTGATCGGCCCCTCCGGCGCCCGCATTCACGCCGACTGGCGGGTTGATCTGGAACGTCGTCTCGATCTGATGCGCAAGCAGCAGGGGCTGCGTTCGGTCTGGTGAAAAAATGGCGGGGCAGGGGAGAAAAAAAGAAAATGCGCGGAAAATTTTGACTTGATGAATCGGATTGGATCGGGTAAATATCCATTTTTCCAAAGCACCCGTAGCTCAGCTGGATAGAGTACCGGACTACGAATCCGATGGTCGCATGTTCGAATCATGCCGGGTGCGCCAGAAATACCAAGCCTTTAGCTCATTACGAGTTAAGGGCTTTTTTGTTTTTGAGACGTATAGGGTCAACATAGGGTCAGTTGTCGAGAATTTCGATGCAGTGATCAGCTTCTGATTACCCCCCAAAAAAATTTCTCCTCCCTTGTGACGTATACACTTTTTGTGGTCAGGCGGCGTTATTTTGCTAACCTGCCCGCTCGCGAAAAATTTCAGATTTTTTGAAATGAAACTCGTTTATTCAATTTTTGCCAGTAGTGTCCGGTTAAGAACTTGCAAATAGCTGTTCAAACTGATGAGAATTCAGCAATTCCCGGCCAGCCGTAAATCTTTGACACACATGGGGTGCTTCGGGGGCTTTTCGTAAACTTTTATATCGCTGCCCCCATGCTTGAGCGGGGGAGCTATTTATAGCGATGACGGTAACTATATAAAATTATTACATTAAAAAAGTAGCGATGGCGTAAAAAAATAACTTGACATTCCACCAAGGGTGGTTCGCGTTTTTCTATGTGATTTCAACTATTTACA
>JBMONO010000002.1:0-2785 GCA_049323655.1 Thermodesulfobacteriota bacterium | reverse complement strand
ACCGCACAGATCAGGCATGAACTGATCATCCGCGGCCGGGTCTATGTCCGTGGCGACAGCGCCGTGGCCTATGTGGCCGGCAACAGGTTCATGCTCCGTTCCGGGGATGTGTACTGGAACGGCCGCAGGATCGGCAGCTACGACCGTCAGGGCCGTGGCGAAATCAACAACAAACCGATCCGGATCTACCGGCCGGCCAACGTCAGTCATTTCGTGCTGGCCGAGGTCCGGGATGCGGCATAACCAACATACCCTTTTTCCCCACGGGGGCACCACGCCCCTCGGGGTGTCTTGCCCCTTTTCATTTAAGGAGTCAGACATGGCAATACTCATAACACCCGATGGAAAAAGGACCGAGGTCTCCGCCAAGGGTGCAAGGTTCACCCTGGATGAGATGCACTCGTTTTTGAGCTGCTCTCTGCTGCAGGCGGTTTTCCTTCTGGACGGCCGCATCATGTGGATTGACGAGGAAGGCAAGTTCAAGCCGCACCGCGTCAACATTTATGCCACCGTACTGCTGCATCAGGCAGGAGGCTTGCCGGAAGACTACATTGCCGGTGCGGCCCTGCGCACCCAGAGGCATGAAGTTGAGTAATCAATTCGAGGACAAATAACCTTTTTCCCCACGGGGGCACCACGCCCCTCGGGGTGTCGTGCCCCTTTTCTTTTCAACCAAGGAGGCACGACATGCTTTTTATCCAGGACCAGAGCGGGTCCTATCTCCCCGCTCCCAAAGACGCAGTACTCAGCGAGGCCAGACGGCTCAGCAATAATCAGCTCAGACGCGGTGTGTTCATCCGATCGCCGGATATGGCCAGATTGGCGATTTCTGCCAAGCTCAGCGGCAACGAGTGCGAGATGTTCGCCTGTCTCTTTCTGGACAGCAAGCACCGGGTGCTGGCCTGGGTGGAGATGTTCCGGGGCTCGGTGAATTCCGCCACGATCCATCCCCGGGAAGTGGTCAAGGAGGCCCTGCGGCACAACGCTGCCGCTGTAATCCTCGCCCACAACCATCCATCCGGCGACAGTAAACCCAGCCGCGAGGACATCGAGCTTACCAATAAACTGAAGGACATCCTGAAGGTGATCGATGTCAGCGTGCTCGATCATCTGATCGTCGGCGACGAAATCACCGCCTTGAGCGAGTCAGGCCATTTTTCATCATGAAAAACCCGTTGGGGCGGGATCGGCCCCGATGGGGTCATCTTGCCCCCGCAACACACAGAGGAGACGAGACCATGAACAAGAAAAGCGAAAAACCGAATATTTATGCAGAAATCACCGAAAAAATCATCACCGCCCTGGATGACGGCGTCATTCCCTGGGCCCGGCCCTGGGATGCTATCCAGTACGGCGCTTTCCGTAATGTGCTCACCAACCGGCCCTACCGGGGACTGAACACCATATTGCTCAACCTGGTGGCCATGCTGCAGGGCTTTGTCGATCCCCGCTGGCTCACCTTCAGAAACGCTGAAAAACTCGGCGGCAGCATCAGGAAGGGTGAGAAAGGCGTGCATGTCATCTTCTGGAAATTTCTGCCCGTGCGGGCGGAGAGCGATCCTCCGGATTTTGACCCGGAGCCGGATGAAAACAGGCAGCAGAAGGTTATCCCCTTTGCCAGGGCTTACACGGTCTTCAACGTGGAGCAGTGCGAAGGGCTCGATCTTCCCGCCCTTGCACCCTGCGAGGTCGTTGATCAGGAAGACAATGAAATGGCGGAAAGGATCCTGACCCTGCCCGTGCTGAAACATGGGGGTGGCCGGGCCTGTTATGTGCCGTCCGCCGACAGGATCAACCTGCCGCCGCGCAATGCCTTTGAGAATCTCGATTTCTATTACTCCACCGCCTATCACGAAATTATCCACTGGACCGGACATCCGGCCCGGCTGGCCCGAACCTTCGGCAAACGATTCGGCGACAATGACTATGCCTTCGAGGAACTGGTGGCCGAGATCGGCGCAGCCTTCCTGGGCACCGCAACCGCCATCCCTTTCGAGGAGATGCGTCACCCGGAATACATCAATTCCTGGCTGCAGATCCTCAAAGGCGACAACCGGGCGATCTTCACCGCCGCGGCCAAGGCGCAGAACGCCGCCGACTTTGTCCTGGACAAGGCCGGCCTGGCTTCCGGGGAAGAAGAAAATCTTCCCGAAGCGGCGTAAACGACCATATAACGCAAACGGCTGCCTCCAACCTTTCTGGTTGGGCAGCCGTTTTTTTTATTGCCTGCACATTCTGTATCGGCTAAATAATATAGACTATATATATCGTATATACTTTAACGGAGTTCATGCTATGAGCATTACTGTATTCGGCGGAGAAAAAGGCGGCACCGGCAAGACGACGTTGGCGGTCAACATCGCGGCCATACTGGCCATGAAGGGAAAAGACGTGCTGCTGCTGGACACCGACCGGCAGGGGACAGCCTCCTTCTGGGCCACGGTCCGGGATGAGGAAAACATCGAGCCCCGGGTGGCCTGCGTGCAGAAATTCGGCAAGGGCTTGCCGGCTCAGATCAGGGACCTGGCGGAACGATACGATGAGATCATCATCGATGCCGGAGGCCGGGATTCCATGGAGCTGCGCTACGCCCTCGGCGTGGCCGACCGGGCCTACATACCGGTGCAGCCCTTCCAGTTCGACATCTGGACCATCAGGCAGATGGACACCTTGGTGGAGATGGCCAAAGGGTTGAATGAAGAGCTTGCCGCCTTCATCGTCCTCAACCGGGTCGCCACCAATCCAGCCATCCGGGAGGACCGGGAAACCCGGGAATTCATCACCC
>JBMONO010000001.1:0-25487 GCA_049323655.1 Thermodesulfobacteriota bacterium | reverse complement strand
CTTGCGATATCTCTGTTGCGAATGGCTGGTGCCATTTTCATTGCACCGGCGCTGCGGCTCTGTGCCCGCATGGGCCAAAATGTCCTTCGCTTCCTCGGTCTGACATTTTGACTTTGACGGGTCCCTGTGCAGAGGATCCTGCGCGTCAGCCGACGGCAGCCTGGAGGTCGCTCCAGCAGGTCGTGCGGTTGCGGCCGTTGGTTTTGGCGCGGTAGAGGGCCTGGTCGGCACGGTAAATGAGGTCGTTTTTATTGTCCGCGTCCTTGGGAAAAGAGGCGATGCCGAACGACATGGTGATGGCGATCTTCCGGTCGGCAAGCGGCAGAATTATCCCGCTGATGGCCTGGCGGACCCGTTCGATCTGTTGCCTGGCCCCGGACGCATCGGAGTCTTCCAGCAGCAGAGCGAATTCTTCGCCGCCATAGCGGGCGGCGAGATCAACCTTGCGGACGCTGTCGGTTAGTATGCCGGCGACCTGCTGGAGCACAATGTCGCCGGTGGGGTGCCCGAAGGTGTCATTGATCTGTTTGAAGTGGTCAAGATCGCAGAGCACCAGGGTTAGCGGGGTGGACTGGCGGCTGGCCCGATGCAGCATCATGTCGCAGGCGTTCTGAAAGGTGCGGTGGTTGGCCAGCCCGGTGAGACCGTCGGTGGCAGCCAGCCGGGAGATTTTTTCATGGGCCTGGGCCAGTTCGATTTTGGTAGTCACCTGGCTGGCAATAACCTCCAGGATTTCCCTGCGTTCATCGGTGAACAGCCTTTCTGTTCTGGCGGCAACGGTCAGGGCGCCGATGGCGGTATTGTTGCCTTTGAGCAAGGGGAGGATGAGCAGGGACTTCAGGCCTGCCATCCGCATCTCGTTGCTGAAAACGGGAAATTCTTCCTGGTAATTGTCGTGGGCGGGCATGGGGCGGCGCAGTTTGATTGCCTGCCCCACCAGGCCATCGTCGGCTGCAAATTCCAGACCTTCGAAATGTTCAGCCTTGGCGCCACCTGCCTTGACGATGCAGTGTGAGCCGTTTTTGAGCAGGCTGATGGCGATGAAATCGCCGCCTGAGAGCTCTTTGACCATTTTGATGGTAGCACTGAATACCGCTTCCGGCTCCAGTACCTGATTGAGATCCTGAAGGCCGATGCAGATCTGATGAATCACCTGTTTGTTGCGTCGGATTTCCTCAAGTTGCCAGGCGAGAACAAGATCCTGGCCGATCTTGGCACAGCAGAGCGCTGCCAGGCTGCGCTGCTCATCGGTCCACGGCTCTTCCTCGGCCCGGTCAAGACAGAGGACTGCGGTCGGCGCAAGGCCTTTGTGTCCGGCTTCTCCCGGGGAGGCGGTAAGGGCAATGGTCATTGCCAGCAGGGCGCCGGGTGGCCGGCGCGACGAGTAATAGGGGATGGCGAGATTCCGGGGCACAGGACAGACCGCGATTTCAGTGCGTTCGTCCTTTAATCCTCCGATAAAGCCGCTGCCGCGGGGAAAGGGGCTGGCGACAATATCGTCACGGAGACTGGCCGCGCTGAGTACCTGCATCTCCTTATCGTCGCGGTTACTCCACAGGAGAACGGCGCTGGTGAGGTGCAGGGCACGGCGGATTATTTCCAGTTGCAGGTGGGCAATGTCGCCACTGTGGAGGGCGGCCGGTTGTGGAGTCCGAGGCAGGATGGTGGGTTGCGGGGCGTCGTTGCCGGATGCGCCGATTGCCCGTTTTGGCGGTTTCTTCTTTTTCCCCAGCAGGTGATTTGCGACGATGAACAGTGCTGCAGCAAAGAGCAGCGCAGGGATCCAGAGAAAAGGGGTGTCCATTGGCTTACGGCCGGTTCGGGGTTCTCATTCTATGCTGCCAGGGGCTTGCGCCCGCCGTGCCGTTGGCGGTTTGACCCGGGTTGGCCCGGCAAATCATCGTGATGGCGCATGGGTTACAGTGCATTGATGCCGAAGATGTCATCACAACTTTACACCATCTAAACGGAAGTTGTCCATATTTCCTTTGTTGTGAAGGGACTGCAGGGCCGATTCCGGCTTTACTGAAAGGTTTTTGTTATTTTTCTTGACCTGAATACCGGAAATCCCGATAATGAAAACGATTACCTCCACTGGCTGAGAAGGGTGTTTCCCGGGTGCCTTGCCTCAGAAAAAAAACAATGACATGGAGACGCGACAAAATGGACAGCAAGGAATTGAAAAAACTGTTGGCAGGGGTGGGAATTGCCGGGCTGTTGACCGGCATCCCCCTGGGCGGTGGTGTCGCCTTTGGCGGCAGCGGCTGAGGCGCAAAAGACGACAGTGCAGTTGGCACTGAAAAACAGGAGCCGGCCGCTGCCGGCAGCGGCTGAGGCGGTAACAAGGGGAGTGCGGTCAGCACTCAGGAAGATGACAAGGACAAAGAAAAAAAGGAAGGGGCTGTTGAGGAAGAGCAGCCGGCTCCTGCCGGCGGCAGCGGCTGAGGCGGTAAAAAATAGCGGTGCCGGCGGCACCGCATGACGGGTGATGGATCATCTGATTTTATGGGGGGCCGACCCGGGAACGGCCCCCTTTTTTCGTCTTTTTTTCCGTCCTCCCGGCAATGATGAACTCCCATGGAACTTTCAAGCGTATTGCCAGTCACTTATTTCCTCCTGCCTGAAGAGGCGCGGCATGCGCTGCGAAACGAACCGGCCGCAGCTGATCCTGCCGCTTATCTGTCTGTTCTTTTGGGCTTCGGGGCAAAGTTCAGCCTCCCGCCCTGGCTTGCCGATCTGGCCCGGATTGAATATGCGGTTTTTCTCGTCGGTCAGGGGGAGCGACCTGATCCGGCGGTGGAGCGGCTCATGGTCAGTCCCTCCTTGCAGCTGCTGCGCTGCGACTGGAAAAATCTGCCGGCCATGCTGCGCCAGGAGGCAGGCACACCGCTCATCCAGCCAACGGCCGGTCAAGAATTTGTCCTTGTCTATCGCGGCCCGGTGAGCGGCAAGGTGCTGGTCCGGTCGGCCCGGGACCACGATCTGCTCGCCCTGAAGATCGTGGCTGAGGAGCTCGACCGCGCGCAGGCGGCCGCAGCGGCCGGGGTAGAAGTGGGCGTCATCGATCGCTGCCTTGAAAAGGCGGTGCTGCAGGGGGTTTTGGCCGCGCCGCCATCGCGGATCGTGCGGGACCCGCGCTCTTTCCCCCGCGGCCGGGACATTGACGAGCGTTTTTTCACTGCTCCGGTCTTTACCTTGCAGTGGCACATCACCCAGACCTGTGATCTCCATTGCCGTCATTGTTATGATCGGAGCGATCGCAACACCATGCCGCTCGCGGACGGGTTGCGGATCCTCGACGAATTCCGGGATTTCTGCCTTGCCCACCACGTTAAAGGCCAGATCTCCTTTTCCGGCGGCAACCCGTTGCTTTATCCCCATTTTTTTGAACTCTACCGCGGCGCGGTAAAGCGCAACATGATGGTGGCTATCCTCGGCAATCCGGCCTCGCCCGCTCTCATCGAGAAGATCGTTGCCGTGGCGGTGCCGGTTTTTTATCAGGTCAGTCTGGAAGGCTTGCCGGAACACAACGACTATATCCGCGGCGCCGGTCATTTCGATCGGGTGATGCGCTTTCTCCCCCTGCTCAGGGAACATGGCGTTTACTCCATGGTCATGCTGACCCTGACCAGAGCCAACATGGATCAGGTTTTGCCGCTCGCGCAGGTGCTGCGGGACAAGGTCGATCTCTTTACCTTCAACCGTCTGGCCATGGTGGGGGAAGGGGCACGTCTACAGTCAGCCGATCCGACGGACTTTCAAACATTTCTGCATCACTACCATGCCGCTGCCCGGCAAAATCCAACCATCAGTCTCAAGGACAACCTGTTCAACATCATTTGCCACGAGCACGGCTTGCCGCTCTTTGGCGGTTGTGCCGGCCATGGCTGCGGCGCCGCATTCAACTTCATTGCGGTGCTGCCCGACGGTGAGGCCCATGCCTGCCGCAAATTTCCCTCGCCCATCGGTAACGTGCTGGAGCACGGCATAACAGACGTTTATTACGGTCCTCAGGCGGCCCGCTATCGTGCCGGCACCGGGGCCTGCGCTTTCTGCGCCATCCGGCCGGTCTGCGGCGGCTGTCTCGCGGTGGTGCATGGGCTGGGACTCGATCCGTTTCTTGATCGGGATCCCTATTGTTTCATGGGGGCGGAGGCGGGCTCGCTGGCGTGTTGTTCAGGGCCTGGGTGAAGGCGCGGACCAGCTCATCGAGCTGAAACGGTTTACCGATGGCGGCACAAAAGCCGTACCTGCGGAAATCCGCCATAATCGGATCATTGGAATAGCCGCTGGCGACAATGACCTTTGCCTTTTGGTCCAGGTTGAGAAGATGGCTGACCGCCTCCTTGCCGCCCATGCCGCCGGGAATAGTCAGATCCATGATAACCGCATCAAAGGGGGAGCCTCCATCCAGCGCTTGTCGGTAGAGGCGGATCGCCTCCTGCCCGTCTTTTGCCATTGCGCTCGTGCAGCCGATATGGCTGAGCATGCCGGCCAGCACGGTACGAACCAGCTCCTCGTCATCCATGACAAGGATTTTGGCGCGGCGGGCGGCCGTCGTGGAAGAAGATTCTGTATCTGTCGGCGGCTTCTGTTTTTCCCGAGATGCGGGTAACAGCATGGTGAACGTCGTTCCTCTGCCGGGCGAGGAGTCAACCGTAATACTGCCCCCGTGGTTGCGGACAATGGAATGACAGATCGCCAGCCCCAGACCGGTTCCCTGCTCCTTCATGGTAAAATAGGGGTCGAAAATTTTGTCGAGAAAGGCTGCGGGGATGCCAATGCCGGAATCGCTGATACTGATTTCGAGGAATTCGGAGGCTGAGGAGGGGGCGTTGTTCTCCATCGGACGGTTGCGGCAGGAGATGAGGATTGTTCCACCCTCCGGCATGGCCTGGCGGGCATTGATCACCATATTCTGGATGACCTGACTGATCTGCCCGGCATCGATGTCGCCGAGCCAGAGGTCGTTCGCCATCTGAAATTCGCAGGTGACATTGCTGCCACGCAGGACAAAGGTGGCTGACTCGCGGATGATTTCGGTGATGGAGGTGAGCCGACGAACCGGCGTGCCGCCCTTGGCAAAGGTGAGAAGTTGCCGGGTGAGATTGCGGGCCCGGAGGGCGGCTTTTTCCGTTTCATTGAGCAGTGGCGTCAGGGGCGAATCATCGCCTGCCTGCAAGCGGGCCAGATTGACATTGCCGAGAATGGCGGTCAGGATGTTGTTGAAATCATGGGCAATGCCGCCGGCGAGTACGCCGATGGATTCGAGTTTCTTGATTTTGAGCATCTCTTCCGCGAAGCGGAGTTTTTCGGTAACGTCGCGGAAGACGAGCACCACCCCGATGATGCGATTGGCTTTGTCCAGGATGGGAGCCCCGCTGTCGGCGATATGCCGACGTCCTTTGTGACGGTCGATGAGCACCGTGTGGTTGGCCAGTTCGATGACCTGACCGGTTGTCAGCACCTGTTGCGCCGGATTTGCGCACCGCTCGCCTGTTTTTTCGTTGATGATGGTGAAGATCTCCTCCAGGGGTTTTGCCGCCGCCTCATGTTGACTCCAGCCGGTCAACTCCTCGGCCGCCTTGCTCATCATCACCACCCGGCCTGCAGTGTCGGTGGTGATGACCCCGTCGCCGATACTGCGGAGGGTGACGGACAACCGTTCCTTTTCCTCGTCCAGCGCCCGTTGTGCCTCCTTGCGGTCGCTGATATCCCGCACCACGGCAATGACCAGCCGATTGCCGCTGAAAGCGGTTGCCTTCAGTGAGACCTCGACCCAAAAAAGGGAACCGTCCTTTTTTCGGGCATGCCATTCAAAGAGCTGAGGGCCTGCCGAGAGAGCGGCATGCAGGTGCTGTTGCGCGTCGCTGGCGGTGCAGGGCGGGATACCGGAACTGAGCTGCCCCATGGTCAGCCCGATGGCCTCTTCTCTGCCGTAACCATAGAGCTCGAGCATGGTCTGATTGACGTCGAGGATTGCCCCGGTTGCGCCGTCGTGGATGAAAATCGCGTCACTGGGGGCGTTGTAGATCGCCCGGTAGCGATTTTCACTGAATTGCAGATCGGCCAGGGCCTGATCCCGCTGGTGTTCTCGTTCTTTTATGATTTCCAGTTGCGCTGTTTTTTCCTGCATCTGCTGCTGCAGGGTGGCGACCATGGTGGCGATATCCTGCTGCAGGGTGGCGAGTTCGAGAAAGGCTTTTCTGCCTGACCATGAATGAAGATCGCCGCGGGTGACATCCTCGGCAAAGCGGGAGAGGGCAATGATGGGGCGAATGAGGAATTGCTGCATGGTGAGCATGAGGCCAACGGCGATGAGCAGGGCTGCCGCCAGGACGATGAGGCTGATACTCAGAAAAAGATTTTTGGCGGCGAACAGTTCGTCGTGACTGATGGAAAGGCCGATATGGCTCTGCCATGGCTCAAAGAAGCGGGCAACTGCCAACATGTCCCGTCCGTTGGCGCGATAGGAGATGTTTTCACTATCTGCCTGCAGTTTACTGAAAAAGGTCGCGAATTCCGGTGTCCCGCTGTCGGTGAACGAGGAGGAGAGCAGGATGGCGCCCTCCTTGCTGATAACGAAAATGCTCCCTGTCTTTTTGTAGCGGGTGGCGGCAAGGGTTGCCAGGGCGTCGTCTTTTATTTCGTCACGATGGCTCTGACTGTCTTCGAGGCCGATGCGGTAGAGGGTCTGATAGCGTCGATTGATGGGTTCAATGAGAGAGGAGAGTTTTTCCGTCAGCAGTTCGCTCCCCAGTTGGAAGATAATGGTGTCCAGCAGGCGGCTGCCGGCAAAAAGCTGCGGCAGAGAGAGGATCAGGATGAGACATGACATGATCAGTGGGAAAAGGCTGTGAAGCGAGGCAAAGCGGGTCTTTTTTCCCCTCATGTCGGTTTCCCGCCTCTTATTTGACCAGAACATCAACGGCTTCCAAGGCGTCAAAGGAAATGGAGAGATGGCGTTTCCTGGCGGCCTTGAGATTGATGAAGGAGACCTGTTCGGCTGGTTGCGGTCGGGTCTGGGCAATTGTTGTTTGGCCGGTGAAGATCGCGGCGGTCATTGCCGCTGCCTGGGCGCCGCAAGGGCCAAAAGGGTTGAAGAGCCCGGCGACAATATCATCATCGACATGATGACTGATGGATTCCCGGTCGATGTCAAGGGTCAGTGCGGTGATCTGCGGCACCTCGCCTGCCTGCAGGGGCTGGCGCTGCTGAAAGCTGCCGACGATGCCGCCCCAGGCATCGATTTTTTTGGCGCGCAGTTGGGTGATGACCGCGTTCACCCCGTCGGCCAGGTCGGGGAAAAAGAGGGTGAAGCCGTGGCGCCCGGTCTCGGGAAGCTCCTCGTAGGCCGTGCGGAAGACGCGATCTGCGGGAATACGGGAGTCATGGACATAGGCATAACGGCGGCTTTCCGGCATGATGAGTCGGGCGATACGCAGAATCTTTTCCGGCGGATACATGAGGTAGATGCCGGAAAGATTGGTGCCCGGTGGAGCGGTGAGGGATGGCAGCATCTCCAGGGCAACGGACTCCAGCACCGGGACGAAGAGCTGGGGAACGTCGGTGTTTTTCAGGATTTCCCGGGCCGGCATGGAAACCCAGCCGCAGGTGATGAACATATCGGCTCGGTCCTTGTGGCGCAGAACCGCATCGCGGACCTCGGGAATGGAGCGCTGGTCCGCGGTTGTGGTCAGGATATCGGTGTAGACAATATCCCTGCCTTCGATGAAGCCCCGCAAGGTCATGGCGGTTTTGAATTCGCGGATCACCGCGGCGAAATGGGCCGGGGCGATGGGATAACGGATGAAAACAACCTGGCGGGGCTGTCCCGGACCCTCGGCAATGGCTGCCCCCGCCCAGGCGATGCACAGGCAAAGCTGAAAGACAAGGCGGAGTGCGCAGCGTTGGGTCATCGGCGGCATCATTGCGTCGGAAGATGGGTGAAATAAGTCTCTTGCCTTCCAATTATGCAGCCTGCGGCAGGCAGTCGTCAAGAGAAATGCGACATTGTGGCTGCCCGTCAGGAGAGCGGTGGATTCTCCTCGCAGGGGTGAGGAGCCCGGATTCCTCCCGCCTGGTCTAGTCGAATCCGATTCATCCGTGGATTTTCTGCAGAAGCCAGGCCATGTTGGCTCCCAGGTCCCGCATGGTCTTCATCCCTTCCTCGTCGTTGGCCACCTCGCCCGGCTCCCGACCGATCCCGATGTTCCAGTAGGATGACCCGACAATGATCATCTGGCCGATGGTGAAGAAGTTGTTGAGCGAATTGAAGACATGAGAGGCCCCGGCCCTGCGGACCGCGACGACACCGGCCCCGACCTTGCGGCGAAACAGGTCGCCGTTGGCCCGGGAAACCATGCCGCACCGTTCGATGAGACCTTTCATGGATGCCGAGACATCGGCGAAATAGGTGGGAGAGCCGAGCAGGATACCGTCTGCTTCCTCCATTTTGGCAATGGCCTCGTTGATGATGTCGGTGTCCACCGCGCAGCGGCGGTTTTTCCGCTCAAAGCATTTGTAGCAGGCGAAACAGCCGGGAACATTTTTCCCTGCCAGTTCAATCAGTTCCGTAGCAATACCCTGCGCTTCCAGTTCCGTCAGAACTTGACGCAGGAGGTGGGCGGTGTTGCCGCCCTTGCGGGCGCTGCCGCTGAATGCAACAACTTTCATGTCTCGTTCTCCTTGGTGATGCAAGCCGGTTATGGGCGGGTCCTCTGAAACCCACACCGTGGTGAAAAAACGGCCGCTCTTTTCTTGACATCCGAAAAAAGTTCGTGATAAGCAAGAGTAAGCGGTTTCTGCTCCTCTGTTCTCAAATATTATTAATCGGGATGTGCCATGTCTTCATCAGAAAAGATCGCCCCGCAGAAAAAAACGTTTTCCTTCATGAGGCTTTTTGACTGTACCGCCGAGAGTTTCCCGGCCTGTTTCCTGCAGAAATGTCTTGATACCAGCATCACCGGCAAGCTGATCGGCATGCTGGTGGTTTCCCTTGTCGGTTTTGCCGTGCTGATCACTATCAACACGATCGCCCTTAACAAAATTGCCGGGCAGAACAACGCTATCCGTGATGTTTCCATTCCGCAGTACAAAATTAGTCAGTATATCCTGCGCAGCATAAACGGCTTCAAGATATCCCTCCTCCATACGCTCAGTGAAAGCGAACTCAAGGCTGACAATCCCCATATCAAGGCAAATATGGACCGACTTGACGATATCGGCACCATGATTTCTTCTCTCAAGAATGGCGGATCGGTCCTCGATGTCGCCAAGGTCTCCAGTCGCACCCTTGATGTTTTTACGGTCAAGGCCCCCGATGATCCGGTGATGGCGGAACTGATCACTGACATCAATGATGAATTCCTCTGCTTGGGACAGTCTTATCGGGCCTTGATCGGCAACATGGTGCGGATGGGGCCGACATTGAAGAGGCAGGAGCATCTGGATGATCTGTTGAGCAGTCTTGACGGCATGTATGAGCTGGTCATTGATCTGACTGTGGAGATCAACAAGCAGAACAGCGCCCGTTTCAGCGATCTTGAGCAGATTATCGATCTTTCCCGCTTTCGCGCGATCTGGATCGGCCTGGTGATCGCCGTTATTCTCTCTATCGCTACTCTGCTTTATATCCTGATTATTGTCATGCCGCTGCGTGATATCCTCGAGAAGATCAAAGTCATCGCCAAGGGTGAGGGAGATCTGGCTCAGCGCATCGAGGTGAAAAGCCATGACGAGGTCGGTCAGCTGGCCCATCAGTTCAACACCCTGGTTGACAATATCTTCAGCCTCAACTCCTTCAAAGCCATCATCGAGGAGGAAGAGTCGACCACCGAAGTCAACCAGCGACTGGCGGCCCTGCTGCGGGATCGCTACAATTTTCGACGGCTTTTTATCTATGAAATGACCGGCAGCAAGAATAAGATGTCGGTTGCCTTTGCCGCTGATTATGAGGATGTGTGCAGCCCGGAGATCCTCGACGATGCCAGTTTCTGCCGGGCCAAAAGGACCGGGCATGCCATTTCCTCCCTGGAATTTCCCAATATCTGCAAGATGTTTCCCCATAAGGACAGGCTGGAGCACCATTGCATTCCGATGATTGCCGGAGGTCGAGTGGTAGGGGTGGTCCAGTTCCTTCATGAAAAGGAGAGCGATTCGGAAAGCCGGGCACGATTTGAACATCTGGTGCAGCGAGCGACCCGTTACATCAAGGAGGCCACCCCGGTCATCGAGGCCAAGCGTTTTGCCTCTGCTTTGCATGAAACGACCCTGCGCGACCCGATGACCGATCTCTACAATCGGCGTTTCCTGGAATCCTTTACCGACACCCTGGTGGCCAGCACCATCCGCCGCCAGACCAGGCTGGGCATTCTCATGTGCGACATGGACTTCTTCAAGGAGGTCAACGACACCTATGGTCATGAAACCGGCGACGTCGTGCTGATCAAGACGGCGGAGGTGCTGAAGAGCTGCGTTCGGGCCTCGGATATGGTGATTCGTTACGGCGGTGAGGAGTTTATCGTGCTTTTGATCGACATCAAGAGTCGCAAGGATATCCTTGATCTGGCCGAAAAAATCCGGAAAACCATGGAGGGGACGGTGATCAATGTGCCGGACGGTACTCTGAAGAAAACATTAAGCATCGGGGTGAGCGAATTTCCCACCGACACCAATGGTTTCTGGGAGGCGATCAATTTCGCCGACGTCGCGCTTTATCGCGCCAAAGAGGGTGGCCGCAACCGGGTGGTCAGTTTCAGCCCGGAGATGTGGAAGGAGGAGAAGTACTAACCTTCGTCACCGTTCCTTCACTCTCTATCGGCAGGATAAAGGAGAAGGTACTGCCGTTGCCGTTGCCGTCGCTTTCCGCCCAGATCCTGCCATGGTGCAGCTCCACCAGCCGTCTGGTCAGGGATAGCCCCAGGCCGGTTCCCTGATATTTTCTGCTGATTGAGCTCTCCACCTGTTCAAAGGGGGTGAAGATGCGGCGCAGATCCTCCTGCTCAATGCCGATTCCTGTATCCATGACCGAGATCTTGACGAGCGGACCGTCCGGGACGTGTTCGTCGCTGTCGTCCGGGGAAACATGACGGAACCATTCCGTGAGATCTCCCTGTTCCGCCTTGATTGTGATGCGGCCGCCCGTCGGGGTAAATTTGACGGCATTGGCCAGCAGGTTGAAGATGACCTGTTTGAGCTTGCGTTCGTCCGCTGTCATTTGTTTCGGTAGTCCATGGTCAATATCAAGGGAGAAACTGATCCCCGCCTTGTCTGCTTTGCCCTTGACCATAATGAAGCTGTTGGCCAGCAGCTCGGCCAGATTCACCTTCTCCAGGCGCAGTTCCAGCTTGCCGGCCTCGACCTTGGACAGATCGAGGATGTCGTTGATCAGAGCGAGCAGGTGCCGGCTCGATTGCAGGACGTTTTGCAGGTATTCCTCCTGGGTGGCGTTCAGCTCGCCGAAGTGCCGATCCAGGACAACCTCGGTGAAGCCGATGATGGCGTTGAGCGGTGTCCGCAGCTCATGACTCATGTTGGCGAGAAATTCGCTTTTGGCGACATTAGCCACTTCCGCCTCCCGTCTCGCCCTGCTTAACTGATTGTACGTCTCTTCCAGGGTGTCCATCATCATATTGAAGTCCCTGGTCATGTTCTCCATCTCGTCAATCGCTTCCTCGCCTTGGGGAGGAGCCGGGAGGCGGATGCTGAGATTGCCCTCTGTCTCCGTCACCTGATGGAGGGCGGTGATGAGCTGGTTGATTTTGTTGAAGACTCGGATCTTGAGGAGGAAAAAGAGAGCGATGGAGATGGTTACCGAGGCAAAAAACGGAATGAGGTTGGCGGTGATCAGTCGTCGCCGCTGCTGGACAAAGCCCTGCTTGTCAAGGGCGATTGTGAGAAAACCGACAGCTTCGCCAAGGTGATTTTCCAGGTTTGTCGATCTGGTTGCAAAGGAGATGGCGTTGTGGGTCAGGCTGTCCCCCTGCGGAAAAGAAACCGGATCACCCGAGAAGCTTGTCAATACTGGTTGCTGATCCTGATTGAAAAAAATGATTTCCGCGCCGGCAATTTCAGTCATGTGGCGCAGGAGGTCGGTGTTGCCGTTGATCAGTTTGAGCATGACGATATGGCCGTAAGTGTCTCCTGAATCGTGCAGAAGCGGAACCACGGCCTTGATTGCCAGAATTTTCTCCTGTCCCTTGCTGATGTGGCTCGGCATGCCTTGCAGGGCAAGGATGGAGGCAGGGATGTCGGTGAGACAGGCATGTGGTTCCTGGTGGGCGACAAAGATACTGTATTTCGAGTGGTGGGAGATGTCCGCGCCGAGGCGGTTGCAGGCAACAAGGTGCTGGTCGCCGTCAAAGAGCAGGATCATGTCAATGGCGTGTTTGGCCGCGATGGTCTGGAGCATGACAATGATCGGTTTGATCTTGTCGTAATCAAGAAAATCGATGAACTTGCGGTTCTGCTCCTTGATGATGCCCGATACCATGCCGATCTTGTCCAGTTCGTAGCTGAGGATCGATTCGGCGATGATCAGTTTTGATTGCAGCTGCTGATGGAGCTGGACATTAACCTTGCGTGTTTCCTGAATCGACGAGTAAATGGCATTGCCGATAATGACGGCAATGAGGAGGATGAAAAGCAGAATGATTTTGCGGATGATGGTGCGGCGCGGCCCTTTTTCCTGCTGCGGCTTCCGGTGAGTTCGGGCGGCAATGATGCGCATCACCACGTTACTCGCAGGAAAGCCGTTTTTGCATCGTGTCCGTGCCCTGGATAAGGGGAAATCCTTCGGACTGCCAGCGTGCCGTGCCTCCTTTGAGGATCCCTATCACATTGTAACCTTTTATGGTGAGGTATTTGGCGGCGATGGTTGATTGTTTCATGATCCAGTCAGTGACAAGAATTTTCCGATCCTTTGGAATAAGGTGGTAGTTTTCTTCAAGAAAGACCAAGGGGCAGTGGCGGACGTTTTTGATGTAATTGCCTGCCAGCAGTGAGTTGTCAAATTTGAAGATGAGGTTTTCGGTCTGGTTCAGGGTCTGCCTGTCCAGGCTTCGCACATCAAGCAGAAAGATCGTCTCGTCCTCTTTCAGAATTTTGTGAAACTCGTACGGGGACAGCTTGGCGATTTTGATGTTCTGCCACTCCTCGCTTGTGGTCAGGGTGTAATTGAAGGAGCGCCATTCTGGAATACCGCCGGTCAGATAGTAGACTTTTTTATAGCCCTTTGCCACCGCAATCCTTGCGGCCCGTTTGCTGTATGTTCACCTGTCGCTGAGACAGTGGAATATCAGCGGCATCGATTTGTCTGCCGGCAGGGCCGTGGTCGTCTGCATTTTCGTAATAGGGATATTGATCGAGCCGGTGATATGCTGAAATGCGAATTCGATTTCGCTTAAGACATTCACGATCAGGAGTTTTGTGTTGCTGTCCATCATCTGTTTGAGTTCGAAGGCGGCGATCTCCCTGTACCCTTCCAGTGATTCCTCGTCTTCCGGCAGTTCCTGCCCTCGGGCAGCCGGAATCATGCACAGCAGCCCGAGCAGGAGCAGGAAAAAAAATCGGTTCAGAGAAGTTGTCGCTCGACTGGTCATCGTTTTCGCTCTTCTTCGCAAAGATTTTTGTCGTACGCAAGGGATGTCTCCCGATATTCAAGGGGGAGTTTTTCGTCGCGCCAGCGGACAATGCCCCCCTTAAGCACCCCGATAATATGGTAGCCGCGACTGGTCAGATATTTGGCGGCGAGAATGGATTTTTTGTTGGTCCAGTCGGTAATGACGACCCTGGCGTCCCGGGGAATGTTGACGCGCCATTCCTCAAGATAGACCATCGGGCAGATGTGGGCGCCGGTGATAAAAATTTTTTCCAGGTTGCAGTCGATGGGCCGCACATCCAGCACATAAATTGTTCTGTCCTTTTCGAGCAGGTTATACAGCTCCCGCGGACTTATCTTGTTGACCTTGATGGTCGTATAATCCTCATTGGCCGTCAGGGGGTAGTTGAAGGAACGCCACTCCGGAATGCCGCCTCTGAAGCAGAAAACATTGGTGTAGCCCATTTTGGCCGCAAACCTGGCGGCCCGGAGGCTGTAAGGTCAGTCATGGCCCATGCAGTAGATGATCAGCGGGGTCGCTTTGTCGGTGGGCAGGAGTTTACTCTTTTGAAAGTCAATGATCGGGATGTTGATGGAGCCGGTGATGTGCAGGCCGTCGTATTCAATCCTGCTGAGCGCATTGATCACCACGACATGGGGGTCGTTTTCGATCATGTTTTTGACTTCCGGTGCGGTTATGATCTGGATTGGTTTGCCGTGGAGAGTGCCGGTCGATAAAAGGGCCGTCAAGAAAAGCAGGAGGACAAAAAGCTGTCGACTCCAAACGATCCTCGGGCTGGTGCGGCAGAGAGCGGCCGCGATCATTGCTGTTCCTCGTCGAGAAAATGGTTGACTTCGGCGACAAAGGAACGGGTGTTGATCGGCTTGCTGATGTAACCGACGCACCCGGCGTCGCGCGCCCGATCCTCATCACTTTCCATGGCAAAGGAGGTGACGGCGACCACGGGAATATGGCCGGTGCGGGGATCGATTTTGAGGGACCGCGTTGCATTCAAGCCGTCAAGGCCGGGCAGTTGAATATCCATGAGGATGAGGTCGGGCTGCTCGGTGCGGGCGAGCATGATGCCTGTTTCCGCGTTGGCCGCCTCCAGAACGGTAAATCCGCCCAGCTCAAGCAGAGTACGGACCAGCTTGAGATTCAGTTCGTTGTCCTCGATGACCAGAATTTTTTTGTTTGACATAGCCAACGGTTCACGGAAGGTACACAGATGATAACAGTACCGATTCAGGCGGTAGGTTGTTTTTTTTTGGGTTGTGATTCGAAGTTGATAAGGATTATCTCACATTTTTATTAAGAAGACAACCTTCTCGTGGTATTGAAGGGGCAGATAGATGAGATGATCGGCGTTATTCTTCCCAACTGAATTCGGTCGTATGACCTGAGAATGCTTCGTTAAAAACCATCCTTTCCCGCTCTGGGTGACGTGGACAGGGCAACCTGCTTTGTTGGAACGAAAAAGGAGGAAATCGAAAGTTTTTCATGGTACTATCAAAAAGAATCGACGGTTGAGTGGCAACGTCAAATGTGATGGTCTCGCAAAAACCTGCAGGCCATTGCAGGCGGGAAAGTCAAAACAACGAGTTAAAAATTTTGTATACTCTGCCAGGTTGCGGCCGGTAAGAAATTTTTTTATCGGGAAGGGAGGGGTGATGGGAGGCGATGATCCCGGAGAGTGTATCTATGACCTGCGGCGCATTGAAGATGTGTTTGCCTGTCTTGAGATCATCAGCATTGCCCGGGGGGCGATGTTCAGCGTGAATCCTGAATTGGCTCGACGGATGGAAAAAGTCAGTGATGCCCTGGGCGCTTTTGCCCAGATCGTCATGGAGGGCGGACTGAACGCAGCGCCGGGGACAGCGCTTTCTGCAGAGCCTGTCAGGCCGCCGGAAGCGGCCCCTGCCGAAGGGCGGCTTGGGATGGAGATGGATGTGTTTGCCGATCTGACCGCCGGGGTCGGATCTTCCCGAAAACCGACTGTGTCCGCTGACAGCGGGGGAAAGGGGAGCAGTGGGGGAGGGGTGGATGAGGGGATTGTTGATATTTTGACAGGTGAAAGGATAAAGTAAGTTACGTCTGCCTGGCCGGGTCCGGGCGGCAATGCCCCGACCACCGGGCTGACTGGAAGAGTGGGAAAGAGAGGAAAGGGGAGTTCCCGCATGGCGAAAATCCTTGTTGTTGATGATGAAGACCAGATCCAGGGGCTGCTGAAAAGACTGCTGGGCAGTCTTGGTCATACGGTGATCACCGCCGATAATGGAGCAGTGGGCTTGAAACTGCTTTCCCAGGAACGTTTTGATCTGGTCATCACCGATATTTTTATGCCTGAAAAAGAAGGGCTGGAAACCATTATGGAGATCAGGCGCGATTTTCCGGCGGTGAAGGTGATCGCCATGTCCGGCGGAGACAGCAGCGGCTGCGATTATCTGCCTCTGACCAGACCCCTTGGAGCGAACGGCTGCCTGAACAAACCTTTTTCGCAGCAGGATATTATCGGGCTTGTTCAGGAAGTGCTGGGCGTTTAACCATCGTCAGCGGGCCGTCCGACAGAGTCGACCGAAACCGCCCGGGATCGTTCCGGATGCCCAGAAGATGGTGCCCTGTTTAAAATCGCAGAACCAGTATCCACCACCTTCCCGGCTGTTGGCAAGAAAAATGAAAGGCTGCGCCGCGGAAAAACAGGGGTGGAGATAGAGGCCCTTGCTGTTTTGTTCGGGCTCCAGCAAAGAGAGAATCTCGGTCATGGTCGGCAGGCGCCAGTCATCATGACCCGCCCATTTTTCTTCGTTTGCCTGTCGGACCCAGTTTTGTACTCTGCGAACACTGGTGATATCGCATCCCCGCCGTTGCCACATGATGCCGGTAACCCTGTCGGTCACCGTGAGCCCGTCGCCGCTATCGACCAGGAAGTTGGCAAAGGCGCCTGCTGGATTGTGACGGCTGTCGAAAAAGTTGCCGCCCCGGATCATGGCCGGGACATCTTCTTCCGGAATCACCTCGGGCGGCACCGGTAGAGCAACTTTTTTCATGACCTCGGGCAGCGGCGTTGCTGCCGGCGGCAGCCCACTGGTCGTCTCCTCCTGCTCAATAAATTTTTCTATGGGGTGGACCAGCGAGTCGTCGCTGGTGTTGATAACGTGCTGTTTGATCCAGTTTTTCAGATTTTCGTCAATGGCATAGCTCTTGTCGAGACCCTGGGTTTTCCCCTGGCCGCTGATAGCTGCTTCCAGCAGTTCGGTGGGGGCGTCGATGCGGGCGAGAACCCGGGCGAATTTGATGCCTCTTTCCATGAGGCACAAGGTTGGTGGTGTCTCCCAGGTGTCAATGAAAAAATAGTAAAAACGTTCAGAGGCGTTCCTGATGCGTTCCTTGCCGCCCCAGCTTTCAAAAATACCGAAGGTTTCTTCCGGCAGCAGATCCCAGTCGATTTGCGGAATGTTATCAGGGGAAAACCCCAGTTTGGTAAACAGTTCCATATTGCCTCCTTGTTTTTTGAAATGAGGTGAAGAATGGTCTTTACTTTCCATCCTACATGGAGAAATTCTGTTTGTAAATAATAATTGTTATTGTCTGTGCCGCGCCTCGTTCACTTGAACCGCAAGAGCGATGCTGGCAAGCCTCGGTATCAACCTCTTTTTTTAAGAAAACTTGCTATTTGCCGGTGGCGATGATAGTCTTTGCATAGTAATTTCTTCTTGCTGCCATCAGGGGAGCTGGATCAGCAGGGAGGGGAAATCTAGTATTTCGTTTGTTGGCGAGGAGCGGCAACATACATCGAGGGACCTATGTACGTAAAAATTGACAAAGACTCAATCGAAGTCACCATTCTGACCGCGACAATGAAAATTGTCGGCACCATCTATACCCTCCCCCAGGAGCGGTTGACGGATTTCATGGCTGAATCCACTACAAGCACGCTGCCGGTGACGGATGCGTCGATCTTCACCCTGGCTGACGATAAGCTCATTGCAAAGACAAAATTTCTCAGCCTGAACAGAAAAGATGTAACCGTCATCTTCCCCTCAACCGAAATCATCAAGTAGCGCGGAAACAGATGCCCTGACCGCATTGTGTTCGGTTGTCTCGGTTGTGTCGTGCGTTCCCCGCCGTTCGCAATAAACGATCGTTGTCTGCTTCTCTTTTCTGTCGTAGTCATCGCCTGCCGTTCCGCCAGATGGTTATGTGGAGGCCACAGGGCGTGGCAGAAACCGTCACCCTCCATCTGTCAAAAAAATGGATCCGAAAACAGCGGAACATGAATTAGCCGAAACCACCACCCTGTATGAGATCACCAGGGTGCTTGCTTCATCGCTTGATTTGCGGGAGTGTCTGCATGCGGTCATGAAGATTCTGGCCGAGAAGCAAAAAATGCTGAATGGCACTGTCAGCATTGTCAATCCGGCTACCTCGCATCTGGAGATCGAGGTGGGCTACGGCATGACCGCCGAAGCGAGGAAGAGAGGCAAGTACCGGGTCGGGGAGGGCATAACCGGACGGGTGGTAGCAAGCGGTTCTCCCATCGTCGTCCCGCAGATCAGTGAAGAGCCGCTCTTCCTGAACCGCACCCGTTCCCGCGGCGATATCAGGCAGAAGATGGTGTCGTTTATTTGCGTACCGATCATGCAGGGCCGGCACTGCATCGGCGCCCTCAGTGTTGACCGTGAGTATCGGGAGGGGCTTGATTTTGACAAGGATCTGCGTTTCCTCACCATTATCAGCGGGTTGATTGGCCAGTCCGTCACCCGTATTCTGGCGGTGAATGAGGAAAAAAAGCGGTTGGAGCGGGAAAATGTTCTGCTCAAGCGGGAGCTGAGCGGCAAGTATCAGATCGGCAATATCATCAGCAATAGCAGCCGTATGCAGGAGGTGTTCGAGATGATCTACCGGGTGGCGGATTCAAACGCCACGGTCCTGCTGCGGGGAGAATCGGGTACGGGCAAGACCCTGGTCGCCAAGGCCATCCATTACAGCAGCAAACGGGAAAAGAAACCTTTTGTCGCGGTGAACTGTTCCGCCCTGCCGGAAACCCTGCTGGAGAGCGAGCTGTTCGGTCACGAGAAGGGGGCGTTCACCGGCGCCAGCTCTCTGAAAAAGGGCCGTTTTGAACAGGCGGAGGGCGGGACCATCTTCCTTGACGAGATTGGTGACCTCAGTCATCCGGTGCAGGTCAAGCTGCTCAACGTCGTCCAGGATCGGGAGTTTCAGCGGTTGGGAGGTGTCGAACCGATCAAATGCAATGTTCGGCTCATCGCCGCCACCCATAAGGATCTCGAAAGGGCGGTGCAGGAGGGCAACTTCCGCGAAGATTTCTATTACCGGCTCAATGTCTTTCCCGTCTATCTGCCACCGTTACGGGAACGGCGCACCGACATCCTGCTGCTTGCCGAATACTTTCTTAAGAAATTCTGCGCTGAAAACGACAAGAAAATCTTTCGCATCTCCACCCCGGCCATTGATCTTCTCATGCAGTATCACTGGCCCGGTAATGTCAGGGAGTTGCAGAACTGCATGGAGCGGGCGGTGCTGATCTGTGATGAGGAGGCCATCAAGAGCTATCATCTGCCGCCTACCCTGCAAAGCGCAGAAAGCACCAGTGAGGGAAATCCTCTTTCCCTGGCCGCGGCGGTGGAGAATTTCGAGCGCGAACTCATCATCGACGCCCTGAAACGGGCGCGGGGTAATCAGACCCAGGCCGCCAAATTGCTGGAGACCAGCCTGCGTATCATCAATTACAAGATCCACAAATACGCTATCGATCCGCAGGTCTTCAAGGTGGTCCAGTCGTGAGGGTGGTGCTCCATGTCTGTTGTGGCCCCTGTGCCGTTTATCCCGTTGATCTCCTGCGGCAGGAAGGGGTGACGATCAGCGGTTTTTTTTACAATCCCAATATTCATCCATTCCGTGAATTCCAACAGCGCATCGCGGCCTTGGAAGAGTTTGCCGACCGGGTTGATTTTCCTCTTTTTATCGACCGTGAGTACGGCCTGCGTGCCTTTCTGCAGGAGATCGTCTTTCATGAAGATGACCGTTGCGGTCGCTGCTATTTCATGCGGCTTGCCGCCACAGCCCGGCATGCTGTGTCTGTCGGCGCCGATGCCTTTTCCTCAACCCTGCTCTACAGTCGCTATCAGAAGCACGAGGAAATTCGGCGTCTGGGTGAGGCGCTTGCGGTTCAGCATGGCATTGACTTTTACTATCGGGATTTTCGCCAGGGCTGGCAGGAAGGTGTTAACCGATCCCGCGCCATGGGGCTTTATCGCCAGCCCTACTGCGGCTGCATCTACAGCGAAGAGGAACGCTTCGATAAACAGTGGCGCCGGCGCCAGGCAAAACGCTAAGGGGCGTCTATTGCTGGGGGGCCGGCGTCGATGAAGAGCCGAAGCCCTGGAAGGTGGCCCAGTCCGGCAGCCCGATTTCCGGAATCCAGTCCAGCCAGCTGCTTTCAATCGGCTGCCCTGCTTCAAGCTTTGCCAGTATCTCCTGGGCGTGCGGGGCCTCAGCGCTGTCCGGATAATTGTCGAGAAGGTAGCGCAGGCGGGCCTTGCTCTGTTCGATTTTGTTCGTCTTGAGGTAAAAGGTGGCGACATACATCTCGTGACCGGCAAGGAAATCACGGACAACGCGAATTTTTGCCTTTGCCTCTTCCGTGTACGGGGATTGCGGATACATGGTCAACAGTTTGCTGAAGGCGTTTTGGGCGTCAAAGGCGTGGCCCGGATCCCGGTCGATGGTGTCGATCTGCATATAGTAACACATGCCGAGCTGAAAAAGGACGTAGGGGAGGGCCTCATTGGTGGGGTGGTTTTTGGCAAACCCTTCATAGGAGACAATCGCCTCGCCGTAATGGCCCAGGTGGTAATGGCAGTCGGCGCTTTTCAGTTCAGCCATCAGGCTGAAACGGCTGAAAGGAAAACGCTCCTGAATCTCTTCGAAGAGTTTCAGCGCGCTGCTGTACTCGCCGCGATTGAATTCATCCATGGCGTCCATGGCCAGTGACTCGGGCGCTGCCTGCACCGTATCACCGTCACTGAACATGGAGGCGATGTCCCGGTAAACGGAACATCCGGGCAGCAGGATCAGGAGTGAGGCGCAGAGCAGGAGCAGCAGTCTGGGCGGCCATGACAGGATGCGGTGATGTCGGGCAATGGATTTCATCGAAGATCTTCTTTTTGTGGGGTGCAGCCGCTCCGCAGCCATCGTCTGTCTCTCTCGCTGCACGGCATAAGCGGAAACGGGCTGAGGGTTACGCTGGCCGGGGGCGGCCATGCTGGTTGATTAGGTGAGAGAGTTGAGATACTCCTCCGCCGCGAGGCAGGCCACTGCCCCCTCGCCTGCGGCATTGATAATCTGGCGGACCTTTTTGCTGCGGATATCGCCCGCCGCCATGACTCCGGCCAAGTTGGTGCACATCTCCCCGTCGGTGACAATAAAGCCGTCTTCCATGCGCAACTGGTCAGCGGGCAACATCTCGTTGTTCGGCCGGGTGCCGATGAGAACGAAGACGCCCTTGACAGCCAGGGTTGATTGCTCGCCGCTCTGCACGTTGCGCAGGGTCAGCCCGTCAACCTCCTTGTTGCCAAGCACTGCTGTGACAACCGTGTTCCAGATGAACTCGATTTTGGCGTTGGCAAAGGCCTTTTCCTGGACGATTCTGGTCGCTCGTAGCTCTTCCCGCCGGTGGATGACAAAGACCCGCTCGGCAAACTTGGTGAGATGGATCGCCTCCTGGATGGCGGTGTTGCCACCGCCGACCACGGCGATCGTAAGACCCCGATAAAAGGGGCCGTCGCAGGTTGCGCAATAGGAAACGCCCTTGCCGGTCAGCTCTTTTTCGCCGGGGATACCGAGCTGATTCGGCCGGGCGCCGGTGGCGATGATCACCGCCTTGCTGGTGATGACGTCGCCGCTGTCCAGCAGGATTTTCTTCACCGGCCCGGCGAGATCCATGGATCGTACTTCACCCAGCCGGGTCGCCAGCTCGAAGCGGGCCGCCTGGGCCGCCATCTTCTCCGCCAGCTCAAAGCCGGAAATGCCCTCCGGAAAACCCGGATAATTGTCAACCCAGTCGGTATTCATCACCTGTCCTCCGGCAGCTCCTTTTTCCAGCAGGAGGACATGCAGGCGGGCCCGGGCGGCATAGAGACCGGCGGTGAGGCCGGCGGGACCGCCGCCGATGATGACCAGCTGATAGTCCGGAGCGGTCATTACTTGTCGATCATGGCCATCAGCTGGGTTTTGCCGACCGCACCGGTGATCTGATCGGCAACGGAGCCATTCTTGAAGAAAATCAGGGTCGGTATGGCGCGGATTCCGTATTTCCCAGGAGTTTCAGGGTTCTCGTCCACGTTCATCTTGGCGATTTTTACCTTGCCGGCATACTCTCCGGCCAGTTCATTGATCATGGGGCCGATGGCCTTGCAGGGGCCGCACCAGGGCGCCCAGAAGTCCACCAGGGCCGGAATGTCCGATTTGAGGATCTGCTGTTCGAAATCCGCGTCTGTCACGTGAAGAACCTTGTCGTCCGCCATGTTTTTCTCCCTGTTGAAAATGAAAATATCCGAACAAATGGTCGGAATTCTTGCAATACCAGTCTGTCGCACCTGTTGATTTTTCTGGTGAATATCCATCGTATTTTAACGGGAGTAACTTGTGAAGACAAGATAATTCTCGTTTTTTTCCGGGAGTGGCCGCAGGCTTGATCGACCTCATGCGCGGCCCTGTATGCCCCATCTTGTGTCTTGACAAGAGAGGCGTTCCTGCTATTGTGACGCTAAAGAGTTTTCAGCCATTTCAGGGAGATGAGTCACTATGGGAATACAGGTAACGTTTCTGCCCGACCGGACTGCCATCACGGTTGAGAAGGGGGAAAATCTGCTCGCCGCGGCGGCCAAGGCCGGGGTTTATCTCCACGCCTTCTGCGGCGGGGACGGGGTGTGCGGCAAGTGCAAGGTGAAAATCAGGGAGGGAGAGGTGGCGGCCGAGCGCGGCCAGCATCTGAAGGCCGCGGAGTTTGATGAGGGGGTGCGGCTGGCCTGTCAAACCTCACTGCTCAGCGATGTGGTGGTGGAGATCCCGGAACAGACCGGCAAGGATGGCAAAACCTTGAAGAGCAAGCCGAAGACCACCCGCGCCATCTCCGCCCGGTCGCTTGAAACGCTGATCGGTAAATGGGATGTGGATCCGCCGGTGGAGAAACGATTTCTCAGGCTCGATCCGCCTACTCTGGAAGACAACGTCCCGGATCTTCAGCGACTGCTGCGCGCCATCCGCAAGGGCTGTTACGACTGCAAGGAGCCGACCTATGATCATCCGGAGATGCTGAAAGAGTTGCCCTTTCTTCTGCGTGAGGCCAATTGGGAGGTGACGGTGCTCATGCTGCGCGGCAAGCGGGCCGAGGAGCCGGACAGGATCATCGCTCTCGAGCCGGGCAACACCACCGACCGCCTCTACGGCCTGGCGGTGGATATCGGCACTACAACGGTGGGCGGCATCCTGATGGATCTCAATTCCGGTAAGGTGCTGGCCGAGTCGTCGGCCTACAATGGTCAGATCCCTTACGGCGAGGATGTCATCTCGCGCATCATCTACTCGCAGCGGCCCGGCGGGTTGCGCCTCCTGCAGGAGCGGGTGGTGCACACCCTCAACGAGATCATTCAGTCGGTCTGCCGCAAGGTGGTGATCAGCCCGAGCGACATCAGCTATATCATGGCGGCCGGCAACACGGTGATGAGCCATCTCCTGCTCGGCATCGATCCGAAGTTCATCCGCGAGGCGCCCTATGTGCCTGCCTGCAGCCAGTTTCCACTGACCCGCGCCGCCGGGCTTGGCGTCATGGCCCACCCGTCGGTCCGTCTCTTTTTGTACCCTTCCATCGCCAGCTATGTCGGCGGCGATATCGTCTCCGGGGTTCATGCCTGTCAGATGCACAAAAGTTCGGAGCTGACTCTGTTCATTGATATCGGCACCAACGGCGAGATCGTGGTCGGCAACCAGGACTGGATGATGTGCACCGCCTGTTCCGCCGGTCCGGCCTTCGAGGGCGGCGGTATTCGCCACGGCATGCGGGCGAGCAGCGGTGCCATTGAGAATTTTCACATCCATCCTGAGACCTTTGATCCGATGATCGTCACCATCGGGCGCACCAAGCCCCGCGGCATCTGCGGTTCCGGTCTGATCAGCATCGTCTCCGAGCTGCTGGAGGCAAACGTGGTTGACCAGCAGGGCAAGTTCGACCGTTCCCTCAACCATCCCCGTATCCGCGAAGGGCAGGATGGCTATGAGTATGTGCTGGCCTGGTCCAAGGATTCCCTGATCGGTGAGGACATCGTCATCACCGAGGTCGATCTCGACAATCTGATCCGCGCCAAAGGCGCCATGTATGCCGGCTACCAGACCCTGCTCGAATCGGTGGGAATGACCTTCACCGATCTCGACCGCATCATTCTGGCCGGCAACTTCGGGGCATACATTGATCTGGAGCGGGCTATCAGCATCGGCCTGCTGCCGGACATCGAACGGGAAAAGTTTTTTTATCTCGGCAACGGCTCCCTGCTTGGCGCCCAGATCAGTCTCGACGACCACAAACGGTTTCGCGAGCGCTCCGAGGTGAGCCGGCTGATGACCAATATGGAGCTCTCCGAGAGTCCGGATTTTATGAATCATTACATGGCCGCCCTCTTTCTGCCCCACACCAATCTCGATCTCTTCCCCTCGGTGAAGCTGAAACGCGCCGGGCAACAACAGGCTTGAGAGGTGGAGGTGCAGGCCGATCTCACCGTTCTCGTTGCGGCGACGGGGGATGAGGCGCGATTGCGGCGTTTTCTCCGTTTTCTTGTCGGCGGGGCTGATCATGTCGGCCTGGAAGTCCTGGTTGCCTTGCCTGAGCCGATCGGTAACATCGCTTCCCTGCGGGATGAATTCCGGGATATCGTCTGGATCGGCCGCGACCGGAACAGGCCGCCGGGGGAGATGATCAACGCGGCACTGCGACGTGCCTGCGGTCGCTATTTTTCCCTGTGGGATGACACAGTGGTGGTTGCCGACGGCTGCCTTGCCACCCTGATCGACTTTCTCGACGAGGTGCCGGAGGCCGCCATTGTCGGTCCGAAACTGCGGGATCAGGAGGGGCGCATCCAGCGGGTGGCCCGAACCTTTCCCCCCTTGTTATCACTGCTGTCCTCTTCCGCTGCTCCCCCCGGTCGGCCGGCGCCGGGCTGGGGCGAGTACGCCAGCGGCGAGGCGAACTGGTTCGCCGGTCCGGGGATGATGATCAGCCGCATTTTTATCGACGATGAAGGAGGGGTTCATCCCCGTCTTTCCGGCTGGCTCTGGCAACTGGAGATCTGCCGGCGCGCCGTGCGAGCCGGCTGGCATGTCCATTATCTCCACGAGGCCCAGGCCACCGGCTCTCAGCGGAACTGGCTGGATGCCATGGGCGGCGAAAGAGGAGGGGGGCGGCGATTGTGGGAGTGGTTGTTGCTTCTTACGGGCCGGTTGCTCGGATAGTGTTTGTCTGCGTTCGGAAAAAACGATGATCTTGCAAAAAAAACCGTAAACCATGGCGGGCGGGAAAGTGAAAACAACGCGAACATGCGCCGCCCGTTGGAATCGTCACCCTTGATGGCGACCTTTTGCTCAGCCGTCCCCGAAATTGACTTTTTGCGAGAGCATCACTCTTGATGAACGCGTAAAAACTCAATAAGCCATTTGGTGGCCAAAATTATCATGAGCCTCACTGAAGACCCAGAGTGTTACAAAAAGTGAAACAAGTAACATTATTTGTTCCTTGAAATAGCCAATAACATCAAAAATGGCCCGTCCAGCGGGCGCAAAGGGTTTGCTGCCGCCATTTTTCTTCTTTTGAAACGC